>JAIELX010000053.1 GCA_019752635.1 Candidatus Obscuribacterales bacterium | reverse complement strand
CCTCTAGACGATGGGGGCAACCAGGTAACGAATGGGGAGAATAACAAAGATGACAACTCTGCGTCAAGTTGAGATGCCCTATGTTGATAACTCATAGTAATATCTGCCTGTTGAAGCCTGTTTTGCGAGGTCAAACGTCGACGAATATTAAGCTGCGTTTCCAAAGACACCTTTGTCCTGACGGTTTCGCTTGCCAACACGTCGACATCAACATAAGGTATAGCGATCGCTTAAGAGAATCGCCATGAAAGTTCCGACCAGTTGTACTTCCGACTCAGCAGACAAGATTGCGGCTAAACCGGTGGCCGAACCACTGCCGTATCGTTCCTTTAACAGCTACCTGGGCGAACGATTCGGCGCGAAGGTCTACCGCGTACCGATTGATGTCGGATTCGACTGTCCTAATCGGGACGGCGTGCGCGCATTCGGCGGGTGCACTTTCTGCGATGAGCGCGGGTCCGGTGCTCCGACTATAGACACGGCGCTCGATGTGAAGAGCCAGCTGATTACCGGTGTCGAGAGAATCAGGCGTCGGTATGGAGCTGAAAAGTTTTTAGCTTACTTTCAAGCTTTCTCCAACACGTACGCTCCGGAGGGCATTTTGCGCGTCTTGTACGAAAGCGGTTTGCAACATCCGGACGTGGTTGGATTGTGTGTCGGAACTCGGCCTGATTGCGTTCCGGACAATGTTCTGGATTTGTTAGCCGAGTTTCATCGCAAGTCTTTTATGTGGCTTGAGATGGGCCTGCAGAGTGCGCACAATCGCACTCTCGATTTGATTAACAGGGCGCATACTGCCGAGGAATTTTTCGATGCGGTCAAGCGTGCCAAGCAGCGAGACATCCCCGCTGCGACGCATTTGATCTTCGGGCTGCCGGAGGAAACTCCGGAAATGATGATGGAGACGGTTCGTCGTGTCGCTCGCTCCGGAGTTGACGGTGTGAAGATCCATCAACTTTGTGTCTATAAAGGAACGCCGATGGAAGTTGATTATCGGCTGGGCAAACTTCCGCTGCTGGATGAAGACGTCTACGTTCAATTAGTAGCTGACGCGCTAGAGTTGTTGCCACCGGAAATGGTGATCATGCGTTTGGTGGCGGAAGGTAAGCGCGATGAGCTGCTGGTACCGGAATGGTCATTTGAGAAGTCGCGCATCATGGAAAAAATTGTTGCTGAAATGCGCCGCCGCGGCACCCGCCAGGGCAGCCGCTTCGTCGTCCGGGAGTCTGTCGGCGAATGTGTCGAATCCAGAGTGTGAGTAGCTACGGAGCTGAACGAATTCGGGACCGAAGAACGTCGTTCATCTACCGGAAAGGTTTAGATTGAGGCTTCTGTCTGAACGCCGGTTGGCAACGATAGTTTGTAGCCTGGAGCCCTGTCCGTAGTAGGACTATTGAAGATGCTTCGCTCGAGGCGCACGACAAGGCAAATCTGAGTGGCTGAAGTAAACCATCGGGTTGAGGATTTGAGTGAGAGTGCGACCACTGCTCAGCAATTACAGCCGCTGTTCAAGATTGGTTCGCAACGGCAATTTTCTTGATGAAGTTAGCGGGGAACAAGAATGGCGCGAGCCGGAAGAAATTTGGTGCCTGACCGGACCAGTAATGGTGGTGCATACAGGTCGTATAGGATACCGTCATCTATTTCGGGCAGCATCACATTGGCAAGTAGAAAAACGCGGGACCGCCCCGCTTGAACGATAAGTGCATCGTTTTTGCGAACGTCCGATGTTCCAGCATCAATGCCCAGCAAGATGAAACTCTTGAGCAGTTTAGCCAAGGCATTAGAGGAGAATACCCGCTCTTGAAGCCGTAGCAAGACGCGAGGTGGAACTGGAACTTCACAACCGTATCGTTTGCTGAATTTGGTGGACATCATTTGAAGTTGGTCAAGGAGATGATCAATTTCCTCCACAGACACTTCAGGTACTGCATTTCGGCTTAGATCGGCGACGGCGCACTGCCCAGTGAAGGGGCTTAGTTCGTCCTGCGCACCGGGAGTTTCAGGCAATATGGCAGTGGTAAAGCGATCAGCTCGGAAGGCCTGCTCAAGTGTCGCATGAAAGCAAGTGTTCGAGATGTCGTAAAGCGCAAATTCCAAATCGACTTCCATGATCACTCCTGCGCCCCGGTGTCTTCCAACAATATAGCGCGAGCCGGGCAATCGCCCGGTGCATCCGGCAAAACAGGAAAGGCCGTCAATGTATAACGTGCTCGTATATCCACCGCTTTGAGATCGAGATTAAGAAGCCAGACAATGGTATTTTCTCGCAGAAACTCTTCCACGAAGTTTGCACCCGGTCGATCCAGTCTGTCTGTGTCCAAACCAACCAGAACTGTACCCAGAGAATGCAAAAACAACAACGCGTCACTAGTTAGAGACTTCTCTTCTTTTGAGCCCGCTCTGATTAGAAACCGAATCGGCATAGTTCCGGGAAAATCTTGAAACGGTTCCATTGCTTTTGCCAGATGAGCATACGAAATTTCACTACCGGCCTGTTCGCTGACGTCCAACAGCAACACTTCGCCGAAGTAGGCAAACAATGTCATCGGCGCAAGCCTGGGCGGTAGGTGTTCCACACCCCTTGCCATCTCCCCCCGGGGCGAACCTGTATCACTGAGCCCGTAGAATACGGTTCGGGTGCCCGAACCGCTGGAATCTTCCAGGCTCGCACAAGGAAGGGAAATGTCCAAAATTTTCGGTGGTTGGGTCACTCTGGTTCGATAGCCGACAGGAGCTGAGTCAATGTACCACGCACGCCGAAAATGTTTCTTTTAACCTTATGCGGAAATTGCTCAACTTTTTTGCAATATTTCACCAATACAGTTAAACATGTAGCACTTTCTGATTGAGCCAACACACACATAAGCAATAGTGTCGCGATAGTTCGTGACTCCAGTTGTTGTCTTGGTTCGCCGGACGCAGATTACCAATTTACGTTGAATTTAGCTGCAACTACTACGTTGTAGAAGTTGCCTTTTGGGGGGCGGAAAAGATGGATTTGCCAAAATTGCTCATTCAGGACAAGCAAGCAAACATAGAAGTTATTGACTGGTTTTTAGCCGAAGTTACTGAAGTCAAGAAAACGAATTCCTCACTGGAAGAAGGCTACCGATTACTAAAAAAACTGGCTGCTGCAGCTGAGGGCAAGCAAACTGCAGTGACTAACGTTTGTTCCATGGCTGCCCTGCCGCAATCTTTGGTCTGACACAAGGTAAACGATGATTGATTCGAAATTGTTGTCGGACTTTCTAACGCTGGTGCCGGCAGAGAGGCCTACCCCACAGGCGGGCATAGCGTTAAAGCATACCCCCGCTGAGTTAATCAATCATGACTGAAGATGATAGGAGCGTTGAAGACAGGCGAGAACGACAAGATGTCGATAATCTTCCTACCGACTTGTTCACGACAAATCCCTTTGAAACACCTTCTCCGGGGCCTGCCTTTGTCGCTCCATTTGTCACATATGACGATTCCGGGCAAGTGGCACATTTGGCTATGCCCGATAGCCGGCGGGAGTTTTTCCTTCTAAATCCGGCTGATGGCACTTATTCGATTTCGATCGACGGACAGTCGAAGCCGATAACCCTTCGACATGTTGAGTATGCAGTAGGAGAGGACGGGGTAGGTGTCGTCTCCTACCAAACTGATAACGGTAAAACGATTTTCGAATTCGACGACGGCTATAAGGCTGTACGGGAAAGTAACGGGCAGGTACGGTGGCTTCACACCAGCGATCTCAGCAAGACTATCGATCCACCGGAAGGTAAGGAATTACCAGGGCGAATAAACCAAAGCACGCACGAAGGTAATTTCCTGGCAGTTCGTGCGTTCCGTGCACTGATGCGGGGATCGGACAACGTAGAAATACCCGACGAGAGGAAGATCGAGGAAGAACGAAAGGCTGACGACCAGAAATGGAAGCAAAGTCACGAAAAATTCTTGTCTGCCGCTTCAACGCCTCAACAACGAACCGAAGCGCTGACAGCAATGGAAGATGTCCTCAAAAGGAAGGCAGGCAATGAAGCTGTCGAATTGCGAAAGGAAATCGATACATTAAAGGCACTGGAAAGCACGCTGAACCTGGCAGCAAGCAGCAGTGATTATACTGTTGAACACTTTGCTCGGAAATTTGCCAATCCGGCTCTTGCCGATCAGGCTATTGTAGGTCTTGCGGCAATCGCCAATGGTTCAAATGGCGATCATCAGCAGGCCAAAGCCGCCATCGAAGTCTTGAAGTCTTACATCGGGAGGGAGAATCCGGATCACACCAAGACGCCAAAGGTGATCGATGCTCTTTTGAAGTCGCGAACTACTGCGCAGGCTGATGGATTTCCCGGTCTAGTCGCAGCATCCGAACTGGCATCGAGAACCGGACTGGTGACGCGTGACCTGCAAACGGCGATCCAGGCGGCTCTCCGGTCAGACACCCGGAACGGGCGGGATGCAGGATTTGATGCGCTGGCAGCCTTAGGGGCAAAGGCCGGAGATGATGAAATCAGGGCGCTGAATGAGAATATGTTGCCCGATCAGGCAAGAAAAATTTTGTCCTTGCCCCCGGAGCTCTTAGCCAGGAATGACTACGCTCTTGTCCGCGAAGCCGCTTCACGCTTGCCGGATGCCAGTACTGTCTTCAAAACAGCAGCTGACACTCTCCGCGCGAATCTGACTTCACTTGAGTCGGCCCAACCTCGCAACGAAGCTTTGCTCGCTGTTACGCGCGGCATGCTCAAGGCCTCCATCAGAGGTCTTTCTGAAGTTGCCCGCGGCGCAAACGAAGACATCAGGGAAGCAGGCCGTGCCTATGAGGCACTGAAGCCCTTTGCTGAAAATCCGTCGACCAGACACATGGTAATCGAAGCGATCGCGTCGGACCAACCTCCACGAACCTCGGAGTATTGGACCATTACCATGCTCGGCCGAGCAATCGGTAGCGACAAGGACGGGTTCGATAGCATTGGCAAGGGATTGCCTGCCGCAGAGCAAGAGCAGCTTAAGAGGCTGGTTTCGACTGCGCTTGATAATGCTTTGAAGAGTCCGGCAGCTTTGGAAAATCGCTATGCGGCCAATACATTGACCTGGTCGCCGGAAACGATGACTCAGGATGTTTTTAATAGCTTCAAGAACAATCTCTCTCTTGAATCCATCAATAGCATGGCCGATTATGTGCCGAAGTTGAAAGCGGAACAGCGCGAAGAGCTAAGAAGAGAACTAATCAGTAAGGCGTCGGCTGAAGGCGAATCGAATCGCAAAGCACGCGAAACTGCCATTATGGCGCTGACAACTTTCTTCGGTAAGGAAGGGCTTGAAGCTGCCGGCGTAAACGTCAGGACCGAGAGTAAACCAGGCACCGGTGATGTGGTGACCGTGACGGACTCAAAAGCAGGCACAACTTATACGTTTATCAAGTCAGTCGACGGAGGCAGCAAACATCTTCTTCCTCAAAAAATAGAGCGCACCGGCAGTGACACTACCCTGCCTCTTAAGACGGAGTTCAAATGGAAAGAGGAACCGAACGGGCCGCGCACTCTTACAAAACCTGAGCTTACAGGTGTTGTTGAGACATTCGCTAAGGACAGCAACGGCAATGAAGTCGTTCTTACTCGTGATGGAAACTACAAGCTGAACGAGGACGCCACCTGGAGATCGTTCAAGAACAACGGAATCGCTGTTCCGGAGTCGAGGCGGGCGGAGTTTGCCGAAGCGATGCGCGCGTTCAATCAAAAAAGCGATTTTGGCGCCATTGCCACCAACGCCTCGATGGAGCGCGCCAAAACCACTGATAGACCTCCAACTCTCAAAGCCGTTGGTCCGGTGGAAACCGATCAAAAGAGCACCGATGCTCTCAGGTCCATTAACGCTCTACAGGACCTATTGAAGGCAAACCCCGACAACAAGGCGGCCCGGGATGCAATTATCGCCCTGGGAGGAGTTAAGACACCGGCAGACGATCGCAAAAGACTTGTAGAAGCAAACCTGCAAGCTTTAGAAAGATCTCCGGACGGCCTGAAAGTTCAATTAGCTGCCAAAGACGCGGCCTCGCGGATGCAAGCGCTCGACCGCATTGGCAAACTTTTTGCTCCGGGGGAAGGCTCAAATTTGCCCGGCACCATTCTGGATGCCAGAATCGCGGATTTGACCAAAGGTGTATCGCCTGATAGCAAGCCGGAAGTGTTCGGCAGACTGAAGGAGAGAGTTCAAAAAGACTTCGAGGCGGCGCTGGCAGTCGGTGATGTTGCACTGACAAATCGACTGCGCGATACCTACAACCGGGCCAACACATCCCAGTTGATTGCGGAAATAAACAATGTAACTGAAACTGACCCTGCCAAAGCATCTGCTGAGATTGCACGGAAAGTTGAACAGCTTTTGCAGCAGTCACAGAGAGGGAATCCCTACTCACAGCTAGCCGTTGCCATGTTGATTAACAATGGTGATCGGGCCGCGCAGGAGAAAACTCGTGAATCAGGTAGACGTGAAAAAGGAATGGAGCTGCCAATACCGGATCTTAGTAAGCTTACCGAGGCACAGCGCAAGAACGTAGAGACGCTGGCAACCACTATGCTGGTTCAAAAAACCGGCATGGTTAACGGTGCCATCTCACCGGCGGAAGCGCAGGCCATGACGGCTGCCATGCTCAGAGCGGAGCAGAACAACGATAGCGCCAAGGCAAAGCTCTTCGCCTCCGCGCTGGATGTAGCGCTTTCATCGAAACCTGTGACCATTCCTCGGGTAGGGCAGGAACCGCTAGTTATTGATGGAAGAGCCGCGGCATTTGCTGCTCTGGGCGATACCATCAAATCCGGTACCACTTCCGAAGCCGTTCTGCAAAGATACCTGGTTGCTGCATCGTCAGAGAAAGATCTCGCACCAAAGGTGAAGGAGGACATCGCTGCTCTCCAGAAGTCTGCGGCTGAAGGTCGCGAAGGTGCATTGCGTGTACTTGCCGGACTTGCTGCTTCCGAAGGAACCAATGCAAACGACGCCCGGCGGGCCATGATTGCATTAGCGTCCGACGACAAGACGCGAGTCCGCGCTCTGTTGGCCGTTCTTAACGCCCGAGATTCCGTAACGACCAACCGGGACACCGCCGTTGCGCTGTTCAAAGAAATGGTAGCCGGAATGTCCTTGCCACCGACTGTACGAGAAGCTTTGTTGAGCGGATTGAGTTCAACAAACCCCGAGGAAAAACAAGCCAGGACAAGAATGCTTGTGGCCATGGCAGAGCATTTCAAGCCGGAGCCGGAGACCAACCGATTTTTGCAGGCCTTAAAAACCAACATGAGCAAGGAACTGGGACAAGCTCTGAAGGAATTGCCCGATTCGGTCAATCATCTGCAGGCAGATCAGCGTACAACGAGATTGCAGGAGCTACAAAAACAAATCGGTGACACGCTGGCACAAGTTGTGACTGCGGAAAACTCCACCGCACAACAAAAGTCCGCCGCTATTGAAGCGCTCATCAATGTGCGTGGCAAGCAGATGCTCAGCGACAGGAACGAGTTAACCAGGCTAGGAATCACTGTAACAACGGAAGGCGGCGTGAGCACGCTCAAGCACGCTTCAAGCCGCAGTGAATTCAAGGTTAAAGAAGCTAACAACAGCCTGCAAACTCAGGAAGCAAAAGTTTTTGACGCCAACAACAAATTGATCTCATCAAGAGTGAATGTATTTGATGAAAGAACCGGTTCTTTGCGGTCTGCCGAAGAAATCGACTCATCCGGCAATCGCGTCTTGCTTGATCGAAACAACAAAGTGACGGACGTCTTTCGTGCGCAACCATCGACCGAATTTATCAAAATCTCCCGAACTCCCGACGGAAAAGGTGCATCTATCTATGATAACTCCGGACGGGGCTGGGATTCGATTGACGCAGGCAAAACATGGATACGGAGAGGATCGTCGGATAAAGCTTACGGAGAGCCAAGAGTTCAACCGGATGGCTCCATCAAATTTTCCGGCAACGGTCCTGAGGGGCGCGTTGATGTAGTTCTAAGGCCCGGTGGAGTAGTCCAGCGATACGACGATGCCCGAAAGGAAACAACGGTCTTCAAGCCCGACAATACTTCCGTCACAACTAACGAAGCCGACAAAATAGTGCGTATGCGCGACGGTCGAGGGTTCGAGCGTCAATTCTTCTGGTCGGACGATAACAAGTCTCTGGTGGGAGTCAAGGATGAGACCGGACTCTGGCAGGCAAATGCGGACGGAACCCGATGGAAGAATCTCCACCGCCCGCAGGATCCTGAAATTGTTGCCACCCGGACGGTAGATCAAAACGGCTACAAAATCCAGGAAGCGGGCAAGCCGTCCATGCAGCTGCGCCTTGACGGCTCTGCCGTGGAAATGATGTCGGCGCAAGACAAGGAGATTATCAATCGTTTTGGCAAATCCATCCGAATTCAGATGGATGGAGCAGAGCTCAAGGAAATAAGTGAGAACGGCAATGTCTGGCGTCGCAAGCCAGGGGCACCGGACGATAAGGCACTATATCTGGTGAAGGATGGTGCACTAACCAACGTCAAGGCAACCTTTGAAGTGTCGCCGGATGGCACTAAAGTAAAACGAACGCTTGCAGAGGGCGTAACCGACGCCAAAGACAGCGGCAATAAGACGCTGTTTAAAGAGGTCGAATTCAATTCCAACGGTACCATGGTTGCTCGCGACGAACACGGTCGCATCAGGCAGACCATAGGATCAGCCAGAGAAGTCAGCACCATAGACTACATCGGCGACACCGATAGAGTAAGAACAATAACAACTGTTGCTGCCAACGGAATCGAAGAAACCACGTACCTGAAAGATGCGACAAAGCCCGAACAAGGTTATTGGAAAACGTTCAAAGTACCGAAATCGCCAGGCTCTACGGAATTGGTTCCGCTCGACCCGACCAAGAACTTCTGGAATATTGGCAGTTTGACTGTCGACAAGGGCAGTGGTGCCGTTATTGCCTCTAATGTCAGAAACATAATGGAAATTTCTTCGGGCACAACGGTACCGTCTCTGGTGCCGGATCCGCGTGTGCGCCCGGGGCAGGAAAAGATTGTTGTTACCCACGATCAGGTGGTCATGTCGCCGACGGAGGGTATCATTGCACGTGAGCGGGTCGGCAACGGTTTCAGAGACACCGATCGCTATTCTGCCGACGGACGACGAGAAAACATTTCCTGGAAGCCTGACGGCTCACGAGCCGACACAAGCAAAGTACACAATAGAGACGGCTCGGTTGCCACCATGGACGATAAGGGGCAAGTTGTTAAAGTCGAAGGATTGGCCAACAGGGGAACGCTTGAAATAAAGCGAGAAAACGGTACCGTCAGCATTCGCGAATCGAACGGCACTCGCTGGGATTCATTCGACGGTCGAACCTTCATCAATCCTGCAACAGGTCAGCGGGTAACCGGCCAATTGTTTGTCAAACCTGACGGCAAGTACGGGTTCAAGATTCCCGGACCGGGCGATGCGACAATTACCAGAGATCCGTCGAAAGAAACCACCACCTTTGCGCCGCCGGAACGATTCGGTCTGCGCAAGCTGGTACCTGAAGCCACTTCCATTTCTCTGCACGATAACGGATCAGCGATTCAGCTTGATGCAAAAGGTCAAGCGGTCGCAGTTGCAAACGCCGACGGCAAGATTGTTACTGCCAAACGCGATGACAAAGGCGCCATTCTCGAATTATCGATTACCGATCCCCGAACGCGTCAGACCATTAATTGGAAGAATGAAGGCGGCCAGTTGATTCAGTCCCGCGGCTCGGAGCGAGTAAATTTAGGTCGATCTAAAATTGAACTGACTCCCGAAGGCGAAGTTGTTCAGCTGTCGGATCGCAACAAAGTCGAGTATGTCCGCAAATTGGACGGAACTGAAATCAAGCGACTGGAAGGTTCCTCAGAGTTCAACGGCAGGCGCGATTTCCGCTATGTCGTGGAGCGCCCCGACGGCAACATTAGCGAGTATCACTATCGAGTTCACGGCGACGGCCCCGCAGAAAATCTTGAGGTGATCAAAACCGGTACCAGAAACATCGATGGCTCTCTGAAAACAGATGTTGTGATGCGCAAAGTACCGCGTTCAGACTCGAACAATCCCACATGGATTTACACGGATCATCCAGACATAAGATCCGCCAACATGAAGATGGGCCAGACCTGGACCGGACTGCAGACATTCGATCCTCGTACCGGCGGGGCCGAATCAAATGGAGCCATTCCAGGCGAGACACCGGCACGCGTGCGAACCTTTGCTGACGGATGGCAACAGGTCGGCGACTCGCAACACTTAACGCGCACCGGGCCTGGTGGCGAAGTTGTTAGAAAAAATACGCAAGGTCAGATCGAGAGCGTAATGGATCGCAACGGTCGCACAATTGATGTTAAGCAAAAAGATGGCAATTTCTCTGAAATTTCCATCACGAACAAGGGAGAAAGAGGGCCCGCAGATAAATACACCTCCGAAAATGGACGCGATTGGACTCGCCGGTATTACGACAAAGAATCAAAACAATACAAGGAAGAAAAGTTTGCCGGCAACGTTTCCGTTGGTGCGGACGGAACTATCAATATCATCAAAGAAGGGTCTCGCTCTGTTACCATCCGACCGGAAGGACAGACTATTTCCAGAGATCTTACCACCGGAACGGCCACAATTGAGCGCACCAACGGCGAGAAACAAAGAGTTGGTTTCGGTCCCAACGGCAAAGTAAACCGGCTCTACAACAGCGACAACAGCTATTCTGCTACAGATGACGGCGCAACCTGGCGCCAATACGATGCCAACGGAGCATTGAAACCCGGCGAGCCGAAGCTTCAAAAAGTAGAGATGGATGAGCGCACCGGACGAATAACAATTGAAGCCAAGGATGGTTCGCGCGTCGAAATAATCGGTGCCGATGGAACCCGGCGAACATATGAAGCCGTTGGTCCAAGAGAGCAGCCGCTTGTAATGACCTACGATCGCAATGACAAGGGTGATGAAACTCGGGTCAGATACGACAAGGGCAAGAAGTTAGACACCACTGTTACCAATGCCGACAAGACCGAGCAAAAGTACAATGGCGATGACCTTCTGGTCCACGTTAAAGATGGCAGAGGAAAGAATTTATACCTTACCTGGGAAGGCACTCCTCCTCGGTCGACGATAAAATCCTTCACTGATGAGTCGGGGCAGACGTTTGTTAAAGAAGGCAACGCGTACATCGCACGTGATTCTCGCAACAGGATGGTCGATCGCTTTGACGGTGCTGTCTTTGTAAATTCGGAAGGCAAGCTGGAGCGCGCCTTCGGAACCAACAGTAACTTAATCGGCCAGGATAGAACTGCAACTGCAGTTGACGTTAGAGAAATACGCGGCATTGACGGCACTGTTCTCAATTTAGTCGGGGACAAGGGCATCACGGTCCGCGACCATAGAGGACTCTTGCAGCGCAGCATTGATGGCGCGGGCTATGTCCGACAATTTAAATTTGACGGGACGGACCGCTGGGGACAACCGCAGCTCAAGAAAATTATCATGGGCGAAGGAAGGGGGGCCTATGCCTACATACGTGGGGATCAAACCTGGAAGTCGGATGGATCCACCGCCACGCCAAAGTGGTATCGCAGCGACGATAAGCCTATGTACACGGGTGATGACGCCGACTCGAAGGCCGAACAGAATATTCGCGTGGATCACACCACTGGCGATATGATTGCCTACCGCAACGATTTCGTCACTGAACATTTCAATTTGAGCAAGGGCGACTGGTCCACAGCATCAGACGAGAACGTCCAGGCAAAAGCCGAGGCCATTAAAGACATTTCCGAGCGCTGGGCATTGTTCCGCCCGAGTTATTGGAGCGAAGGTCGTTTCAATGATTTAAACGATCAGCTTAAGGACTTGTCCGCAGATCAAATACAAGCTGTCAAAGACTATCTCATGGGGAAAGGCTTAAACATCACGGACTACGTTAATCAGAAGTGGTCCGATGGCAGCAAGGAAAGTGTCGTGCTCAATGGTCATTTGCGCAGAGTTGGCTTTACTCGCGATGTTCATAATGTCGAACTTGCCGAAATAGCAATCAGGCGAGCACAGGCAGAAATGGCGCAACGCAGGGGCTCCGGTTCGGTCTTCAACGCTGAGCAGGAACTGCGAGACAAGATAGCGCCTCTCAACCAGAGACAACTCGCGCTTCTGGACCGAGCATACGCCGCTGATCATGACGGTAAAACAGTTCTTGAAGACATGAGGGACGATCCTGCCTGGAAGCGCAGATCCGAACTGCATCGCACCGCTATGGAGACTTACCTCACTTTCGGCAAGGGCAATCGCACGCCCGAACAAGATCTGGAACTGGCTCGCATGGCTGCGCAGTACCTGCCTGCCAATTTCTCAGCCGGGCTGAAGGACGACAAGAGTTTGGCCGCCGTGGAAGCAGCTCTGTGGGACGAAGAATCCAAACGAGTTCATTACAACGAACATCATGATTCTTCTTCAGTAGTCAATGCTCAGGTTAATGCTATTCGTCAGCAACGACTGAGGCTGATCCAGGAGTTTCTCGGCGAAGGGCGAGTGGACGAAGAAGTAAGGAGGCGATTCGCGCAAGACAGAAATCTTGGCAGACAGATTCTCGAAAATGGCTTGCTGACCTCGTCTCAGAAACGAGACGACGGCAACTATGTATTCAGAAATGGACTCACGGTCGGTCGCAATGATGCCGGTCGTGTAATGACACTAGCCATTGACGCCATGAATCTGGGCAAGGTGAGCGAAGGCACTCAATTGGAGCTGGGCAACTGGGGCACCGGCAATTCTAATCACGATGTCGAAAAGATCTTCAAAGGTATGAAAGAAGAAGATCGCCGCCGGGTTCAACTAGGAATGGATATTCGCATGGCGCTGAATGAAGTCCGCAATGCGCCACGCAATGAAGAGAAGATTCAAGCAGGAAAGTCCATTGCCGAGAGACTCCAGCGTGGTGAGTTGCGTGCTGCTGATTTGACTCCGCGCGACAAGTGGGAGCTTGCACACTTTCGCCGCGAAGAAGCGCAAAAACTGCTGGCGGACCCGGAAAAAGGCTTTGTAGCCACGGCCGCGCTAGCCAGTTATGATCAGCTCTACGAGGTTGCAGGCAGGCAATCCATGTTCTCCTCGCGTAACGAGAGATTTCGTCGTGAATATTTGCAATCCGCTGCCGGGGCGGGGTTTGCACAAGAGATGGGCGACAAGAACATCAGCCTGATGTGGTGGAACGCAAGCAAAGACGAACACATGCGCAGCGTTGAACATATAGACGAGCGCAGTCTTATGTTGCTGTCGTCAAATCGCAATTTGCGCGAACTTAATAGCCTGTATATGCGCGACAATTTCAACTATGACCGCGGCAACGCAGCAAGAAAACTATTGGACGACAAACTGAATCTGGCTGGCGATCTGCTTGCCGGTAGAGACAACATTCGTTTAGGACGAGCGTTCGATCAGCCTCAGACCGCCACTCTCAGAGAGCTTTTACCCGGGACCAGGAACCTTTCGGAAGCCGAGTTCAAGAAACTGATTGATCAACGGACTCTGGACAAGGACGTTGAGAGCGGGCAGGCGCTGCGCGATCAGATCAATAGAGGGCGGCAACTTGAGCAGATGCTTGCTTACGGTGCCGAGTTGCAGAGGGCGATTACAGCGGGAACGAAAGTCGCGTCACAACTCAATACCAGAGATGCAGATATTCTCGCGCTTTATCAACGCTCACAGAAAAGAGATTCAGAGCTTAATCCGGCTGAAAAAATTGCTGAGGCTAAGGTAAAAGCCGACCTGCAAAAATTCAAGGACAGCAACGAAAACAAGCTAACGCCCGATGAGAAGAAGGCGTTGGAGAGATATGAGCTGTATCAGTCTTGGCAAAAAGTTGAAGAGAAAGTGGCAGACGGCCGCCGGTTAAACAAGAGTATCGAAGCCGGTCGTCAACTATTTGAACTGGCAAACAAATCCGGTTCTCAGCTCAACTTGAACGACGAACAAAAAGCGCAACTAGCGTTGTACGATAAGTTCAAAAACGGCGGTCTGTCCGAGGCTGAAAAACAGAACCTGGACTTGTTCCATTTTTGGCAGCGCAAGCAAGGCGTTGAACTTGCCAGACAGTTCAAAGACGGTGCCTCTATTGCTGCGGATTTGGAAGGCAGGGATCCCGCTTCCAGAGCCGAAGCTCGCCAGAAGCTCACGCAGGAACAGCGAGCGGATCTCAATAAGTTTCTTGACCTTAAAGCCGGTACGCAACTCAACGCGAAGATAGAACAGGGACGCGATGTATCTCAATCGATTCTTGAAGGCAAGCTGAGGGAATCCGGCCTTACCACGGAACAGAAGGAACGGTTGTCGCTTTTCAAGCTGTACGAAGCGGGACGATTACCGAAGAGCGATGCGCTGTTGCTGGATCAATTCAAGGCATTTCAACGCGAGCAAGGTGAACAGATCAACGCTCAGTTCTCCCGCGGAGAACAAATCGCCAGGACATTGGAAGGCAAAACCGGTCGGGAACGCACAGATGCTGTAAGAGTGCTCACTAAAGAGGCGCAAGCGGATCTGCAAGCCTTTGAGTCCGTAAATGCAGGTAGGCAATCGGTTGCCAGAATCGAGGAAGGACGCAAGCTGGCTGACGGTATCGCCAACGGTAGCATTAAACCGGATACGCTTTATCCCGACCAGAAGAAGCAACTGGAGACCTATACCAATCTTCGCGACGGGAAGCTTTCGCAAGAAGAGTTGCGCGCTCTTATCAGCTTTGAAGCCAGACAAACAGTGCAGCGTATGCCCTCGGCGTCCGAACCGACAGGTAGGGACGCCGACGCGTTGAAGCAAAGCCTCGATGGCCTGCAAGCGCTGACGGCGTTGCAGCGTTATCGTGAAGATAACACAGGTCTGAAAGCCTTTCTCGATGGACGCGATGTAGCTCGTCGTCTTGATGGCATGTCGGTCTCTGCTCAAACTGATCTCATGCGGCAACTGGAACAAGAGCCAACAAAGGCCAACGAAAAACATGCCCTTGAAGCCTATCGACGAACGGTTTACGAAATTGCCAGAGATAACGTTCGTCGTGATATTTCCGAGGTGATCACCGACGTTGATCATTACTTTTCCAGGGACTACAAAGCGTTGTTCGACGCTATTGTCGCCATGAAACCGGCGGAGAGAGAAAAATATGCAAAGGATGCCGAGTATCGCGAAAAGATAGATTCTGCTGTTGAACGACTGTTGAGCTCCCGCCCCAATGCCTTGAATGCGGCCGAGCATCTGCTTCGTCAAATAAAGGAGAACCCGGATAAACCGCCCGTTAAAGATGTCGTTTTCGATCTGTTCTCCAAAGCACAAGACGGTAAGCGTTCTGCTCGTGAAGCGGCGTACTCCATTCAGTCCGCCGTCAACGGCCCTGATGGCGAGCTGATCAAACGCAAGCTCGATTCAAAGAGTCCAGATTACGATCGACAGTTCGCCAGGTCCTTTGAAGAAGCCTGGCAAGCCCATTTCCCTCTATCCCATCAAACGAACGCAATCAAAGCCAATGAGTCCGGTCCTATTGTTACTCAGGCGGATTTCAAAGCGCGGGTATTGGGACCGTTGCTTGAACATGGTCATCTTTCCATTGCCACCATCAGGTCAATGCATGGTGATGTGGTCGATCAAAAGCATGTCGCAGCGGAGTTGCTCAAGCTAAATGAAAGGTCGCGAGCACACATGCTTGCAACCGACAAGGATAACCTGAGCAAGATCTTTACCGGTGGCACAAAGCAGTTTGTTGAAACCATTCTAAGTGATCCGAACAAACCGGGAGTAGCAGACAAGCTGCGTGCACTGCATCTGGGCGTGCTTAAAGTTGAGGAGTTGAGCAAGGTTCTCGGTGAAATCAGGACCATGGACGAGCGCCGTCGCGTTGTGAATGAGTACGCGCGCAAATACAATGGTGATGCTGTCACTCACATGAGGGACATCGCTTCATCAGCCGATCAAGGCAAAGTAGAACTGGCACTGCGCAACCGCGACATGACCGCTCTTGAACAGCTCTACAAAGCACAGGATCACACGCTGCGAGTGACAGGCACAGGATGGGATACCAGAGGGTGGAACTCGTCTGCCTATCAACTGGATAATCGGATCGGCGAGCTAACTAGACTGATCGGTGGTGATAACGCTCGGTTTAGAGAAACAGATCAGGCAAGGATTGATGAATACATGCATGGTGTCTGGGATGCGCAGGACAGTGTAGTTGCAGCACAAAAAGAACAGGCCAATCTGGCCAGGGAGATTGCTATCGGCGTAGCTGCAACGGTGTTGACTATCGGTTCGGGCGGTACCATGTCCTGGGCTGCTATAGCATTGTTCACCATGTCCGCGGCCGGAGGGTCTGCCGCCATCACAGCCGCGGCTATGGGTGGCAACGCAAGAACACGAGACTTGGTGGAAGCAGCCAAAGATGGAGCGAAAAGCGCACTTATTCAAAGTATCGGACCGGGCCATATTCAAAAGCTAACCGGGTTCGGCAGCCAAGCTGCTGGAAAAGCGGCGGAGCAGATCCTGAAGGAAGCTGCTTTCAAAGGTCTTTCGGAAGCAGAAAAGAGAATTGTTCAACAACAAATTGAGGCACAAGTAGTGAAGATGCTTCGGCAGGGAGCGCAAAATGCCTCAATGAAAGGTATGGATCAACAGATCAACCATGCCGTGATGGAGGTGCTTAAGAAGAACCCTGCCACAAAGAAGATTATGGAAGGCATGGAGCAGCAAGCTCTCGTAGCTCTGGAACGGTCGTTCAATACAGCCGCTAAAGACGCAATCAGCAAACTGGGACAACACTATGTTGAATCGGAAGCAAATCGGACCCTAACCAGACTTGGAAATTTTGCTCTGAGGGAGGGTCGGGGGTATTTGCTGAGCCACGGCGCGGCATCACTTACGTCGCTTGCGACGGAAACCGCCGACCTGTTTTTCACCGGACGGCTGAACACCTCAAACATAATGGATGGCTCATTCCTGACGGACAGGTCCATTATGGATCATTATTACAAGTCGTTGCGCGGGGCTAACATGGCAGCATTCGCCGGTCATACTGCTGGCAGAGCTGCCCATCATCTAGTTAACTCCGAGACAATTGCCGGTCGACTCGCCGCAAGCCATCAACTTGATCCAGCCACCATGCGAATGGTTGCCACCGGCATAATGAGCGAACAGTCAGCTCGTCTACTTGGTAATGCAGCGCACTTCACCTCATCGGGTATTTTCATGGTTGGTGGCATGGCCGGTGCCAATTGGCTAGGCGCCGGCATAGACAATATCGTCGAAGGCAAAGTAGCGGCACCTACAGACACAATGGCATCATTCATACAATTCGGCATTGCTCCGTTTCTGACCGGTGTCCACGGTACATTTGAAGCTGCTCGCCGAGCGCCTATCGGCCGCCCCCGTTATGAACTGCACCCGGAGGCTACCGTAAAGCCAACAGAACCACTCAGGGGTGCTCAAACTCATGAGAAGCCGGTGGTGAAGTATGAAAGCCCGACATTGGAAAACACCAAATTTGAGAAGCCGGCTGTAGTTGAGAACGGCAAGGGAACAGTCTCTTCCGGCACAGTGGAACTGCGCGGCGAGCACACGAAAGTAAGGGCGAATGTCCCTGAAGGCGAGACGCTTCGCATTGTTGTAAACGACCCTGCAGCCCTGAAAAACTTCGAGATTGCGCCGGAAAGTAAAGGTAAGGTGGAATTCTTCATTCCAGAAGGTCACCCTGCTGCACGAGAGCTTCTTCTTGCACACCTCAAAGGAATCGCCGAAGGCAAAGTAGAGTTGAAGACTCTGACTACGCGGGGGGAGCCCCGACTGCTGGTCAACAGAGAAACCGCGCAGGAACTTGCCAGACAATTGGAGAGCGGTCCAAGAACAGTCGAAGTGGCGCGCCTGCTGGAGAATCCAACACGCCCCGAGGCAACGCGTGTTACGGAAGCGGAATTGCACGACTTCAGGCGGAATTTCCCCGGACTTTCCGATGCGGCATTGCTGGATCTGCACAACCGGATAACGGAAGTTCAAAAACAATGGACCACCAACGATCAGCTGGCAGAGCAGGCCGGGCGCGCCCGCAAGCATGCTGACACTGCCGGCGAAGCCTATCTGGAAATCATGAATCGGTTAAGTGGTGAGAAAGCCAATGAAGGAAAATCCGCGGCCGAGATGCAGAGACTGGTCCAGCAAACGATAAAAGACGCAGAGAAGAACAGCAATCATCCTCTGCACAAGGAGGCACAGCGCTTTACGGAAGCTAGAACAGCTTTCAGTGAGGCGAATCGAGAAATTTCACAAGTCGCCAACGAACGAGCGGCTCAGTTGAAGGATGCCTATGACGCTTTTGCCAAGGCGCATTCATTGCCTCCACTAGACATAGTAGCCGTGCCAAGGGTGACGGATAGTGGTCCCGGCGGAATTGGGCAATCGGGCAGTTATAGATTCGGCGAAGGCAAGATTTCCATTCCAATGGATCTGCTGGCCGGGCGAGCATCAAGTGAAACTCTTCTTAAGACCCTTTTCCATGAGGGTGGTGTACACGGTCAACAAGATCGCGACATCATTGCACTTGCTTTGAACCGGTCTACAGGGAAGACCGACTCGGAGCGTATTGCGAACGTCAGGAAAATATATGAAAGCTTGACCGGCGCGCCGTTGAACGAAAAACTCGCTGAAGCTGTCTACAAGAGCAACACATGGCAGGGCGAGGCATGGCAAGGCGAAGCGGGGGCTGCGCGTGCGCAGCGTATTGAACGACTGGCCAGCGAAGTGAAAAATTACAATTCCGACATTGGTGTCCAGTCTGCAGTCTTAGGCAATCAAGAACGAATACTGACGAGCCGAGTGAACCGATTGATTGAAAGCAACAACCCCGCTGACGCGGTCAATTACTTGATGAGGCAACTGTCGGAGAACGGAGAGGGATTCAGGCGCGCACTGTTTCCCGACGGGATGGTTCCGCCTGGAATTGAACGCTTGATGAACGAGTGGCGAACGAACGCAGAAGGCTTCCAGAACCACGCGGAGCTGCGTAATCTGCTGATCGAACACATGAATAGTCGTCTGGGTACAATTCGCCAGATACACAGTTATTTGATGGACCAGTATAGCGGCGCTCGCTTGGAAAGAGAAGCAACAGTCGGCGAGCGACAACTTTCTACAATCATGGCGACCGACATGACTGGGCGAATTGAAAGCATGATTGCCAACAAGGCGCCGGGTGATACCGTTGGTAACCTGACTGTTGAGCAGTGGCGGCAACTGACCACGATGATGAGAGAGCAACTTGGTGCTGCTCAACCCAACACGGAAAGAATCGGTGAGTTGGCTCGTGTGATTGAACGATTGCGAGAGTTGCCCGCCACCGAAGCCGGCAAGGCCAGGGAAATGGCAAGACTCTTGGAGGCGGTGAGAGGATTGCCGGCAGACATTCCGCTGCCATTGGAAAGAATGACTTCCAATGCGCGTTCGGAGAGCGACATTCGCGCCTACCGAGAAATGATAAGCGGTGTGCTCGCCCACACCGAACCAAATCTCCGCAGCGCCGGAATCGGACTCATCAATGAATTGATGAGAGGTGCAACTTCGCTGGGGACCGAAGCGATACAACGGACGGTGAACAAATTCCTCGAATTGCCGGCGCCTCAACGCGAAGCCTTGCTGTCAGGACTCTCTCGGGACCTGCTAACCCCGGCCTCGCTGCGCCGCTTTGTCGAGCTAGGTGATACTGCCCGTAGTGCAGTATCGGAACTGCTCAGAGGAGACAACATCAAGGATGCTCGAACTTTCGATCGGCTGGTGAGCAGTCCACATGTGGAGTTGCTTGAAAGCTCTTTGCGCGCCGGACTTCTGGACAAGAATATGCTAGCGGACGCTCTTGTTCTCAAAGGCAGCCACTTGGATAGGTTCATGCAACTCCTAGGTGCACAAACGGAGTTGCCCGTTGCCGGCCGCATGAAGATCGCCGATGTAATCAAGAGACTGGCGCAGGACGTTCGCGGCACCTTAACTGATCAGGTCGCCAACTTCTTCACGGACAATACAATAGCTCGCAATAACTTTGACCGTTTGTTCGCTCAATTCACAGAGTCCGCGGATCGCAACATAGCGCTGGAGCTTATGCGACTGGCCGGTGAGAACCTTACAACTCACGGACTAAATGATCACATCGCCAGCATTGGCGATCAACTGCAAAAGGCGATTCCAGAGGCAGACCTGCCCAAGAACGATAAGGGTAAGCCAGTTTGGACGATTCTTGTTCCGGACGGAGTGGACCCCGCTAACAGTCTGGCGCATTTAATGCTGCGAAACTCCGGGGTTGAAGTACGAGTTGAAGTTGTCTCGAAAGCCCGCATGGCGGAATTGGCGAAAGAACCGAAAGTCCTCTCTCATGCCATTGTCCTTGGAGACCTGAATTCATTCTCGCCCGACCAACGAGCATTGCTCAAGAGTCACGTCGGTCGCCTGCATGTTGCCGAAGTACCCGGTTTCAACAAAGGGATGACGGTCTTTGATTTGGCTTCTACAGGGGCCAGTGGACCAGAAGGCGCCCAAAGGAAGTTAAGGGATCTCGTACACCAAGTAAACGAATTAAGGGCGCAGAATTCGTCGCTAACCGAAGCCGCCGCAATCAGGCAAGTCCTCTTCGGCAATGTTCAAGACCAAGTCACCGGCCTCAAACATCCTGATGCTCATGTGGTCAGATCAACTCACCAGCATCCAACTTTAGCAGGACAGGACGCATTGTTCAGTCACATCAACCAATCACTTACAACGCCGCAACGAGTGGAAAGCTTCCTTGCTCTCATGGGTGCCAATAACCGGGAAGCAGCTGGTCGCATCTTACGCGATGGTGTCATTTACAACTCCTACGCGACGATGATGCAGCAATCGAGAGACTTGCACCAGCAAATCGTCGCTCGTAACGGTGGTAAGAATGTCCTTATTGTCACCGGTCTTGAGCCTAACGGCAGTCAATATCTGGTCAATCATCTGTACGCACAGACAAACGGATTGGGCAAGGAGAACTTCATTTCAATTCACGAGCTAAACGCCCTGCGGGACAGAATCGCAAATTTGAAGAAAGGGCAGACGTTGGGCAAAGACGATATAGCACTCCTGAGGCTCCTGGAGGGCAGCACTTTGGCGTACATTGATGACTACGTCAATAGCGGTACTCAAACGGCCAGACTAATCTCCGATGCTCAGCAGAACACTTTCAGAGGACTCACCCTTGAAGGCAAACCCGTTATAAAGGACGTTGTAGTTGGATCTTTGGGCAAGTACGACGTTGGATTGGATGCACAAACCAATCCGTGGCATCCGCAAAACAACGATTCAAGATTTGAACCTATGCGCAGGCTCGGAGTCAGATTGCTGTCTGCAAATACTTATCACTCCTTCGATTCGCCCACCTATGGACGCGCGACCGGGCTTGATGTCGGCTTCGAGCCCAGATTGGGCAGAATCGGCGGCGGTGCGGCATGGAGTTCGTCAAGCGTGGAAACGACTATCGTCACTCCTTATGGCGGACCGAACAATAATGTGCGATTCATTCAGGCCTTTGTTGAAGGTTTCGGACGAGGACCACAGGGCGCCCTTCACCCGGGGCCGCTCGGGTTGCCGGCTCGTTATCGCGACGGTTTCGGCTACTCGCCGCCGCTGTAATCCGTACCTTGTCGCCGGGCGCACTGCGCAGGCTCCTCGCCGCTCCTGGTTCGCAACGATCGTCATTCCGTTTCCATTTACCAGCGGCGTATCTTTCGTACCGCCCAGTAATCAAGCAACCTGGCTTCGCCGTTATGGAGCCCGAGCTGATTCGGCCGTGGATCGCAGAATTCATAGCCTTGCCCCTTGAGCAAATCGAAGAAACCAGTGAATTGACCTTGACTGACCGGTTGGGCAAAAGGCTGCACAAAGTAGTTGATGGTCTGGCCTCCAGCAGGCAAAGTACCGCGTTCCAGTATCGGCAGATCAAACGGGCGGCTACCCATGGTCGGTCCTGGCTCTCGCACAAAGATTTTGAGAACATTACCGTCGGTAAGACGTAATGATATTGAGTCGTAACCTGCTCCAACTACCTCCGTAGCCTGCCTGCCGAAATTCTCGAAAGCCTTTGCATATGCTTCTATGTTGTGTCGCTCAAGGACTTCCGGTTCCATGATATTTCGAAGAACCTCGGACACGGGTTTGGCTGCTTCCAGGCGCGCAGGAGGCAGCACCGATTCGACTCGGGCTTCTTGTTTTGGCTTATCCGGATTCATTTCCTGCTTCAACTCACTCAAAATGCGTCTGATGTCTCTTTCTGGTAGTCCTCCTTGTCGACGATCTGAGCCGCCCTCGGCAATCGGCTGAGTCTGCGAGAGTGTTCGCGCCAACTCCGGACTTTGCTGAAGTGCTGCTCGGATGGCATCTTTTACCAATGCTTGATGGGCACTGCCACCATACTCATATTGTCTGCCGTTGAACTCAAAAGTGGACGGTTTTACGTCTTTTCCAACGGCTTCCGCTTGCAAGCCATGCAGTGATGCAACTTCAATTCGGCGAAGCGGATCGGCAAACTTCAAGCTCTGGCAGAACGCTTCCACTGACCCGTAAATGCGACCTTCATAGACGAAGGGACGGTTAGCCGTCAGTGACACACCTTCAGCTGGAGGGGCGACCTGAACCACCGTTCCTTCAATTCGTCCTGGTTCCGAAGCGCTAGCGGTTCGTCGTTCTAGTTCCAGGGCTTCTCGTGCCTGTTTCACTTGAAGAGATCGACCTTGGAATCCTGCCGGCGCCGCGGCGACCGAGTCCAGCAATCCGCTGATTGCACTTCGCTTCAGGACTTGCAGGGGATCGACCGGTATTCCAAGTCTCTTACTCCTGCCAATTTCCTCCAGCGCTCCGCTGGTCATTCCAAATACACCGCCCGTGGCCATCGTTGAATACAAACGGTTGCCCATTATTGCGGGATCCAGTCGACTGAGCATCATATGAGAGGTTCCAAAAATTATGGCATCAGCCAAAAGCGCCTTCGGCTGTACACTATTGGTGGCGATGCGAGTAACGCCGGCTCCGATTTCCAATTCGTCGGTCTTGAGATTGTAGTAGTTTTGGCGTGAAAAGGCCGTTTCAATTGCACGCGATGAAGTCCCCAAAGCCATGCCCTTCAATACCGGACCGGCCTCCCAGTCGCCCAACTTCTTGAACGCGTACTTCAGAGACAGCGCTTTCACCGTGCCGCAAGCTGCGTCGAATGTCTGAAGACCAAGGCCGTCTAAGGGGCGGGCTGAATCGGCAACGTTCACCAGAACAAAGCCGGTTAGTGCTTTGCGCCCTTGAAGGAATAAGAACATCGTTTTAAGAGCGCCGCAAGAGTAACCTGCTACCTCTTTCTCAAGAATAATCTGTTCCCGATCGGCCTGCATCGTTCTCGTCATTCCGGCTTGATCCGCGTTCTCTCGATACTTGTCGAAATCGGCCCGACGAGTATCACGTGAAATCAACCGATATGCACTATTTGAAAGCAGTTCCAGATAGCTCAAATTGCGATCGATTTTGTCTCGTTGAGCCAGGTGCTCGTCAAGCGTAATTGAATCAGAGCCGGAAGTCGCAGAGCCTGCGGGAGCAAGCAGAGAGCTGAAAGTAAGCTTCTGTTCCCCGCTCAACAAAGTTGGCTGGTTGACTTTCTTTTCGCCCTGGTTGTTGTGATTTTCCAACGCACCCATGCAATTGCTCACTAAAGTGCTTCTAATCTTAAGCGAACATCGGGGGGAACGATATGGTGGACTTCCCGGGCGTTTCGATTTATACGCGCGGGCTCAATAGAAACAGTCCAGAAAACTGTGGGCTGAAAGGCGTTTCAACCCACAAGGCGAATCCTCGTCTCTCATCGATCACCGAGATTTTCGTGCCACGTGAGTTCTTACAGCCCAGATCGAGCTATCATTTTCGGTGGACCAGACTTTATCGAGTATTGACTCCCCACACTGAAGACACGCTCTGGATTCGAAGCTAATAGCTCCAGTATGGAAAAGACAGTGGCTTCGCTCTGAACAATTACATCGAGGCGAGGCGAGCGGCGCCAATGATGCCGGCGTAGTCGCCCAGCCCGGATCTGACGATTTCCGTTTTCTTTACCGCAATCGCCAGACCTTTGCTAAGCGCTTCTTCTGAAGCGATGCGGAAATAGAGCTCGCTTGCTTCTACCAGTCCGCCACCGAGGATGATTTTCCCGGGGTTAAGCAGGTTGATTACAGACGCCAGTCCCACTCCAAGCGATCGAGCTGCTTCCGTTACTGCGCGCGTGACCAACGGATCTGCAGATTCCAGTGCTTGCGAAATTGCTTTAGAGCGCAAGATTCCCTTGGTCGGATCAATCTTGTCGCGCACTACCGATTCTTGTCCTCTGGCAACCTCACTGGCGACAAATTTTGCGATTGCCGTACGCGATGCGTACGCTTCCAGACAGCCGTGCGCGCCGCATCCACAGATGCGACCATTGGGATGAAGTACTGTGTGCCCAATCTCACCGGCGGTGCCCGCTGCGCCCTTCAAGATGACGTTGTTAATTACAATTCCCGAGCCGATACCTGTGCCAACGAAAATGCAAATGAAGTTGTCGCAGCCTTTTCCTGCACCGAATCTCATTTCTCCGATAGTCGCAACTTCAACATCATTTCCTAGTCTGGCCGGAACGCCGAACTCTCGCGAAAGCGGTTCTGTAATCGGTATCTCGGTCAGTCCCAGATTGACCGCATTGAGCAACACTCCGCGTTCTCTATTGACCATTCCAGCCGCGCCGACTCCAATAGCGGTCAACTGTTTCTTGTTCAAACCGGCAGCCGCAAGCGCCTCTTCGACAACTGAGGATAGACGCTTCGCTACGTCCAGTGTGTCTCCAGGAGTACGCGTTTTTTTCTTACATGTCCCGACCAATCGACCGGTGGTTAGCTCCACAACACCTGCAAGAATTTTCGTACCGCCAAAATCGATCCCTACGGCGTATGTGTCAGTCATGAGAACTCCAGGTTCTTGAGGATATCTGCCGTCAAATTATATGAGGAAGTGCGCCCTTGCCCCAAGCTATGTTTTGTTCAGCCCGGTCTTTGCCGATAGAAATTGCATGCACTGGCAGGGCGGCTGTCATTGCGCGAGTCCTCAGTTGTCAGCTAATCCCGTCAGAATCTTCAGGCATTGAGACTTCGAACCTCCTCACCACGGCAGTTCGGAGTCGTCCACAATCAAGAAACGGAGCTAGCAGAGATTATGGAAGGAAGTTTTTCATCCAATTCCGGAACTTCTTCTTGCGCGATTTCGGCGCAGGAGTCTCCTCCAAAATGGATTGTACTGATGCTGCCGTATGTTGCTGAATAATGTCAGGCTCTAAGCCGGGGGTCTGAACAATCTCCGTGCAATTCTTGAGGTTTTTATCGGTCAGTGCATTTGCTGCCGGGTCTGCTAGAAGTGGTGCTTCGGCCACCGGTGCGCTTGTTGAGCTCAAATCAGTCAAATTGGTTTCAGGGTTGACGAGAGGCTTGCGGT
Organism: Candidatus Obscuribacterales bacterium; assembly: GCA_019752635.1. GTDB lineage: Bacteria > Cyanobacteriota > Vampirovibrionia > Obscuribacterales > Obscuribacteraceae > JAKFUT01. The sequence goes on along the minus strand of JAIELX010000053.1, from coordinate 125,610 downwards.
TCAGCGCAGTAGATGAGCTGGCGCTGCGCGGCACTACCGCTAGGGTCGCCGCGACTCGTCGTTGTGCGTGATTGGCATTGCGAGTCAGAATGTCGCCCTGCACCACCATGGTGGTAGAACCGCCGCCGTCAAGGTTCATTGCGTCAACGCAGTTGAGCTCTTTGAACAGCTTTGCAACGTCCCACAGAGTGTGCGGACCTTCTACCGTAACTAAAATCAGATGTTTATCGCGCGTAACGCCTGCTGCGGTTCTGGCGTGAATGGTGCTACTTGTCCAGTTCTTGCGGAAATGCTCGCCCTTCAGATCCACGAATAGCTTGCCGTTGCGAATCAGGCATGGACCGCCGCTGATGGCGTGAACTACGCTGCTCCAGCGTTCCGGTCTGGCTTGCCAGTTCAAATTGACGTACTCGCCGACGTCCAGTTTTGCGATGTCGCTCTTGTGAGCATCGCTGAGGACAAAGCCGCCATATGGCACGCCGATACTCTTGGATGATTTGCTCGTGACGCGACCGCTGGCGTCTACTGCTACCAGTGTGCCTCCAGCCGGTAAGGTTACGGAGCCACCCCATCTACGGCTGTACATTATGAGGTGGTCGCCCCTGCGCCGGGGCTGGTTGATGTTATTAACCCATATAGAAGGAATTTCGGGGTTTGACGTTTCCAGCGTGCCATGCAAGTTCGGCGTATCGATGAAGACGTCACCATTGGCGGTGATACCCATGGAGATACGATTGAAAATCGGTCCTGACACCCATTCACCATCCATGATCAGGGTTCCAAGCGGAGTGCCGTCTTTTTTGAAGTAGTTGGCATTGATCGCTGCAATGGCGTGAACTTTCGCGGCCTGGTCGCGCACTTCGTCGAGACGATTGAAAGTATCACTGGCAAGAACTGGTTTGACTTCCAGGTCCGCTTGTTTGAGGTCTACGTCAAGAATATTGATGTTAAGAGCACCGCGGTGCCTCTTTAGCACCACGCCCGGTGCCAATGTCAGCTTGGCCATGTTGCCCAGCTCTTGCTGAGGCGGACGAAGCGGTTTTGCCGCTTTCTTTGCGGCTGCTGCCGCGTTCTTAGATACTTTTTTGGCAGGAGCTTTCTTTGCGGGGGCTCTTTTGCGCCCCGCCTTGGATGTTAACCGGACTTGCTTCTTGCGAGCTGTTGGAATTCCCGCTCGTACAGGCGAACTTGGTACGGGGCCAACGACCCCTATGCCTATTGTTTCGCCGGCCGCAATGGATACCGGCATTGCGAGTTGTGAAAGCGCTGCGAGAAGAGCTAGATGCCGGGCAAACAACTTCATTATTACCTGTGGTTGGCGTAGTAAAGCGCTGCGTGAACAATTACAGAATGGTTTAGAACCGCTCGCATGTCAACTTAAAACCGTCGAGACGCGCATGCCGTCTTTATTCCACTCCACATAAGAAAACTAACACACTTTTGCGGATTTCGCTCGCCTTCCGAGATATCAAGGTCCTTTCGACGAAACTATACGGGCACGCAGCGCTATAATCTGATCCCACTTCGATGGCCGCAGGGTGGACAAGGCTATTGCAACTTTGGGCGCAATGGTTTTTGTACGTTCAAAAATCCGAATCGAGACTGATCGATACAAAGGAAGTTAGCAAATCATGGCGCGAGTTGTCCTTGGCATGTTGGGGTTCGGTACTGTAGGTACCGGCGTTGTCAGATTGTTATCTGATCGATATCAATCGCTTGTACTGAAGAAAGTCGCAGTCCGCGATACATCCAAAGAACGCCGCGTCGCCGCGCCATGCGCCGTAACCGATGACCCGTTTGCTGTGGTCGACGATCCTGAGATTGAAGTTGTCATCGAGGTTATGGGCGGCGAACAACCGGCGCTTGAACTAATTACTCGCGCCATCGAACGCCGCAAGCACATAGTCACCGCCAACAAGGAATTGTTGGCCAAGCACGGACCGGACTTGTTTGCTCTTGCGCGCAAGCGAGGAGTAGCAATTTGCTTCGAAGCCTCGGTGGCAGGCGGTATTCCGTTAATCGCCACTATGCACAAAGGTTTGGAAGCGAACAAGATTTCGTCTCTGTGCGGGATTTTGAACGGCACCACCAACTTCATTTTGTCCTCTATGGAAGACAGAGGTGAGGCGTTTGCTGATGCGCTGAAGAAAGCTCAGGATTTGGGTTTTGCCGAAGCCGACCCCACTGCGGACATTGAAGGGTACGATGTAGCCTACAAGCTGTCGATCTTGACCGCCTTGGGATTTGGACGATTCGCGCGAACTGACAATATTGCCCGCAGCGGTATCACGAAGGTCGACCCGAAAGACTTCAAAACGGCGAACGAATTCGGCTACCGCATTAAGTTGCTCGGCAAGGCAGTGAATCAAGGCAACGGGCTTTGCGTGCGGGTTGAGCCCACGCTCGTGCCGCTGACTCATCCGCTGGCAGCGGTATCCGGATCGAATAATGGCATCGTCGTGCACGGTGATGCCGTCGGACAAATTATGATGATTGGTCCCGGTGCCGGGGAAATGCCAACCGCTTCCGCGGTTGTAGGCGACGTGGTTAATCTGTCGACCGCACTCCAGCTTCCTGATTTTGCAAGCTACTTCCAGGCTGAAATTGAAGACGGATGGGCTGAGCTTGCCGCCGAAGGTGATTGGCAGTGCCCGTACTACCTTCGTATGGTGGTGCGCGATCACCCCGGTGTAATCGGCCAAATTGGCACCATCTTCGGCAGGCACAATCTCAGCATTAGCAGTATTGTTCAGCGACCGGTCTCGGAGACCGAAAAGAACGCCAGCATTATCATCATTACGCACACGGGCAAGAGTGGTGACATGACCGCAGCGTTGAATGAAATATCCTCTTGCGAGTTTCTCGAAAATCTTGCCGCTTGTATGCCGATCTACGAGGCGCGCCATGCATAACAGTTTGCCCCTTATCGAACAATACAAGGAGTACATTACTCCGGAGTTGACCACCAAAGCTGTTTCACTGGGTGAGGGCTTTACTCCGTTAGTGCGAGTGACCAACCTGCCGCATTGGTTGGGGCTGCCTGATTTAAAGCTGTACTTGAAGCTGGAAGGGCTGAACCCCACTGGTAGTTTCAAGGATCGCGGCATGACCATGGCGATCACCCGCGCGGTCGCGGAAGGATCGAAAGCTGTCATCTGTGCCTCCACCGGTAATACTAGTGCTTCAGCGGCGGCATTTGCCGCAAAGGCTGGACTGGATTGCTACGTCTTGCTTCCAGCCGGCAAAGTAGCGTTGGGCAAACTGGCCCAGGCCATTCTGTATGGCGCGACGGTAGTTCAGATCGATGGCAACTTCGATCAGGCTCTCGAGCTGGTTAAAGAAGTGGCGGAGCACCACGGATTGACCATCGTTAACTCCATCAACCCGCACCGGCTGGAAGGGCAAAAGACAGGAGCCTTTGAAATTATCGAAGCCCTGTTCGATGCTCCGGATTATCTCTGCATTCCAGTAGGAAACGCAGGAAATATCAGTGCCTACTATCGTGGCTTCAAGCTGTGGCGCGATCAGGGCAAGGCGACTCGCACTCCTCATATGTGCGGATTTCAGGCCGCGGGGGCTGCGCCCATGGTGCTGGGACGTACGGTGCTCAATCCGGAGACCATCGCCACTGCCATACGTATTGGCAATCCCGCCAGTTGGGCTGAGGCTCAGCGTGCTGTGGACGAATCGCAAGGAGTGATTGATTCTGTAACCGATGCGGAGATTCTTGAAGCTTATTCTGCAGTGGCGGCAAAAGAGGGTGTCTTCTGCGAGCCTGCAAGTGCCGCTTCAATTGCCGGCTTACGAAAGATTATTGCGCAGGGAAAAGTAGCACCGGACGCCACTGTTGTTTGTGTTCTCACGGGCAATGGCTTAAAAGATCCGGATTCTGCTATGAAGCTGGCCGCGGTCGAACTGAAGCCGATCGCGCCGGATCTCAAAAGCTTGAAGGAGGCAATGAAGCTCTGATGATTCAATCAGATACTACCGACCAAAGCAAAGCCTTTGTTTGCCCGGGAACAACTTTTCCTTCAGGCATAAAGCGTCTTACCGTCCGAGTGCCAGGCTCCAGCGCCAATATTGGCCCGGGGTTCGATGCGCTTGCGCTGGCGTATCAACTCTATTGCACTTTGGATTTTGAAATACTGGAAACGAACGATAGGTCGGTTCCGTTGGTGACGCTCAAAGGCGTTCTGGTGAACGGTTTGCCGAAGGACCAGAGTAACTTGATTTATACCGTTTTGTCCAACCTGTGGCAAAACGATCCCGATCTCCTGCAACGTGTTCGCGTCACGATCGAAAGTCAGATTCCGCTTGGTAAAGGCGTCGGAAGCAGCGCTGCTGCAATCACCGGCGCAGTGTGGGCCGGGTATGCGCTAACCGGTAAGTTTCCCGACGAAGGACTTGTCTTGCAAGAGGCCGCGCGCTTGGAAGGTCACGCCGACAATGCAGCTGCTAGTTTGCTCGGCGGGTTGGTCGTCACCGCGCGCTGTAACAGCAAGCGCGGAATGATCACCCAGAAAGTTTCCTGGCCGGAAGACTGGGCAACCGTAGTGACTGTGCCACCGTATGTGCTCAGCACCAAGAAATCGCGGGCAGCGCTACCCAAACAAATCTCTCACGCAGATGCTGTCGGCAACGTGCAAAAGGTTGCGTTGCTTCTGGCCGCCGTTCAAAACAAGGATGAAGAGGCCATGAAAGAAGCCCTTCATGACCGCTTGCACGAGCCTTATCGAATGGAGCTTGTGCCACACCTTGCCGCGCTTCGGAAAGAGTTGAGCGATTTGCCGGTAATGGGCTGCGTTTTGAGTGGCGCCGGTAGTTCGGTGCTTACGGTGGTTCATCGCCGTCACATCGCAGAAGCCGTTCAATGTTTGAACAACTGGTCTGCGAGCCAACCAGAGCCGTCACAAATTTTGGAGCTGAATGTTGATCAGGAAGGACTGAAGATCAGCCATGAGTGAAGTAGTAGTAGTTAAATTTGGTGGCACGTCCGTCAAAAGCATCGGACGGATACAGCACGTGTGCGAGATTCTTTCGCGCCTGAGCAAAACCAACAAGGTCATGGCGGTGATATCGGCAATGGGCGATACCACCGACTATCTGCTTAAGTTAGCGAAGCAGTGCTCTGCGCAGCCCGACAAGCGGGAGTTGGACTCCTTGCTTTCGACCGGCGAGCAAATCTCTATTGCACTTGTCGCAATGACGTTGCGAGAAAGTGGCGTCAAAGCAAAATCGCTGACCGGATCGCAAGTCGGCATCTTTACCGAAACCTTTCACACACGGGCGCGCATCATCGACATCAAAACGGAGTCAATAGACAAGGCCTTTGCTGAAAACGACGTGCTAATTGTCGCCGGCTTTCAGGGTGTCACCGATGCTGGTGAGATTACAACTCTTGGGCGAGGCGGGTCGGACACCACTGCAGTGGCTCTGGCTGCGGCTGTTAAGGCCACTGAGTGCGATATCTACACAGACGTGGACGGAATTTATACAGCCGATCCGAACAAGATTCACAACGCACGTTTGCTGAAACGGATCTCCTACGGCGAAGTGCTGGAGATGGCACGCCTGGGAGCGCAGGTCTTGCACCCGCGTTCCGTCGAGCTGGCACGGCAATATGGAATTAAGCTCCGGGTGCGAAACACATTCAAGCCAGAGCACGCGGGTACTGTTATTGACGGTGGAGGCGATATGGAATTATTCCGAACGATTAGCGGAGTTGCTGTTGATGAGGATCAAGCATCTGTGGCTATCATGGATGTGCCGGACCAGCCGGGAATCGCCGGCAAGGTTACTCAGGCACTAGCCGATCAGAACATTCCGATCGACATGATCATGCAGTCGTTTCACCCGACCATTGGACACAACAGCATTGCGTTCACAGTTAGTGATTCCGACCTGGATCAGACCATTGTTATTCTCAACGCGTTGAAAGAACAACTGTCGGCCAAGGAGGTACTTGCCGATCCCGATAGCGCCAAAGTGAGCCTGATTGGCGCAGGACTTACCGGGCAGCCGTGGATCGCCGCTCGATTGTTCTCAACCCTCGGACAAAATGGCATCAACATAAAGATGATCACCTCCAGCGAAATGAAAATCACCTGCGTGGTGGCACGCTCGCAGGCACACAAAGCGTCCGAACTAATCCACGCCGCCTTTGAGCTTCACAACGAACCCGGAAAAACCGCCGGCGCTCAGAACTAGTATCCCTACTGACCGTTGGATAGCGTCTAACGACATTTAAGCCATCCCTTTTGGAACTTGCCAGCGACTAATGGTGAGGTAAGGCTGCGTTCGGATTGTGAAAATCGGGATCCGATTACTTACTTTCAGCATCGGGAACTAAACTGAGAGGAGGACCGTTCGATGAGGAAACGGGTCGGGCTGGTATTGATCTGTCTGGTGGCTTCCCCCGGTGTAGCATTTGCCGGTACGGAGTTACAGACCGCAATTGCCTCATATAACTCCGGGGCTTATGCTTTGGCGCTGAAACATTCGTTGGCTGCAATCGCTGTCGACAAGAACGATGTGACGGCTCACTACTATGCGGGAAACTGTTACTTGAGGTTGGGGCGCAATGATGACGCCACCAAGGAATACAGCGCGTGTCTCTCTCTACAGAAAGACGGACCGGTAGCAGAGCATGCCAGGACGGCTCTGGAGTCGCTGGCACGGACAACACAATCAGGGACGGTGACTGCCGCGGGCGTTCGCGGAGGGGGCGCCGGGAATCAGCAGCAAGGCTCGGCGATATCGGGCCCGCCATCACTCAAGCCGGCACCACAGACCAGTGGTGTCCCGCCTTCATTGTCCGCCAAGCCATCGCTGTCCGCAACCGAGGCTCCTGCTGGTGTTCCGAACACGCCTTCTAATTCCGGCGGAGCCAAAGTCGGCAACAGCGTGAGTCATACCAACGAGCCACAACAGTTAGATTCCGGAAGAATAAAGAGAGAAACATTCGAAAAGAAAATGGAAATGACCTCTTCTGAGGTTACAACTCTAAAACACAAGCAGAGACTGGCGGAAGAGGCAATCAAACGAATCAACGAAGGTGTGGATCACGCACTGGAAGGAATTCCAAAAATGGTGCCAACAGGTAAGCGCGGCGAGATGGAAGAAAATGAGGATTACACTCACGCGGAAAGTGCATTGCGAAAGGATGCTGATAAAAAGATTGAGGTGATTAGAAGAGATCTGCAATCTTATCGAGAACGGCTTAAGGCAGAAACAGAGTCTGCAAAGAGTGCTGTTGATATGCACGAGTCAAATCTCAAGTCGCAGTTAAATGTGGGAAGCAGCAATAGTCGGTTGACCCCGCAAGGAACAGGAGTGTACGTAAGAAACTATGTGAACTTCGGTCAGCGGAGCGAAAAGATCATTCTTCGTAAACCTGTCCCGGAACAGCTAAAAGGAACAATGGAAAAAATCTCGAATCAGAAACAGACGAGCGGTAAGTGAAGCGGTAAATGAAATGATGAGGCTAACAGTCTTCTCCATTCTTCTAACGGTGGCACTTCTTTCAATCGCCGTCCGAACGGAGGCGGCTGATTCCGTCAAGCTGCAAGGAAAGGTTGATGTAGTGGCGGACGCTTGCGCTGCCGCTGGCGTGACGCTTTCGCGCAACACGCTTCCGGCTTTAGTCGAAGGGTGCGGTCTTGGAACGCCGGCTGCTTATGCTGGTGTTCGAAAAGGCGATCGGGTAGTAAGCGGAAAGATTGAGGAAGATCGAATAGTTCTCAATTTCGAGCGCAAGGGAAAGGTCTATCAGGCAAGGTTAGCAACTACACCGCAGATGAAGATGGTACCGAAGGAAGACAAGCCGTCAATACCTGAGCTTCCTGTTAAAGAAGATCCAGTTTTCGAAGGTACGATTGCGGATAAGGACCTTGAGTTATTGGCAAAGCACAATGTAGCGATCGTCATTGATCGTTCTGGATCAATGTCAGAGGCTGCGTTTAGCCACAGCACCACGAACTCGCAAAGCAAGTGGGATTGGTGCGGCAAACAAGCAAGCGCGCTGGCTGAAGAACTATCAAGAATATCGCGAACGATAACTATGGCAACTTTCAACCATACTTACCAGATAAAGCGCCGGTGCGATGCATTCGATGTAACTGAGGCATTCTCTAGTCTGACGCCTCAGGGGTACACCGATCCTGGCGAGCCCATCGGAGAATTGTTGAGATCGTGCATGGAGGACAGAAGAAAGAAGTGGATCATCGCGGTGGTGACTGACGGGCTGCCTAACCGCGGCCGCAAGTTGCAAGATGTAATCATCGAGGCGACCAAGAATATGCAGGACAAAGATCAAATTACGATGGCCTTTCTGACAATCGGCGATGATGCAGGGGGCGATGCTCTTCTGCGGGAGCTCGATACCGGCTTGGTTCGAGCAGGAGCGCAGTTCGACGTTGTTGCTTCCAAATCTTTTTCGCAAGTTCAATCTCTTGGTTTGAAAAGAGCTTTAGTTGATGCAATCAAGAACAAGTGAAGCGCTTAGGGCGCCAGTTCAGAATTGGACTTCTGGACCGGCGCCTCTCGTGATGAACGAACGAGGAACGATCAATCCTTCGGACCTAGGACAGACCGGATGCGGTCCGTGTGCCCCCTGCCTGTTGCGGATGGCGTCGTATCGAGTTGCGTGAGTGTGCCGTCGTTCGTAAATCTAAAAATGTGCATTTCCAGTTCGGTCTTGTGATCTTCCTCGGTTACCAGGAATTGTTCGTTGATTGATCGAAGCTGTTCGTTATCTAAGCCATCAATATCCAGACCGCCTCGAGGTAGCTCCAGGAATATGGCTTTGCCTGCATATTGCTCGGGCACTGACGAATCGAGCTTCTCTTGTCGACAACTTGTTTCCGTACAAACTGTCGTAGTGGAATGAACTATCAGTGGCAGATTCTTTTCTTTTGCTTGTTTGAGAACTTCTTCGGCTTCTGCCGGTGTTTTTACTTTGAATACATTTGCCGGTTTCTCCGGCGGTATTGGCTTGCCCTCAAGCAGCGCTGCCAGTGCCTTCTCGTGCTTGGTATCCGAGAGATCGACTCCGCTGTCTTTGAGAAACTGAATCATATCTGCTGGCGACTTTGGCACCGCGTGCTTTTGTGCCGAGAACTTCATGTCGGCGCCTATGGCTGAAGGGGATGTTGAATCGATGTATGACGAGTCTTGTGGATGTTTTCCGATGGCGCTGTTGAGTGCTGAATAGTGACGTGTCTCGAGTCCGGCGCGAAGCATCTGCTCGGACCGCGCTTTTGATATGTCGACTGCCGCCGCCAGCTTTTGCTGATTGAGATACTCGAGTGCTTTTTGAACATTCGGATTGCTCTTGTCGGAGGTAAAGCTGATCAGGGGTTTGTTGTTTTGGCGCGCATATTCTGCGGCTTTCAAAACCGACTCTTCCGTATATAGGTTTTCCGAAACGGGACGTGCTTTTGTCGTTCCATTCGAGACTTTAGTAACTTCGCCGGTGAGAGCCCCACCAATGTGCTTTTCAATGTGTGAGGCGATGCTTTGTTCACTCCAGTTTCCTACGGTGCTAAGTCCAACTGGTCTGTTCATGTCTGCGGGATTGTATATCGCAACTCGGGGCACATGGGTTCCGTGCGACATCAGTTGGGTCAGCAGCTTGCCGTTCTCGTCGTTTCTGCTTGCAAGAGAGTTGGCAACTTCCGATGTGAGCTTAACCACCACGGCTTTGGTCTCCGGGCCTGCAGCCATCGACTGGGCAATTCTGTCTACGCTGGCGGAGGCAGCAGGGCAGTAGTGGCAGAAGTTCGCGCCGGTGTAGACGACTATCGGCAGCTTATTCGCTTTTGCTAGTTCTACTGCCTTTGAGAGTTCGGAATCTGCAAACTTAACCTGATCAAGCTTTACCTTCTCGTTGATTGGTGGGGCTTCGGGGACCTTATCGCTTTGTGACGGTTGTGCTTCTAGCCATGAAGGGTCGCTTCGTTCTGGTCTGCTTGCTTGAACTGAAGGTTTGGACTCTGGCACCTGCTCTACTTTTGTCTTGGGAAGTTGTCTTGTCTCCATCGTTGTTACTGTTACGGTCGGTTTTTCCTCCGGCTTAGGCTTCTCCGTTTGGGGGGCCACCTTCTCTCTATTAGTCATGGCTGCCGTGCCTACTTTGACGAGGCTCTCCAGGAACGATGCGTCGCCACCGTAGCCGTTGTTGTCCTTCAGTGGTTTTGTAGTGTCGTTCGGGTTGTAGACTTTGACGTCGGGGAAACTGCTGTTGTTTATTGGCATGAGCTGGTTTATCAACTTGGCCAGTTCCGGATTCTCTTGTTGCAGTTTCTGCTGCCGTTCCCAGTTGAGCTTCACCACTACTGCCTCAGTCGTAGGAGCACTCTTGAGCTTGGCTGAAAGTTGGTCGATCGCTGCGCTTACCTTCGGGCAGTTGCCACAAAAGTCTGCTCCTTTGTAGACGATTACGGGAAGGTTGTTTTCGCGAGCGAGCCGGAACGCCTCCGCTACGTCATCAGTGTTGAACTTTACTTCTTTGAGTTTGACAGGCCCGTCTTTGCTTGCTGGTGTTTCGCGAATCTCAGCGGGTTTGTCGACAGCCGGAGAGGCTTGCTCCTTTGGTCTGTTGAGCGTATTTCCTGTGCGTTCGACCACTTGTTGGTCGACAGCAGGTTTTGCGGTAGGCGTCGTCGCGTCTGTCAAAGCGACTTTAGGCAAGGGTGGGCTGATCGACGATTCCGATCGTGTCGTCAACGACCGGGTAGCCACATCCTGAGGACTGACGACTGATAGCTCCGGTAGCGGAGCATTCGATGACGGCGCTAGGAGCTCACTGACGCTGCTGCGCGCTATTGCAGATGGTTTTCCGCTGTCTTTCGGTTTGTTGTTATCAAAACTGTTAGGGTCGAATTTGCCTATGAATCCAGCTTTGATGTTGTTCGTGTCGCCCCGGGCTCCGGCCAGATTGGCCAATGACCAGAACTCCGGTGTGCTCATTCCAGCCCTCATCATGGCGCTGGCGTGTTCTTTATTGATGGATACGAAAACCGCATCGGTCTTACTTTCGCTGAGGAGAGCTTCCGTACTCGGGTCTAGTTGCCCTGAGGGCGTGACAATGGAGATAATTGGCAGCTTTGTCTCTTTGGATACCTTGATAGCTTCGGACACACTGTTTTCGTCAAAAACTCGAGGTGTCGGAGAACTGGCACCGGCGCTCTGCTCTGGTTTTGAAAAGGCTTCATTAGTAAATTGGTTTCGGCTGGTTTGTGGTTCTATCTCGTCGCGCCTACTAGGCGGTTCCAGTCTCTCGGATCCCATTGAATGTCCCCCCCCGCCCTCCTTCAGGACCATCAAAGTCATGCCGGAGAGTCACTTACCCTGAGAGTCAAAGTAAAGGAGGCAAGCGGGCTTGTCAAGGTGAAGCGGGTTCACAAGAAAGTCACTAGCTGTTCATAATCTGTGTGTCTGACTTCTTACATGTCGGGGGGCGCTGCTTTCTCGCTACTTCTGACCACAGCATCAATAGCCGCCTTGTAGTCTTCGCGCTTGTTCAATCCGTAGAGCTCTTTCGTGCATTTGCGTCGCTCGTTGAAAACGCCAACTGCAGGAAAGTTGTCTTCGTAGAATGAGAGAAAGAACGATACGCCCAGTTCCTTCGCTGTTTTGCGTGACTGCTTGATGGTTTTTGGATCCGTGACTTCCAGCTCCACGAAATCGGCTTTTGTTTTGTATTCGTTTTTCAACTCATCGACTATCGGTTTGATTTTCGCGCAAACTTTGCACCCGTGAGCTTGCACCAGCACTACCATCGCTTTCTTTGGCGCGGTCTGTTCATCGGCGGCGCTTGTAACATTGCTAGTGCAAAACAGTGGAAGAGCGAATGCAAGCCCGAACGCAAACGCACCCGACTTTAGTTTCGATACAACGCAGTCAATTGCCATCATGTCTGGATAATCCGCAAGCCATTGGTTAAGTGTACAGGCATTCTACCCGGTACGCTTGTCCGCAAGCTATCTTAGCGGCGCAGGAAGTTGATTGTCTTTCTTTCGTTGTCGATTGTGTATTGCCAGCCGGCATAGAACGATTGTCCTAAGAGCGGCCGCCCCATTTTCGAATTCTCTACAACAGAAACTTGCATGTTGCGCTTTTCTATTGGTCCGAGCTTGAGGCTGCTGATCGGGAAGTGATACGAATTGGTCTCGCCTCCAACACCCACGCTTATGCCTTTCTCTGCGTCGTCGGGAATTTCGATTTGCAGTTTCTTGCAATCTTGCGCCGTGAACGCGCAGTTCATTGCACCCGTATCAAAATACATGGCGTAAGGTTTTCCGTTCACCTGAGCTTGCACCACCAACTCATTGCCTTCTCTAACGAACGGAACGCTGCTTCCGACCGGAGAGGGGACCGCTGCACCCTTGCGCGTAAGCATTATCGACTTAGAACCATAGTCGATGGTGTAGGCGAAATGTTTGAAAAATGTCTGTCCGAGCAAAGGCTCGCCAGGCAGATTTTCCAGAACGGTAATCGGACAGTTCGGGATTAGCATGTCCGCCACTTTGATATCGGCGTTCATGTACCAGCTCGGTAAGGGTTTGTTGCTTCCGACACCGGATGAATAGCCGTCAGGCTTTTTGTTTGCCGGCGGTGGTGCGATGCCGAGCTGGGCCAGATGGTTCTTACCAAGCACGATCGAGGATGCGCCCGTATCGAATACCATTTCGATTGGTCTATTGTTGACGGAGACCTTCACCATGAATGCGATGCCCGCCGTATTCTCTGTGTCCTTATAATAGAGTCGCGATGACGGCGGGCAGCGGGAAAGGTCGATGCGTCCGTCTTCTTCATCGTCGACGATGTGTCCGCCACCGCCGGAACCGGAGCTGCTCGAACTGGCGGAACCAGAGCCGCCGCTGCGGTAGAATGCGCTAAGAGCCGTTTGGGCTTGTCCCTTGACCGAACTGTTCGGGTAGGCTTGCAACACCTTCTGATAGCATGCTTTCGCTTGCTTGAAGTCCCGCAACTGGTGGTGGCACAATCCGGAATAGTAGACGACGTTTGCGTCCTCATGTCCGGTTGAGCTAACTTGATTGAATACGGCAAGTGCTTCGTTGAACTTGCCCTTGTTGTAGAGCGCTACTCCTTCCTGGTACGAACTGCCCATGGCAGGTAGGCTGCTTGTAAGTAGAACGCCGGATAGTCCCAGCAGTGTTAATGCGATTTTGGAGGATCTTAAGTAGGTTTGCGCTTTTTTCATCTCTGATCTGCCGGAGTAGGTAGTCGCGATTCTTCATCCCCCGGGTTTGTACCCGGACCGAAGGCTATGTAAATCGTGCCCGAGTTTTGTTGCAAACCTGTGTCTACACGCGCCAAGCTTGTCCCGGTGCTCCGGATTCGGGCTTCGCCCGCAATGAGTCAAGCGCCCGGCCGCCTTGCCCCTGCCCAAGGTAGTCGGTAGTCGGCCAGACCGTCTATGAAATTGCAAGCTGTGAGAATCGCGACGCCAAAGCGGGCCCTACGGTCGTTGTAATGCAGGCGCTAGGGCTTTGGTGCCAGAAATTTTTCGCGGTATTGTTCAACGATTGCATCGCGACCTTCCGGCGCCATGAGCGGGAAGCCCATTTCAATGCGTTGCTCAAGAAACAGGCGTGCGACGCGCTCGGACAGGCGGCGAATGCGCAAAATATTTGCCATTCGTTCGTCTCGTCCAAGTATTCCGCGAGCGTCCATCAAGTTGAAGTAGTGCGAGCACTTCAGAACTTGTTCGTAAGCAGGCATGATCAATTTCTTGTCCAGCAAGCGCGCTGCTTCTTTCTCGTGCGATGCGAACAGTGTCGTGAGCATTTCCGGATCACTTTCTTCAAAGTTGAATTTTGATTGTTCAATCTCGTTTCTGTGATAGAGGTCTCCGTACTTCACAGAGTCGTTCCACTGCAAGTCGTAAACGCTTTCGACGTCTTGCAAGTACATCGCAAGGCGTTCAAGTCCATAAGTTATTTCTGCGGAAATCGGTTTCAAGTCAATGCCGCCGGCTTGTTGGAAGTAAGTGAATTGAGTTACTTCCAGACCATCCAGCCACACTTCCCAGCCCACACCCCAAGCGCCGAGTGTAGGCGATTCCCAATTGTCTTCCACGAATCGAATATCATGCAAAGAAGCGTCGATGCCAACGGCTTTCAAGCTTTCAAGGTAAATCTCTTGAACGTTGTCCGGGGACGGCTTCAAAATAACCTGATACTGAAAGTAATGTTGCAGCCGGTTCGGGTTTTCGCCGTACCGACCGTCGGTCGGTCGCCGACACGGATCAGCCGTTGCCATTTTCCAGGGCTCGGGACCGAGCACCCTCAAAAACGTCCCGGTGCTCATGGTGGATGCGCCTTTCTCAAGGTCGAACGGTTGCATCACCACGCAGCCATATTGGTCCCAGTAGCTGTTCAAAGCTTGAATCAAGCGCTGAAAAGTCAATGCCATTGGAGCGGCTCCTCTCTATTGCCTGAGCAGTTTAACATGTCCAACCAGCGAAGCTGTGGATGAGTGTCGGATGTTATCGGAAACCGCGAAATGAACTGTCCTTTTCCGGTCTGCGCGGGGCTGATTCAGATTCATGCGGTTTGCGAGCTTGCTGCCGAAAAGAGTCCGCCCGGGAGGTGTAACCTCTTTGGGTGCTTTCGGTTATAAAGCGACGAGAAGGGCATAAAGATGCTGATGGATTGGCGGCATTATAGTGAAACAATTAGAAGAGCAGAAACAAGACCTAAGTCAACGTTTTCAGCAACTTATCTCCGGCATGAACAGCGTTCTTGTCGGTCAGGAGTCGGCAGTATTTCTGGCTGCCACGGCTTTTCTGGCAGGGGGACACGTGCTGCTCGAAGACGTTCCGGGGGTAGGCAAAACATTGCTGGCTCGCAGTCTTGCTAAATCGGTGTCCGCGGGCTTCAAGCGTATTCAATGTACTCCGGACCTTCTGCCGTCGGACGTTTCCGGGCTCAGCATTTACGATCAACGCAATGGGACTTTTACCTTTGAACCAGGTCCGTTGTTCACTAATATACTGCTGGTCGACGAAATCAATCGCGCGACTCCGCGAACACAATCTTGCTTACTTGAAGCAATGGAAGAGAAGCAAGTAACAATTGACGGCGAAGCCAGAGCGTTGCCGGATCTCTTTTTCGTAATCGCCACTCAGAATCCTGTTGAGTATCATGGCACTTTTCCGCTGCCGGAAGCGCAGCTGGATCGGTTTATGTTGTGCCTCAATCTTGGTTATCCCACCGCTGAGCAGGAAGTCGCTATATTGGGCAAGACGCTGGAGCCGGGCTCCTTTGAGGTGTTGCCCGTTTTGTCGGTGGAAGAAGTTTTGCTTGCGCGTGAATCCGTTAAGAAGGTGCGCGTCGATGACGCTGTTAAGCGCTACATCGTCGATATTGCCGCTGTGACCAGGGATCATGTCGAGCTGTCGCTGGGTGTAAGTCCTCGCGGCAGTCAGCTCTTGATGCGAGCCGCGCAGTCTTGCGCCTGGCTATCTCAGCGCGATTTTGTGCGCCCGGAAGATGTGAAACGATTCGCCCCGTTTGTCTTTGGTCATCGAGTCGTGCCCAAGCAGCGCGGCAATAAAGTCGGGCATCATCACTTGATTGAACGGTATCTGTCAGGCGTTCGCGTTCCGGTATAAGTGCGTGATGCAGCAGAGCGCGCAACCAGCAGGCATTGAAATCAGCGCAGCGGAATCGGCCGGAGATTTGCGCAAAACTTGTCACCCCGTCGGCTTCCGCTTCGGGATCGAGTTTAGATTCGCATTGGTGGCGGGATTCGCCGTGGCGCTATACTGCATTGCCGCAAGCATCAATAGTGGTTGGATATTCTTGCTGTCGGCCGCCCTGTTGTTGGTCTGTTTCTGCTCGGTAGTAGTGCCCTGGTTATCGCTTCGGCAATTGAATGTGACTGGCGCTGCACCGGAAAGTGTCACCGCCGGTGATGATCTGAGCGTAATGGTATCTGTTTGGCCTGAGCGTGGATGGCTGCCGGCTTGTGATTTGATTGTTCGTGTGCGAAACGCAAAAGCTCTGGGAGATGGCGGCGTTTCTGAAAATGCGGTGATTGATGATGCCAGGGAACTTCCTGGTGTCGCCGTAGTACTGCCTGCGGTTCGGCGCGGAGTGACGCCTATACCTGATGTCGAAGTCGAAACGGCGTATCCTTTCGGGCTTGCCTGGTTGACCCGCATCTATCGCTCCGGCGGGTCGGTGTTTATTTTACCCAAGGTCTATCCCATGGAAGGCCGATTTCTTTATCAAGTCAAATCATCACAATACGTTCCCGGAAGCGGCCGTATGCCCAGCTCATCCGGTTTTCAGTCCAGCGCAACTCGTGGCGTTCGCGAGTATCAGCGAAGCGATAGCCGACGTTTCATCAACTGGGGCTTGAGCGCTCGACATAACAAACTTATGGTCAAGGAGTTCGATCGTGAAGGACTGGCCGTTTTCGATTTGGCCATCGCTGCATTTGCGTGTTGGGAGTCTGATGATCATTTTGACCTGGCTGTTTCGACTTGTGCGTCGCTGGCAAAGTTCGGACACGATCAGGGGGTTCACCCGCAGCTCCATATTTTGACGCAACGGATGACCGATGCCGGTTTACCGGCACATACGCTGGCTTTGGAACAGCAGCTGCGCGCATTGGCGTCGGTGCAAAGACTTTCCGACGGCGGCGCCAAAGATTGGTATTCGGGCATCGAGTATCTCTGCGGGCGGTCTAGGGCTCTGGTATTGATTGTTCCGGATAGTGTCAAGCTCTATGGCTCGCTAGATTTCTTACCGCCAGGTGTGGTACTCGTGTCGGTCAAGGCGTACGCCTCCGATTTCGGGGACTGCACCGATTTCGGACCAGGCTTTACGTCTTTGGTTTCGGTGGCGCGTCTCGACGATCTTGCCGTGTTGTGAGGTAAGTCTGTGCCAAATTGGTTGCGAAATCTCATGGACGGACCCAAGCTACCTAATCGACGTCATTACATCGAGGATTCAGTCGAATTGCGCGTGGCCAGCAGCGCGTTGTCGATAGTTGGTGTTCTTGCGGCTACCGTCCTGGCCGAAACTCCAACGTGGTTGGCATGGTCCGCGATTCCCGCAATTATTCTGGGTAGTTGGCTCAGTTACAAGCGGCGTTACTCCAACAATTTTATGGTAAAGATCTGGATCTCAGCCGGGATTTTGCTCGTAGCCGGGGCGTTTTTTAAAGAATTGCTAGTGCGCTTGAACATGAGTATGGCGGACACGCGCATCCCGCTTACAAATATGTTGATTGCATTGCAAGCTTTGCACTGCTTTGACCTACCGCGCCGCCGTGATCTCGGTTTGTCCGCATTGGTCGGACTGACTTTGCTTGCATCGGCAGCAACGTTGAGTCATAACACTGAATTCGGACTCTATCTCTTCGTGTTCTGCTTCCTCGGAATATTATTGCTTCGCTTTGATTGTCGCTCAAGAACCTGGACTAGAGCTCATCCATGGTCGAGTCCGGAGCCGCCGCCGAAAAGATTTTCCCGAAGTACTCGGCGTAGTGTTAGATGGACGACCAGGAGCTACGCCATCGCTACTGCCGGGGTACTATCGTTTGCTCTGGCAAGTATTGGTCTCTTTGCTGTCATGCCCCGAGCTGAAATCAATCTCTTCAAGCATGTGCGAGTCGCCGGCAAGATGGACCTTTCTTTTTTGCAAGACCCAAGTTTCAATTCGTTCATGGACAAACTCACCAGCGGTGATGGCTCCATTAAGGCTAATCCCAAAGCGTACTATGGTTTTGCCGAGACGCTTGATACCAATTATCGCGGAAAGCTTGGCGATCAGATCGTTCTGCGAGTTTCGACTCCAATAGCAACTTATTGGAGGGGCATGGCTTACGATACCTTTGATGGTGCTACGTGGTCGATGCGCAATCCAAAACCTGTTCGTGCACGCCTGGCTCGCGAGGGTGCCTTGATTGATCTCTACCCTGTGCCCGGTCTCGATGATGAGGATGCGCAGTGGCGGTTTCGCGAACTGACTCAGGTCTTCTATGTCGAGTCTGAGGGCTCGAATTTGGTAGTATCGGCTCCGGTGCCCTATCAGATTTACTTTCCTTCGCCGAACCTGCAGTTGGACCGCTATGGATCGGTGCGAAGCCCTGTTGGCATTGAGAAAGACATGGTTTACACCGTCGTTTCTCACGTGCCGTATCGCGACCGTATCTCCCTTGGTCGATGGAAACCGACCAAGGATGATCTGTATTATGTGCAGCAAGAAATGCCGAACTATCTTCAGGTGCCTAAGATCATCGATCCTGCCGTGCGGAAATTGAGCAGGGAAGTTGCCGGAACTGGCGGGTGGTATCGCCAGGCGGAACGAATTTGCTCTCACTTGCAACGAACTTACAAATACAATTTGGATATCGAGCCTGCGAAGTATGGACGAGACACTGTTTCGGAGTTTCTAATCGGAAGTAAGATCGGCTTCTGCGAGCAATTTGCCTCTGCTTTTTGTATGATGTGCCGGATCAATGGAATTCCGACGCGTCTTGTAACAGGCTACCTGCCTGGTTCCTATAACCCGCTGACCGGTATGTGGGACGTTCGCCTGAGCGATGCTCACTCATGGGCGGAAATTTTCATTCCCGGCAAAGGCTGGATAGCGTTTGATGCTACCCCTGACGGACTCGAAGGCGGCTTCTCCGGAATTGAGCAGAGGTCAACATTGAGTTACTTTGCCGAGGAGCTGGAGCGGTGGTTTGGATGGCTCTGCGAGCAGCCTGTCGTGCAAAAAACGACTCCCGCGCTGCGGTCCAGCTTCGAATCTTTCTTCAGAGTCCTTGACCTTGTGGTACGCAACAGTGGCATTTTTATTGGATTGGCGGCTTTGGCAACGATTGCCTATTACAATCGCAGCATCCTGAAGTCTGCTTTAACCAGGAAGCGAACGGAGCGGAGCGCGGTGCCCTTTGACCCTGCTACCAGTGCTTCCATGATCGAAGTGTTGAGCGATCTTCGCATTCTGAAAGTAAGTCGTGAACCAGGAGATACACTTGATGATGTGCTGGACAAAACCCGAGGAAAGCTAGAGAAAGAAGAGGTTTCGCCGGAAAGTCCTTTGTCGGGAGGCGGTGCGCGCTCTCTGGAAGCGCAGAATCGCCGAAGAGAAGTAAAGGCGCGCTTCTTGAGCGAACTGGAAGAGTTCTTTGATGACTACGCTGAGCGACGGTACGGTGCCAAGCAAGGGGCGAAAAGTCTAAAAGACTTGTCCTCATCGCTGAAAGAGATGGTAGGAATACTTAGCAAAGTGGAATAAAAACTTCGTGTTTTCTAGTCAAGTTGTTCGTTTTCGCAGGTTTCTGAGAGAATGAATAGGAAGTGGTTTCGTCGTCTTTACAGGTAGAGTATATGGTTCAACAGGTCAGAGGCGTACAACAACAGGAATTCATTCCTCCCTATCCAGCTACCATCGAGGAAACGGGCCTTAAAGAAGGCTTCCTTGAAGAGCTGATTCTCAAAGACATCTATCTGGTGAACTTCGCACTCGGTCGTGAAATCGCCAACCGCACCGTTCTTCCTTTCAAGATCGTCGAATCGATCCTCGAGTCTTTGAAAAGACAAATGCTGATCGAAGTGCGATCCTCCGGTGGCATCGCCGACTACGAGTACATGCCTACAGAGAAAGGGCGTGACAGAGCAAGAGCATTCTTCGATCACAACAGCTATGTCGGTGCTTGCCCCGTTCCATGGTCCACTTACGTGGAGTCGCTCAAGTATCAGACCATCCGAAAAGAGGCGGTTACGCCTAGAGATTTGGAAATTGCCTTCTCCGACATCATGGTCAACCGCAAGACATTAAACACGGTGGGACCTGCCATCAACTCCGGAAGAGGGATGTTTCTGTTCGGTGACGCAGGCAACGGCAAAACCTCAATTGCGGAAAGAATCGTTCGCAGCTTTAAGGGGCACATCTTCGTTCCTTACGCCATTGAGTGCGACGGACAGATCATCCGCTGCTATGATGACCACAACCACATTCAGGTGTCCGCTGCGAACTATCCTCGTGACTATGACCATCGCTGGGTGCGTATTCAGCGTCCTTGCGTGGTGGTGGGCGGTGAACTTACTATCGACATGTTAGAGCTTCAGTACGACTACACGTCGAAACTCTACGAAGCACCGCTGCAACTCAAGTCCAACTGCGGTCTGCTTCTAATCGACGACTTTGGCAGGCAGCGTATTGACCACAAGTCGCTCCTCAACCGTTGGATTGTTCCCCTGGAAAAGCGGGTTGACTATCTCACCCTTCACACGGGCAAGAAGCTCGAAGTTCCGTTTGAACAGTTGATTGTGTTCTCGACCAACCTGAACCCGAGCGATCTGGTGGATGAAGCGTTCCTTCGACGGATTCCCTTCAAAATCAATATCAACAGTCCCACCGAGGAGGAATTCAAGTGGATTTTCCTGCAGTATTGTCAGCGTGCAGGTGTTCCTTATAATGAAGAGGCGGTTAACTACCTCATCGAAACACAGTACCGGAGTGGACGCCGCATCATGCGATGCTGCCATCCGCGCGACGTTATTGATCAGGTCACGAACCTCTGCAAATTCCTGCAAACCGAACCACGCTTGACTCGGGAATACATCGACCACGCCTGCGCCGTATACTTTGCGGCAATGGGCAAATAACCAGCGGCGCTAACGCCATATTAAATTGTTGAAGCGTAGCTCGAGCGGCGGTTTACCGCCGCCTAAGGGGGATGCGCCGCTTTCTACGCAGGCTTTGCCGACGAGCCGGAGCGCCTGAATAGGAATTAGCGGGGCGTTACCACAAAATGAACTCTCGGACCGGTTTTCGTAGCCTGTGTGCCGTGTTACCATTTTGCTGATTGTTGGTCGGAATCGCGGCGTGTTAACCGTCTCTAATGACAAGCCTGCTGCCGTAACGAAGGCGCCGACCGTTTTCTCGAAACCGGTCTCCCTTGAGCATGGCCGTTGGCGTCGTTGCTCGGTGGTACTGGCCAATGTTTTGGCGCCCTCACTCATGTGTCTCTCCATGTCTCGTTCCGGGGCAGGAATTGAACTTTTGCCCTGGTACGTTTGCGCCGTTGGTCTGAGTATTTTTTCGCTGGCCCAGCTTAACCTGCAGCATGACGGTGATTACACCGACCTGCTGATACCGGCTGCCAGAGTGCCAATCAAATTCAGCGAAACGTTTGCCTTTAGCTTTTTCGTCATTGCTTTGGCCGTTTTTCTATTCGGCTTGCAGGTGCAGCCGCTGCCTCCGGCTAAGGTCACGCAGATTGTCGACATTCAGTTTGTTTCCAGAAATGATGCAACGGACTTGAATTCACCGTTGCCAGGGAGCGCGAAGACAGAGGAGGCGCAGCCTCGTAAGCGCAGAGGGGACGAAATTACGCTTAAGGGGGTGCCATCGCCTGTAGTGCCCCGGACGGCGGCAGCTCCTTCGGTTCCTGAGCGTTCTCAGCCGCTTAAGGCCAAAGAGACAGAGCGTAAGAAAGCCGATCACGAACAACCTTCCGAAAAACCACCAGCAGAGCGCAAAGTAAATCAAGTTACGAAACCATCGCCGTCTGTTGCTCCTCCGGTTATGCTCAAGACGGAGTTCAGCGCTTCGGTAAAACCAGCTCCGCAAAAGAGTGCAGACCCGTCCGATCCATCATTGGTGATTCCATCGTCGTGGGCTACGCAGAGAATTAGCGCACCACCTGTTGTATCAATGCGGCAGAATCGCCCGGATTCGCGCCAGCTGCCGTACATCGCCGAAGTGGAGCCTCCGGAATTGGTTGAACTTGTGGAGAATGACGGCGACAGCGACGCTATGAAGGTTTTTCAGCGCGGCGGTAACTCTGTCGGTGGAAAAGGGCATGAGAACGGGCTTTCTCGCTATCTCAAAGACCTTCATCGCCGGATCAAGTCGGCATGGACGCCACCCAAAGGTACGTCGCGGCGCCTGGAAGTGTTGTTTCGCATCAATAGAGACGGCACCCTGGCGTTCGCTAAAGTCTCGCAATCCGCAGGTGAAGCGGAGACTGATCGTTCGGCCATTGCTGCGATTCAGTCAGCTGCGAAGCGCCCTCAGCCGTTACCGTCAGACTACGAAGCGCCCTATCTGGAAGTGTTGTACACCTTCAATTACAACGTGGATGAACTAAGCGAAGTTAAGTAAGTGAGCAAGCCTATTTGCGAGCAGGGGTGATGCAGACTGCGGAATCCAGGATTGCGACTTCGGCTGCTCGAGGTATCGTCCAACCGGTCGCTACCTCGCAATAATCTGCAGCGGGCAAGACAACGTTGTTCTTGTTTGTGATGATAGTTCCCCTATTGAGTTTAGCCAGTTTGATGTACTCGTTGCGCGGCTGCGAACCGCAGCGAGGAGATGGATCGTGCAATATCAGCGAATCAAGATCCTTGTCACCGTTGGCGTTCAGACCGAATCCCGCAAGACAGACCCAGTGTCCGCCGAATCTTACATATTTGTCGCCCGGCTCCTTCTTGTACCATCCAAAATTGAGAAAAACGCCGCCGCCCCGCTGAAGTGTTTTCTTCAGAACGTCTAACTGAGGCGCCGTCCCGTCCGCTCCTTTGCGCCAGCCGGTGCAGCTAATCTCCCTGATGGCGTACCCTTTTTCAGCTAAGTATGCGGTGAGTCCACGAGAAAAGTTGAGCACTCCGGTTCCTGTAGAATCGGCTTTTAAAACTCGTTCCATCTCTACTATGGCATCGTGCGCGGTGCCAGGTACTAAAGTCGGGTATCCATTATCTCTCAACCAGATAAGGTAGTCGGCCGCTGCTGCCGGACCACAGTCCATTCGACCGTTATCTCCACCTTCAAGTTGGTTGACATCGGGCATTGGAACGAGCAGGCTGTCGCTCGCTTCTGCACCTGCCGCTCCGATGGTGCACAGAATTGTTCCCAGTGTCGCTAAGAGTTTCAATCTCATAGTGAGTTATATGCCCGGTCGCACGTCGCATCCTTTCCTGTCGTAGCTCTTAGTCTTCAACGGTTTTGAACCCTTGGCATGATTTCTTCGTTGATAGGAATGACGGGTGGTGAAAGCTATGGGGAAAATTGTTGCAGACTTAAACCAGACAGGGGCGCTACCAGGAACAGAGGAGTCGTCCGGCGGGCCGTCTGTCTGGCTGGCTGCTAAGCCTCGCCGGCTGGTCGTGCTCTGCCTGGCGTTTCTCCTCGGTGCATCGCTGGGGGTGGCGCTGGTCTGGCCATTGGTGGTGACACTTTGTGCAATCGGGCTCTTGGTTGTTGTTGCGTGCTCTCCGGGGCGGACCCGTCGTGCTCCGGTCGTTTTCCTTGTTTTTCTTGTCGGTTACTTCCATGCCATTGGTCGCATTCCCTTCAGGAGTTCGACCGACGTCTCGCGGTTCGTCGGACGCACGATAACCTTTGACGGGAGAGTTGAAGCAATTCGTCCGGTAAAGGATGGTCAGATTCTCACGATGCGTGTATCACAAATAGCAAGTGATTCGGTCAAAGTGAGCGGACAAATCGCGGTCCTGTACAAGCGTTCACCGGAATTCGAGCCTTCTTCGGGAAAGACGCTTCGCCTGCGAGCTCGCATTTGCGCACCGGCTTCAGCAAAGTATCCCTATGAGTTTGATGCGTCCGCAGCACTAGCGAGGAAGGGGATCTTCACTCAGTGTCGGGTGACAGGTCGGGATGTCGTGGAAGTGGTGTCGCAAGGAAATATTATTGACTCTACTTGGTCAATCGGCGATTCGATAGTGAGTCGGTGGCGTAGCCGCATTGTTCTCTTTCATCAGCGTATTTTGGGACTGTCGGCGGGAAGCCTGCTTTCCTCGATGGTTTTGGGTGATCGTGCTGTGATACTTTGTGATGGGGACAAACAAATCTTTCGTGATGCCGGTCTTTCTCATGTGCTGGCCGCGTCGGGATACAATTTGACAGTGGTGCTTGTTATTGCAGCATACTCCGCGCGCCTTCTCGTGCGTTCGCGCAGGATTCTTTGCTGTTTCTGCCTGGCGAGTATCGGTGTTTTTGTTTTGCTAGCGGGTGTTTCGCCTTCGATTTTTCGTGCGGCAATCATGTGCGTATTCATTGTGATTGCGCGGTATGGTTATCGACGGCTGCACATGCCGGCGGTGCTTGTCTGCGCGTTATCGATTGCGGTTGCCTTAGATCCGCTGTCAATGACGGATATAGGCCTGCAGCTCAGCTACACTGCGACTGCGGCGATGATTTTCTGTTCGCGTGCGTTTCCGCGCACTTGCAACGGTTGGCGTGAAACGGCTGTTGAGTTGATTGCCACCACTATGATTGCTCAGTCCTCGGTCTTTCCCCTTCAGCTACTGTATTTCTATGAAACCTCCCTCTATTTCTTGCCGGCAAATTTGCTGGCCTCCCTCTTTGTGCCTGTGGTTTGCTCGCTTGGGTTTGCGTCGAGTTTGCTCGTGTTGTTACAGCCCTTGCTCCCATTCTTAGACCAGCCGGCTCGCTGGATTACGCAGATCAACTCCGTACCGTTGTTCGCGCTGACGCTGGTTGTGCGATATGTCTCTGCGTTACCCGGGGCCGTTGTTGCGCTGGGCCCGCCCTCTCCCGTGGCGGTTGTTCTGTTCTACTGCAGCCTTGTCGGCTTGTTTATTTTTGGTAGACGCTACAGGCTTGGAGGTTGGCCTATGGCAGTGCTGGGGCTCGCTTTCGTGTTGTTAGCGTGGCGTCCGCCGTTGGAGAAGGAGCTTTGTTTGTCGATTGGCAGAAGAACCACTTTGATAATTCATGTCGATCGCAGCGCAACGTGTTGCCGTGGAGTTCTCAACTCTTCTGCCGCTCGTCGAGCTCTGGCCTACTACGGAGTCAACAAGGTCGAGTTTAGTAATGGCACCGGAAACTAATGCCAAATGAGAGGCTCGAAATTGTCGCCAACTTCGAGCCCTCAAAAGTAATTTCAATCTTCGGGAGATTACGGGTTAGGGACCTTTCGGTCGGATCTGGAATGGGTTGTTGATGTTGTTGCCCCACTGCGCTGCTACTGCGCCCGGGATGCGTGCTCGAACACTATCAATTAGGCGTTCGATTTTCGGATTGTTTTTGGAATCCGGTTCGAAACCTTTGGCGTTCTTGATGTGGTCTACTGCTGCATTATAGAATCCGCGAGCGTCTTCGCCGTTGCCACCTTGTACGCAAGACTCAGCATAGGCGAGGTTTGCCAGTGCAAGGTCTCTCGCCATTTTGGCTCCATAACGAACGTCTGACGGACTTAGTTCTGCACCCAGTGCTCCTAGCTTTTGATTGCCTTCAACGATGAATGTGAGCAGCTGTTGTACTTTGGTTCTGGAGAGTTCACGAACGGCGCTGTACATGCCTTCGATGTCCTGCTCTCCGTAGACCGCGTTCAATTCAGTAACGACTTTGCCTTTCAGTTCATCTAATTGACGGACGTAGGCGTCGTCCAACTTTTGACCGTTTACTACTTCACCCGGATGTGCAATGGCGTACTTGCGTGCCGTTTCCAGTGATGTTACTGCGCTATTGAGCTGCTCGGCCGCGGTGCAGGTAAAGTCTGCTTTGGTGCCGGTCAGGAAATAGGCGCTTGGCGTGTAGTCGGCGACTGTCAATCGGCTGCCTTTTTGTAGTCGAGCTAGGCCGAGTCCCATGGCTAACGCGGCGACCTGTCTTTCTTTGTCCACTGGATGCAAGTTGGTGCGATCCATCGCTTGTGTCAGGCGATACTCGAGGACACCAGGATTTTCAACGCCAAGTTCTTTTGCCTTTTGAACCGAGCGGTCGAAGGAACCAATGGTTTGAGTTGTTGAGTCCAGGTCGCGAACCTTGGTCAGGTCCGCATCCAATACTTCGCCGGAGTTGTTGAAGCCATCGAGTCCGGTGGCGCGAGCGAACATATTGTATCCGCGACCCAGTGCAAGTGTTCCTGCTATGCCCATTGCTTTGTACTTGCCCGGGATCGGCGCAAGTGCGAAGCCTGTGACACCGATTGCATCGACCGTGTTGGGACGCAAGAGCATGCTCGCTTCGGTGGATGCCATCGAGCCTGAGAAGTAATCCGTTGCTCTTGCACCCGCAAACAGTAGACCGCCCATCCACACTTTTGTTCTGGGCTGCATACCGGACAATAGAATGCTTGGTATAGCTACGCCGTCTATGAGGAAGCGTCCCATGCCATCGGCTTGTGGCTTGTATCCGAGCATTTGGCCCATGGCATAGTCTGTACCGTAACCCGCCGCCATTGTCGCAGCCGATATGCCGACACCTTTGGCGAATCCCTTAAGGGTGGTTCCTGCCAGGCTACCGTGATACTCACCGACTCCGCGTTCCATTGCTGCTTTCAGTGCTGTTTCTTTTGCACCCATCGCACCGCGAGCAGCGTCGAGTGTTTTTGTTACCGCAGCGTGCGCTTCGGCTTTGGTCGCATAGTTAATCAGTTCGGCTGCTTCTGCCGAGCCGCGCTCGAACAATTTTTGTCCTGCGGCTACTTCTACAGAAGTACCAAGCACTGCATCTACAGCAGCCTTGTTGCCTGCCAGCCCGCTGCGGAAGAAGACGAGCCGTTGTTGAACGGTGCCCAACTCCGCCACTTGCGATGACATGCCGGCCAGTTTTGCCTCTACTTCAGCTAGGGGAGCAGTAAAATCTGCCGGTGCAACGCCGACCGCCCCCATTGCTTTTGCTCGCAGGGTAGCGGCATATTGTTCCAACTGTATTGCGGCAGTACTGCCTTTCTCGAATAGCACACCATTCTTACCGACTTCCGCTGCTGGACCAATGGTCTTGATCACGTCATCGGCGCTTGTTATAGCGGCATGGTTCTGCAAGTAATTCTTCTGCGCGGTTACGAGCGCTAAGTCCGTGGCTACGGGTTGGAGCAGCACTGCACGCGCTTCGGCCGCCTGGAACATCGTCCTCGGTACATTTGCGACCGCGTCTAGTTCAAGCTGTGCGATTCCGTGCGCCTGATTTGCAGAGGAGAATGCCGTTGTAGCGAGTCTTGCTGCTTCGGTGTGGTGAGCCATCTTCTTTGCAGTCGGGCTGATTTTCTCCCACATCTTCATCATGCCGCTGCGTTCCGCTTCGGGAACAGCCAGCAATCTAGTATCCAGACCGTACATACTGGCATTCATGGCTGCGCCGGTGAGACCACCTGTATAAAGGTAGCCTAGAACATTTGTTTTGGGACGCTTTGAGTCCATCAAAATATCGAGTTGTTCCTGGGTTAACGGTTTGCCTTGCGGACCTCCACCCGAGGGACCATCTCCGGGTTTGCCTACACCACTGCCCTTGTTGGGGTCGTCCCACTTGCCCACCGGCGCTGGTTTGTTTTTGTCAGCATAGTCTTTCCAGTCGGGAACACCAGGGGTTCCAGGTGTCGGTGGTGTCACTACCGGACGATCACCCGGTCCCGGGACTACCGGTGCCACTCCCGGCGTTGCGCGCCAGGGGGGAACTCCGTTGCCGCCGTTCTGGTTAGGATCTTTGCCGTCGTTCGGATTCACAGGCTGCAGTTGTCCTGCACCCGGAGCTACTTCGCCCCAACCTCTGCGCCATGGCGCCTGGCCGTTGCCGCCGTTTCTGTTGGGGTCCGGTTGGCCTTCGACTTTGGGGTTAACCGGTTGCATCTGTGCTGCCCCGGGAGCTACTTCGCCCCAGTTCCGGCGCCATGGGGCTTGTCCGTCGCCACCGTTCTTATTCGGGTCTACCTTCGGGGCATTGTCGCCTGTGCGGGCGACCGGTTCGAGTGGCGGATTGGGATTGATGTCGTTTATTGTGAGGGCTGGACGAAAGGGGCTGTCGTCGCGCTTGCTTTCTTCTGGTTGTCCAAGTCTAGTATCACCCATAATTAGAAGCTGACCTCCGGGTCAAAAGAATCTGGTTCCGTCCCGCCTGACCGTTAACCATCCATGCAATATCTTAAAGATCGTTTAGCTAACGGTGAATTCGTGTTCCCCGCTAACCCATGGGAATCTTCCCAATCATGCAAAGAGGTGCGGCGGTCGCAGGAGGAAGGGGACCTTACCGCAAAGCATTGTGTAGCAGTCCTCTTTGTGTGAGGGGGTCCCTCAGGGACCTTCGGACTGTTTCAATTTCACCCGGTTCGCGCTAGCCTCTTTCTCCGCTAGATCCTACCCAAGCCATCGTTCCCGGAAGGAGGATCTAATCGAATTGCTTTGACGTTGGATGGTGCGAGCATGGAGGTACCGTCGAAGACTGCTCTGGAGGAACGATTCCAGGGGTTGGCTTCATCCGGGACTTCCCAATGATTATTGCCTGTGGTTTGGAGCAGTGCTCGTTCTTGCGCCGTCAACTTTAGCGCCGTGCCCCCGTCGGGGGTAAAAGTCTTTTCCGTGGCGGGGTTGAGGGGATCCGCCATCTTTCCAATCAGTGACCGCAACGCTGTCTCTTGCGAGTTCGTTTTTATCGCGCCCCTGAGACGATGTCCATACAGAGCGGCCATAAACTCCGGCGGTCCAGGCTGCTGCTCGCGAATAGCATGGACTATGCCGTCAAGTCTGGTGCGTGTGAACTCGGCTCCCAGTTCTTTGGAAAGAACGTGATCGGCTAAAAGAGCAGCGTCTCGCTGCCGCGGAGTGAAGAAGACGTCTCCGGTCTTGCCAGCCTCTGTAAACATGGAGCAATGCAGCGCATCTTCGGTTTCAATGGCGCTGAGGTTGCCCACCCTGGCCGCATCCATCACGCGGCCCTGTTCCTTGCCAAGCCGATTCTGCTCCAGGGGCGTATCAGCCTGATTCTCCGGGTGTTTGGCCAGATAATCGCGTAATTCTCCAAGAGAGCTAAGGACTCTATACTTGCTGGAAATTGACAATCCGGAATTCTTGAACTGGTCAAGAACGGTCTTCCCTGGCTCTAGAGCTTCAATTCTCGCCAGATTTGTCAGCGTCTGTGAGCGTGCACGCAGCAGTTCCGCCGGTGAAGACTCCTTCCAGTTTGCCGTAACTTTAGCCCTGTGCCCTTTTGCGATCGGTCGTCCATCGACATCCATGCCGATACTTTTGAATTGTCCGGTGGATGCGGTTATCCTCTTTGCCGGCGCTAGTTCAGCAATAACACTCTTGCCGTGAGCTGTTCCGCCGGCGGTGATCGCGAAAGTTAGCGCTGACTGCAATTGCTGTTCTGCCGGGGCAAGCCCGTGACCGTCTAATATCGATTCGGCGTTTACCGCGACCAAACCCGCAGGGAAGCCGGATAGTATTCCTGCTGCAACTTCCGATCGCAATGCTGTCGGCAACACCGACTGAACGGCTGGCAACTTCAGAGCCAGCCCGAAGCCGGTCAACGAGGCAAACGCCATGCCACCGGAAGCGCCGCTGCGAGCGCGTGCAGACCAAAAGTCTTTCTCGTCGACTCTTGCCGGAGTAAAGAATCCGGAATAGATGCTTCCTATAAGTGCTGACTCGGCCAGCTTTGCACCACCGGCGGTGAGCGCCTGGCGTGCTGTGAGGGCCGGCAGGTGATCGCCCATCGCTATGGCCGCTCGCAGGGAGTAACTACGTTGCGTTGCAGTCGATACACCTTTATGAATTAGCAGGACCGGAACAACGGCTCCCAGCGCTGAACCGCTCTGTTGCGCAACCCAATCCGCGCTGCCAAACGGCGCTGCCTCCGGAGCATCCATAAAGTGAACGGTCTGCTTGGTTTTTCCGTTCGCCTCACCGTCAAGAAGCTGAGCTACACCCTCCACCGGCGCCTGGACCAGTGTGTACGTGAACGCCTGGCAGAAGTTGCCGACAAAGGAGTTCGCGTCGCTGCTCAGCTTGTCCGAGATGGTTAGTGCGAGCAAATTGATTCCTGCGCGGTCCCCCGACGCCGGTTCCCTTGCGTTCTCCATGAATTCAACCATTTCCGTTTCTCCAAAAGCCACCCTGACTTGCGCTGAATATAATCAATTGCCATCAGCGATTGAAATGGTGGTCCTCTCGGCGGAGTGAAGCGGCCCCCACTAGAGTTCCTGATATAAGTCCCTGTGAAGAATGCAAAAAGCGAGCTACTACGGCTCGCTTTTCAGGTTGCAGGTTCGGTGTGCGGGGAGCCGATGTCGCGTTCTTCCGAAAGCTCGGGAGAATCGAACTTGGAGTTTGACCTTATCTGCCAGTCGACGGACGGTATTCCGGTGGCTGCTGTCCATCAAGCCGTTGTGCGGCACGCAGATTTGCTACTGTTTGATCACGAAGGATTTTCGCATTCAGGAAAGCGGTTTGCTCGGCGGCGGAGAGTCCATCAAAGCGATGGGCGTCATAAAACGCCTGATCGGCAGCTGATCTTGCTCCGGGCGCCGTGCGGTGAATATTCCACCATTGTGCATCGGCTTCGCCAAATTTGGGATACACGAGATCGGTGTTCAAGAAAGGAACTTCTTTAGACGGATCAAGTCCGTTGCTTTTTTGAAGTGACTCCACGGCCTTTTGTTTTGCCATGGCGATTGCTGCTTCTGTTTGAGCCAGTCCGGCTTCTGCCAGCGGCTTGCTTTCGGGAGTGAGGAGCTTGCCGGCGTCTACGCCGCTTGCTCGAGCCGAGCCGATATTGGTCGTTCTGTCTACCACTCCGGCTCCTGCATCCAGGCGTCTGGTCATGAAGAATTTGTCGGATTCCGGTCCGCCCAGCCCGGTGATTTTGCCGATGCCGCCCGGAGTGTAATAGTTGTCCATTGTATCGCCGTCGATCACTGCTCGCGAAGAACGGTTCCAAACGTTCGATTCTTTGGGGACGTACCATTCCTTGTTGCCTGTAAGTTCCAAAAGGGCGGTCTCTTGCGGAGTCAGTTTCAATGCTGTTCCGCCGTCGGCCGTTCTGTAAGTCTCATTGGCGGGATTGAGAGGATCGGCGATTTTCTTTTGTAGCGATCCGAGCGCACCTTCCTGTTCGGGGGTTAGCTGAAACTTGAGTGCACCTTTGATGCGGTTGCCGTAAAGCATAGCCATGAATTCCGGCGGTCCGATTTGGTGCTCGCGAATGCCGTGAACAACGCCGTCAAGTCTGGCGCGATTGAATCCGCCGCCCAGTTGCTTGGACAGAACATGGTCGGCAGCAAGTGCACCGTCAATGTGGTGCGTGAAGAAGTTAGCTTTTGATTTGACAGCGTCTGCGAACATAGATGAGAGCAGTGCATCTTCCGTCTGAATCGGCGAGAGCTTTCCTGCTCTGGAAGCGTCCATCACGCGACCAAGTTCGCCTTGTGTGTGAATCCAGTTTCCATTTTGATCTGCGTCAATTTTGCCGTCATTTCTTTGATTGACGAAGTGCTCACGTACTTCAGCAAGTGAATTGAGCACGCGGTATTTCTGACCAATCGACAATCCGGAATCTCTGAATTGATCAAGAACGCTTTTGCCTGGTTCAAGTGCTTTGATTTCAGCGAGATCCCGCAGCGTTTGACCGCGAGCTCGCCCCATTTCAGCCGATGAATATTCGGGCAAATTCGCTGCGACTTTGGCTCTCCCGCTCTCTGCGATCGGCCGACCGTCTACATCTACCCCGGCTTCTTTAAATTGACCGGTTGACTCAGTCGTTCTTGCAGACGGACGCAGTTCCGCTATTTTTCCTTTGCCGTAAGCAAATCCACCACCCATGATTGAGAAGGTCAACATGGATTGAAGGCTTTGTTCGCCAGTTGCGAAGCCTTTGCCGGAAAGGAGCGAGTCGCCGTTAGCAGCAACCAGTCCTGCGGGGATGCCGGACAAGATTCCGCTGGTTACTTCCGAGCGCAGTGCCGTGGCCATTGCTGGCATCCTGGCGGCTGTGGAGCTCTCTGCGATTGCTTTCAGCCCGAGTCCCGATCCTGTCAACGTTGCAAACGTCATGCCGCCAACTGTGGAGTTCCTTGCGCGAGCTGCCCAAAAGTCGGTCTCGTCGTTTCTTACCGGCGTGAAGACGCCCGAGTAAATAGCGCCTGTCAGTGCGGACTCTGCCATCTTCACCCCGCCGGCACCGAAGGCCTGGCGCGTTGTGAGTGCTTGCATGTTCTCGCTCATCGCCAATGCCGCCTTTGTCGAGTAGTTGCGGCCCAATGTGCTGGATACGCCTTTGTGAATTGCCAGCACCGGAATGATAGCGCCGAGTGCCGATCCCGCTTGCTGAGCCGCCCAATGCGAGGTGCCGAAACTGGCATGCTCCGGACCGTCGAGAAAATGCACCGCTTTTTGAGTATCGCCGTTTGCCTTGCCGTCTATTAGCTGCGCTACTCCTTCGAGAGGCGCTTGCACCAGTGTGTGTGCGAATGAACGACCGAAGTCGCTTGCAATCGATGGCTGTGAATTGTCGTATAGCTTGTCCGAAAGTGAGATGGCAACTAAATTTAGACCATTACCGCGGTTAGCCGGCACTTCGTTGCCGACTTCTGTAAACTCGTTCATTTTCCCTCTCCGTGCCGTGGATGCTCGAATGAGCATAGGTAAAACGGTTGCGCTTGAAATGCGTTCTCCTCGCATCTCCGGTATATATAGAACCGGAATCAAACCAACACGTACAAACGGTGAGCACGCGCAAATGCGCCTGGTGCTACACCCAACTTCGCTGATAGAACTAATGGAACTGAATGAGAGAGTCTGCTTCTCTGGTGCGGTTCCGTTATCCTTCTGTTTCTATGTTGTTATGATATTGGCCGAGCCTGGAGACTCTGTGGAGCACTTGTGGACAATTTCTGGAAGGACTTTGATGATTGAGTTCCGGGCTTGCGCTCCAAGAGCCCCTGATATCGCGGGTGGGCGGCGATTTGTTCCTCCGTTGGACCACTCGGTCTACACGAGCTTGTCCAAAATAAATTGGAAACGCTCCATGATTTATTTACGATCTACTGCTAAGCGCTCGCCGTCCAATCGTGCCTCGGAGGACTTCAGCCCACGTCGTTCGCCTCGGAGCGCCGGCTTCTCGACCTGCACCGGGACGTAATCCTCGAAACAGCGGTCCATTGACGTTCATAATCAGTAGTAGTCCTCCCGCTGCCCTTTTAGAACCCAATTTGGTCTAAATTCTTCCCGGGAATTGTTCGATGCCAGTCCGGGCGTTAGTCGTCGTCGAAATCGCTGTAGTCGCGGTATTCGGGATAGCGAGATCCAGGCTGATAGCGCTCCATGCGCTGCGGGTGCTGGAAAAGATTGCCGTTGTTCGGTGGTGGTCGGCGCGATGCCGGCCGATCGAAAAGGCTTTTCGTCGGACCAATGTGGGTAATGGGACCGAATAATGAGCGGATCTGTCCGTTGCTTCTGGCGTTGTTCAATTTGAATAGCGTATTTTCGTAATGAGATTCCGCAACGGTTGCTTCGGTCTGCCGCCCGAGTTTCCTCAACGCAGCGCTGTAGCGTTCCCAGACCCGCACGTTCTCATCGGAAATGTCGCCTGTGTTGTTCTTCGCCCACAAAAAAGCCAGACGAAACATCGTCTCAGTCTCTGCGACTTTTCCCTGCCCGGCAAACGCAGTTGCTAGATCTAGCATCAAGTCTTGATGCGCCTGATCGTGTCTGTGATAAATCCGTGTTTCGGCATAGGCTTGCCTTAGAATCTTTTCGGCATCGGCATAACGCTCTTGCTGGAGTAGCTCTTCTCCCCGCCGGCCCAGAATCTGCCACTTGTCCGTGTGCGCTATTTTCTGATCTCGTTGCTCACCGGGAAGCTTCTCGTCAGCCTCACTGGCCGTCGCCTTTGCCTCAGGCAATCGGATTGGAGCAACAGGCGGCTTGTGAGTGCAGGTACCTTCTTCTTTTTCCCACTTCAGCCTATTTTTTTCCAACGCCATCGATTGGTTGTCCGGACCGCCGAAGCTGAACACAGTCGGAGCCGGTGTCTCCGCCTTCCTTGCTTGTTCGAGCGCCGGGGCGATTTGTTTGTCTATTTCGGCGGCCTTTTCGCTTTTCCCTTGTTTGTGGAGGACAAGCGCGTATTCCATTGCTGCCGCTAACAGATCGCTGTTAGACGCCGAAATCTTATTCGGTGCTGGCAGAAGTTTCGCGTAAAGGCCTTCCGCTTCGGCTAACTTGCCCTGTTCTTGGAGGCAGCGTGCCAGTCCCCGTACGCTCAGCACGTAGCGGGGATCGCTTGAATCGGCTTCGCCGCAGGATTCCAGAGCGGTACGCCAGTGTTTTTCGGCGGCACCGGCATCGCCGAGCTTCATGGAAGCCGTGGCTGCCTGGTGAAGCTGTCCCCATGATTGAGCCAGGCATGGTTGCAAGGCCATCGTCGACAGAAGTACCAGAAGCATGATGCTTGTGCGCGTCAATCCGTACATTGCTTGCTCCTACCTCCCAAATACGTGCCCGCCCGAAGGGGGCTCGTAACGGTGAGCGGAGGTGCGGGACCGCCGTAATGCTTGCTGAATAAGGTGATTCTAGGATCTTAATTTGAATGGATTGTTAACATCATTTTGCCACTGTTGTTTGACCGAGCCGGGAATTTTCGAGCGAAAGCGATCCAACAATTCGCCAAGTTGCCGGGAATTTGGCGAGTTTTCCAGGTTTTGCGAATTGGACAGATGTTGCTCTGCCACGGTGAAGAATGTACGGGCATCCTCGCCGTTGTTCTTTGACAGGCAATATTCCGCATAAGCCAGATTGGCGATGGCGAGATCGCGAGCAATCTTTGCTACGTATCTTCGGTCGCAGTCGCTTAAGTCTGGTCCGAGCGAACGCAGCGCCGCCTGCTTCTCTTTGATAAACGATACAACTTGTTCCATATTGGTGCGGCATTTTTCCCGGATAGCGGCGTAGACCGGCGCTATCTTTTGTTCGCCGTAGATCTTATCTAGCGTTGATTTGACTTTTTCGCGCAGTCGGTCAATTCTGCCAGTAAAGTCGTTGTCGAGAACCTGACCGGAAACTGTTTCACCGCGGTGCTCAACGGCATAGGTTCGGGCTTTGTCGAGCGCGGATAGAGCGCTATTGATTTGCTCCGCCGCCAAGCCTCCGAAGTCATATGCAGTGCCGCGCAGAAAATACGACGTTTCGCTGTAGTCTGTCGCGGATAGTCGGCTACCTTTCTTGAGACGCGCAAGTCCCAGTCCGTAAGATAAAAGGGCTAGCTCCCGTTCTTGCTCCAGCGGATGGAGCGTTGTGCGATCATATTGGCGAAGCAGCAATTGCTCCACCACTGCGGGGCTTTCCATCGCCAGTTCCGCTGTCTTGTCGACGGCATCCATAAACGAACGTTCACTACCGGTGATGGCGTCTTTGTTGCGTAGTGCTGCGACCTGATCGTTAAGGCGAACGCCGTTGTTGCCGTCCCATCCTGTAGCGCCGACCATTAGATTGTAAGTCCTTCCGGTAACAAATTCCGCCGCCAGTCCGCCCAGTTTGTGAGGAAGCGACAAGGGCGCTAGCGCAATCAGTGGAGCGACCGTGGCGTCAATAACATTGGGTCGCATTGCCGTACTCAATTCCACTGATGATCCGCCACCGCACAATGAATCGCCAACTCGCGCGCCACCGAACAACCCAATGACAGCCGGTAACTTGATTCTGGTGGGCAAGCTAGACAAAACTACCCCCGGGATGATCACGCCGTCCAGCGTATAACGCAGGAGTCCGTCCTGTTTGGGCACATAGTTGAAGCTCTGCCCGATGAGAGTATCTACCCCGAAGCCCAGCGCCAACGAGCCGGCTCCAATTCCCAGCCCCTTTCCGAATCCCTTGGCCAGAGTGCTTGGAATGGAACCATGCGCGATGCTTGGGCCAGTTTCCCTGGCGGTTTTCAGCACCTGATATTTGTCACTTAGGAGCTCTCGCGCGCACATGAACGACTCTGTCGCTTGAGCATGCGCACCGCTTTTGGTGGCGTAATGGAGAAGCCTTTCCGTGTCGCTGGCTCCTGCCAGAAACAGTTTTGTATTTGCGTAGATCTCGGTCGCAGTGCCTGTTGCCTCACTTACGGCGTTCGAACTACCAGCTTTGCCATCCAGAAAGAATTGAACCTCTGCCTTGAATCTGGCGTGTTCGCTTGCGGCAACAGACAGCATCGAGATTTTTCGTTGCAAGGCTGAGGTCTCAGTGATGAAGCTATCGCGGGGGAAGCAGCCATTTTCGATGGAACCGGCGTAGTAGCGCATGCGCTTGCCTAAGGCACTGCTGTGGTCGAATATTATTCCGTTTGTTCCGAGCTTGGAACGAGAACCAATTGCTGCTCTTATTTCGCCCGGGCTGGTATCTTCGGTCAAGCGGCTGAGAAATTCCGCTTGCGCTATGGCGTGTTGGAGGGACTCGGCGGCGTTGGACTTTGTCATGGACAGATTCACTTGTGCAACGGTGAGCATTTTCTCCGGCACGTGACGCAGTGCGTTCAACTCACTTTTGGCCAGTCCCAATTTTGTGTCGGCACAAGCAAACGCCTGTCGCGCCGAATCAAGGTCTGCTGCATAACTGTTCAGGACCTTCATAGCCGGGCTCACTTGTGCCCATCGTTGCTGCCATGGATTGTAGTTCTCCGGACTGGTTCTCATCAATTGGTGATCGCCAAAGTACGACAAGGCGTTGAATAGTCCGCCCGATAGCGCACTCGTGTATAGATATCCGGCGACACTGGTTTTCGATTTCAGGCTTTCTGCAATTATCTGATCTTGCCCTGGCGTTGTGGCTGGCAGCGATTGTTCTTGTTCCGGGTTATTACTGACGGGGATCGGTTGCGTACTTATATATTGATTCCAATCCGGTACTACGGATGAAGAACCTTCCGCGGGGCCGTTTTGAGACCCTTGCCCTTCCGGCAGCGAGTGCTTTTCCGACCGGGTATGTGCGGCGGAAGCGCCGAGAGCTCTTGCGTCTGGCTTGCTTCCAGAGGCAAGCCCCGACTCTTGCCGCATTGCGGTGTCGATTCCGTTGGATTGGATACCGCAGGATGTTTCGCCCGGTGAAACCGGACTGCGCCCCGCCAACGGAGCGACGTCGCCCCAACTTCGACGCCATGGTGCCGTCCCGCTTGAGTTCGAATTTATGACCGCGCCGTAGGCTGCTCCCTGTTCAACCTTGCTGAGCGACCGCGCCGATGGTGCGATCTCGCCGTAGATGTGACGCCATGTCGAAGGTGACAGTTCCGATGCGCCTGCGCGCGACAGGCTCTCCCCTTTGCGGGAGAGTGAATCTCTTTCCATATAAACCTCCAGCCCGAATGAAGGTCAGCCCGAGCTCCTGCTTTGCTGCGGACTAATCCTGTCCACATGCTAAATCGACTTGGTGGCACGGGTAAATTCGTAGCTGCCGCTAAATCAGGGGACGCGTCCCCTGTGGCGAAGCTAGCGCTGCCGGGGGGCCCGAAGATTTTCTGCCGGGAGGAGGCCGGCTTCGGTCGCTTTGCTGAGCGCCAATCTCAACTGTTAACGGTTGAGATTGGCAAGGGCGGTCTCAGGACCTGGAATTGTTAGCGACTAGCGTCAGAGCAAACTACGAACGTGAATTCAGGTAGTAGCGGCTGTGAGCCGCGGCGGGCTGACCGTTGTATTTGGCGTTGGGCTTCTCGTGGTAAGCGACTTCGCATTCCACTGTCCGCGTGAATACCATTTGGCCGATTGCCATGCCTGCGTGCAGTCGCACGGGACGATTGCCAACGTTTACTATTTCCAGGGTAATGTGTGCCGGAGGGTGGCTGAAGCCGGCGTCAATGAAACCGGCTGTTACGTGCACCATGACTCCGAGTCTGGCCAACGACGATTTGCCGGTCAGCTGTCCGACGATGTCGCGCGGCAAGCAGACCTTCTCTAGCGTTGCACCCAGTATGAATTGACCCTGGTGCAGCAGGATACTCTCACCCTGCACGTGAACCAGGCTGGTGAGCACTGTGTCACATTTATAGGGGTCAATGACTTCATCTGATTTCTCATGCCAACTGAATCGATCTGAAAGTCGCACATCGTACGAGTTGGGCTGAATAAGCGACGCATCAAACGGATCGAGGATCAATTTTCCCGATTCGATTTCTGCTCTAATCTCGTGATCAACCAGAATTGACATGACCTGCTCCGCGAGAAATGGCTTCACAACTTGAATTTAACCCCAATTCCCGGAAAAAAGTGATGTTTTTTCTCTCACCGATTTGATTCTTTATCGTCGTCTGCATGCGGAGATGGCGCGTCCAAGCCATCTTGTGCTACCGAGCCTGGCGCAATCCGGTTACGTTCTTAAGTCCAAAAGCGAAGAGCTCGCCGGTAGTAGGCGAGCTCTTCCAGTTACTTCGGTTCTCCGACTTAGATGCTCAAGTTCAAGTTTGAGCTGTGACCGGGGAATGCTTTGGCGGTCGGATTGATGAACACAGCGGCGAAGTTTACTCCGGTAGCTGCTTCCGATGCGCCGGTTGCGATTAGTTTTAGTTTTGCCGGGTGCGTGCAGATGTCACCTGCGGCGAACACTCCAGGAAGGTTTGTTTCCATCTTCTCGTTTACGGAGATAGCGTTTCCTTCCATCTTCAAATTCCATGCTTTCAAGAAGTCGAGGTTAATGACGAAGCCAATATTTATTAGAATGGCATCACATTTGATCGTCTCTTCTTTGCCGCTGCGGTTATCGAAAATGGTTGCTTGCTCAACAACACCATTGCCGATGACTTGCTTCAATTCGTAGAAGGTCTTTATATCGACGGAGTTCCGCTTCATCTCTTCGACAGAGGTTTGAACTGCGCGGAACTGATCGCGACGGTGAATCAAAGTAACCTTGTCAGCGATTAGAGAGAACTCATTTGCCCAGTCAACTGCTGAGTCTCCGCCACCGATGATAAGAACATCTTTGCCGCGGAATCTTTCTTTGTTCTTGACTGCATAGAAAATGCAATCATTTTCCATTTCCGTCGGGTAGTCAACATCCAGTTTCTTCGGCACACAAGCTCCGGCGCCCAGAGCCAACAATACTGTTTTGCTGAAGTGCTCGGTTCCACGGTCGGTGGTTACTTTCCAGATGCCCTCTTCAATCTGCTGCATGTCGGTGATCTTTTCACCAAGCGCAATAGTCTGTTTGAAGAGTTGTGCTTGAGTCGCCAAATTCTTGGCAAGGTCCTTTGCCAGAATCTTGGGATGTCCAGCCACGTCGTAGACGTATTTTTCAGGATAGAGAGCGGTGAGCTGCCCGCCCATTTCAGCCAAGACATCTACTACTTTTGTCTTGAGTCCGCGCAGACCGGCGTAGAAGCTGCCAAACAAGCCGGTCGGGCCAGCGCCGATGATTGTGATGTCGTAAACGTCCATATTTGCCAATTTTAGTCTCCAGGCAATAAGCGTGCTCGGAGCCTAATTCTAATACAAGGAATGAATTGGTTCGATGCTCGCAATAAAGCCTTAGAGATCTCGATACAAGAATTTGCGGGCATTGGTAAGAATTGCTGCTCGGAATATACCGCCACGACAGGCTTTTCCACTTTGCTACTTCTTAATGCGACTTCTGCTACTGATTAACGATTGTCTTCACTTTTGTTCCTGAATGAGTATGAACTCCCACCATGTAGTTTCCTTTTGCAGGAAAAGTCTGCGGGTGAACTGCTTGTGGATGCGGAAAATAATGCTGTGGTAGATATGTTTGTTCCACCGATGGTGACGAGACCCAGGGGTGTTGGCTGGGATTGTAAGGCTGGTGCACCGGTCCATAAGGTGATGTTGCCGAATTTACCTGCGGCGCCGGAGCCGAGGCATTAAAAACGGTTTGGCCTGAGGCGTTCGTTCCGAATCTATCGTTGTAGGGAACGTAAAAGTCGCCAGTCGTCTTGCTGGTGCGCACCGGTAGAACTTTTTTGATTCCGGCCACTAGGGCTCTGTCTTCGTTTGCCTTGGGTGAGTGATTCGGCTGCCCGAGGACCTGGTTCGCCAACGGTTCGTTGTGGCGAACCCAATAGATCACGAACAACCATCCGAAGAATCCGAGGAACAACACCAACCACATGAAGTTCTGTGTGAGCGTTATTCCAGCGAAAAGGTCGGTAATCTTCAACCCCTGCAACGAGGGTGTCCACTTCTTGGTCTTTGGCTTGCCCGGTTTCTCTTCGTCGAGCGCAAGCAGATGCGACAGCAGCTTATGCCGTATCCCGCTGAGACCTTCTCGACTTACCGAACTCATTTCTGTCTTCTCCTGCGCGGGCGATGCCCCGTGCACAACCGATAGTAGTCGAGGGGAGTGTCAAGTGTAAATGGGAAAAGCCCAAAGCCATGGGAATAATCCCATGGCTTTAAAAAACGATACTGATTAGCTTGGCTTAACTAATCGACTTCAATTCCTTCCAGAAGTGCGATGCGACCGCGCAGCTGTTCAACCATGCCAGGCAGTTCGAAAACCGCCGGCAGTTTTTCTTCTATGGTTGTGATATGGCGCGTCAGTTCGATGTGCTTTTCCATCAGTCTGATCAAAATCTGTTGGGTGGCAACGAGTTGCCTTTGATTTTCAATTAGTTGCTGAGTGATGCGGGCCGTCTCAATTCTTTGATCAACTGTAAGAGTAATGAGTTCGCCGAATTTGCCAATGAGTTTGTCCAGCCGGGTGTTCAGATGCGATTCACCATAGCCGGTGGCACCATTTCCTGCCGTAGATGATTGCTGTTCTTGATCGGGTTCAAAGAAAGAATCAAATCCCCCCAATCCGAGATCCGAATCTTGCTGAATCGGTTTGCGCTTAGGTTCAGCCATTAAATAATTTCCTCATGTCCAGGATGAGTGAGAAACGGTTTTGCGGGACAGCCATCTTAACGGAGGTGAGCACGGTAGTCGAAACTTTTTACCGGGCCCCCACCTGTGGTGGCGTCCTGAAGATTATATCTAATGAAACGGAATAGTAAACATCGGCGCGAAAGTTTTTTTTTCCCGCCCCGCTTCTTGTAGGAAAGATCAATCGAGTGAAAGCAGATCTCGACTAGATATATGACAATGTCCGATAAGGATAGGCGCCAGTGCTTTGGTGTGCCGTCAATTGCTTTCGGGCAAATTAGATTAATTGCTTGCCGCGTTTGAACACCATGTATATGGGATTGGACACCATGTTGTACGGAATCTCTTCGAGCGAGCTCACATCAGTGATCAAAAAATCGGCCTGATATCCCTGGCGTAGTTGACCTACGCGATCTCCCAGCCCTGCAGCAAACGCGGCATTGACAGTCAGAGCCGTTAAGGCTTCTCCCGGAGTCATTTTGAGGTGC
The DNA here is from genome assembly GCA_019752635.1 of Candidatus Obscuribacterales bacterium. GTDB lineage: Bacteria > Cyanobacteriota > Vampirovibrionia > Obscuribacterales > Obscuribacteraceae > JAKFUT01. The sequence goes on along the minus strand of JAIELX010000053.1, from coordinate 84,532 downwards.
AGGCAAGCAAGACCCCAGATGAAGATCAACGAGTATATGTGACAGGACCCCGGGTTGAAGTCGCTTCCGAGTGCCACCGCCACGCCACCATCGATCATGACGCGTGCTCGTGCGTGTTCTTTCAAGTTCAGGAAAAATGATGTCCCTGGCAAGAGTACTGCCACCACATCCGATTCCGCGAAAAGTGCTATCTCCGTGTCGCTGATATTCAGGAGATGATCGGCGCTGGCGGCGGCGATTTCCACCGCCATGGAGCTTGCTCCCAGGTTTGCGAATTCATCTGCATGAACTTTGGGACGAAATCCGTGTCGTGTGCCTGCCTCCAAAATTTCGCGCGTATCTTTCAACGTGAAGTATCCCTCATCGCAGAATACGTCCTGGAAAACAGGCATCGGTTTGCGAATTTGTGCTGTTGCACCGGGTTCTGCTGGTTGTGCGTCGCCTCCGCCGATAGTATCGCGAACGATTTTTTCTGCTTTCGGCAGCATGTCGTCGATGATGTTGCGTACGTAGTCGTGACGCTCCATCTCGGGTGGAAAGGCATGCGCAGGCATGAAGGTTGCAGCGATATCAAGGGGCTCTGATTTTTGAAGAGCCACTATGGCTTCCAGCATTTTCAATTCGCTTTCCGCGCTCAATCCATATCCGGTTTTGATTTCACAACTTGTTGTTCCTGCCGCAAGCATTTTGCGTAAACGCTGTTTGCCCGTTTCGATGAGTGATTCGACTGAAGCGCTTCGCGTTGCGGTAGTGCTTGCGACGATGCCGCCGCCGGCCTTGGCGATTTCCTGATAGGTTTTGCCCTGGCAGCGCATGCTGAACTCATTTGCTCTGTTGCCGCCGAACACCAAGTGCGTATGTGGATCGACCAACCCGGGGATGACCAGTCTTCCCGATGCATCCACTTTTCGTCCGTGCTCGGATAGTTGAACTTTCGGAAGTACTTCATCGGCCGGGCCGGCGAAGACAATCTGGTCGCCGACTATTGCTAGTGCTGCATCTTTCACACGCACGATGCTGGACATCTCAGCTCCATGCAACGGTTCATCGGACGCCTGTGCCGTTGCCAGTTCGCCAATGGGATGAATCAGCAGATCCACGATAACGGGCGTGTTGGACATGATGTATCTCCATATAATCGCTCCGGCTCGTCGGCAAGCCTCCTTGCCTCCGCGTGTAGAGAGCAACGCTGCGTACTTGCGACGCTAACCCGCCGATTGAGCTTCGCTTCATTATACAAAGGCGACCGGGCATACCCGATCGCCTTTAGTGTTACTTTGTATGTGCTTGATGTAAGCGCTCCGACTCTATCTTCTTAGAGCGGGTGTGTTGGGACCGAGGTACAGCTCGAGCGTTTCGACGTGGTCCGTCTCTTCTACAATGATTTGTTCAATCATGAGTTTGAGGGCGGTGTTGTCTTGAACCAACGCCAGTTGCTGCTCGTACATCTGCAAATGGCTCTTTTCCATTTCAAGATCTTCGCGAATCATTTCTTCCAGAGTTTGATCGCCTGGTTCGTAGATTTCTTGAATCTTGACCGACGGATGTCCGCCGAGAGCAACAATTTTTTCTCCGAGCTTGATCGCATGCTGCATTGAATCATTCGCTTGTGTTCTGAACATGCTCACCAATGGTCCGCGAGTTGGTCCGGTCACTATGAAAGAGTGGTGCAAGTAACGGACGATCGCTGACATCTCGTGCTCGAGGTTCAGGTTCAGCGCTTCCAATACCTTTTTCTTGTCCATCGGCTTCTCCTCGTGATGGTTGTAAGCAAAATTGCTTGTGGCTTCAGTAGAAGCCAAGAATTAAACGGGCTCGTTCAGTTACTTCTTCGTTGAACGGTCTCAGAATTATATGGCCCGAAGGCGATAAAAATTACACGCGATGGGCGTCCGCTCTGCGGTTACGGCGATTGCAGTTGTCATCTGCATCTGTGTCTCAAGCCAAAATTAGCAGCAATCACACTTGGGGACCGAACACATGTTCAAATTGATTTGCTCCTTATTTAGAACTAGTTGCAATAACGATTGATTGAACTAATGCCAAGTGAATCGTTGCAGTGTCGACCCCGCGGCTGACCCGCCAAAGAAGAATCCCCGCCAGAGCGCTTCTGGCAGGGATTTAGGGGCAGTTGCTAATATTTCTTTCGCGATGAATTCGTGTGTGTGGTGTGAATGGCATCGCTTGAGAAATAGCGTGGTTGAGCGCCTAAGCGCTGCGATAGACTACATCTCGGCGTTCTTCGCAAGTTCTCAGCTCCGCTTGTCTTGCTGCGGGACAGGCGGCGGAAAATTCGCAACGACGACAAAGGTCGCTTGGTTGTGGCGCAAAGTCTGCTGCGCTCTTCATCTCTTCAATCGTGCTTGTCAACATCGGCCAATGTAAGCGAAACACAGCTTCATCTAGCTCAACAGATTGGTAGTGAACTCCGGAAGACAGGATTTGGCCGTAAGTGAGCCTGATTTTTTCAAAGGGATAGCGAGATTGAATTCTCTCGGTAAGGAACTGTTTGATTAATGCCGACGGCGAAGGCCATGCGGGGTCGAATGGCTTTATTGCGCTGAGCTGATAGTCCACAATTTCAATTGTCCTTGTGTCCGCGTGCCAGAGCAGAAGGTCGAACACGTCTTCGATATAGGCTCGCGTGTGTGCAACGCGTGCACGCAATTTGAGGTTGGCTCCGACGACTTCGGCGCCTGCCGGTCTGTAGGGCTTGTTGACGTATGCATTGAGCGCTCTGTAAGCGAAGCGGAAAGCTCTGATGCTTTGGCTGTGCACGTCTTCAGGGGCGTCCGGGCTGATCTTAAGCGCCGACCACTGTTGTCCGATGAATCGTTGAGCTTCGGCTACTGTTTTGATTCGTCCGCGATTAACATCGGCGAACGCTCTAAGTAGAAGGCGTTTCGTGACGGTACTGAGTTTGAGTTTGTCTGCTCCGCCCCCGCGTGGCTTTAGAAAAGCAAGCTCGTAAGCCTTCTTGCAGGCCTTATAAGTTTCAATCATTGCAGGCGAAAACAAGGTTCGGTCCATTGCCGTAACCCCCTTTGCTTATTGACCACCCATACCTTCGTATGTCATACTAGCGTATAGCATGACAACCGTCGACGTCAACTTAACTCTTGCGCTTAGCTTCTGTATAGAATGACGTTTTCTATTTAAGTTGTTCCCGTGAGCAAATCGCCAAAACCGGCTTGACATCGATGTTTCGGGGTGCTGCTCTGGTGCGTTTTTATTCGCGTAAGGGGGTGGTTCTGCTAGCGAACAGGCTCCGCGAGCCATATCCGATCGGCTTGGTCTGTATATGCGGATGGGCTTGCAAAAATATTTTTCTCGCTAACATATCTTTCACACCGGCTTCAGAAGGAGCTTTGCGGCGATAATTTGAAGGTCGCGCACGAAAGAATTTTGGAACTCGTTGAACTTTTTGGCAGTTTATTCGTTTAGACAAGAAGCAGTTGCGTCATTCAGCAAGGAAGAACCGGGTCATGGTTAGTCGCCTCTCCACCAAAACCGGCAAACAAGCAGCTCGGGTGCTTTCTGTAAGCGAACTAACGAGCAAGATTCGCATGCTGCTGGAAGACACGTTCGAGAACGTGGCTGTGGTCGGCGAAGTAAGCAATGCCAAAATTCACTCATCCGGGCATTGGTATTTTTCGCTGAAGGATAAAGATGCCACCATTTCGGTGGCTTGTTTTCGCAATGCTAATCAGAGCATAAAGTTCCAACTAGAAGACGGACTGCAGGTTGTTGTCAAGGGTAAGCTGACCGTGTATCCGCCTAAGGGCGGCTATCAGCTGATTGCTACAGGACTCGAGCCGGTGGGAGTCGGTGACTGGCAATTAGCTTTCGAGCAACTGAAAGATAAGTTGGCGCGCGAAGGCATGCTCGCTGCCGAACGAAAAAAACTCATTCCGCGCTTGCCTGGCCGCATCGGTGTGGTGACCAGTCCGGCCGGTGCAGCCTTGCACGATATTTTGACTGCGCTCAATCGCAGAAATCCAAATGCCCGCGTTTTAATATCGCCTGCTCGTGTCCAGGGGGAGGGCAGCGCCGAAGAGGTCGCACGCGCAATTGCCGATCTTCAAAACATTCAAGATCTAGACGTAATCATTGTTGCTCGCGGCGGCGGTTCAATTGAAGATCTCTGGTCCTTTAATACGGAAATAGTTGCACGTGCCGTGCTTGAATCTCGCATCCCGGTTATTAGTGGTGTTGGTCACGAGACGGACATCACGATCTGCGATCTTGTGTGCGACCTTCGCGCGCCTACCCCTACTGCTGCAGCAGAGCTAGTTTCTCGTGGTCGCGCTGAATTGTCGGAGCAGTGGTCCGGTCTCAATCGTCGACTATCTACTTCGATGGAGCAGCGAATTAGAATTGCACGGCATCGTGTAGAAAGACTCAATCCTGCGCATGCGCTTGCGCGGCATGCTGAGAGACTAAGAAAACTAGACCTGGTTGTCTCTTCATTACGCGACCGCATGATCAATGGCGTCTCACGAAAGGTCAGCGATTCGAAACACAGACTCAGGCGAAACCACGAAAAATTGTTCGCTCTGAGTGCTCTCAACGTTTTAAGTAGAGGATATTCAATCCTTCAAAAACTAGATGGCGGCGTCATAACCAATGCTGCCGATGTCGCACCCGGAGACGTAGTGTCGGCCCGCTTGCACGGCGGGAGGCTCACGCTTCGAGTCGAAATGTCTCAACCGACTGAGGAGGTATAACGCAATGGCTATGACTTTGGACAAAGGTCCCGACTTTGAAGCCGCACTTGCGGAGCTCGAAAAGGTAGTGCTGGAGTTGGAAGGTGAAGTCAAACTTGAGCAAGCTTTGGCGTTGTTTGATCGTGGCACGAAGCTTTCTCAGTCATGCGAGGAGTTTCTGAAATCGGCCGAACAAAAAATTGAAATCTTGAAGCGCGCCGCCAGTGGTGCCGTTACTGTGGAAAAATTCGAAGAAACCAAAGATTCGAAGGAGCCCAAAGACGCTAAGGAGGCTGTAACTCCCAGCCCAAAGGAAGCCAAAGGCGGCAAGGCTACGAACACCGTTGGCACCGTTACTCAAACAACAATTGCCGGATTGGTGTCGACGTAAATCAATCAAGACCAAAAGAGAAAGCACGTTGCTTGCAACGTGCTTTCTGATATCTAGTGTTTCGATCGAACTATTGTTGTTCGCCGCCAACTTCAACGTTGATTTCGGCCTGAACATCGGGAGCGATTTTTACCCAGCACTTGTAAGTACCGAGAGACGAAATCTCTTCCAGCGTTTTGATACCGCGTTTGTCGACCTGAAACTCAACCGCTTTGGCAATGGCTTCAGCAATATCTTTGTTGGTGATTTTGCCGTATAGTCTGCCGGCATCACCAGCGCGGCCGGTGAGCTTGACGCTGCCCAGCTCGGTGATCTTTGCTGCTCTGTCGACTGCTTCCTGGTGCTCTTTCTCAGCTTTAGCCTTGAGCGCTTCCAGTTCCTGGTCACGCTTTCTTAGCGCACCGGGAGTCGCTGTTTGAGCCATGCCTCTCGGTTGAAGATAGTTACGGTAATAACCGGGCTTCGCTTCGACAACATCGCCGACCTTCCCCAGGTTTTGCACGTTTTTCTGCAGGATAACCTTCATGATTGCTCCAACCTTCTCGCAAGATTCACTTTACTGCCTGCTCCGCCCAAGGACGGATGGCTACTATGCCTCGTTGGCAACCGCTACTCGGGTGCTGGCATGACAGGGTAAAGAATTTACCACGAAAACCGAGGTCGCATAGACCTACTTTCGAGTGCCTTAAGGTTTCTTTGTAGTGCCGGCCGTCACATAGGAGTATATGATTTTGTCACCAATTGTATGCGGTGGCGCGATTACTCGGTCTCGCGGAACATGCCGCGGACGCCCGAGGGGTCGGTCGAGAACCCAAATCGTTTGTAGAATCCATCTGTTCCGGGATCGGCATACAATGTGATCAGCGGAATACCGTATTGGTCAAGGTCTTTCAGTAGCTCAACCATGAGCAGCCGGCCCAGACCCCGCTTTTGATGCGTCGGTCGCACGGCGACGTCCCATATGGTGGCATTGAAAACGTAGTCACCAGTGGCTCTCGCGAAGCCAACCATGATCTCCTTTTCCCAAGCGCTGACCACTGCAACGCTATTCGTCAGTGCTTTGGCGATCAGTTCCGGTTCGCGGCGGCTCCAGCCTACGGAGGCACAGAGCTCTTGGACGTCTAAGGGGGAGATAGCCTTGTCGTGCTTAATGGATATGAACCGAAGCGGGTCCTCGCGCGGACCATCCTGGCGCTTCCATATTCCTGACAGGACCACTTCTGCAAACACCCCGGAAGGATTTACAACGATATTAGCAGAACCTCTAAAAAGATCCTAATGTATCTTGCCCGGCATCACGACGCATATGGTCTCGACATGGTGGGTCTGCGGGAACATGTCCAGGGGCTGAATTGACTGCGCGTGATAGCCGCTTTGAGCCAGTAGATTGAGGTCTCGAGCCAGAGTGCTCGGGTTGCAGCTTACGTAAATAATTAGCGGCGCCTGGCTCTTCACGATCGCGTCGATTACCGATGGCGCCAGACCCTTTCGCGGCGGGTCCACAATTATGACGTCGATTCGTTCGCTTTGCGCCAGTTGCGGTAAGAACGTCTCAACTTGTCCATGAACAAAGGTGGTATTGGTCACGCCGTTGACTTCAGCGATTTCGCGTCCGTCGTTGATTGCTGCCTCTACCTCTTCTATGCAGATCAGTCGTTCGGCAATCGATGATAGCCACAATGCAATTGTTCCCACTCCACCATACGCATCTACTATTAGTCCGGGTGTTGCTGAACCGTACTGGCGGACAGCTTCGAATACCAGCTCCAGAAGTCGGGTCGACTGAGATGTGTTCACCTGAAAGAAGCTCATCGGCGTGAGCTTGAAGGTCAAGCCGTCGCGTTGTTGTTGCGTTGCATCTTCGCGAGTGGACTTGATTTGTTCGCGCAGATGGTCGCGTCCTGCAAGTACTTGCCACTGCGAGCCCATAATGCGATTGCCCTTGGCGGGATTGAAGTTGACGCATACACCGACGAGTTCCGGGACAAGGTCCATCAGCTGATACGCCGCTTCGGTCAAGCGTTCCATGATGTCGGTCGAACTGTCGTCGGGCTCATTGACGACGATGGTTGCAAGTACTTCGTCGAAAGCGAAGCTGTACCGCGCTGCGATGTGTCGGATCGTGCCTGTGTGATCTTCTTCACGATAAGCGACTAATCCATTATCTTCCAAAACCGCCTTGCTTTCCTCAAGCAATCGATCCAGCGGCTCTGGCTGTACTGGACAATGTTTTATGTTTACGAGTTCGTGCGACCCTTCCTTATAGTATCCCGCAAGAATGCGTGAGGATTTTGCCGGTGATGTGACAGGGTACTGAACTTTGTTTCGATAAAACAAAGGTTCCTCCGCTCGAACTGCTGGTTTCACAACCTCCGGATTCAAACCGCCAATGTGCTTAACTGCTTGCCGGACAAGGTCGGTCTTGAGGTCGACTTGATGTTCGTACCCGATATGCTGCCAGTGGCAGCCACCACAAATCTTGAAGACTTTGCACGGCGGCTCTGCGCGTATGGGCGCCGGTTCGATTACTCGCAACGATTTACCAAAGGCAAAATTCTTGCGCACATCGAAAAGTTCGATCTCGACTTTGTCGCCTGGAGCTACTCGCGATACAAAGACCGGAATCCCCTCGGGCTTCGCGACTCCCTCACCTCCTGCGGCGATGGATTCGATTTCCACTACTAGGCGATCGCCTTTTCGTAAGGTGTGCTGCGTTTTCATTTCGTTATACTTGTTGCCGAGGGTTGCTGAAGGGAAACGGGGGTCTTGCGGGATAGTTTTGTTAGCGGTGCGGGTAACTGTCCCGTCGAAATCAACTCTTGGACCCGGGCCTCAATGCGGTTGTCGAGCGAATCAATCCGAGTTTTCAAACCGCTGATCTTACCGCGTCTGGCGGCATCTTCTATTCTCAGAAAATCAGTACGAAACTGACCGGTGTCTATTTTTGAAGAACTCAGGCTCTTCAACAGGAGCGCCAGAGCAAGTCTATTGTCCGCGAATGGACCCGGCGCAACGCTGTCTTGCTCAAGCATGCTTTTGTATGATGTTTGTCTGTATTTGTCGCTGAGCGGATTTGATTGCTTGTCCTCACTCAGGGTAACGCTGTGCAATAAAGTATTGCGATTGATTCGACCCTCACCAAATGCGGTGACAAGTGACGCGCGCACTTTGATATCCCAGAATGTGTTTTGTCGGTCCGCGTCGTAGAACAAACAGCGCACCAACTTTAGTTTTGGGTTAACTAATGTCAGTTCGCGAGTCACTAGTACCGCGTCGATCTTAGAGTCCTCTCTTGTCGCTTCGGGATGTCGGACGAGTGATATTGTGCAAAGCGCTGTGTCGCACGTGGCGTAAACGCTTTCGCGCGCCTCGGGTTTCAGGATGTCCAACTTCTGAACCAGCGTTCGAACTCGCTCCGGTGTCAGCGCATTTACCGCCAGTGCCGGCGCCGATCCAGAGGCGGATGCATGGATGAGCAAGCTGATGCCGACGCAAAGCCCAAAATTGCGAATCGCTGTACCTGCCGTTTTCTGAAGACTACGCAATGCAACTCCGCTAGGCTTGCCGATGAATCCGATTGTCCGCTATGCCTCTGCTCGCCGCCATTGCGGGAGCAGCCATCGTGAACGCCCGGGTGGCTCACTACGGCAATAGTATATATGACTGCGTTGCGCATGCATCCGTATGTAAGGGTTTCCTTCATTGGAGCGACTGCGAATTGCAAACGGTACCGAGGCGATTTGTTAATCCGAGGCGCTGGATTGGCACAACCTATATACTTGATGGAGAACATGGGGGAAGCATGCTCACCAAATTTGCTACGACGCTTTGTGTATTGACGTCGAGTTTGCTGCTATGGCTGTCGGTTCTACCATGGCTACCCCCGCTGCCTACTTACGACTTGTGGAGACTGCGGCTGGCTAGTGCGGAATTGAGCACCTGGGGGTTGGTCGTAGCATGCTTCTGTTTTTTGCTGGTTCTGGTCGCCATGCGACGGGTTAAGAGCAAGCTGCTAGTCGTCAGCCTTGGGCTGCTGTCGTTCAGTATTGGTTTCGAAGCCCTGCCGCTCTTTGAGATCTGGTCCGCCGCGAAAGCCGCCAACGTAGAGCTGTCCTTGCCGCGTTACTTTATCGGCGAGAACCCCACTGCGGAAGAAGTCACTGATGTCGAATACACAAAGGACCTGCGGCTGGATGTTTACTTGCCGCCGGGTCATAATCGCCAAAGCGCCATTCCTGCAATCTTGATGATCCATGGTGGCGGATGGAATCACGGCAATAAGAGCGACTACGCTAAGTGCAACCGATGGTTGGCTCGAAATGGTTATGCGGTTTTCGATATAGATTATCGGTTGGCCGGACCGAAGGCACAGTTTCCGACGCAAGAGGATGATGTTGCAACCGCATTGCATTGGCTTGACGAACACGCTAGCGAGTACGGCGTAGATAATCGCCGAATTGCCCTGATGGGGCGTTCCGCCGGGGCTCAGCTTGCTTTGCTAACAGCGTATGATCGCGCGGCAAACTCAAGTGCACCCGATGTGAAGCCGGTCAAGGCAGTCATCGGTCTTTACGGACCGACTGATTTGATTTGGGGATATAACAACATAGCCGATCCGGATGTACTCAACTGCCGCTTCTTGCTCGAGAATTACCTCGGCGGCAATCCAACCGCAGCCAAAAAGAATTACGAGACCGCAAGCCCACTACTGAAAGTGACTCCTCGTTGCGCACCGACACTACTTATTCATGGACGGCGCGACCATATTGTCGGCTTGCATCACTCTGTTGCGCTGCGTGAGGCGTTAGATCAATGTGGAGTTCCTGCAGAGGTGCTGGAACTTCCAACTGCGGACCACGCGTTTGATTTCAACTTCGACGGCTGGAATTCGCAAATAGAGCAAGAAGTACTTATGAGATTTCTGCACAAACACTTACCGGTCACGGCTACTGCAACATCGCTTCCGTCCGCAGGGAGCTCGGCGAGAGCAGAATGACTTGTTACCCGTTACTCAAGAGCTATTGAAATTTCCGTGCAGTCTTGTGCAATCGCCTTGAGTGCTTCATAGAATGCCCCATCTCTAAACGTTTTAATATTGCCCATATTGGTAAATTTGAGGACGCATTCACCGGGCCAGCCCGGTCCGCCAGCAGTTACTGCATCCCGAAACGCGTTAAGATTTCGTCCGAAATAGTTTGCTCCCTCGGGTTTTACGCAGAGCAGATATAGGTTCCAGAATTCTTCTTCAGTTCTGACATCAGCGCAGTCGATTGTTATTTTCCTAATGTGACAGCCTCCGTGCTTAAGGCCTGTGTGAATTTGCAAGATGAACGCGACCGTTTGCCAAGATGATTGTAGCATTGGCGGATATTTGCACGCCTCCATAAGCAAGGAATCTCCTGCCTTCGCGACCAACCGGGAACATAGTCGCTTTTACGTGCCGCGGCACATAACTTAGAAGAACCGATTCTTGGTCGAAGAAAAAAGAGCTGCCTGGCTCGGGGGCGGCCAGGCAGCGTTGCAGAATGCTACTTGCGAGAATAGTTCTGCGTAAAAGACGATTTATGCGGCTGCTTCTTGTTCTAACTCCATGCGGATTTCACGCTCTATGGCTTTGCGGCGAGGCTCAAGTACCGCCGGTGTATAGTGAATGAATATCTCTGCTGCGGGAGCTTGATCTTGCCACTGCAGATAGTGCCTATTCTTTTGCAGCGCGGTTCTCAACTCGCGTGCTTGTCCCAATTCAAGCATGTCGATCTCTGCGCCTACGGCGCTGAGAATTACGTACACACCGGCTCGGTTCTCTACTGTCTCAATAGAATGCGGACCTTCGAACTCGTAATTACCCATGGTGATGCTCATAAGTGCCTCTTTCTTTGTGTGGGTGAATTGAGGAACGCACTATTAATTGCTGTCATGGGGTTAAGGCGGGTTTAAAGGCATGTGAATTATGATTACGGGCTTGATGAGCCGTTCTCAGTGTTATCATTCATTACCAACGATGACGGACGTATTAACAAATGACCGGACTTTCAGATCTTGAGCGAAAGCGCTACAGCCGCCACTTGCTGCTGCCGGAAGTCGGTTTGGAAGGACAAGAACGCTTGAAAGAATCGAGCGTTCTTGTATGTGGCGCCGGCGGGCTCGGGGCGCCTGTTTTGCTGTACTTGGCGGCTGCCGGGGTGGGTACGATCGGGGTTGTCGATTACGACAATGTAGAACGTAGCAACTTACAACGACAAATTGTTTACGAAGATGCAGATGTTGGTGCGTCGAAAGCTGTACGTGCGGGCCATCGGTTGCAGCAGCTCAATCCGGAGATAACCGTCAACGTCCATGAAAAGCGCTTAGGTGAAGAAAATATCGAGCAGTTGATCGAACCTTACAACGTTGTAGTCGATGGCACTGATAATTTCAGTACGCGCTATTTAGTAAGTGACGCGACCGCCCTGGCGCGGAAGCCGTATGTGTACGGGTCCATTTATCGCTTTGAGGGACAGGCCTCGGTTTTCCATCCTCCGCATGGACCATGCTATCGCTGCCTGTTTCCTGTCCCGCCCGCACCAGATGCGGTGCCTAATTGTGCTGAGGCCGGAGTGCTCGGAGTGCTCGCCGGCACCATCGGATCAATTCAAGCTACCGAATGTCTAAAACTCTTGCTGAGCTTAGGACAAACGCTTGCCGGGCGTTTGATGCTTTATGACGCTATGTCCATGAGCTTTGATGTTCTCAATGTTAGTCGCAATCCTCAGTGTCCTTTGTGTGGAGAGTCCCCCGTGATCAATCGACCGAAAGAAACGAGCGTATCCTGCAATGCCAACTCCAAAGTGAGCCTGGTGGCGGCTGCGGAGTTTGACCGTTTACGCCAACAACCCGATGTCACCTTAGTTGACGTCAGAAGCAAGGGCGAATACGCAGCCGGGCATCTGCCGGAGGCTAAGCTGATTCCGGTGAATGAACTGGAAGCGAATTTGCATCAGCTCAACCCTGCCTCCACAATACTGCTGTACTGTCGATCCGGACAGCGCAGTGGAATGGCGGGCGATCTCTTGATCCAGAAGGGATTCAAGTCCGTCTACAATCTAGAGGGCGGCTTACTCGCACGCACCGGCGAAGACTGGTAACTAGCTACAACCCTAGCCACAACTTTGCAAGATTCAAATTTGAACATAGCAATGTGGACGATCGATGAAAGCATGAGTGATACGGTCAGGCTTGGTCGTCTTATGTGATGGTGCGGGGAGCCTGACTAATGCGCAAAAGTCCGTCTATCACCCTATTATCGATTGTGGCATTTGCGCTCACAGGTTGCTCACCCCCCGCTACGATTGAAGCAGGGACATTGGCACAGCGGAAGCCGAATAAAATCGCGGTTTCGTCAGCTTCTCGGTCGATCGTTCCTAACGTAGGGAGCGACAAGGTTCGCCATCTCATCGCGCTGGCAAGCTCGCATATTGACCAAGATAAGTTCAGTGAAGCGCGTAAAGAATTGAATGAGGCGGTTGCCCTGAATAGGGACTGCTTCGAAGCCTATTATTACTTGGCACAAGTAGATGACAAAACCGACAAACTGCCCGAGGCCTTGTTGAATGCGCAGAAAGCTCTTCGTTATCGAACAGAAGATTTCGCTGGTTGGCGGCTCCTGTGTCGGTTACAGTTGAGGTCCGGCAGGCTTAAGGAAGGTGAAGATAGCGTCAATAAGTGCATGGCGTTAGCCTCAAAGGATGAGGATAAGGCTGAAGTTTTAGGCTGGAAAGCCTATCTTGCGCGCATGAAGGCGAAATGGCGCGACGCAGCTTACCTTGACGAACAGAGCAAGAAGTTGGCTTCAGATAGACCTGATGTATGGGGCAACTTGTGGGTTGACTATCTTCAGCAAGGGCGTCTGCAAGAAGCAAAGGAATTTCTGGAAAACTGCATCAATAAGTTTCCGACGCACCCATCGGCGAATGAGTGGATGAGAAGTCTATCTCAATTAGATAGCATTAAATCGTCGCTTGGCGTCAAAGGTGTGCGTTGGCCAGCGAAAGCGATGCCAGTAAGAGTTTTCGTCGACAATCACGGTGTGGCATTCACTGAGAATGAGCACTTTCGCAATATGATTGTTGATCAGCTGACCACGTGGTCTGGCGCCTCCGAGGGAAAGGTTACGTTCAAACTGGTGAACGATCAATCCAACTGCGACCTAACGGTCAAGTTCACCAATAGCCCACTTGACGTCAGCAACGGCGATGATGTAAACGCCGGACTTACGATGTGTTCAACAGAAGAAGATCACGACTTTCATTGTATCTACCTGAAGAAATCGCGCATTTTCCTGATGGCATTTGAACCGAATACCAACAAACCAATCAGTGAAAACGAGCTAAAGTACGTGGCGCTTCATGAGCTGGGGCACGCACTGGGATTAAAACACAGCATCTGTCCAGAAGATACAATGTTTCCCGTCGTTAACAAAGACTTCTCCACAGCTGCGCCGCCCGTTCCTACAAACAATGATCTGGTTCAGCTGAAGAAGCTCTACCAGTAATGTAAATCACGCAGAGGGCGGGGCTCACGCACGTCGGACTGCGTATCGGCAAGTCGCACGCGCAGACGAGGACTGGTAACCTACTTGTTTCGCTTTTGGAGTACTGCGTGCAGTTGCAGCTTCAGGTCGTAGTCGTTGGGCAGCATTTTGTGGGCTGTCATTAATTCCGCGACAGCACCGTCATGATCGCCGGCGTCCGCAAGAACCAGACCCAGGGCAGCGTGGAGTTTGGCATTTTGCGGATCAAGTTTCAGAGCCAGTTTGTATTGAGTTGCCGACCCCGGAAAGTCGCCTTTCTTCTCTAGTACCTTTGCCAGAACTGAATGCGAATCTGCATCGTTTGGCGCCAAAGACACAGCTTTTTGTGCCGCCGCTACTGCTTCCGGCATTTTTTTCAGGTGCATCAGTGCCAGTGCCTTGCCGGCGTATGCTTCGTGATAGCGAGGGTCGAGGCTGATCGCGCGTGAATACTCAACCATGGCTTCTTCCCAGCGATTTTGCCCGCACAGCGCTTGCGCGTATCTTGCGCGAGCCGGGGGATCGTCCGGGCTCTTTTTCAACGCAGCCATATACTCTCTGAGTGCATCTGCCGGTTGACCGAGACTCTGGTACACCTCTGCGAGAATAAGGTGAGGCGCTACAAGGTCGGGATCTATGTTCAGCGCCTGGTGGCATTGGAACAGCGCAGGGCGGTACCACGTACGGTGGCGGTAACACTCGCCTAGATAAGCGTGTGCCATGGCATTGCGTTTGTTGAACTTAATGGCCCGCTTGTAAGCGGCGAACGCTTCGTCGTACTTGTTCAACAATCGATATGCTTCGCCGCACATAAAGTGCGCATCGCTGTTCAGAGGATGTTGCTCTGCGATGAGTTCAAATTGCTTCAAAGCTTCGTTAAAATCAGACATGGCAATCAAAACCTTGCCGAGCATGAAGCGCGCTTTGACGTTGTCCGTGTCGGATTGCAACACATGGTTGAATTCGATCATGGCATTTGTGTAGTCGCGCTTGGCAAAATAGTTGTCGCCGATTTTCATGTGGCTGGCCGCTTCCGCAGCGTCTTCTGCTGTCAGCGGTTTTGTCGGCTTCTTCACTTCTACCGGCTCGTCGGATTTAGGTTTGACGGGCGCAGACCGAGTGGGCAACCCTTTCATCGTAGTGCTGACATTGTTCACTGCGCGCATGATCATCGGGGCAAAAGAAATTTTGCGGCGCGGCTTGGTCGGGTCTGCGGTGGTGGTCTTCGTTTCGTCAGTTGCCTTGGCCGAATCCGTTTCTGCGGAGTCTGTTGTCGACGTTGACGCTTGGTCTTGAGGACTGCCTGTGTCGCCCGTCCCGCTTGGCAAGTCGGCGCTGGTGGCGGCTGCCGGGGTAGTTGGCCATTTCTCGTCCCGAGTCACCGGATCGGCAGCAAACGCTGCGCTGGCGGAGAGGGCGATGGATGCACTCAGAACAATCGATTTTTGAAAAAGTTTCAAGGTGTACCCGCTCGCCGGTTGCCGATAAAGAGACCGCATAATTATAGAAGTATCGTCGCGTGAGTGTTGCTTGTCATTAGAGCGAAGTCAGGAGTACAGAATGTATTATTAAAGGGGGGAGCTGTAAATCCCGGGTGCATGATGACGACTACATTAAGCTGAGCGAGGCTCCGTTGAAGAAAGTTTCTTGCGTTCTTTTTAAGATTGGCAAAAAACATCGTGGTTGTGTTGCCGCCGCGCTCCACTGCCTTCTTTTGTCAGTTGTGTTCTTCGGTACGAGCTTTGGCCCGGTAGCGGCGTTTAGCACGATGGACAGTGCCGGCGGAAACATTCACGCTGAAATTACCAAAGAAGCGCTCAGTGGCATTTTCTCTCCTGTTAACTTGAAAGTGATAATCGATGCCAACGAGGCGCAAGATAAGCCGGGAAGCGACGGGCAACGTGAGCTGCGCCGCCATTTCGGCGAATTGCAGTTTAATTCTTCGCTGGGCTATGTTGATCGTGAGAAGAAGCGCGCGCTCAACTATGCCGCAGAGTCAGACACAGACACAGAAAGCCGGGGCTACGCGCTGCGTCATTTTGGCGAAATGCTTCACGTTGTACAAGACTTCTATAGCCGAACTAACTACATCGAGTTGATGGTGCGCTTAGAAGAATACAAGACTGAGCCATACCAAATTCCGCTTGTAGACTGGCAGAAGGTTCCATCAGGCTATCCTGGATTGGAGTGTTTCAATGTTCGCGCCGGAGCATCGTCCGATGTAGAACGACACGCGATGATGGTAAAGGATAGTCCTCGGACACCAGGTGGAGCGCGGATCGTCAATGGCAAGATCACCTACTTCCAAGTCGCTCGTGAGCTGGCCGTCAGAGAAACCCAACGCCAGTGGAACCAATTCGAGGCCATGATTCGGAATCGCTGTGGATCGAGAGCGGCAGCCGTTATTGCGGCGATCAAGGAAGCCAGTCCGGAGACGAAAATCTCCAGTGAGCAAGAAGAGTGATGCCTGAAAATCGAAAGATGACTTGGTCGAAACATAAAACTAAAGCGCCTGAGCAGGCGTTGTGGGAGCTTTAGGTTGTATAAGCGTCGGCGGAATACGAATAAATCACTGACTGCTGCGCAATTGGAACGCTTCGCCAACCAGCTGGCATTACCGGGCATGACCGCAGAACGTCAGCAACGTCTGGTGCAAGCCACAGTGGTTGTACTGGGGCTCAATGCTACAGGGACAACTTGTGCGATGCACCTGGCACAGGCTGGAGTCGGCAGGCTGATTCTTGTTGATTGCGAATTCGTTGGTATCTCCGATGTCGCGGTACATCCACTACTCAGCATGGCTGACGTCGGGAGCTGCAAGGCGGAGATTGTCGCAGAGCGGTTGCGGACTATGTGTCCGGAATTGCGAGTTGAGGTTCGCGCGCAGCAGTTTGATCCGCACAACGCAGAATCATTGCTTTATGAGGCTGATTTGGCGGTGGAAGGGCTGAGCAACTGGCAAGATAAATTGCTGGCGTCGGACAATTGCATGCATGTACTGAAACCATTGATTCATGCCGGTCTCATTGAGTTCAGCTTTCATGTTTTCAGCATGATGCCCGGGCGCTCGGCATGTTTGCGCTGCGTATTCAGCAATCTAGGGTTGGACGATTTGCCCGCTAGCGGTCCCGGGCGTGGTGAGATGGGCGCGATCGCGGGGCTGGCTGGAGCATTTCAGGCTGCGGAGGCGATCAAGATCATTACACGGCTAGGAACCATCTCTGGTAACCACTTGCTGCGCTTCGATGTATTGCGCAGCGAATTCGACGACATGACACGACTTACCGGTCGCAGCGACTGTCCAGATTGCGGTCGCTGGGGTTGAAGTCTATTTTGCGTAGAGGACCGGCGAATGGCGCGGACTGCAATTATCATCGGCGCAGGGATTGGTGGATTGTCTGCTGCCATTGCATTGCGCAAGGCGGGCATCAAGGTTGAGATTTTTGAAAAGGCGTCGGCATTGAAAGAAGTTGGCGCAGGAATAGTACTGTATCCGAACGCATTGGAAGCACTTAAGGCCTTGGATGTTTATGATCGGGTCGTGGCCGAAGGCGCAATAGGGCGACGAGGAAAGTACCTGACTGCCAAAGGTAAAGTGCTGGCCGAATTGAACATCGAGATTGCCGGTCGGTCAAATGCTTCTGTTGCAATTCACCGTGCAGATTTGCAGCGAGCGCTTGCAGACCAGGCCGGGCATGAACGGATCTATACAGGTTTGGCGTGCACGAACATTCATAGCGATGGTCGAGCTGGTGTCACGCTCTCCGATGGATCGACGCATAATGCCGATTTTGTCGTAGGTGCGGACGGACTACACTCGGTAGTGCGCGCGGCCCTTTTGCATGACGGTGCACCGAAGTATAGTGGCTGTTTCGCATGGAGAGGGGTAAGTGAACTTACGCATCCGGGATTGCCGCCAGAAACAGGAATCATGTTGTTTGGAACCGGTCTGCAATTTGGAGCGATCCCCATCGGGAAAGGTCGCACCTATTGGTTCGGATGTGTTGCAGCCAAAGCGGGGATGAAAGGACGCACGAGCAAAGAGCACGCAATGGAGACGTTTCGCGGTTGGACCGATCCTGTTGTACCGCTAATCGAATCAACATCTGAAATCTTGACTCACGATTTGTATGATCGCGATCCGAGCAATGTTTGGGGCAAAAAGTATGTTTCCTTACTTGGAGATGCCGCGCACCCGATGACGCCATTCATGGGGCAGGGGGGCTGCCAGGCATTGGAAGATTCGGTTACGCTTGCCTCATGCTTGAAGAATGAATCAAACACCGAAAAGGCCCTGCGCCGATATGAGTCCTTGAGAAAGCCGAGAACCGCGTCATTCGTTCATCAGTCCCGTAACTCCGGGGCGGTATCCCTGTCCTCATCGCCGCTTGTCACACGGGTTCGTGATCTCATTTTGCCGCTCATTCCCTCTGATTATCTAATTCGAAAGTTGCACACCCTTTCTGACTACGAGCTACCGAATCTATGATAAAAACCGCTACAAACCAAAAACCCCCCTTGCGGGAGGCTCCTGGTTGGCGTTGGCGGGGGAAAACTTAGTCGTTAGCTGAACAAGTTGGCATCGCGGCAAGAGGCGACGAGCCAGTTGATACAGCCAGGGGTCGCAAGTCCACCGGTTACACCGGCAGCGCCCCAGATGATTCTTTTCATGGCGTCTTGTGTTCCTGCAGCCATGTTCATGAAGCCCCAGATCATGGTCGGACCGCCCCAGGCGATGCCGAGGATTTCCATGCCATTAGCGATGATGTTCAACAATGCTTCCAAGTTCGCCAGGTTGTTGACGCGGACAGTACCTGCGGTATTAACACCTTGAATGACCGTAGCGTCGCCGCCTTGCGGTCCGATTGTACCGTTTGTCGCACCTTGTAACTGCGGGGCTGCTGCGTTGCCGCCCTGTTGAGTTTGTGCGCCGGTGAAGTTGTTTGTGTTATTGGTTTGATTGCCTGTCGCCGCTGTGGAGTCGAATGCGTCTTGCGCTAGCGCCGGCGCGGATAGTGCCACTACAATTCCAGCAGCGATACTGAACCGCGATACAGCATTAGCAAAAGATGCGCGCATGAAGACCCTCCAAAGCGGGATGCGAATTAGTTAGTAATTTGATTGCGATAAAGAATCTGCTGCAAAGAGCTAGCCTGGTAAGATTAGGGCTAAATAACCCTGAAGTCAAGCGTGAAAATGTAAAGTGGAATACACTTTCGTAATTTTCCCATTGCTGGGAATTTACGCTGCGAACACCGGGATTTATAGACATTTGAACGCTGTTTGAACGCGCTGTTAACATCTTGATGTCACGATGAAATTGTCGACAGAGGTGGACTATTTCATGTGGCAGAGGTTTTCGCTTGTATGGGCATCGCTGTTCCTCGTTCTCAGTCGGGCTCTACCCGCATGCGGGTACTGCACGGACTACCTGCCACTGTCTTCGTCCGAGCTGTCGATGCGCGTAAAACAGCGTTTGATTTCGGATGACCTCACCACTGGTGCAACTGTTCTCGCCGACCAATGCACCCTGAAAATGATGTCGGGTGGAACACTGCGCATAACGGGCACTGATTACAAGGGCAAGAGTTGGGTCGTCTGGAGCGAGTGTGACAACGGCTTTGCGTCCGTCTGGTCCGCCGACCTGGACAGAAATCAGACCAGAGATTTGATCATCGTGTCTCGCACAGGAACCACCGGAAGCAGTTGGGAACCGGGGGCGCACTTGTTGATCGTGACATTTGATGATCAGCGTCGACCTGTTCCGTGGCAGTGTAAAGGTTACTTTGAAGTGGACCGCCGAGGCGTGAAAGACATTCTGGACTTGGACGGGGACGGGTTCGCCGAAGTTGTGCAGCAGACCTCCAGAGACGGATTTTGGATCACGTCGCTGTACGAAGCATCAGATGCACGCTTTAAGCGAAGAGCAATTCACGGCGACCGCACGTTTCCTCTGTATAACAAATTCACTTTCAAACCCAATCGTCTGCCCTCTAAGGGGGGCGGACGCCGCCCTGTTGAGCCGAACCTGGCAAATGACAGCGATGGCGAGCATTCAGCAATTTCGCTCCGTGCGATTTCGAATGGCAGCCGCAACAGCAAATCTTCTGTCTTATCCATGTCAAACGGAGATCGGTGGACGCCCGCGCCGGAGTCGCATATGGCGATAGTGCTGGACGAGCCATCGGGGCGCCGAGTGGCGCTAGTGCCAACGGTTGAGTCGCGACTCTTGCTGGAAGAAGTTTATCGAAGGCAGCTGCCGGTGTTGGTGGCAAAGAAATGGGCGCGCAGGGATCTGGTACCAATGTTGTGGGCAAAGGCTCATTCCGATTTGCGCGGCGAGCTTGCGTGCAAATCCAGGTTGACTAGCGGGTCTCGGTACGTAGATGCTTACTTGTCAAAGGACCTTCCATAACAGGCCTACTTTCGTTCGCCCTTTGCATACTTTCGGTAGATTTTATCGTCTAGCTGAACAGGTTTGCGTCGCGTGCCGAAGCGACCAGCCAGTTGATGCAGCCGGGGGTGGCCATGCCGCCGGTAACACCGGACATGCCCCAAATGATGCGTTTCATCGCATCCTGAGTTCCAGCGGACATGTGCATGAAGCCCATTATGATTGTAGGACCGCCCCAGGCAATACCGAGGATTTCCATGCCGTTAGCAATGATGTTGCAGAGCGCTTCCAGGTTTGCCAGGTTGTTTACGCGCACAGTGCCGGCGGTATTGACGCCCTGAATTATGGTGGCGTCACCGCCTTGAGGACCAATGGTGCCATTGGTTGCACCTTGCAATCTTGGTGCTTCTGTGGTGCCGCCTTGCATGGCCTGTGCACCGGTGAAGTTGTTCGTGTTGTTCGTCTGATTGCCCTTAGCCGCCGTTGAGTCAAGCGCATTCTGCGCTAGCGCCGGGCTGGCTACGGAAAGAACGATTGCAGATGCCATAGTAAGTTGGGCAAGTTTCTTTATCATCGAATGTATGGATCTCCAGGACCACATTTGCAATTGCTCGAACCGAAATCTGAATAGATCTTTTGTCTCAGGAGCCAACATTACAGGAAATAAATGCCGTAGTCAAGCTCTCTCGGGGCTAAAGAACAGGCTGTTTAGCGTGTTTTTGCCCCAAGCAGAAATTTGTGAAATTGTCGTGGCAATCTAAGACTAATATTTTTAGCCGATGCTGAGGAATCGCTTTGCACGCTTGCCGCTTTGGAGCAAGACCTCAACAGTGTTCGTGCTGCCCTGGCTGAACATTGTCTCGCCTAGTTGGGTCTCAAGCATGCGCACCGTCGCAAGCACGTCGAGCAAGCTCACAATCGGGGCATTTCGCGCTTTTGCGATTGCGCGAGCGTGCAATCGAGCGAGCATTATTACTGTCACCAAATGGTGGAAGCCGCTTATTACAGTCAGTCCGCCGAAACCGGGACCGAAGTATTTCTTGCCGAACACATGGGAGTAGGCATAGCGCGTGAAGATGTCGTCTACTTCTTTGTCATTGGGAAAGGGAAACTCGCGAAGCTGGTCGATTGCGTAAAACTGCTGCGGGACTTCAAACACCGTACTGGTATTGAATATGACACCAAACCAGAACTTAAAGGTGTTCAATCCCTTCTCGTTAATCTTGCGTCCTTTGGCGGGAAAATACATACGATGGAAATTGGCGAGGATGTGACGGTCGAGCTTGTTCAGTCCCATGGCACCTTCGTCGGCTGCTGGCTTGTTCGCCGGTGCGGTCACCTGATTGACGCGCTCTACCAAGTAGTCGCTGCATCTTCGTAGCTTATCTATTACGTTGCCTTCGTCCGAGCTTAGAATGCTGAGTAAAACTTCTTCGTGCTTGAGATAATCGTCCCACGTTAGCGGGTGTCCGGCTGTGAGCTGAATCTTTGACCAGTCTGGCTTGTAGCCGGGAAAGACGGCGCGGAAGTCTGCAAGCTTCTTCTCCAGATAGTCGCGTTGCTCAGCAAGCGCCTTGCCGGAGTTGTAGACTGCGCCAACGCTGACAAAGCTAACCGTTGCGTACGTGCCTGTTGGCGTATCCGTGAAGCAATACGGAAACAACTGGCAAATGGATGGCTTGAACTCAGCTCCGTTCGTGCTGTGCATGAAGCACAGCTTGTTCACCAGGAATGGGCAAGTGCCGTCATCAGAGCGAATTTTGTGTGTATAGGGACTGATCATTTTTTCGTACTTTTGCAGCTCTTTGAAGAGCACCTTCCCCTTGAATGGCGCATGCAGCGCGCCCCAGTCGACTGACGCGATGCGCGTATGATCCTCTGCTGTCATATGAACCGCCCAGCCGCTGCAGCAAGTGCCGCAGCCGGTGCATTCGTAGTTGATTCCGGGTGGAATATGCAATGTTTCCGGCATGTAGTAGTCCGATAATGGGGACGGTGCTTGCGATTGTTGGACTCGCCAACCAAATAAGTATAGTTGAACGGTGGAGAAAGGGCGGCAAGTTTTTCGACCGATCGTGTCCGGCGCACCAGGCCAGCTCTGTCAGATTCTCTCGAGATTTTCCGACTTGCCAATCCTGTCCGACTGGCCAAACGGTGATATTCGCGCAAACGTCTTCCGGCAAGGGCTTCGGCGGCGATCCCTGGCTCTGGTGGCTCGGTTTGTCTTCGGGGTACTTAGATTTCACCCGGCATAGGTCTTGAGAACGCGGTAAGATGAAAAATCCGCCGGGAATATAGGCTTAGGGGGCCAGCTTTTAATGGTTTTGCGAACCGGCAAGATTTTATGTGCGGGGACAGTGATGCTACTGAGCATCATATCCGCGGTCGTGTTCACGCCGGATGTCGCACAAGCAAAACGGCAGCCGTACAAAGAGAAGCGTCGGCTGGTGGAAGAAGAGGGCTCAATTCTGGTTCCTCATCCCGGCATTCCTTCCGAGAATGAGCCCGGAATTCTAGTTCCCAGAGGCATGGCGGATGTTCACACGGCTGTGCCGCGTCAGTCAGTTACGGACAACGTTCATAGCACTGATATTATCGTGCCTCGATACACCGTCGCGCCGCGAGGTGCTTCGACTCCGATATCGTGGACCGATACTTTGTTGCGACCACGTAGTAACAAAAACAACGTTTTTGATGTGGACACCTTGCTAGTACCTCGCAATAGCAAGAAGAGTATTCTTGATGCGGACACCTTGCTGGTACCTCGCAATACGAGAAGAGTTAGTCGTGACAATGTCCTTGTCGAACCGCCCGGGCAAATTCCCCCACAGGCGTCCGCCGTCACCGCTGGATTTGTTCAGCCGGAATTGCGTTCAATCAGTCCGGAGGACACGAGTGCCACATCGTCGCTAATCAGTCCGTCCGGTTGGGAAGAACCTGCTGTACCGAATACAGGTCGGCCATTGGCTACGACTAAACCGGATATTGATTCGCTTCCGCCCTTGGAACAGGCTCTGGTTCGACTGGAGCTTCGGTTCTTTAAGCGTAGCTTTTCGGAGGATGATACAAAAATGCGCTTGTCGCGCCTGGAAAAATATGTGTTTGGAACAGCGCTGCCCGGTGACGATGTCTCTCGATTGAGAAAACTGCAAAACGTTTTGCAGAAGGCGTCCACGGTAAATTGAAAGAGGCGCGCCGGTGGTTGGAACCTAACCACGCCTCGTTCAATTGACGAAGCGTGGTTTTGAATTGTATCGCCTAGCGCGACGAGATCAGGTGAACGATGCTAGGCGAAAATTGCTCGAGCGCTTGATCCCATTGATTGTCATTTGTCGATGGCAAATCGCCGGGGTGCCCTCTCAGCGGAGACTTCATCAGTATTCCGGTCAACACTTCCGACGACCCGCTTCCGGATTCCTTCTTGATACTTTCCAGTTTTACCGTTATCCATCCCACGAGGGTTCGGGATTGATTCATCTCTGCCTTGCCGGTGATTACAGGCATGACGACAATGTCTCTGTCTGTCAAATGACCCGTCCGAGGCTCTTTCCCTAGAACGCTGGTGGCCGTTCCGTTCTGCAGGAAAATGGTATCTCCGGCCGTAGCTTCGGGAATGAAATTCGGCTGAGGGGGGGTGATGCCTGCATACATGTCCACCGCATCGGATAACCAGCTTGCATTCGTGTTCTTCGAGTTGAAGGATGTGTAGCAAGCGTTCTTGATTTGTTGCGAGTTTAAATACATCTTGAATCTGTCGCCGATTTTGAGGTCTTTCAGCGGCTTGTAGTTAGCGTACTGCGGATCGGTGTTTCCGTTTGATTTGTTGAGTTCAGGACCGGCATCGAGGCTCACGGCAACAGGAAATAGCATGTTCGCGTTGATGCGATTGGCCGCTTGGGAAGCCGCTGCTGTTGCCACGGCGGTGATGGTGTCCGTCGGGTGACCAAAAACGGAGCTGAGCCAGTTCTTAATTTCGCGCGATGCAGTTACTTTGCAAACGCCAATTTGATTAGCGTCCGGCGGCGGAAAATCGATGCTAACGCTGCCGGTCTCATCGTTTGTAACCGACTTGCCGTCAGCGCTGTTGATTCTGGCCACCTCCAGTGCGTTGTACTCAGCCAGCGGTGCCGTATCCTCATTAATCAGTGCGCGCGCACCAGCCATGGCAGCTGCATCCGCAGCGTTCTGTAGCTCCGACCTCACCGTGACATTGTGACTTACATCAGCCGCAAACGCGCCGATGCCGAGTATTCCCATGAATACAAAGCTGCACAGCAATACCCCCAGCGAACCACGCTGGCTGCGCGTGCAACTACTCGGTCCGAGCCGACTAGTTTTCATATTTTGACTCTCCTCATAGGGAAGTTGATTCAAACCAACGTCGCTACGTCGCTCAATCGAATTCGGTCGGAGAGGCAGGGATGGTTACTCGTGAGCAGTGGTGGCCGGGTACTCCTACCTCTGCGCATGTGAACGGTAATTGATACCACTCGCGATCATTTAAATGACGTGAGAGGGATGAGTTACCGCACCCGGGACATAGTCCGTTGAGTATTCGAAAGACAATAGTCTTTCGGTAACTGCTTGCTGAAAGCCGTGTTTGGCTAGCAGCGGGACTTTTACGAGAACTGGCCTGATCTGTTATGACCAAACATTTGAACTGACTTGCGAACTTGTTCTGAGCGCCAGTCTTTCCTGGCGAACATTCCTGACCTCCGGGGCTAACCCGGTTCATTCACCCTCCTTCTGTCTGCCTTCAACGTAGAAGGCGTCTTTCCCTCATCTACTCTTTCACACACTTTTCCAACAGTGAAATTGGAAAGTGACCGTATATGAGCAAGATTCGCTTAGGCGATACAAATAATCTGCCCGCAAATTATATGCAATCCGTTGTCAGAATTCGGTAAGAAAGTTAGCTCTACTGTTGTCTCATCCAAATTGAGGGGCTGCATATGAGCAACGGAGATCGTGTTTCAAGAATCGGGGAAGCTGCAGTACAACAAGAATCTGCCAATCGGGGGATTATTGATTTTATCCAGACTGAGTTTCAGAGGCTTACAGGAGAGCCACTGCAACCATCTATTCAGGAAGGCCGGGCGCCGCTTCGTGGTCCCGCGGAGATTTCTCTTCCGGTTATTGATATTTTCGATAGCTCGGGACTGCAACCGAAACACTGACGGTTGAGCCGTCCGGGGCAAGTGAAATTCGAATCGAAAGTGCTTCGAGTAGCCAGGTTTTGCGTCGTGATCGTAACGGAGACTTCTTGAGTTTGCATTTGCGAACCCGCGATGAGAACGGGGAACGAAGCGAAACGTTTCTTCCCGATGGCTCCAGAAGGGTTACCATAACAAGTCTTGACGGCTCAGAAACTCGCCGTGCGTTTACATCTGACGGTAGTGAAGTGAGTCCACCTTTTGAGAACTAGAACGACGTTCGCCTCTTCCTTCGGGAATATGATCAGGAGGGTTCTCAGGCCAGCGTGACGGATGAGCGAAAATCTAGTCGGCGTTACCATCGATAAGCGTTATAAAATCGTCTCCCTTCTGGGCAGCGGTGGTATGGGAACTGTATACAGCGCTGTCGAGTTAGGCGGGTTGGATCGCGTTGTAGCACTTAAGCTGCTCAACAGAGGTGCTACCAGTGACAGGGAGTCGCGAGCACGTTTCCTGCGGGAAGGCCGAACGCTGTCAGCGCTGCTGCCGATGATGCCGTTTCTCTCGATGCTGTTTATACTTGCTTGACCAGATTACGAAAGAAACTTGAAGAAAAAGACGGCGTTCAATTCATTCACAATGTTCACGGACAAGGATATAAGTTGGTGCCGCCGCACCGGGGCTGACCATAACCGGGTCAGTGAGGCGCCGATCGCATTACCGGCTAGCTGGTGATTTTGTAGCCCACGCCGAACACTGTATCAATTAATGAAACGGCTCCGGGCTTGTCCACCTTTTTTCGTAGTCTTTTGACAGTCGTTGTGACCGTGTCCGGCGAGACTTCAGCAGTAGACGGCC
The DNA here is from genome assembly GCA_019752635.1 of Candidatus Obscuribacterales bacterium. GTDB lineage: Bacteria > Cyanobacteriota > Vampirovibrionia > Obscuribacterales > Obscuribacteraceae > JAKFUT01. The sequence goes on along the minus strand of JAIELX010000053.1, from coordinate 58,482 downwards.
AGACCCTGTCCAGTATCTGTTCCGTGCTAAATACTTGATTGGGATGCCGCATCAGGAATTCTAACAAAGCGAATTCCTTGGGCAAAATTTTCACTTCTTCGTTGTCGACCTGGACTACCCGTGATTTTGGATCCAATGTCAGGTTTCGAATGCGAAGCACTTCTTCCGTCAGCTGGGGCGGTCGGCGCAGCAGAGCGCCGACACGCGCTATCAACTCTTGTAAATGAAAGGGTTTCGCGAGGTAGTCGTCCGAGCCGGCGGCAAAGCCCTGCACCTTGTCGTTGATGTCACTTTTTGCTGTCATCATCAGTGCCGGTGTAACACCGCCATTTGCTCTGAAGTCTTTGAGCAGATCTAGACCTTGCCCGTCTGGAAGATTCCAGTCTAATATCAGCAGATCGAAATCACTAAATGAAATTCTGTCTCGAGCATCTTGAACTGTGAATGCTTGTTCTACGGTGTGGCTTCCGCGCAGGCATGCCGAGACTATTTCCGAGAAATCGCCGTCATCTTCTAGAAGCAGAATTTTTGCCATTGTTGCCACATTGGAGCTTCCCCGGGATCATACCTTGAGAAGGGCTGTTCTAAACGGTTACCTAGCGGACTAGGCCCGCTCGTATGGCAGTGTTACCCAGAAAGTCGAGCCCTCACCGATCGCTGACTCGACGCCGATCATGCCTGCGTGGGCTTCAACGATGGCTTTGGCTATTGCCAGACCTAGACCGGTGCCTTCGATGGCAGACTTCTCTGCGTCTATTCGTTCGTATCTTTCGAAAACCAGTAGCTGATACTCCGGTGAGATTCCCCGACCGTGGTCACGTACACGCACTTCCACAAAGTCTGATTCGACGTTCACAGTCAATTCTACGAGGCTATCGTTGTTCGAGAACTTGATTGCGTTAGACAGCAAATTCAGAAAAACTCGATTCAGTTTTGCCGCATCGCCCTTAATTTCTATCGGCGCCGCTTCGTATTTGATCTGAATATTTTTCTTGGTGCTCAAATCCGCCGCGTCTAGAATCACCGTGTTCAGTACTTCGGAAAGATCCATGCGCTTCATTGTTACGGACATTTTTCCGGCGGAGGCTTTTTCAAAGTCCAGCAGTTCATTTATTAGTTCAATGAGTCTGCGCAGACTGTTTTGCAATCGATCGAGAGTCTTGGCCGCGGTCTGAGGAATCTCTCCAAAGTAACCCTGAGCGACGGATTCCACACCGAGTAGAACAGAACCGACCGGAACTCGGATATCGTGTCCGATCATGGCGACAAACTCGCGCTTTGCTCTTTCGAGATTTCGCTGGTCGGTTACATTCCTGGCGCAGATAAAGTAGCAGTCTTCTGATTCGGACCAATCTGCGGACCACAGCAAATCAACAGGCTTTCCTGATTTGGAAATCATGCGAGTTTCGAAGGCGTGCGAGCCTTCTTCCGTGCGAACTCTTTTGAAAAAGTGAGTTAGTCGGTCGACATCATCCGGAAAGCACATCTCATTCAATTGCCTTCCGACCAGCTCGGCCGACAAGTATCCGAGGGTCTTTTCGCAGGATTTGCTTACTGAAAAAATTCGCAATTCAGCGTTAACGCAACAAATCAATTCCTCGGCAGCGTCAACAATTGCGCGCTCTCTGCTCTCATACTCCAGTCTCTCACGTTGCAGATCGCTAATGGTCGCTGTCAGTCCTTGAAGATTGCCTCTCTGACCGGGACCTAGTTGCCGATAAGCTCGGGTCAGTGGTTGACAGGCGCCTCGATATAGCGCCGCGCCGAATATGGTCGAAATGACGCACTGCCAGGCAAGAATTGCTCCAGCAGTTCTGTAGACAGCGTCAGCCGAAGCGCCGGACTCCGTTCGCAAAGCGATAACGGCAAGGATAGCCAGTATTACAGGCGATACCATTAGAATAATGAACCCGACAACGACTCCAGTTGGCATCGTACGGCTTTGAAGCACTCGCACCAGAACTGTGCAGAGCGGAACGACAAAAAATGCTATCACGGACACTCCGGTCACTCCAAGATTTGCCCCGTTCGCGGCCGTCGGTCCATTGAACATCAGCAAGCCAAGTGTTGCGTGAAAAATGAGCTGAAGGGTCAGGGGCGGATCTGGCGATATGCAAAGGGAAACTCCCGCAGTGCCGAGCATTATTGCCAGCCAGGCTATGACGAAGACGAAGTCCTTAGACTTTTGTACGGGACCGGAAGGCAGCGCCGTACCTGCAGTGTGCGAGTCAGCGCTTTCGGCGATTAGAGATTCAATAAATTGGCGGTCAGCCTCGATCAGAGTCATCGGAGTCAGCTCGTGAGTCGCCGCGAATGCTTTCTTTCTTAGACCTGCTAGATACCAATTGCGCAACTTCGATGACAGACGCGCTTCGCTAGTTGGTGCCATGACTCGTCCTATTGTGCCCTGGCTATTCTATCGCAGGAGGACGATCGGCAATAATCGAAAGAAGAACATTCGCGGCGCTCAAATGAACTTGCCGTCCACAATTCGGTGAGGCGAGGTTAGGGGGAGACCGCTGAAGTGTGGACGGACAAGACTTTATAGGTTCAGATTGCCTTGAGCTACGCCTGGCAAGATGTTCGGGCTGGAAAACGAGTTGCCGCTACCGTTGATTGGCGCCATTATTCTGGCTTCGCTTCCAAGTGTTATCGGAAGGTAGATTTTGGCTTTGACCGGACCGGGCATGGGGACTCCGGGTAAGCTGGTTGCCTGGAAAAGTTCGGGGCGATTGAGGGCAAATCGGCCGTTTGCAGTGGTCGCTGTCTGAATGGGGCGGTAAGCGCCATATCCCGGAATCCGCACTGTTATTGAGCCACCTTCGCTATTTGCATTGAGGTCGATTAATGCTGGTGCTGGAACATTCATTCTTGCCACAACTACCGATACTTCGCGTGCCAGCGCCAGTGGGAATGCCCCGCCACCGTAAGGCATTTTGAGTTGTTTCAAGCGAATCGTGCATTGCGTTCCCGACTGGTCGGCGTTGATTACGTCGTTGAAGTTGACATCATCTGGCTGAACGGCAAGTCCGTTGGCATTTGACAAAGCTACTGCGAAGGCCCTGGCATTGTCGCGGGCCGTTTGTTCATCGATGTCGTTGCGCTTCTGCCCGAGGAAAAATGTGTATTCCTCGCGAACCTTGGCTGATTCCATTGCAACAAGCCGGAGAGTGGTATCGACGGTGAGCACCGTGTAGATGTTCACGCCAAGAGTCATAAGCGACACGAACACGATCATGAAAATTGCTGTTCCGCATGCTCCTTCCAGGAGTCCTTGCCCTCGGGCGTTTCTCACCGTCCCTCTAACTATCTTGCTGGCTCTTTTCATAGGTCGATTCTCCCGATATTCCCTGCTACCTGATCATGCGAGTGTGCTGGCTAATGAGAGTCGCCGATTGCGACTATTGGTCTGGTGAATGGCTCCAGTGAGACTGCCGGGCTGGATACCGATTCCGTGCACGCCTTCACCGGTGCTTTCGTCTGCTTCACAGAGCAAGAGCCGGGACGGCATGTTGCCATGGCGATACTGAGAAGGGCGATGCCGGTGGTCGTTAGTATCGTCGTGCGATTTGGCCTTGCCACAGCACGTTTGCAATCGTGTGCAATCCAGGTTTGAACCTCGACCGTAAGGTCTTGAATGACGGACTGCAGCGACCCGATTCTCAGCTTTCGCGGCGCTTTTCCGACTTCTCTGTGGCGCAGGCGTTGAATGCCCTCACTGGTGATTGAGCTGCGAGCTTGATCCTGATTCTTTCTCATTCCGCCTCCTGCCCTTGCGAGCGCTTCCGCTCTTTCGACAGGTTCAAGTTAACATTGCTGTGATGACAAAGTTCGGACACGGAAAATATCTGTCGCAGCGGGAATAACTCGGGCGGGGAACCTTGAATGCTGACGATCGGTACAACAATCGACCAACGCTACGAACTACTGGAGCTCATCGGCTACGGCGGTATGGGCGAAGTTTTCAAAGCAAGGGAGCTTCGATTCGAACGCCTCGCTGCGGTAAAGGTATTGCAATCCAGCTACCTCAGCAGTCAGCACAGCCTGTCTCGATTTTCACAAGAAGGCAAGATTCTTTCCCGGTTATCGCACCCCAATATCATCAAAGTCTATCGCTATGGCATCTGGCAGAAGCGTTGTCCCTACATTGCAATGGAGTATATACAGGGCGGTTCGCTCAGTGACTTGATTGCCTCTCGGGGCGCGCTTCCTGCGCAGTTTGTAATTCGAGTCGGCATTGAAATTTGCCAGGCACTGCAGTATGCCCACGACGCCGGTGTCACTCATCGTGATTTGAAACCGAGCAATATATTGTTGGCAGAAGGAATTGTGCCAAACCAACAGGTAGCGAAGATCATAGACTTCGGGCTGGCCAAGTTGGCCGGCACCGACAACACTGCTTCCGGTTCTTTGATTGGCAGCGCACACTATATGAGTCCTGAACAATGTTTAGGGAAGAAGGCCGATGCGCGCTCCGACATTTACTCAGTGGGATTCATTTTGTACGAAGCCTTAGCTGGTGCACACCCGCTAGCTGAGCAGTCGCACGTGGCTTTGCTAAGAATGCAAGTTCATGACACGCCGGAACCCGTCGGCAAATCTCGACCTGATCTGAGCATACCTGCGGATCTTGAAACCATCTTGATTAAGGCCTTAGCCAAAAAGCCGGGCGACAGGTATCAGTCCATGGCTGACTTTGCTGAAGATTTGGCCTTCGTGCGCGATGGCGCTGTACCTGATTGTGCTTTGGATGGGACTCGCTCCCGAGTTCAGGCGGGGCGTGGCACGGCTAGCCGCGATCGCAAGGTAAGGATTGTGATTGCTCTGGCATTGCTTAGTGCGATGACGATTTTTATTACGGTCAAGAGTAAGAGTCCTGACGTGTGGACCAAGGGCGACTCTGCTCCTTGTGCTCAACGCGATGTTCCAAAGGTGATGCGTAAGATCTACCTGGCCGGCTCGCCTGAAGCGTCGCGAATGGCACCGGCTGTTCGCTGCAGATATTACGGTGAGTGGCTGAAGCGCTACGAGCCACAGGCTGACCATGTTTCGCGCGGCACTGCTTACCTTGCGATGGCAGAATGTCCCGAGCAGAACAAGAATACTTTCTTTCGACAGCGCGCGGCTTCCGAATTTTCGGCGGCCTTGTCGCACTTGTCCGATATTGATCAGGTGGAGTACGCCGCAAAGTATGGAGTGGCCTCCTTAGCACCGTTGGGCGACCTGGCCGGTATTGAAACGATTCAACGACAACGTGCGAAAATCTGGTCGACGCATGAAGATAGGGGGCTTGCACAGAAACGAGCTCTGGCGGAGATGGACTTTGTTGTTGTTCTGGTTAAGCGCGGCAAAGCGGCTGACGCTGCTGCTTTTGCCGAGAAAGCAGTTGCGGCTTTTGATGCGACCGATGATCGAGACGCTGGTCCGGCATCGGTCGTGCAACTCTACGCAGCGCTGGCTTTCGGCAGCACGCAGCAGAAAGAGCGGGCGAGCCGAGCGTTGAATGGTGCCCTGGATGCAGTGAAGAGTTTCGATCCGCAGAGGCAAGAGCACTGGTATGAAGATGCCGCGCGCCAGCTGGAAGATTGCAAACAGTACGGACTTGTCTTGGCGCTCTGTCAGCAGTGGTATCAGTTTCTGGATGGAACAACCTCCGGCGAAAGTGATGAGCGTGTCCGATTACTGAAAGCCAAAGTTGATTTGCTTCGCGGCAAGATGCATCTTTTCCTTGGGCAGTCTTCAAAGGCGCGGGTGTATCTGGATGCGGCGCTACAGACCGCGCCTAAGCAGAAAGACCCGAATGAATCATTGATTGCAGAGGCGAAAGTGTACGCGCTGGAGAACGATGCCTGGTCCGGAAGAACTCAGGACATTGCTCTGAGACTAAAGGATTGCGTGTCTGCGATTGCGAAAGTTTCGAACGAGGGTGAGAAACTCTTTCTGCTGTCCACTCTTTTGAGTCCTCGTAACCGGCCGTGGTTCCAAGCCTCGCTGGCGCCGGAAATACAAAGGCTTTTGCTGGAATCTTTGCGATCTATTTCTATTGAATGTTTGCTATCAAACAAAGAAGAACTTTGTCCTGTGCTTGCTAGCCTCTCCGGCCGATCCGGCCAAGAGAAAGTGGCGGATTTCTTGCTCGATCTTGCCGAATCGAAGTACGCTGCTGCAAATCCAAAGGAAATCGTCTTTCTCAATCTTCAGGCCGCCAGCCTCCTCGCTTTGACGGGAAGAAGTTCAAGCATGACCAAAGCAACGGCGCTCATAAAAAGGTCCACGAGCGAGCTTGAAGGGCTTCAACCAACCCCGAAAGAGAGAGCGGAAAGTTACACTGGTGCCAGTCTGACGCTTAGAATTTTGGGCGACTTCACCGGTGCGGCCACGATTCTGGAAGGATTGCTGCAGCAAATGGAGGTAGAGAATGCCGCTGCGCAAGAACGCCTACCCTCCTTACTCAATTTGGCTTATGTCTATGCCTGCGATAAGAAGTTCGACCAATGCAGGTCCACTGTCCGTCGAGCGCAAGCCTTATTGAAACTTCCTGGAATCGACGATTTTGACGTTCCGATTCTGTATTTGATAGAGGTTTCCGCAATATGCAAGAAGCAAAATCAGCCCGAATTGGCTGCGCAAATTCTAGTGCCTTTGAGTCAATTCCAGTCCGCATTGAGTCCGCCGACTCGAAGCAAATTGTTGAGTCTCCTTAAGTAATTGCCGGAGACGGCAAAGTGAGAACAGAGGCTTCATAAGCTATATAGGTTCCACCCTCTTTCACAATCTTCCTTGAGCTTTTTGTAGAAATCCGCCAATGGTTCCATAAGGTTCCTGCGGTGCGGATCTTTGATGAACTGAAGCAATTCCTGCCAGGTAAGCTCTCGATCGGACAACCGTTCTCGATAGAAAAGATTGAACGCTTCGGCCATCACCTCGTCTTCCAACTTAAGCATTGTCTTTGGCTCATCCTCAGTCGCTGGAGCGCGATCGTCCCGATACTCGGTAACCGCCTCGGCCTCCTCGTAAGAAATACTCTCCATTGGTCGGAACTGCTGCTTTATCATTTCGTGTCTTCCGTCACAAATAGACCCGGTTTCGTGACGATGATGATAGTTGGTAACTTGTGGCAGAGTCCGGTCATGTCAAGTTTTGGCAGGTCCGCCCCATGGGCGTCCGCACACAGAGGTTCTTATTGAAAGTTCCGTAACTACGTCCGCAATCAGATCGAGCGGTGCGGGTGGGTGAATTACGAGTTTGAAGCACACGGCATTGTCAAGAGTCCCGAAACATGACGGTCCTCTAAAATTTATCAATGCTAATATAGGCGAAACTGACTGAGGAGAGTGGTTCATGCAAACTGTTGCACGCACGGAAAATCAAGCTGAAATCTCAATTGGAAGAGGCAAGCAAGCAAGGCGTGCTTACGGATTTGATGAAGTCTCTCTGGTACCGGGTTCATTGACACTGGACTTCGAGCTTTGCGATGTGTCCGTGACACTAGGAAGCCACCATTTAGCGATTCCTTTAATGGCATCGGCGATGGACGGCGTAGTTGATGTTGGCGTTGTAGGACGCCTGGGCAAGTTGGGCGGACTTGCCGTGTTGAATTTGCAAGGTGTTCAAACTCGATACGAAAACCCTGCCGAGGCGCTTGAGCAGATTGCAGGATGCGACAAACACGAGTTTGTAGGGTTGATGCAAAAGCTCTATTCCGTGCCGGTCAAAGAAGAGCTTATCGCCAAGCGCGTCAAAGAAATGAAGGCTCTCGGTGTGGTAACCGCCGCTTCGGTCACGCCGAATATGGCGGAGAAGTACGGCCGAATTGCAGTGGATGCCGGGCTGGATATCATAGTAGTTCAGTCCACCGTAACAGGCATTGAGCACCGCACCGCCGCAGGAAACGCTCAGCTGGACCTCAAATCTTTTGTTGAAAAAATCGGCGTTCCGGTTATAGTTGGCAACTGCGTCACGTATGATTCCGCTTACAGACTAATGGAAACCGGGGTCGCCGGTATTCTGGTCGGTGTTGGTCCCGGTGCTGCCTGCACCTCGCGCAGCGTGCTTGGTGTCGGCGTGCCGATGGCTACATCCATCGCTGATTGCGCCGCCGCTCGTGAGGATTATCAGGCGCGATCCGGTCGGTACGTTCTTTGTATAGCCGATGGCGGAATGGCTGTTGGCGGAGATATCTGCAAAGCAATTGCTTGCGGTGCAGACGCAGTGATGATCGGCTCGCCGTTTGCCAGGGCCACTGACGCTCCGGGGCGTGGATATCACTGGGGTATGGCTACGCCCAGCCCTGTTCTGCCGCGCGGCACGCGTATTCGAGTCGGCAGTACAGTCAGTCTCGAACAAATAGTCAACGGACCGGCGCAAGTAGACGATGGTACCCAGAATCTCATAGGTGCATTGAAGACCAGCATGGCGACTTTGGGAGCAGCCACTATTAAAGAGATGCAGGACGTCGAAGTTGTTATCGCACCTTCAATCTTGAGCGAAGGTAAGGTTTATCAGCACGCGCAAGAACTTGGCATGGGGCGCAAATAAGAGCGACTTTTTCCTCATCGGCGCTCCGGCCTTCGAGCTGCGGGTTTCGAAGATATTAAGACTTTCTCGAAATAGGGCTTTGCAAGGAACATTGACCATGCGACTCCGTCAACCGGGCGTGTAAAATGCCTTCTTTAAGAAGGCATCTGAAACAGCAGCGGAGGACTCGGTTTACATGCAAAAATCCGGACGCGCTCTCATTCTGGTCGGAGCGCTATTGGCCAGCAGCTTGACTTTGATGCCCTCGCCGGGATTGTCGGCGCCTTCGACGAAACACAGCGCTGCCATGGCGATAGAGCTCTCGGGCAATAGTATTGCCGACATCGCGGAGGCGGCCGCCCCCGCGGTTGTGAATCTGGAGATGATTCGCAAGATTCCTCTTAGCTCGATGCCCGGCGGCAACATGCTCAAGAGTTTTCCGGGCATGGAATTCTTCTACAATGGCAAGAAAGTCTCTCCTGACCAAGGGGATGAAAGCGGTAACGGTGGTGCGGATAGCGGACCGTTTCAAGAGAAGCGTGATACCGCATCCGGTTTCATCATTCGAGCGGACGGCTATATACTGACCAATGCTCATGCGGTGAAGGATCAAGATGTCATCAAAGTTACGCTGAATGACAAGCGAGTCTTTGAGGCGAAGGTAGTTGGCGTTGATTACTTCTCTGATCTGGCCGTGGTCAAAATTGACTGCAAAGATAAGGAGCTGCCCTGCCTTGAAATGGGCTCTTCCAGTAATCTTCGTCCCGGTGAGTTTGTAGTAGCAATCGGCAGCCCGTTGGGTTATGACCATACGGTCACCTTGGGCATAATCTCTGCTGTCGGACGAACGGTTACCGACGTAAATGGCAACATCAACTTCATTCAGACCGATGCTGCCATCAACCCCGGCAATTCAGGTGGACCGCTCCTGAACTTGAAGGGAGAGGTGATCGGTGTTAACACGGCAATTCGTCGAGACGCGCAGAACATCGGATTTTCCATTCCTGTCGATATGGCAAGAACAGTTTCAACGGAACTGATCGCTCATGGTGGCATCGCGCGACCATGGCTTGGCGTGATGATGAAAGAAGTTGACGATGTCACCGCGAAAGGGCTCGGGGTGCCCTCCGGGACAAAGGGAGTCTTGATTGCGGGTTTTGTTCAAGGAAGCCCGGGCGCAGCCGGGGGATTGAAACTTAATGACGTAATCGTGAAGATAGACGGCAAGGATATGCTCTCGCCGAAGGAAGTGAAGGAGTGCGTCCAGGGCCACAAGGTTGGCGACAACCTCAGTTTCATGGTGCTTCGTAATAACAGTTCTCAGGCAATCTCCGTGAGTGTGGGCACCTATCCCAATCCGGCCGGAAAACACTAACCGACATCCGCTAACCATAAGGGGCTACTAGCGCCCAATCTTCAGTCAGCTTTGACAAAGAAATGCACGCCTCTCGACGCTTCTGCGGTTACGCTTTTTCGACTTGATTGCTTAGCTCTGGATGAGTTAGCGAGCCACCAACAACGCGTTCAAGTCCCTTGCGGATAACGCCTTCTTGCTCCTGATCCGCAGCTTCGAAAAGGCGCTTTAACTCAGCGGTTAGTTCTTCGTGATCGATCGCCTGTGGTCGACCGACGAAGATCTTCTTATAAGTGGTGGCAGTGAGCCCTTCCTCTGCAGTAAGTAATTCTTCGTATAGCTTTTCGCCTGGTCGTAGTCCCACAAATTTGATTTCAATATCAGCGCCGGGTCGCAATCCCGATAGGCGAACGAGATCATGTGCCAAATCCAGAATCTTAATCGGTTTGCCCATGTCTAACACGAAAATGTCTCCGTTTGACCCCAGCGCACCGGCCTGAATGATAAGTTGGGCTGCTTCGGGAATGAGCATGAAGTATCGCGTTGCTTCCGGATGGGTAACGGTGACCGGACCGCCCATTTCAATTTGACGACGCCAGATGGGAATGACTGAACCACGGCTAGCCAGCACATTTCCAAAGCGGACGGCACCAAACTTTGTCCTGGATCTGCGAGCCACATCTTGAACAACCAGCTCGGCAATTCGTTTTGTTGCTCCCATGACGGAGGTCGGATTGACCGCCTTGTCAGTCGAGACTAACACGAAATTTTCGACACCGAACTCATCGGACAAATAGGCCAGATTGCGAGTGCCACCAATGTTGTTCGTTATGGCTTCCGTGACATTGTCTTCCATCAACGGCACGTGCTTGTGGGCAGCAGCGTGAAACACAACACCGGGATTATGTTTGCGGAATATATTGAAGAGACGCTTGTGGTCTCTAATATCGGCAATAATCGGAGTGAGTTTGACCGGCTCCGGGCGCCGCTTTAGTTCTTCCAGGATAGTGAAGATGGAATTTTCACCACGTCCCAGTAAGAGCATCTCTTTGGGTTGGAAGCTCATGATTTGTCTGCACAGTTCGCTGCCGATCGATCCGCCCGCTCCGGTGATCAGCACTGTTTTGCCTTCGATATAGCCAGCTATCGAAGCCGTATCCAACTGAACGGGTTCTCGCCCGAGAAGGTCGTCTAGTGAAACTTGTCGCAGTTGACTGACGCTAACGCGCCCGTCAATTAGCTCAAAGAGCCCGGGCAGAATTTTAGTTTCTACTTCGGAGTTTCGACAGACATCGACGATACGGCGAATCTCGGATGGTGGCGCCGACGGTATCGCAATGATGACCTGATCCACGAAAAGGCTATCGATTAGCCGTTCTAACTCTGAAGTGTTTCCGAAGATAGTTAGATGTCCGATTCTTTTGTGGAGTTTAGCCGGATCGTCGTCGCAAAAACCGATTACGTCCGCGCCCAAGTCTTGACGCTGCGAGAGTTCTCTTGCCACCATCTGACCGGCTTCACCGGCACCGACAACTAAGGCTCTGCGTCGCACCGGTTGGCGCCAGTGTTTTCGCTGTTGGTGTTCCGTTTGCATTCTGCGGACTACACGCGCGGAAACCAAAAGCAGAAACGCCAGCACTGGTTCGGTCAGGATAATGCCGTAGGACAGGTGCAGTTTTCCGATTGCCAGAAGTCCGAGTGTGCGGCCAATCATCAAAATTGTCGTCACCGTCAAAATTGACACGCCAATTTCGACCACTTCGGCTAGCCCGGTGTATCGCCACAACCGATTGTATACACCGCAAATCCAATTGGAGAGCAGCCGCAAACAGACGAATACCGGAAGAATGAGCAAAAACTGCTGGAGGTACATCTTGCCGGGGGACCCGTCGAAACGGATCAGGAAGGCGCAGGTCAGGGCGAGGGTAACCAGCCCTGCGTCCAGTGCCACTTGAAGAATGCGCAACCAGCCAACTTTAGCCGGCCAATTGTCGGGAGGTGCCGCAGCAACTGGAATTTTGTCGTCTGCTGAAAGCTTTTCCGGGGTACCCAACGCTAGCTCCTTGAGAAGCAGTGGGGGCTATATTAACACGCAGTCAAGAACCTTCACCCTTCGTCATTTCTCAGGTTCGATCTTCCTGAATTGAGGGGGGGGGCATGTTATTCGTGAGCTTCGGCTCCTTCAGCCGTTTTGCCGGGCTCGCGGCCGGGGACCCTGTCCGGTCGGGATGTAAACGAGTGGCAACAGTATGATTAGCTGCCAGTAATGTGTCTGCCCGTCACAGCTGTCCCGCCATCGTGCCATAGAGCGTACGAATGCGGACCGGAATTCGGCGAAAATGCGCCAGATAGCTCTTCGCTTCAGGGTTTTGCTGCTTTGGAAAACTTCGGACTTTCGACAAAAAGTCACACTTTTTTCACACATTTAGGGCAGTATTGAGCAACTTACCAGGGTTGGGTCGCACGCCGTTGATGACCAGGACAAATAGCAGCGAGACCGGGTCTTCCGGTCTACCGAACGCCGATGAGGAACAGGCGGCCCCGGCGCCAGCTCATGTTGGACCGGCTCCGGAAGAAGTGGACTTTTTTGATATCCCCTTGGTACGCAAGCGGCAGGAAGCGGCGCGCCTTGCCCGGGAGGAACAAGAGGATAATTGGGAGCCGGTCCAGTCGCCTGCGCCCGGACCGGAAGAGTTGTTGCCGGCGATTGATCTGACCGAGCCACCGGTGGTGATACCGGGAGCAATTCCCGGCGTTGAAATTTGCATTAGCAGTGGCTGCATTGTCACCATCAAGCACGCGACCGGTGTTTATTGGTTCTTCGGCTATGATCGCACGGCTGCTCTTGTTGAGTTCGCCGACGCACAGGGGCGCACTTGGCGCAAAGTCGGTCAGGACTTGATGAACCACTTTCTCTGGCGCAACGAACTTGGCGGCGAGTGGAGCGGTGAAGTTCAGCCTCTGTTGGACGGCAGAGTTCTGTTGCTTGCAGGAGACGGCGATTGGACTGAGATTCTAGCCGACGGCACGGGAAGTCGCTATTGCCCCGGTCCGGGTCTGCCGATAGTAGAGTCTGATGCCACCGGACCATGTCGGATTGAGGGCAAGGCGCAGTACGATTCACGACTAAGAGTTTCTGAACCCGATGAAGAGGGATTTGCCAACTGGCTCACAGGTGACGATCAATTGGAGTTTCTTCGGGTAAGTCCTCATCGAGGGAGTCTCTGGTTGGAACGACCGGATGGCGTCAGCCGCGTTTACAGCAACGACGGAGAAAGACTCGAACAGCCTGTGCGCGGTCCGGAGGATTTTGAACGCATATTTGAGAAAATGTTGACGCGACTCGATCGGGATAATGATGGCGCTGTGTTTCTAAGCGACATTGATGCTGCTGTTATGGATAGCAGTTTTAGCGGCGAAGAGATTCAGCTGCTCGCGGCCCTCAAGAAACGCAATTATCGAGATGGCGGCGTCGGCATCGTTAAGTCGCTGTTCGATTTGACAGGAACCGCAGAGCGCGGACTCACTCTAAGCGATGTTCGAGCATTCTGTCGGCGGCTGCGCTGCGGACTCGCTGCAATTAGTGTTCTGGACAACGAAGATGTTGTTGAAGTCTTGAATGAGATTCGCGGATGGAGCGCCGCTTCGCAAGGGTTCATCAGCAGGGAGATGCTGCAGAAACTTGCGACGGAACTGCGCTCTTCGCGCAATAAGTCCGGGGCTGCCGCCATAAGCGAATTGGTTCGGTGGATGAACGGTTTGAACCTTCACCAAACAAATTCACGCGACCTTCGCGCCAGATTGCTCGCCGACGTCGAACTCTATCGCGCTGTGCAGGCCGCTATGAACACTGCTTACGACGCACTTCAGACCGCAGACTCCGTTGATTCGCGTCGCCTCTTCGGCGAGTGCGGCGACCCTCGTTATGCCATTCGCCATGAGGCGGTTCTGGCCGGACCGGAAAGTGCTAACAAGTTCTTTCTGTGCGCCCTTGCATCACTTGCGTCCATGGCACCGGAACTCATCGAGCAAATGATTGTGTTCGACGGTGTTGACTACATAGTTCGATTTGCCGGCGACTCGGAAAATCCAGTAACGGTGAAGGAGCCGGTTGAAGCTCAGCTGGGACTGTTTGCGCATGGCGGACGTTTCGGCACCTGGGTCACCATTATCGAAGAGGCCTTCAACATTTATTGCCGTACCAACTCAGAGAAATTGAAATGTGCCGGCGGACTGAGCTGGTACGGCGATTCTCTAGTGGCGGAATTGCTGGCCGGCAGTGACGCGAAAGTTCTTTCTCGTTGGTATGGACAGACCAACTACATATCAGCATCTTACTCAAGCGAGCTACAGTACAAGATCGCTTTGATGGATCGCAAAGCTCTTTCCGAGCTGCTTTCTACCGGGCATGCTGTCGTGCTCTCGACCAATCATCCTGAACTTTCCAATGAAGAATCCAATCAGGATTTGGCGCTGATTGACTGCAACGAAGAAGTTGTTCGCCTTGCAAACCCTGCTCAGGGGAGTGCTGAGCGCTACTTGTCCGGACCGCTGCCGCCGCGAGTTTATGCCACCGCTAATGGTGAGTTGCTGATTCAAATTGAAGACTTGCCTAAGTACTTCTTTCGTGCGATCGGCTGTCTGATTCCGCAGCAAGATCTCGAGGTGAGGCAGTTCTTGTCCAAGCTCAAGGACGCCTGATTCTTCGCTCCGGTAGGTGTCAACTCCGGCCAGCCTCGTCGCTTCCGTAGACGCTAGCTCTTTTCGCCATTTGAGCGCGCTTTACCCCCCGCAGCATTAAATTAAGTGGAAATGGAACCTGAGGCGTCTGCATTGATGAAAACGCGTATATAGACGGGGGTATTCCACGTTATTTTCACAGGAACGATTTAATCTGCCCCGGAGACAATAGCCTCTGCCGCCAAGCCTTTACTGCATAAATCTACATTGATCTAAGCGGATTTCAGGAGGACTATTGTTGAAGGCTTAGACCCCGAAAATTTGCGGGTAGATAAGATATCGAGACTCTTCTTTAACCATTTTCGCACGAGGCGTTTTTTTCATGGGTAATGGACGAAATTTAGACGACGCGGACGGCTCCGAACGCACTGAAAAGCCAAATGAGGGGCAGCAGTCTGCAGAGCAGCTTGAGAGTGCGAAAGTCGTTGATAAAATCAACTCCGAAGTTGGAGTTGGCAGCACCGCAGGGATCGAGGAGCAGCTCGCCCAGGTCCATGCTTCGTTCAGGGGAAGGGAGGAGGACTACAACGTAGACCTTCAGAGAGAGACTAACGGACAGTTCAAGAGCGCTCACGACATGATCCGCCAAACTGGCGAGCTGCTCTGCACCGACTGCATGAAGCAGTCGATTCAAGACTTTTTGAAGTCGGTCGGCGGGACTGCCGGCGGCTTCGATTTCAGTGGTCAGATCAGGCAAGCCGTTGATCAGTTGACCGCCGCTGCCAGGCAAGAGGCTGCTGCTCGCGACGGAGTCCCTCCGGGGACAGCTCCGGGCGATACACGCATCGCCGCTCCTGCTGGTCAGGTTCCGGTCGAGGCTGCATATCCGGTAGCGCAAGCACCGGGAACAGGACAGCCTATGGGTTTCATGGGGGACGCACCTATAGCTCCGCCCACCACTGACGAGGATGTTGGTGCGATCGAAGGAGGGGGACCGACCGCGTCCCGCCCGATAGAAGCTCCTCCAGCGCCAATTGCCAAACCGGTCGACGCTCCGCGAGAGGTCACGAATGCGACCGCGCCCGAGGCGCGGGAAGGTAGCGACCGTCTAAACCAACGCGGACGACCGGGCGCCAATGATACGCCTGAAGCGGTCTTGGCTCGGTACGAGACTTCGGTTGATAATCTGCGCGGCCTGAGCCAAGCTCAGCGCGAGGAAATGAAAGCGGCCTTCCGCGAGAACATGGAGAAGGTCAAGGATAAGGCCTCGTGTCCGGAAGAACTGGCGCGTATCTGCAAGTCGATGAACGACATCATGTCCAGCGATAAGGGCATGAGCCAGCTGAGCAAGCTCAACACGGTGGTGGAACTCAGCGATAAACTTGCAACTGGTCGAAACCCTCAGGGCGGCCACAACACTTGCGCCGCTGCTTCGGCCGAAGGGGCCTTCCAGCAGAAAGAGCCCCAGGGAATGGCTCAATACGCCGAGTTGATAGCAAGGGGCTGCGACTCCGACACTGTTCATGTTGCGGGACGAGCCGTCACAATCCATCCGGACAATCGCAATCCCGACGGTGAGTCTGCTCGTCCTTATGACCGACGGCATACGGCGGCAGGACAGCGAAGCGAGTGCGGCCAGATAGGACAGGCAATTTTTGCTCAGCAAATGTGCGATATTGCAGGACAGCGCGATGGAAAGAGCTATACATATATAGGTACCGGCCAGGGCGGAAGCACAGGCGAAGCCATGTATGAGACAAGGAACGGGCAGCTGGTGCGGAAGGCGGAGTGTCCTCCTGCAAGCATCGACGTTGTAGCTTGTATGCACAGAGTAAACGGTACCGGACCCCTTCTAGTCGATGCCGCGCTTGCACGGCAGTTTAGACCGGCTCTTGAGGGAGTCGTTGCCTGCAATGGACCTGAAGACTACATAAGGTACTCACAGCAGCATCCAGGCAAAAAGATACCGATGGTAATAGCCGGGAATGTGCTTAACGGTGATACCAATGGTGCGCATGGACTTCACGCCGTCAACCTGGAGACACAAAACGTGCCCGGCCGCGGGCTGGTGACGACTTTGCACAACCAATGGGGCGATCGCCACACCAGAGAGATAGGCACGGGAAGACCCGGTGCCATGTCCACTGAATTCTTCGGTGTTGCTACCAACTTCAGCGGCCTGGGCAGAAACTATCAGATCCAGCCGGGTGACATACCGCCAGGAAGCCCTTCAGCAGTCGATAATTTCCGCAACGGCGATGATCGATTCCATCAGTACATGAATGAAGACAAGAATAAGGACAACGCCAAGGAAAATGAGGAAAAGGCGAAGAAAGCCCTAGCCGAGAAAGACGAAAAGGATCGCACGGAGCTCGAAAAGAAATACCTGGACAAGTACTCCCGGTGGCAAGCTGAGCTTCAGGCTGAACAGGGCAGATCTCCATTGAACAAGCAGCGTCTGGCAGAATTGCTGGCAATGCAACCTCGATTAACTTAAGGCCTTTGGACCGACAATTACGTAAGTCAATTTTGGCTACAAGAGATAGGCAGTCATGCTGGTGGATGTTGGCCGAATAAAATCGAGTGAGCTGTGCCCTGGCTTTGTGTTAGCGGATAAGGGCTCCTCTACTTATGGTGCGAACTGGTATCGTCGGTATGACAGGCCGTCACCGTCGGGTGAATCGATCTCGATTTCGATCGGGTCTTCCGGCATGCAGCATTATGCCCAAGAGTTAAAGTGCTTGCGAGATACGTTCAAGGAACCACAAGTCGTTTTTGACAAACAAGCTTCGATCAATCATCCATTGCTCATCAATGAACTGTGTGTTCTGCTCGGGAGACCGGGAGAAAACCAGGTATGGGCAGAGGTGAACGAATTGCCGGTCTACACTTTTGAGTTGGAGAAAATGTTCTCCACGACAGTCTCAACACGAATTGTTCTAAGAGTTCAAGGATGGGTTCGAGTAAGTCGGGCTATCCAGTCCGACAGGGTTGTTGATCGTTACTACGACGGCATTTTTTATGACACTGCCAGTGATGGGGATGCTGAAGTCGAGTTCCTCAATCTTCAATGCGAGACTTTGGAGACAATGGAACGACTTCGCCCTGAGTTCGAGAAGATGTTGGACTCAGTTACCTGGAAGTAAGAAAGACTCCGAGGCGGAGTCTTTCTTGATGATGGTCTTATTCGTCTTTGATTGGTTGCAGACCCTTGTTGATCCAGTCTCGGCATATATCAGCGGGCACTCCGATCAACTTCGAAGTTCCCTCAACGGCCTGGGCGTGGGTCATGTCTAGAGCCCGTAGCTCTTTGTATTGCAGGACGGCTTGCACTTGTAAGTCGCTGGCTGAGCGCTTATATGATTTAGTGCCTGTGATGTTGACTAAGACATAGGCCATCACGGCACCGGCAAGAATGCTTCCGATTGCAGCAATCGGCTGCAGAACCTGAAAAGAATTGGTATTGACGGAACCGCCGGTTAAGGCCGCGTAAACGTTACCCACCCACAGTTGTCCGGTTTTGGCAACGATATCCTGGCGGCTCGTGGACAGCAAGTACATTTGCAGGAGCGACCAGATGGTGAATCCAACCAAGTATGTGGACGGATTCACATATGGAATCTTGACCATTTTGTTGGTGTTGGCATCTTTGTTGAAAATCTGCCATTTCGGCGTCTTCCATTCTTGTGGTTTGAATGGCTTCTTCGGTTTGAAAACGATGTAGCCGCCCATCAGGAAGCAGGTCATCATCGTTGGTCCGAAAATCTTTTGGGTGTAAAAGGCGGAGCCGACGGGACTAGTAAAGCCGATTAATAAGGCGGGAACTATCAAGGCCAGAAGTACAAAGACCGGATAGCGCCAGGAAGTTAGCTTGCGCTCGGTGTTCGACCCGAAGAGCCATATGTAAAGGATATTGAGGGGCATCGCCCACAAAGTCATTTGAGCAGTGAACGCTATGACGGACATAGTAATGACTGCCAGAGGGGCGCTGGTTAGACCGAGCATAATCTTGTCAGCAGCGACGTTGTGTTGCAGGAACCAGTTGAAGTCCCCCTTGGCGGAAGTATTAAACATGCAGATCAGCATTAGTACTATGGTTAGTACTGGCTTAACTACCGGCGGTTTTAAGAGTTCTCTGCCTCTTTGGGAACTTTGCGATGTACTCATACAAGCGGCGTACCTATTAAGTGATCCTGTTTTCAGAATACCCCATGAAGGGGAAATTGCTAGCGATTCGCTTCAGCTACTATTGTGAACCCTCAGGGGCTTTTTTACTATTCGTGATTACCCGAACAGGCGGAAATCTTGAAATTGCTAATGCTCCGGGTCATACAACTATGTTTAGCAGCTTGTCTTTAACGAATATCACTTTTCGGATTTCTTGCTCGCCGATTTTGGTTTTGACTCGAGGGTCGTCCATCGCCAGAGATTTGGCGTCCGGTTCAGTGATCCCACGGCTGACGTTGGTCTTCATGATAATTTTGCCGTTTACTTGGATGACCAGCTCGATTTCGTCTGTCACCGTCAAAGCCTCAACGTATTGCGGCCAGGCTGTGACGTGGATTGAGCCGCCATCGGGTGCGTTGGTCTTCCCGTGATTGAACCCGGCTTGGTGCCATAGCTCTTCCGTCATGTGTGGAGCCAGCGGTGCCATTAGCAGTAACAAACTTCGCAGCGTGAAGGCCACCAGTGTTTTCTCCGATCCGTCGAAAGCTTCACCGGCGGTGCCGCCATTGTTGCCATTTTTCGATTTTGACTGAGTGAATGTTGATATGCCGTTGACTAACTCCATACACCGGGCGATTGACGTGTTGAATGAATATCGTTCAACGCTCAGATCTTCCGACACTGCTTTAATTGACTTGTGAGTCAATTGCAGCAGGGCTTTGGCTGCAGGCGACAATCCTTCTGCGCTGGTCACGGTTGTTACGTTGGCAGCAGTTTCGCCGCCGAGCACACCATTTTCGATGGCATCTTGAACCAATCGCCAAATGCGCCCCAGAAAGCGGAACTGTCCGACAGCGCCTTCTTCCGACCATTCTATTTCTTGCTCCGGCGGTCCGGCAAACAGGGTGAATAGTCTTGCCGAGTCGGCTCCGAACTTGTGGAAGAAGTCTGTCGTGCCCACGACGTTTCCGCGCGACTTCGACATCTTTTCGATGCGACCCGATTGCGGTGAAAACTTAGTGACCATACCTTGAGACAGCAGATTGCTGAATGGCTCGCCGCAGGAAATCAAACCGCAATCTCGCAGCGCTTTGGTGAAGAAGCGTGAGTAGAGAAGGTGAAGGATGGCATGCTCGATGCCGCCCACATATTGATCTACCGGCATCCAGTAATCGACAGTCTTGCGTGCGAATGCTTCCTTTGGATCAGTCGCATCGCAGTAGCGCAGAAAATACCAGCTGGAATCAATGAAGGTGTCCATGGTGTCAGTTTCGCGTCGGGCTTCTTGTCCGCACGACGGGCACGCGGTAATCAGCCAGGATTGTTGCTTGCCCAGCGGCGAACCGCCTTCGCCTGTGAATTCAATATCCATAGGCAATTCGATCGGAAGTTGCGCTTCCGGTAGCGGAACTATTCCGCACTTTTCGCAGTGCACCAGCGGAATAGGGCAGCCCCAGTAACGTTGTCTGCTGATCAGCCAGTCGCGTAGACGATAATGTGTGCGTGGCGTACCGCTTTGGTTCTCCGCCGCCCACGCGATCATCTTTTTCTTTGCTTCTTCGCTGGGTAACCCGTTAAAGCTGCCGGAGTTTACCATTGTGCCCGCTTCAGTGTACGCTGCTTTAAGCTCGTTGGACGATTTGCCGTCGGGCGAAATGACTTCAACGACAGGCAATCCGAAACGACCGGCAAACGCGAAATCTCGCTCGTCGTGAGCGGGTACGCCCATCACGGCGCCGGTGCCATAGGTCATCAATACATAATCGGCAACCCAGATGGGGACGATGTCGCCGTTAAAAGGATTGACTACGAAACTCCCCGTTGGGACGCCGGTTTTGTCTTTCTCTGCTGCGGCTACTCGTTCTAGCTCCGTTTTATGCTTGGCCTGGTCGACGTAAGCTTCAACGGATGAGCGCTGCTCGTCGGAGGTCAGCTCTTGGACCAGTGGATTTTCGGGTGCCAGCACCAAATAGCTGACACCAAATACAGTGTCGGGGCGCGTGGTGAAGACTGAAATCTTGACGTTGGGTTTGCTTTCTACAGTAAAGTGCAGCTCTGCGCCTTCTGATTTGCCGATCCAATTGCGTTGCATGGTGCAGACGCGTTCGGGCCATCCCTTCAGTGTGTCCAAATCTTGCAGCAACTGTTCCGTGTAAGCAGTGATTTTCAAAAACCACTGGGACATCATCTTCTGTTCGACCGGAGTTTCAGGGTGTCTCCAGCATGCGCCATTTTCTACTTGTTCGTTGGCAAGTACGGTTTGGCAATCCGGGCACCAGTTTACAGGCGCGCTCTTGCGATAGACCAAACCCTTTTCGTAAAACTTCAGGAAGATCCACTGAGTCCAACGGTAGTAGTCAGGACTGCACGTTGTGACTTCGCGATCCCAATCGTAACTGGTGCCTAGCTTCTTCAGCTGTTCGTCGCGCATATACCGGATGTTCTGCTGCGTCCATGCATCGGGGTGCAACTTGCGCTTGATTGCCGCATTCTCTGCGGGCAGTCCGAACGCGTCCCAGCCCATGGGATTTAGGACGTTGTAGCCAAGCATTCGTCGGTGGCGGCTAATTACATCCGAGATGGTATAAACCCGCATGTGACCCATGTGCAGGTCTCCGGATGGATACGGAAACATGACCAGAGAATAGAATTTAGGCCGCGCGTCGTTGTCTATTGCCTTATAGATGCCGGTTTTTTCCCAGGCATGTTGCCACTTTTCTTCAATATCTTGCGGCGTGTATTGCGTTGCCATCTGTCTCTCCCCGGCTGAGAACGAATTTTGAATTCGAAAACGGAATCAAGAATCTTAGCCCGGTTCGCCCCGGGGGGCAAGAAAAATCCCCTGACATGCTAAGATTCTTAGCTCTTGGCGATTGACGGGTAGACACATGGAAACGGTAAAGAATCCGGAGAACAGCTCGACACCAATTCCTTCCGATGTCATGGAAGAAGCGCGCGAACTTTGTCGCGGAGCGGAGGTTCTTCCGGAAGGTGCAGAAGGACTGGCTCGAAAGATTTTGGAGGCGCGCTCGGCCGGGCGCAAACTGCGTGTGAAACTCGGTGTCGATCCCACATCTACCGACCTTCACCTCGGACATGCGGTTGTTTTTCGCAAGTTGCGTCGATTTCAGGAGTTTGGTCATCAAGTCGTATTAATAATCGGTGGTTTCACAGCGCAGATAGGTGATCCTTCCGGTCGCGATAAAACGCGGCCGCCGCTGACACCGGATTTGGTGGCGACCAATGCTCAAACTTATATCAATCAAATGGGATTGATTTTAGACATGAGCAAGACCGAAGTTGTGAACAATGCTGATTGGCTGGCAAACATGGACCTCACTCGCATGTTGCAATTGGCGTCGTTTGCAACAGTGAATCAGCTTATTGCCAAGGAGGCCTTTGGGCAGCGATTAGAAAAGCAGCTTCCAGTAGCTTTGCACGAGCTGTTCTATCCTTTGCTTCAAGGCTACGATTCTGTGGCGATTCGCGCTGATATTGAGCTTGGTGGCACTGATCAGCGTTTCAACATTCTGCAGGGGCGGGAATTGCAGCCGCGCTATCAGCTCAGTGCTCAACTGGCGATGTTGTTGCCCTTGCTGGAAGGTACCGATGGCGAAAAGAAGATGTCCAAGTCCTACGGAAATTACATCTCACTCAAGGATGAACCGTCGGAGATGTTTGGCAAATGCATGCGCATTCCGGACAGTCTTGTGATCAAATACTTTGAGTTGACCACCACATTTACCGGTTCCGAGATTGATGCATTGAGTGCTGAAATGAAAGCTGGTGCGAATCCGAAAGATATGAAGGAGAAGCTCGGTCATCAGATCGTGAAACAGTATCATGGTGATGCTGCTGCGGATTCGGCGCTGGGAGAGTGGCGCAAAGTTCACAGTGAAAAGCAAATCCCGGACCAAATGCCCTCGCACGCCATTGCTGCGCCAACGGCACTTTTCCGCATTCTGGTCGATGCCGGGCTCGTCGCTAGCGGCGGTGAGGCGAAGCGATTGATCAATGAGGGCGGCGTGCGGATAGATGGCGAGCAGAAGAAGGATCCCAATCTGCTCGTTGAAGTTGTCGCCGGCAAAGAGCAAGTAGTTCAAGTGGGCCGTCGTAAGTTTGTGCGAGTGGTGCCCGGGTAATCGCGCGCAGTTTGTCGCTAGCAGGTGAATGGAGGTCTTAGGGTGGCAGCCACCGTGATTCGCTGGCAAGGATTGCAGTTAAACGCGCGTGAGCATCTAGTCCTGCAGGAGGATGATGACTGTATTACTGCCGATTCAATTTATCTGAGCGAGGGTGGTGCTGATTCATTTGGCGTTCGTTATCGACTGGTGTGCAATAAGGATTGGACAGTTCGGCAGTTTCGCTCCGAGGTTTTGGGCAAAGAAAGCAGTGAGCTAATTTTGCACCGTGATCAAAATGGACGATGGACAAACGGTGCAGAAGAGCTACCAGAGTTAGCCGGCGCCACCGATATTGATCTTGCAATCAGTCCCTTTACCAATACGCTGCCGATCCGGCGCCTGCGGCTTGCGCCGGGGCAGTCCGCGGACATCGTCACTGCCTATGTCGTCTATCCCGAACACAGTGTCATGGCCGATCCGCAAAGATATTCTTGTCTGTCGACCGGACGTTACCGGTTCGAGTCTGTTGACACTGATTTTAAGCGAGTGATCGAGGTCGATGAACAGGGCTTGGTGACAATGTATCCCGATCTGTTCGCGCGGATTTGATCTAACTACAGCCGCTTCTGCGAGCCGGAGCGCGTAGACACCGACGCGTCGCTCATGCGGCGTTAAACCGCCGTGCAAGCTGCGCTTGTTCATAGCCGCCTTCGCTCCGGCTGCCGGTCGGTAACATAAAAAGCGTGCCGACGGCAGCAACGTCGGCACGCTTGAAGAGGCAGCAACACTGACTCTTGCGGAGGGCGCTCGTAAGCGCTTCTCCATCCTTGATACTTTACTTGTACACGCTTAACGAGCTATTGCCCCTCTGATTCCGCCCGCATTGTGCGCGCGTTTTCGAAGGTTTCTTTCAATTGCGCAAGCAGACCGCGGTAGGTTTCAGAGTCTGAGTCTGCTCCAGGTTCGACTAGCAGCACGCACTTTGTCAACCAACGCTCTGCTCGCTCCATGTCTTCATTGGCCGCATTGAGTTGTGCAAGGTTCCAATTTAGATCGGAAATGACCTCCGGGTCTCCCTGTCTGTGCAGGTTTGTGATCGCCAGTGCTTTCTCCGCCGCTTTGATTCCGAGGTCGAATCGGCCAAGGTCAGCGTAGAATCCTGTTAACTGCTCCAATACACCGAATTCGTCGTAATACTCTTTACGTTTGCAAGACTTTCTATCCAACCACTCGAGAACATTAGTGTTGGTTGTGAGATCTTCCGTTGCTTCTTCTGTTTCGTATGCACGTTGAATCCAGATCGGCAAATCTCTATATAAATTGCGAGGATCAATCTCTTCCTTATGACGCATGGGAGATGGCGCCGGCTGGAGTCTGGGAGCCTCACCTTTGGCAACTGCGGTAGCTGCGTATTGGATCTGGTCCATCAAGCCTCGGAACATATGCGCAGTAACCGCAGCAATTTCGTCACCGTCGAGGGGTTGTAAACCGTCGTTATTCTCAACCGTGTTCTCTTGTTGTGCTTCTGGCGCGTTGTTGTCGAGCCGTTCTTCAGTACCTGTATTATTTGCCATCGCTCTGCCCCGACTGATGCATAGGATTTGGGAAACCGAGTTGTATATGCCCGCTTGGAACGCTTCTCAATCCTGTTTCACCGATTATCGCTATAAGCGCACTGCTGGCGACCCTGGCGCCTCATGACAACTGGTGCCTTTTGCTGAATCGTGGATGTAAGTGAATGAACTTTGCTGTCAAGTACAACTCGAATGGACTTTTGATCTGCTGTTGCAGAACTATCAAAACATCATCAAGATCGCAGGTCAATCAGATTGTTTAAATTGTGGTGCTATCGAAAGTGACCTTGCTGAGGTCTGGCAATCTTCTTTCTGATGGATATCAGACTCGCAGAGGCGCTGCGCTATTAGTCCGGTGTTTCACGCTTTTACGGGTTCAACGTCGATACCGCTTCAAACTGTCGCGCGGTGCAGCGTATCCGGTAGCAGTGTCATGGATCGCTGAAACGCGATCGCAATATTGGAGGGCTAGAATCCGCTATTCGGCGGACGTCGTTGTTCACACAGGAGTCACTGGAAGATTCTAACTTGGAAACATGCACTGGATTTGGCAACGGTAATCAGCCCATGAAGCTCACTTTCAAGCCCGATTGAGTTGGATGTAATTAACGGGATCCTAGGCAGAGACGGCGCGCAAATAATGCCCGCCCGATTTGTCTCTCGGATGAGCGCAAGAGTGGCTTCCTGAGCCGCTGACGTGAGCGGGAAAATTGGTACGAGGCTTTGCACGTGGAAATTTCAAGAATGGATTTGTTGTTATGCCTTGCTCAGATATGCTGGCAAGAGGGCGATGAGACCCGAGCGATCCAGCTCGTTAAACGAGCTCTGACAAGCGATGGCGGCGGGATGTCGCCGCTGGAAGCGGCGGAAGGCTGGCAGGATCGAGTGTACGCGCTCCTCGTCGGATTGGCGGATAGAAACTACCGTCCGACTTGTTTTTTCAAAACGAAGCCGTTCCTGTCCCGGTTGACCATCGGGAGTGAGGGGGGGCACCTGAACTAGCGTCTGGATACCTACTCAACTTTCGGTTCATTATGTCCTATTTGAGAACGGTGAAAGAATCGCCGCTGGGTATAAGTATCATTAACCAGTGGGAGGGTGCGGTTTTGGAAATTTTGTCTTGGATAATGATAGGCGTCGGTGCCTTGCTGCTGTTGGGGTCAGGAATTTGGTTAATAGTACTGGCATTTCAAAAGCACATTCTGTGGGGACTCGCCTATCTTTTTGTACCTTTCGCTTCACTAGTGTTTGTTTGTATGAATTGGAATCGAGCCGCAGCCCCGTTTTTGATTAGTCTGCTCGCTGTCGGTCTGTATGTGGGTGGCGCTTTTGCAAATCCCGAGTTTATGAAAAAGTTCCAGGAAGGGATGGAAAGCGCTCGTAGCACTGCTGCGACCGAAACAGCCGGCGCTTCCGGCACGACCGAAAAATCCAGTCGATAAGCGCTATGCTTTATTCGTTGCCGGTTAGAGCTGAATGAATTGTCCTGTTGCCACGGCGACAGCGGCGCGGTTCAGAATGGCCTTTAGCTCTTTCTCCGATCGAGAAACCCGGCAGTCTTGCACCATGCGGTTTTTGTCGAGCAAGAGGACCGACGGTGCCGACAGGACTCCGTAGGTCTTTGCCGTCATCGCGCCCTCTTCCGTCGCAATGTCCACGGAAACAATGTTTGCTTTGGTGCAATACGTGTCAGACAGTTTCTTCTGGAAAACTAGTTTCTTATCCGTAACTCTGCTGTCGGTAAAAAGAACCATCACAGGGGTGCCGTTCAAGGTTGGCGAAATGTTGAGCCCGGAGCGGACCAATAGTTGTTCAGTCCCCGGTCCAACCAATGGTGCCACTAGTTGTGGTGGCAAGGAGTTGAACCAGGTAGCCAGCTCTTGCGGTGTGCGGTCTTTGGCCGCCAGGTCGATTGCTCTATCGCGAAGCTCGGCCGCTTTCGCCCAATCGTTGGTTCTAGCGTAGTTCTGTGCTGATCGCAGCAAGCGAAACACTTCTTCGTCGGGTTTGTGGTGGTGAACCACTTCTTCCGGATGCAGAAGTTCGGATGGTGTTTTGATCGGTGACTGCGGACTGCGTTTGTCGAACCAGCTTAACAGCGCATCCAGAACATAATCGGTGTACTGTCCCTCTTCCAGAATCAAGTGTTCCGATTGACCGACCACTACTAGGTCTTTGTTCGGCGTGCCCACTTTGTTCATGATATCGATCGAATCTTTTGGCTTCATCAACTTGTCTCGCCATCCCTGAACGATCACCAGGGGCTGAACTGTGACGGATGGTGCGAACTTTTTATTATCTTTCATCATCTTCTTAACGCGAAACAGCTCTGCAATAGTGAGCTTAGTCCGCACTTGAGGATCGTCGACGATCTTTCTTTCCAGCTTGGGCTTTTCCGTTATGCCGCGAGCCAATTGTTCGATGTCTATTTCGGTATTTGGACCTTTGACCACTGCCTTCAGTCCGATCAAGACGGCCTTTAGAATTGTTCCCCCGCGGGCGTTTGCGTGAGGCACCGAAGAAAGGACCCCGTCGACAAGCTCTGGATTCTTTGCCGCGGACTGCAGCGCCAGGGCTCCACCCATTGATTCTCCGACCAAAAACACAGGCAGATCTGGATGTGCTTTTCGAATGTAAAGAAGATTCTGGCGAACGTCGGCAAACGTGCCATTAAAGTCAATTCGGTCTTTGCCCGCTATCTTGCGGAAGTCGCCGAACCCGCGAGTGTCCATGGCGTAAGTAGCGATACCGGTACTTGAGAGCCGGTTAGCTAAGCGAGCGTAAGAGTCCTTATGCAGCGTAAGTCCATGCAAACACAGCACTGCGCACCAAGGTTTCGTGTTTTTGCCAATCCACGCTTTAAAGCCGGGATAGGGGCTGAACCCGGGGTTGCGCAACTTCTGATCCGATGCCCCTTCTTCGGGAATTCGTTTAATCGGTTCTGTCGAGAGCTCCTGTTGAGTCTTCGATTCCATCCCGGGCATCATGTCTCCCGGGGCGGCCGGAGACTGGTTCCAAGCGAAGCTGGCGGAGAGAAGTCCGATCAGATGTATGCAGATAATTTTCGAGCGCACGGGGTCTTCCTCCCAATGTGTGGAACCGGTAGTGATGAGCTTCAGTGGTTTAAACGACGTACAGAAAAAAAGTATTGTGCCGATCTTCAATTTCAATGACTTCAGTCAACGAATGCATAGACGGCTCACAATGTTGTCGCAGTTGTACGGCCGCTCCGACGCACAGATCGGTTAATTGTACGCACGCCATCCGTGTGCGCTGTTCGTCAATAACTTCAGACTCAGTCCTGCCAAGGAGAAGCCACTATGAGCATGCAAAGTCCTAATCCGAATTTCAATCCTCTAGAACCAGGATTGCAACCACAACGCGCAACCTCGCTCAATCAGCCCTGTTGCGAGGGCGAGGCTAAGGAGTTGAACTCTCTGTTGAAAGGGGAGTTATCTGCTCTTGATACATACGCGCAAGCCATGAAGAGGGTAGAAGCGCATCCGGATCTATATTCCGTGCTGCAAAATGCACGAATGTCGCATGAAATGCGTTCGCGCAAGTTGACTCAGAAGGTGCTTGATCTCGGCGGAGAGCCGGCTACCGGTGCTGGCGCTTGGGGAGCTGTTGCTAAACTAATAGAAGGCGGCGCGACGTTGTTCGGTAACAAGGCCGCTATCGCTGCTTTGGAAGAGGGAGAGGACAAGGGCCTCAAAGACTATGAGAACGCATTGGCGAAAACGACCGGTTCCACAGCATCTATGATTCAAAATGAGTTGTTGCCGGAGCAACGTCGCAGTCACGACGCGATCAGTACATTGAAAAAAATGATGTCCTAATGACGCTCGGGGGTAGCGCGGCTTGAATTGAGTTCTTGCGTTGTCCTGAAGCGAACAAGCAGCAAGGCAGTTTCTGCCTTGCTGCTTTTGGGCATTAATGATGCAAGGAAACCGAGAATGTTCAAGATCAGGACTCATCCGCAAAGGTTACTGGCAATCAGCCGGCTTCGCACCATAGGGCTACTCTTCCTCTCGGGCTTCTTCTGCCTTGCGCCGGCGCTAGTGTGGTTCGGCTTTCGTGCCTTCAACTGGCTTGTGGTGATAGTCTGCCTTATTCTTAGTCGTTTCTCGTTTCTCCGGTACGAATCATCATTGATTGAGTTCGAAAAGGCCCGCAGCGGTGTCGAGGCTGAGGACCTAATTGCAAGGGTTTTGAAAGATTTGCCGAGAGGTTGGAATGTTCAGGCAAATGTTCCACTTTCCGGGTGTGGCGATGCTGATTTCTTTCTTCGGTCGCCGACAAATCGTGCCTTCGTGCTTGAGGTAAAGGGGCACGCAGGCAAGATTACCTTCGATGGGACAGAGCTTGTACGCAGGCAGGGCCGGCGTACAAAGGCTTTCGAGAAAAATTTTGTTTTGCAAGTGACAGAGCAGAGCGTAGTTTTGCAGAACCGATTCTGCATGAGCGTAACTCCTGTTCTGGTATTCACCAGAGCCAAGTTACCTCGAACGAAGAACCGAATCGGAAATGTCGTGCTTTTGGAGAAATCTCAGCTGATCGATTTCTTGCGCGAATCAGAGAGCGATTCTTCGGTATGAGCTAGGCTAGTTTGCGCAGGCATGCATCGGCCGCATTGCGAGCGGCGCTGATTGCACCCTCAAGAGATTGACCTCCGCCGGCGCTGCTGTGCGCGAATGTCATCCACTCGGTGGTGTATTGATTCGATTTGTTCATTAGTGATGAGAGTCCCGGGCGTGGAACGATGACTGCGTGACCCCAGCGAGTAATTTCGACCTGCTCGACGTGATTTTTGATTGGTGCCATCAATGCCGACAATTCATTAATCAAGGCTGCTGCGAGTTTATCTTTATTCAGCGCCATCACTTGCGCGCGACCGGCTGCTCCGTAGGAATACGGGTAGTAAACCGTAAGAACGGAACCCATCTCGGGTTTATACCTGCCGCTGGCAATGTAGGGTGCTTCGGCCAGTATTAGCTGCGTCAGCGGATGCGGTGCGTCCGCGAAGCTCTGATAGGGAGACTGAAGGATTTTTTCGGGCATGCAGATGTTTGCCACCACAAAAGCGCCGTATTCCAATTGAGCGAACGCAACTTTCAATTGTGCCGGAAGCTCGGGGATTATACGAAGGGCAACCATTGGCGGTGTAGCGACAACAGCGTGCTTGCAATCGATCCGGTGCATGCCGCTGGAATCGCTGTAGACAACCGATGCTCCGTTGTCCTTCCGTTCCACTGACCATACGAAGCAGTCCGTGGCGCAGCGATTCGGTCCGCTGCCCGTGATCGATGACTTAAGGGCGCGAGCGATGCCGGAGTTGCCGCCATCGCAGACATAGCTGTCGGAAGTCAGGGCGCGGACCATGAAAAAACCGGCGCCGGCAGAAACTCCCTGTGTGCCCGAGCAAAAAAATGCTTTAGCCGTGTTGTCTAACAGATTGAGAAATTCTCTGTCATAGCCGCTTAGGAACTGGGAGAAAGTCGAATCTGCCAGGTTTATGTCTTTCCTTGCAGAATTGATTTCGCCTTGCAGTCTGGTTAGTTCTCTGTGGAAGCGGTCGTTACCTCTAATGTCCTTGTGCCATTGTCCGTAGCAGTGCCACGCTGTTTCTTCGGCGGAAATGACAGTAGGTTTCAGCCCGAGCTCCGTGAATAAATCTGCCTTAAGCCCGTAGGGGCGGTCGGTGCATACTGCCCCTCTGGAGAAATCGATGCCGCGGTAACTGCCGCCGCTGGAAGTGCCGCCCGTTTCGCTATATTGTTCGAGGAGGACGAAGTCTTTATCCTTCAGAAAGTGACCAGCCGCCAATCCGGCCATGCCACCGCCAACGATGACAAAGTCTGCTGTTCGATCTGCTTTGTCCGGTGCCTTGGGAATATCGCCATCTCTAAGGCGGTGTCCCAAAGTGTAGTTATCGCCCGCCCAGGGCAGCACCTTCGGTTTAGTGGAGGTGAACTTGCCGTTCTCGATTTCGGCGCCGTCTGCGCGATAGGTGCCGGTCAGACCAGCGGCAACCACCCCTGCCAGCGCCTTGAGAAAATCACGCCTCGTTGTGTTCACTTGATTCATCCGCCGCATACGTAAATGAGACTAGATGATGATACACCAGACAAGGGTCCGTGGACTTGGATAAAACTTCATCGCTTAGTCGGTGTGATACCACTATTGATGGCGCCCTGTGGTTTGAACTGAGATTAGGAGGCAGTGCAATGCCCTTCTTCAATGACAACTCGTTCGATAGCCGGGGAAACTCTAAAATTATCTTACGCTACTTTGTTCGTCCGGATTCGTAAACATCCCTACTTCGGCAGTTGTACGGCGTTCGCTTGACCCTGTGAGGCGTTAGAATATGATGAACGTGCGTGTGCAGAGTCGCGCCTTTCTTGTATTCCTCTATTCCACTCTCTACCAAGGTCTTGATTAGCGATATGAGCAACATTTTTCAACTCGGAGAAGACAAGACTCCTTACAGACTTCTCACTAAAGAGCATGTGTCTGTTGAAAATTGGGGTGATCGCAAGATGCTGGCAATTGAGCCGGAGGCTCTGACAAAGCTTGCCAAAGCTGCGTTCACTGATGTGGCTCATTTTTTGCGTCCGGGACACCTGGCAAAGCTGAGAAGCATTCTGGATGATCCCGAATCCTCTCCTAACGATCGCTTCGTTGCGCTTGAGCTATTGAAAAATGCCAGCATCGCAGCAGGCGGAACGTTGCCCATGTGTCAGGACACGGGCACGGCGATTGTCGTAGCTCACAAGGGTGATCGTGTTTGGACCGGTGGAGACGACGAAGAGCTGCTAAGTGCAGGGGTGAAGCAGACCTATTCCGAGTGCAATCTTCGTTACAGCCAGATGGCGCCGCTCACCGTTTACCAGGAAGCTAACACCGGTAGCAATCTGCCGGCCCAAATCGATATCTATGCCGATCACGGCGATGCATACGAGTTCTTGTTTGTCGCTAAAGGTGGTGGTTCCGCAAATAAGACTTACCTTTTGCAAGAAACGAAATCGGTTCTGAACCCGGAGTCGCTGGTTAAACTGCTGACCGAAAAAATCGCAGGGCTCGGTACTTCGGCCTGTCCTCCGTATCACTTGGCGATAGTGATCGGGGGATTGTCAGCTGAAATGACGCTGAAGACCGTGAAGATGGCCAGCTGTCATTATCTGGACACCTTACCGACTGAGGGCGATAAGAGCGGCCGCGCCTTCAGGGATGTGGCACTGGAAGAACAGGTTTTGGAAATCAGTCGAAACTTGGGAATTGGCGCACAGTTTGGTGGCAAGTATTTCTGTCACGATGTGCGGGTGATCCGATTGCCTCGGCATGGAGCAAGTTTGCCGATAGGCATTGGTGTTTCCTGCAGCGCTGATCGCCAAATTCGCGCGCGAATTGATGCTCAGGGCATTTGGCTTGAGCAGTTGGAGACGGACCCGGCAAAGTATCTGCCGGAGATTGGCACGGAAGAACTTGGCGAGAAAACCATCAGTGTCGACCTTAATAGACCGATGGAAGAGATCCGCGCGTCGTTGTCCGGTTCTCCTGTGGGAACGCGTTTGATGCTGAATGGAACGCTGATTGTCGCTCGCGATATCGCCCATGCGCGGTGGAAGGAAGTAATCGAGCGCGGAGAAGAATTGCCCGAATACACCAAACAGCATCCGATCTATTACGCCGGTCCTGCAAAGACACCTACAGGTTATGCTTCCGGATCGTTCGGTCCGACCACCGCCGGTCGCATGGACTCTTATGCTGATATGTTGATGTCTCGAGGCGCCAGCTTAATGACACTGGCAAAGGGAAATCGCGCGAAGAACGTCCGGGAAGCATGCGGTCGCTGGGGCGGGTTCTATTTGGGCACTATCGGCGGTGCTGCTGCCCGGTTGGCGCAGGATTCCATTCGCAAGGTTGAAGTTCTGGATTATCCGGAACTCGGCATGGAAGCTGTGTGGCGTATTGAGGTGGAGAATTTTCCTGCCTTTGTAGTTGTAAACGACAAAGGCGAAGACTTCTACGCAAACGTCATGGAAAGCCGCATAGCATTGACAAAATAGCTGGACAGCTCACAGCGCTTAGAGCGTTTTGGCAGAGTCCGGCTTGAATACAACTTCTGACGCTTTATTTAGTCTGGTGCTCATGCTCTTATCCTCTGCCGCCAGAGAGTGCTTTCCTAGAGCTGTGTAGGCAGCACTGCGGTATTCGTAGGCTGTGGCCAGGGATGGCCTGATTTCAATTGCGCGGTTAAGATCTTCAATCGCTTCATTGTGGCGACCCAGCTTCGACAGGATCAACCCGCGATGTGCACGGGCGTTTGCCGACGCCTTTGCGATGCCGACTGCTCGGTTAAGGTCTGCCAGTGCTTTCTCTTGCTGACCGGAGGCCGCTAACGCCAGTCCTCTGCCGTCATACGCTTCGAATAGCTTATGGCTATGCTCGGTGGACATTGCACTGCATACATAGTGATCAGGATGTTCGATTGCATGAATTGCCTTGCTATAGGTGTCGACTGCTTTGTTATAGTCCTTTTGCAAGTGATAACGTTCGGCCAGTGTCAGGAGATCTTCGTCCGGGGACTGATGCGGCAATGACGATGTTGACGCGTTTTGCGCTTGCTCCGGCTGCTTGCGCGGACTATCATAGTTGTAGTTGTACCAGCCCACCTGCTTTGATACTGCCAGGGAGGCAGGCGTCATGGCGCCGTATTTGATACCGGTATCGTAGGCTGACACTATGCGCAGCTTTGGCATGGTCGCGCATGCCATGCTCTGTTATTTCAGTGGAGTCAAGCTTTAGCTCTTCCAGCGTGCGGCTGCGCAGACTATTGATGCTGGCGTCTGTTATTGGAGTACCGGACAATGCGAGACGTTTGAGTTTCGGCAATGTAGTGATTGCACTTAACGCCTGCTTGCCGACGGAGGTTTGCGACAAGTCCAGTAGAGTCAGCGCACTGGTGTTCAATTTGATTGCTCGCATTGCATCGTCGGTTATTGCAGTATTGTTCAGAAATAAACTCTTTAACGATGGCAGGTTTGCCAGAGCCCCGAATGTCTTGGCTGTAATCGCTTTGTTGCCGCTTAGCTGCAATTCCGAAAGGTGCGTCATGGTGCTGAGCACACGCAGGCAGTCGTCAGTGAGGTTGTTTTCGCTCAGGTCCAGACGTGTTACCGCTGGGTAGTTACTGAGTATAGAGAGATCTCCGTCTTTCAGATTTTGTTTTCTCAACTGCAATGAAGTGAGCTTCGTCAAGCCGGGGCACTCTTTCAACACCGCAATCATGCCGTTCTCAGGCCATGCTACTGCCAGCTCTTCCAGGTTTTTCAGCTTGTTCAGGTGTTTGGCTAGTGCCGGTGTCAGTGCTACTTCTTCCACTGTTATTTCCAACGAACGCAACGAGTTAATATTAGAAACTGCGGTTAGGAGGGGCTCCGAAAGCGCTAGTCCACGCACGGTCAGCTTGGTTAGCGTATTTTGCGCCGACAGGGCGGCGAGTCCGCTTCCTGTAAGTTTTGTCGATGCTACTAGATTGCCATTTTCGAAATGGGAAGGAGCCTCAACGTCCAGCGATTTTAGAGCGTGTAGCTGTGCGAGCCTGAGAAGGTGGCTATCGGTGCAGTCCTTCTGCAGTTTTGTTGTGATTGATTCTAGTTGTTGTAGTTTGCTCAATCTCACCAGATCTATGGCCGATGTGTCGCCTAAAGTTACCGAGCGCAGATGCGACCAAGATTCAAGCGGCAAATTTTCCGCTCGTGGCGCAGCGAGATGGCGTAAGGTTTTTACTTGTTGCAGCGCAACTTTGCCACTATTGTTGAGTTTGAAACTGTTTCCCAGAATTAGCGATTCGAGCTTATTGAATTTAGACATTACTGCCTGGTTTGCAATTGCAGGAGCAGCTAGTTCCAGAGTAAGCAATTTCGATGAATCGAATGATGGCGCAAAGTCGTAAACCGTGTCTCCGAAGCTCTTTAGGGATAGCGTTTGCAACTTCGGCATTGCGGGCAAAACGGCAATGCGTTTTTTTACCGCATTGGTCGGTTGAGAGTGATACAGCTCAAGCGATCGCAAAGAGCGAAGTCGCGGCAGAACCGAGAGCCATTTATCGGGCGCTGATGTTTGATTGAACAGTGCCAGATTCAGTTTCTCCAGATTCCTGAGATGCTGTAACGGGCTCAGGTCCAGGTTGTCGGTGCGCACATACAAATTGAGCGTGCGAATCTGTGGTAACTCTGCGATCATTTTGATTTGAGCATTTGTGCTTACATCAAAACTGGCTTCTGTTAGCCCGGGATTTTTCTTGAGATCAGCAATTGCATTCGCAAGCGATCTCTGCGATTCGATTCTAACTTCGGCGCCGACACCGGGTTCCAGCGCATATGCTTGTTGTGCCAGTGCCCCGGAAAGAACAGCAAATAAAAGGACTTTTGTAGCGATCCCGTGATACCTTGAGCGAGCAAATTTCATGACTCCTCCTCAAGAACTTAGCTAGTGATCGAGAATCCATTATCGTCAATTACACAAAGAGAGTTTAGTTTTAGTAACTTTGCGACACAATGGAAACTCGATTGCAACAGTTAGTCCGGCGCTGAGACGAGCATCGTTGTTTCGAAAAGGATAAAAGAGATTGCTGAAACTTAAGATGTAGACTCCGCTCTGCGCCTTTGTGCTTACAATCGCTCAGTGCTGGAACTAATTTGTAGGCGCTTCGGCGGTAAATCCGCCAAGCCTCGCTCGCCTCCGCGCGATAACAACGGCGCTCAGCCCTCTCGGCTCCTCGCCGCGTCGGGCTTCGCTGAACTGCTTCTCAATGAAACGGATTCATCGGATGCAGCATCATGCTTAATCTTCTCATAGTCATCCATGATGTTTTCGAGCATTTCTTGCGGTGCGCGCTCTGCTCCGATTAGTGTGTTACTGGCGCCACTCTTGCTGCGAATCAGCTCATTCAGCTTGATTTGCGTGGCTTGCATTTCCTTGTAACGAGCGCGTTCAAGGAAGAACACCCGCAGGAAAGCGAGAATCACAATGAGCTTGTAAGCAAAGTCGTTCCAATCGTGTTTCGTTTCCGGCCAATCCGACGTGACGGCCCAGACCAAAACGAGTCCCAATGCCGCAAGCAGTGCCTGCGAACTACCGACAGCACGACTGAATACTTCTGAAGCAGACTCCATCTTCGACTTCACGTTCAAACACCTCCGTAGTTAAGTGTTTGACGTGGATAGCATAAAGCTGTGCCGGGGCGCGTGAGAGCTGGTCGCTCAGATCGCCCCGGCGCAGCCGTGGTGGGTACCGCCAGAGACGTGTGGGTGGGGAGGATTTAGTCTCTCGCGGTGAAAGAAGTCTAGACGGCGCCGCCGTATCCGGAGGGATTTCTTTGGATCGTAGCCGGACCGTCGAGTTGTAGTTGTACTTGGGTGCCGCTCGGTATTACGACGTCCTTGCCTTGACGAAGAAGGAGGGACTGGGCAACTCCGGCGCCGCCACCGATTGCTGCTCCGGACCAGGCTCCGCGCCCTGCGCCGGAAGCCGCGCCTCCGCGGACCTGAGGTACATAACCGACAGGAGACATTTGGTGACCGTAGGGACCGTAGACGGGACGGAAGGCGACTCGTTGTTGCCCGCGTCCTGCAATAGCACCGACAGCGGTGCCGAGGGCTGCTCCAGCTCCGGCGCCGATGGCGCCTCGGATTAGCGTTTGCCCTACTTTTGTGCCCATGCCTTCGCCGGCAAAAGTTTGGCTGCCATTAGCAACTTGTTTGTAGTTGCCGAGATTGCCGACGACATGTGCGGCTAATTGAGCGGTAGCACCACTGGGAGTGCGCAACCGATCAAACTTGACTGTCAGTCGACCCGATCGGCCAAGGAATCCGCCGGCTTTCGCTTCGACGA
The DNA here is from genome assembly GCA_019752635.1 of Candidatus Obscuribacterales bacterium. Lineage (GTDB taxonomy): Bacteria > Cyanobacteriota > Vampirovibrionia > Obscuribacterales > Obscuribacteraceae > JAKFUT01. The sequence continues at coordinate 22,168 of JAIELX010000053.1, read as the reverse complement.
CATGACCCTCAATAATTGTTCCTGCGGGAACTATGCCCTCCGCCAAAGTGACGGGTTGGGTGAGCGTCGCTTGCACAAAGTCGCCGGGTTTTGCTGCTTCGGTCGAGATCGATGTCGCGAGTGCGGCGCTGAGAGTCATCCCTGAGGGCATGTAAGCGCTGCCTGGCGGCGTAGGCGCGTTGGGCTGCGAAGTGGAGTATCCGCCGGTGTTGCTGAATCCGCCTGCACCGTAGGATTGTGCGAAAGCCGGTGTCACTTGCAGTATCAACCCGAGAGTAGCAGCGATCAGCGCGCAGTCTTTAGTAAACATTTCCAGTCCTCATTCAATCCTGTTGTGGTTGTGGTGCACGGTTCTCTTCGACGCACATCAACGCTCAGTGTTTCCATAAAAGGGCACTTGATTTCCGGAATTTGTGATCGTTTTTCTAAGATTTCACTATATGAGGAATGGAGGCAGTTGAAGGGACCGTTGGGAAGCGGACTCCGTTAACGTCGTTTTTTGTTGAAGCAAGCAGGTCTCTGGCTAATGAATCCGATCTTCCGGCCAGATTATGCGTTCCATTCTATATGATTCATTGTGATTGCCCGGCACAGGCGCACCCGCGGTGGTGGCAGGTAAACTTTGCGGCACGGCGACAACTGGCTCGCTGTGCGGGCGAGTCTCTGTATGTTCGTATCTCTGCTGCACTTTTGGCAGGTCGGGAGTCTGAGCGTAGTAGACAGGAGCCGACTCTTGCGCTCGCTGCGTCGGTATCTGAGATGGGGCCGATCCCTGTAGTCTCTGGACCGGTATCTGCGACGGAGCATCCGGCACAATCGTACGTACGGCCGCGGGAGCCTTGGTCTTCGCTACCGGTTGCGTCGGTGCCTTCGGTTCGGCGACGGTGGAACCAAACCCGGGGTAGGTAGGCATTGTTGGCGGATAGCCGTATTGCATCAGGGGCACGACCGGTGGTGGCGGAGGCACGAAGAAACTGCCGGATCTGCCATTCGCTCCTGAACTTGCTGGTTTCGCGCGGCTAGTGTTGTTTTCGCTGGAAACTGCTTTCTGTTTTCTTTCGGACCTTCTCTCCGTACGTACGCCATTTTGTCTTTTGGCCGATGGCTGGGGGGCGGTCGCTTGGGGAGAAAACTGTTTGGCCGGCGGCACTGCTGCGCTGCGAGGTGCAACTGCACGGGGTGGTGGTGATTTCGCGGGGCGAGAGCGTGTTGTCTTCGTGACTGCCTCTTGCAGCTGACCGAGCGGCTTTGTGAGCACCCCTGTGACGAACAAGCAGGCCGCGGTGGCGATCAAGCACAAACAGGCCGTCAGAATCGGCGTGCTGCTTTCGGCTCGGAATCGGTCAGGCTCATAACGTGCGGGGTCGTAGATTACTCGTTCAATCACTAGATCGTGCGGGGGGCGGGGGCGGTCGATTGGGCGTCCACCGCTTTGATCGTTGAAGGAACTGAGTGACAGTCTAACATTGGTTCCATCGGAAAGTTTCAGTCCGAGATCCGACACTGAAGCCAACTCGTCTTCGTGGAGCGGCACTGATGTTTGAGCAGCCAGGCAAAGGATTTTATTTGAGCCGGGGCGCAAGATCCGCTTTGCCAGCGTAACTTGAACCGTCGTGGGGAAATCAATCCGGGATAGTTCGTGTCCATCCGGCAGCAGCTCGGTATTCTCCGAGGTGAGGACTAACTCTTTCATCTCAGCACCACCTCATACGTTCGCCTTCGCCTATGTCCACTATTGCAGAAGCGACTACGCGAATTGCATACACACGACCCGATACTTTCATTCAACCATTTTTTATGCAAAGCGTGTGAATATCAGTCTGCTGGTGTGACGCGCAGGGGGGATACGTGAGCTGAGCGACCGCAGCATCTTAGCGTCAAACAATTGCTATCCCTGGTGCGTGAGCGCCCGGGGCGCGGGTGTCTTGCCCGCTCCGGGCATAGTCCTCGTCAGCGTCATTCAAATTACATTTTGCGATATTCGCACAGAGGGGGGAGGTCCGGCCGCGTTCCCGGGGCTACCGCAGCTTCACCCAACGCTTATCCGATTCTAAATTGCACGAGCGCCTAAATTGTGGAGCTCGGGCTCAAACGCACATGGTTAGCTGCTCTTCCCAGTCTTCCAGCTCAGAACGATTAATCAGTCCGCGTCGAAAGGATAGATTCAATGCTCTGCACCGGTGGTTGAAATCGTCATCTTCCGCCGCTCCCTTAACCGGTATTCCGAGCTTGGTGTAGAGACATTTTAGACGGGCCTGAACCGCTTTTTCGGTGATGTATAGTCTCTTCGCGATGCCTTTATCCGTAAACCCGACGGCAATGTAAACTAAGACTTCAAATTCGGCGTCAGTCAATCCGGTGGCGCTTTCCGATCTTCGGATGATGCGTTGAATGCGTGGATGAACCCAGCAGTCTCCTTGTAATACTGCCCGTGCTGCATCGACCACTTGTTGATCGGTGGAGTCTTTCAACACATAACCAAATGCGCCATCCGGCGGGACGAGTTTCCACAATTTACGAACAAAAATCTCGTCCGAATGATTTGTGATGATTATGATCCCTGTTTGGGGTAGTGCTTGCAGTATCGCTGCGGCAGCCTTGATTCCTGAAAGCACGGGCATCTCTATGTCTAAAAAAACCACCGGTGGTTTGTGTTGAACTGTTAGATCAATTGCTTGTTGACCATTCTCTGCCTCGTAGACGGGAGTCATATCTGATAAGTTTCGGACTAGTAGATCGCGGAGCCACACGCGTTCGCGCTCCTGATCGTCTGCGATAACGATTCCCATTGGTGAACCCTCGGCTGCTTCTTTCATTGTAGCCGGTTTAATACTTGCTTGGCTGACTGCTTGAGCGTAGCAAAGACGCCTTGTCCTTGGGAAGCAATAGCTTCGAAGCTCGGCACGGAGCGAATGTTTAGTTCCTTTTCCATTCGTTCGAAAGACATCGCTGTGGAAATGTCTCGCTTGTTGTATTGCAGAATCCAGGGCACCGAGTCGATAGTGAGATTGTAATCCGCGAGGTTCTCCGCCATGTTTCGCAAAGACTCAACATTGTCTCTTTGCCGCAAAGCATCGGAATCGGCAACGAAGATGATACCGTCTGCGCCGTTTAGTATCAGTTTGCGGCTGGCGTTGTATTCTCTTTGACCGGGAACAGTATAGAGCGAGAATCTTGTTTTGAAACCTTGAACTGTACCCAGATCCAGGCTCATGAAGTCAAAGAATAGAGTGCGTTCCGTTTCAGTCGCAAGGCTGATGATGTCGCTGCGGGTTGAGGGTGCAAGCTGGCTGTAGATGTACTTCAAGTTCGTGGTTTTGCCACCTAAGCCGGTGCCGTAGTAAACAATTTTGCAATGAATTTCTCTGGTGCTCATATTAATCATCGCCATAGTGTGCGACTCCCTCGCCTTGCTAGAAAGGCGTATGACTGTGACGGGGGGGGGGGACGTTTTGCCGAACTTGCACAATTGCAATCAGTTCGATAATTTGATTGTGACTCTGACCAACCGATTCGATACTGCTGTCGCTCGCATCATTCAGTTGGGGTTCACCCTATGACCGCCATATCATATTGTTTCGCTGCTTTAGCTTTGGCTGTATCGACATTCAAGGCGATGGTCACCAGCGTGCCTCGCTCAAACGCAACCGAGCGTTGCCATTGCACTTCTGCGCCAATGGCTGCCGCGCGCTCACGAATATTTTTCAACCCTCTCGATTGAGTAGTTCGGCCTGATTGGAATCCACGCCCGTTGTCTTCAATTAGCACAATCAAGGCTTCGTTGTGAAAGCTGATAACTACGCGCGCCTGGCTAGCTGCGGAGTGTTTCTCAATGTTGTTCAATGCTTCTTGAGTCGCCCGATAGATGGCAAATTTCGCTTCCAGCGAAATGTCGATATGCTCGAGGTCTGGAGCCGTCACTATTATTGTCTCGATGCGACTGGCTCGTCTGAAGCGGTCGACCAGGGTGTTGACGGACGCTACTAATCCTGTCTGCGCGAGAAGACGTGGATGCAGCTCGTCCAACACGGCTTGCACTCCTGCTTCAATTGTACGCAGGCGGTTTTGTACGTCCACCGCGAGTTCGCGATTTGCGGTGTGAGACGCCAACTCGTTCATTCTTTCGAAATGCGGCATGATTTTGCAGTTGATCTCAGCGGTAATGCGGTTTCGCTCCGTTTCCACCGCCAGATTTTCGAAGAGTGCGTAGTCTTTATGCAGAAGCCGTTCCCGGTCCGTTGCCGCTCCTGAGATTGCTTGATCCAGATCGAAAAAATGATCGGCGCCCGACAGTGGTGGTGGTGGTAGTGGTGGCAAATCGTCTCTGTCTTCGAGACTTCTCGAGCAGCGCTCATGAATTGTTGTCATGCGCTCTTCTAGACTGTAGAGGGCGTAAAGCGAAGTCGCTGCGCCGCTCACCAGACTTAGGACCGCACAAATCGGGAACAGGGACTCAAAGCGTAAGGACAGCACCAATAGGCACAATAACTGAATCACGCATCCGCTGACGACCATTGGACCTGCGGGATACCATAAGCGTATGCCTTGATTACGCATTAGTCTCTCGCTCCCCCGAAGACTCAGTTTCAAGCATGGGGATAGTCATTATGAGGTCGCACGGAAAACCGGCATAGTTGATGGTGCCGATTTCAGTATGCGCCCCGGCCATGGTGCACCATGATTCAAATGATCCAAATTCGCGTTTCTCCGGAGACAGCCATCCATCTGAAGATACGCGCCTATCGACGCACCGCATTATGAACACGTTGTTCTTGCCTATGCGGTGACAGCTGACCACTAGAATATCGTTGTCCGAAGCGGCGAACATTCTCAACGCGGCTTGAAGTGCTCTGTAAACGCACAATTGTTGGAACTCGCCAAGCGGGCATTCTTCGACCTGTTCGCTGAAGCAGATCAGTCTACCGGTAAATCGGGCGTACCTTGTGCATAGGTTGTTGATGGATGCAACAAGTCCTAGTTCCTCCAAATCTACCGGATGCAGCTCGCCGAGAAGATCTCTGAAGGCTGCAATGGTCTCCTGCACTTCTGCAATTAGCTCGCCGGAGCTATGGCCTTGAGCGCCGGCAACAGCTCGCGCAAGGCGCGATAGTGAAGGCAGAATTTCGTCATGCAATTCCTTCGCGACCCTTTTCGCCTCGCTCTCTGTTGCTTTGAATTCGACATCGAACTGGAGACTGCGCGCGTCCTTCGACCACTTTTCCTTAAGTTCGCAAACCATGGCATCCACTTTCTTGAACCAGGGCGTGATGAAATGCGGTTCCCTGGTCCGCTGCACGGTCATTGAACGGGCATTGGCGACTAGGGCTCGGCACTGTGGTTCAAGCCTGTACTGGTGCGCGATGATTGCAGCAGTTATGGCTGTATTCGATGCAACGCCGGCAATTATCAGATTGACCCACGGTTCATTGCTGCCGGCGGAGCGCAGAATCAGCGGATAAGTGCAAAGGATAACAACGGCGATAGACGACCAAAGTATGCAAAGCCGAACCGGTGGATTCGGCTTGGATAGTCGACGAAGGAAACTGAGAATGCCGCTTCGATTCATGTCTGGCAACGCGGTAAATCTCTACCATAACCCGGGCGTTTCCAACATAGCGATGGAAATATTAATCGTATTCTGACACTCGATGCGGCGGCGCTGACTCGGCACAACGTCAGGAGGCGCCTGGGGTTCACCCTAAGCGCCTTCTTCCTTCGCGAGTCTGTAGTCGTATGGTCTGGGCCCGCCTCTGGTTGCCTGTATTTGGCGAATCAGGTTGTCCTGCTGATTGCGAAATCCTGGTACGTTACCGCGCCAGCAGAAGATGACGAAATAGAAGTCCTCCTTTTGCGAGCGGAACATTCCGACCAGGGCGCTGGTGCCGCCGTCCGTCCCTGGCAGCGAGCCTGTCTTACCGACGACGCTTCCGCGCTCTTGCGCTCCGGTGAAGCGCTCATCGAGAGTGCCTTCGTCTATTCCGGCCACAGGTAGAATATCTTGAAAGTCCAAATTTTGGGTTCGAAGGTCTGCCCTGAGCGCCTTCAGCACCGCCATCATATCTTTGGGCTTGACTCGGTTCTTACCCAGCCCGCTTGCTGTTACCAATTTCAAAGCATTGGCACCGAGACCGGACTCCCGAGCGACAATATCTTCAACAGTTCGCAGTCCGCCTGCAACTCTTCCAATCTGTTCCGCAACATTGTTTTGCGAATAACTCAGCATCTCTTTCAGCGTGTCGCGCAACGGTTCGGACTTTAGATTGGCTAAAACAAAGGCAGTTTCCGGGGCCGTGCCGACGGCTACACCCTTGCGAAAGGCAATCTTGCTCTTCTTTGACCCGCCGCGCGAGCGGCTCAAGCTGCGTCCGGACCAGAGCGGATCGGAGACGGAGCAATATGAAAATCCCGGTGAAACAATAAGTCGGCCATTCACTTGTTTTACGCCCGCATACTCCAGTTCCTGATACAGGGCAGCAGCGTCGGCCCTGTCAAAATCAGGATCATTGCCGTTAATGTATATGTCGCCGGTGAAGACTCCCGATGTCTCGTTCAACTGACCCTGGTATGAAATAGTTGTAGAAAACTGATGTTGTAAACCAAAAACTTTCATGGCACCGTAGGCGGTGACGATTTTTGCGACCGAAGCCGGGTTGAACTCGGCGTCGGAAAGGCTGTCCATAACAACTTCGCCGCTTTCGGTCATGACAAGGGCGCCGATTTGTTGTTGAAGGCGTTTATAGGCTACTTTTCGGGATTTCTGTTTTTTTGTTCGCCCCCGCTTTGAGGATGTTCGCACCACGGTGGAGCTGGTCGCAGCGCGGGAGTGGTTCTTGGAATCCGGGTGGCTCGCGTCGGCCGATCCGGCTGTAAGTCCGAACATCAATGTTACGGCAGTCAATAGTCTAAGCAGGTGTTGATTTTGTCCGAACAAGCCCATGGTCCCCCGCGCTATCCAGCCTCGAACGTTGTTGTGGTCGATAACTTTCTTGTACCCGAAAGCCAACTTTTCTAAATGCGTTGACCATTGAAAAGTAGCTGCGATTTGGGGTTGCGCGAAATCCGCGGTATTCTAATCAAGGGTGAATTGGAGCGCAAAATGCTACCGCCTGGCCTTGCGCTAGCGAATCGATATGAGGTCTTAAGCGTCCTTTCGCGCAGTGGACGCTCTGTTTTCTACACCGCCAGAGATCAAATGACTGGTGGGCTCTGCACTGTCAAGGTTTTGGAGCTGTTTGACGAGACGGCTTATAAGCGGTTTCAACGGGAGATTCAAATCGTGCGGGAGCTCGAACACCCCGGGATTTGCACGCTGCTCGACTGCGGTTTACATGACAATACTTTGCCGTTTGTGGTGATGGAGCATGTGAAGGGTCAGGATATGGAGTCATATCTCAAAGAGGCCGGACCTCAGCCGCCGGAATGGACTATGCCCGTGGTTCTTCAGTTGTGTGACGCTTTGGCATATGCTCACAAGGCGGAAGTGGTGCATAGGAATGTGAAAGCATCGGCGGTCATTCTGTCCGATGATATTCGTAAACCCAAAGTGAAACTGCTTGATTTTGGATATGTTAGACCGTTGCAAGCGGATTCGGAGAATCCTTTGACGGAAGCCGGAGTTACCGTTGGGACTCTGCTTTACCTGAGTCCGGAGCAGACTCGCGGGACGGATTTGGATGCGCGCGCGGACATTTTTGCACTGGGCTGCTTGATGTATCGCTCACTGACGGGAAAGAATCCGTTTCAAGCGAGCAGCCTGGCTGAACTGGTGATGAAGCATGCGGAGAAGCCGCAGAAGATCAGCAAAGCCAACCCGTTAATGAAGATTGCTCCCGAGATCGAGTCCATCGTTTTTCGATGTCTTGAACGCGATCCCGCAAAACGGTTTCAATCGATGGCGGAATTGAAAGCGGCGCTCACTGGTGAAACGCTCGTTCGTCGCCAGCGTTCGTCGCTGCCGAAAATTCTGGTGCCCGCCCTGGTCGTGGGCGCAGTAGCGATTGTCATCGTCGTAGCGCTGATTCTGCACAAATAGCAATAATTACCAACAGCTAACTTAGTCGCGCTGACAGTGAGACTAGACTCAGCACTATGATCCGAGCAGGTCGATACATTCGCCGATGTTCTGCAGCTTGAAGAATCGGTGGGTCTCGTTTTCGTAGTCGCTTACTTGTTCATGCACCCATGTGATTCTGTAAGGCACGTGGGCTGCCCAGCCTCCGATGTCCAGAACCGGGATTACATCGGATTTCATGGAGTTGCCCACCATGAAGAATCTCTCGGGGGCTATGCCGTTGCGTTTTAGAATTGCAGTATAAGTTGCAGGATTCTTCTCGCTTACAATTTCGACGCCGCTGAAAAATGGACCAAGTCCAGAGCGTGCTAACTTGGATTCTTGATCGAACAAATCGCCCTTGGTTACGAGCATCAGGCGATGCTTCAGCGCAAGCGTAGTGATCGTTTTTTCAACATGATCGAGCAGTTCTACCGGCGCGGAGAGCATCTCTTTGCCTAGCTCGATCATGCGTTTGATTTGTTTCGCGTCTATGCGGTTGTCTGTCAATTCCAGTGCCGTTTCGATCATCGACAACGTGAAGCCCTTCACTCCGTAACCGAAGTGTTTCAGGTTGTTCAATTCGGTTTGCGTAAGGCGAGTTGCTATGTCTTCGGTCGGCCCGTATTCTGCAAGTAGTTGTCTGAAACTTTCTTGTGTCAACGAGAAAAGATTTTCGTTATGCCAAAGCGTATCGTCCGCATCGAATCCAACAACGTCAATGTCTACCATATTTTTCTCACATCAATCCGAGCTTCTGCAGCTCCTGTACGGGTTCTTCGAAAGAACAAGATCCTATTGAGTGAAGAAACTCCGACCGCGATTTGCGAACTTCTTCTGCGCTGAGCGAGAAATTTCGCCAATGTGCTCGTTCGTCAAATTTGAAGGCCTCCGGATCCGTTTCCGAAACTATCTCTACTATCTCAGCCCGGCCGTTCCATGCAAACGCGGCTGCCATAAGCACATTCAGGAATCCGTGCATGACTGCTCGCGGTGCGTCGGGCTCATATGTGAGCGCATATTCCGCTCTTATTGGGTGATGTAAACCGGCGGTCGCTTTGAACGGCAATCGGCGCTCGGCGCATGCGGTGATAAATGCTGCCACGTCAGCCGGGGAAGGAATTGCTTCCGGCTTCACGCCGCCGGTGCGAATTTTGGCGAAGCAGCCGGCTGCCTTCACCGCATCAAGTGCGTCTAAGTTCCCGGGGGACACTTCGCAGTAGACCGGGCGCGTCGCTTCGACGATGGTGCTGGTCTCCAGTGCTGCGGCACGGTTGTCGTCAACTGTGCCCAGTACGGTCAGGCATCCGTCGAGTGATCGTGGCATTGCGGGAAGCTCAGCCGTGCTCACTACGAACCAGTGCAGCATCCATGCCTGCTCACTGCTCTTGTATTGGGTGTACTTCGCGATTGTGTCTTCCACGGGCAGCTTTGCGGGGGGGAACATACCCGCATAGTCGATCAGCCCTTCTACCAGAGCTTTCAATGCTGGTGCCAATGATTTGGACGTCAGGTGCATCTTGCCCCCTTCTTGCGTGCCGTGCGCAGTTGGATAGTAGCATGCTCCGGCACCGGTTCGCACTTGGAAGCGTCGGGACGCTCTGTGGTCGGTTCACACTTGTGAGCTTCCGCACGCTCACTATTTGCACACTTATAGTTAACGTTGGGGCGTATTTTCCCCACTGAAATTACTGTCGGCTGCCCTTATGCTCATTATCAAGAGGTGGGGCTGGATTCTGCAATTGTCCAGCCCGATGGGAGGGAAGTCGTATGTCAGAGTTTCGGTTGGATCAAGTTGACGCCGCCACCAATGCCAAACAGTCTGGATTGGATTTACTATCAGTTTCGCAAGAGAATCAGGAGCCCAAAGCAACACCTGTTGCCCGCTTCACCTTATTGGCGGGAACGGTCGCCGGCTTAACCGAACTCACGTTCAGCCGGCTGAACAAGGGGGCGGCGCAGACGCTTGCCGATGCCACAGGCGAACTGATGACCGGAAATGTAAGCATCAACGCTGTAGACAAACTGACCGGCTATCGTTCATCGGTGCCGTCCAGCGAATTTGGACTGACGCTCGGTGGAGTGAAAGAGAGCACTCAAGCGGCCGTAACCGACATCATCACCGCGACCGATCGGGTCCGGTCTGCTACCGGGACCGCATTGGAAGCAAACAACCGATTTGGGCTCGCTAAACAGGCCCTTCAGGCTGAGGTTTCGAAGCTTTCTTCAGAGCTGCAGCGATTGCAGGACGGCTCATTTGCCCGACATGAAGCCATGGATGTAATGCATAGCGAACGTTACGCCTTACCGAGCTTTGACGGGACAACCGGAGTTAACGCGGACCAATTGCGAAAAATGGCTACAGAATCGCTTCCTCAGGGCAACTCAACGCTGCGCACGGGGCTGTTGGACAGAGCTTCTCGCATGCTACCGGGCGAAACGATCAGTCCCCGTCAAGCTGTGAGCGAGTTGCTTCCAGAATGGAACTCCAGACTGCAAGCCATTAACGCGGAGAATGTTCGCGTCGGAGATGTCACCGAGAAGCTCGGACATCTTGACTTGGCGTCCAGGATACCTGACCGCGCATCCATGGTCTTGCAATCCCGGGCGCGGAACGGTTTCCTCGAACCTGTATTTCCTGCCGGAGATCCGGCGCGTGCCGTACTGACGGAGCTTCAGCAAGCGGAGGGGCAGTTTCGTTCCGCCGCGGCGCATATGGAAAGAGAATCAAGTCAGTTGAGAAACCTGAGCGGTGATCTGAATCGACAGATGCATGCCGAACTTGCAGCTGAAAAATATGCCGTCAATGCCTTCGGGCGTGGTTTCGGCAAAGGGGTCCTTGCAATGTCCGCCGGAGTTGGAGTCGGCTGCGTGATCGATGGATTGACCGGTGAAGAGCGTTCGACTTTGAACAGTCCTATTGGGATGGGCTTGGATGCTGGTGCCGGGTTGTTGATGGTCTCAAACTTGCCGGCAAAGTATAAGCTGCCGCTCGCTGTCGCAACGATGGCTGTACCGAGAGTATTGAATGCTTTCGACATCGGACCCAATCAGCTTGCGCCGAGCAGTCTGTCGAGCAGTTCGATTTGGGCTCCTAATGCGATAGATGGCATCGGGCTTGGTCTTGCAGTGTCTTTGCCGGTCGACGGGAGAGTCAAGGCTGCTGCTGCCGGAGCTGCCATTGTTGCCGGTCGCGCTTACAACGCCTACAACTATAAGCCTGCCGATAGAAACTTGCTTCGCCCGTATTAATGCTTTTGCCGCCCGGAAGGCTTCGCCCGTTGCCGTCGACGCGCTCGGCGCCAACTGAGGTCCTAAAGATCGTCACCGGGTGTGGCGGCGGATCTTTGGTAGGTATTCTCGAAATCGTCCTGGATAACGTATGCCATTCCGTCCAGCGCTTTGAGATCGTAAGGCTTCCTTAGCGTTACTGTTCGGAATTTCCAGCCTTGGGGCAATTTCAAGTTGGCTCCCAGCTTTGCCAGGCTATCCACGGTCTGGTCCTTCTTCTTTTGTACGCTATACGACTGCATGAAATAGACGTTTCCTGATGGATCAATCAGCTGATAAACCGGCTTGCCGGCGTCAAAGACCCACGTAGTTGTTCGGGCAACTTTGTGCACCGCATATGGTACCCCCGCATTGAGCTTGTCCGTTAAAGACAGCTCCAACACTCCGGCTAGTCGCATAGCAATGCCGCCGAAGTCACGAGGTTCCGGGTTTACCAGCGACGAGCCTGTTATGCCGTCAATAGTCCAATAGCGCGGACCATTGAGCTTTACGATTTTCGAACCGGTGTCAGTCTTGATTTTGTCTGCGTCCAGTTTGGACCAGAGTTCTTCGGGGCAGTCGTTGAGCCCTATGGTGTTGTAAACGTCGAATTCCTTTGGTGTGATTAGTCCGCCCTTTCCGAGGAGCACTTCGCCGTAGCGTTCGCCCCGCAGATTTGAGCGGTCCGCCGCATCGGCCATCCCGCCGCAATTTAATGCCAGCATCAGGGCAATGGATTTAACAATGTAGCGTTTCATTTTTTTCTTCGCCTGTATCACGTTCCGGACAGATTATATTGCGATTTGGGCTACTCTCGTCACTGAGCCTCGCAAGCGGCGTTTCTTCTTATTAATCGGTGGTAAAACGGATGTAGAAGGCCGGTGCTTTTGAGGAAATTGCGGTTGGCGGAAGGTCCGAAATGTCCGGAATGTAATGCGGAGGTGGGGCGCGACTGGCTTCACTGTCCCAATGACGGAACTCGTCTCGGTTTGACCCCGGTCGAAGATACTTTGAATGTTATCCGACAGAGGCTCAATCTTTCGGCTAAGCGTGGCGGTGACATAACCAGACCCTCGTCCAAGCAGTGTCCGAAATGTCACGCCTTTTACTCGGATTCATCCAATTTTTGCAGCATCGACTCAAGTCCTCTTGTAAAACTCAATCGGTCGAAGTCCGATGAACTACTTGGACAAATTCTCGGGACAACGTATGAGATTCTGAGTGTGCTTGGCGAGGGCGGAAACTCTCGGGTCTACAAGGCAAGGCACATCATTCTTGAGCGCATTGTCGCGATAAAAGTGCTTCACGCGAATCAGGCCAATGATGACACCAAAATAAAGCGCTTCTTGCAAGAGTCTAGAGCGGTGAGCAGTCTCACTCATCCCAATATAGTGTCGCTCTTCGATTTCGGACTGACTGACGATAGTCGTCCGTATTTTTGTATGGACTTCATTGAAGGAACCAGTCTTCTTGAAACAATCGAGAAAGAAGGCCTGCTCAAGCCTGACAGAGTCGTTGCATTGTTCATTCAGATTTGCGATGCCCTTGCTCACGCGCATAAGAAGGGCATTATCCATCGTGATATCAAACCGAGCAACATTCTATTAATGCAGAAAGAAGGTGGCGAAGTTGCGAAACTGGTCGATTTCGGCATCGCAAAAATAATTGAGAAAGGTCAGCTTGAATCCATGCAACTCACCGCCGAAGGCATGGTCTGTGGTAGTCCTATCTACATGAGTCCGGAACAGTGCACCAATCAGCCCCTGGACTTCAGGACGGATGTCTATTCTCTGGGCGTGAGCATGTACGAATCTTTGCTGGGCAAACCCCCGTTTGATGGCGCCGATATTGTGGACGTCATAACCAAGCAATTGCGTGAGAAAGCCGTTCCTCTTCGCGTGGCGAACGCGGAAGCTAAAATTCCTGAAGCACTGGACGGAATCGTTCTTCGTGCCTTGAACAAATCACCTGATGATCGTTTTCAATCCATGATGGAAGTAAAAGTTGCATTGGAAGCGGTCTATGGAGAGAAGACGCGGCGGCGCGCTACCAAAGAGGTCTCGCGCCCGGGTAAGGATGGCGCAATCAAGATCTTGTGCGTAGACGATGAAGAGGTTTCATTGATTGCTTATGCGATGGCGTTGGGAAAGAATCCTGACTTCTCCGTTGTCGGGGTGGCGATTAATGGTGAGCTGGCAGTTCAGCGAGCCGAATCATTAAAACCTGATCTTGTAATTATGGATTTTGAATTGCCGGTTTTTAACGGTGCCGATGCGACCAGAATGATCAAGGCGCAACTGCCGGAAACGAAGGTGCTTCTGATGTCCAGCCATAGTGATAAGAACACTGTTCTGGAGTCCTTTCGAGCCGGCGAAAACGGGTATGCGGTGAAGTCCATGCCAGGCGAAAGAATGTTCAATATGGTGCGAGCCGTGATGCAGGGAATACTTGTCATAGACGAGGAGTTGGACGAGCAAGTTGCCTACGAGGCAAGAGAGATCGCCTATGAAACGCACATACAACGAAGTAAGTCTCTGGCATTTTCGAAGCAAGAAGTGGAAATTCTGAAAATGCTACTTGCGGATCATCCGGATGAGGTCATGTGCGAGCATTTGCGCATTGATCAAGCTGCGTTGGACCTGATGAAGGAATCAATTATGCGTAAACTGAGTGCGCTCTATTAACGAGCCTGACTAACGTGGAGAATTGCATGAGAAACAAAGTTGTAGCGTGTCTTCTGGCCGCAAGCGCTGCAATTCTTGGTGCCGGTTTGCAACCTGCGGTCGGTGCGGGATGGTCCGAAGTCGCGCCCGGGATCTTGTTCTACGAAGCGACTGCGAAGGGCGTCAGTGGGCCAATTAAGGTATGGCTTTACCTGCCAAAAACACGCAAGGGAAAAATTCCCTGCGTTGTGATACCGCCGGCCGGGACACGATTGTTTCATGGAATGAGTTTAGGAGCGGGAGATCGTGCGGAGCACTTCCCCTATGTGCGGGCCGGATTCGCCGTTGTATCTTTTGATATCGAGGGACCGCTTGGCGAGCAAGCTTCTGACGCTCAGATAGTAACTGCGACCCGAGCCTTTATGAACGCAAAGGGAGGAGTAGTCGATGGGCAACTTGCAATTGACTCTGCGCTTAACTCGCTGAAGGATATTGATTCGAGCAGAATAATGGCTGCCGGACACAGCTCCGCAGGAACAACGGCGCTCGCGCTGGCGGCTTCAGATAAGCGGATACGTGCATGCAGCGCTTTTGCTCCGTGCACGAATCTCCAGGCCTTCTTCGGTGCGCAGACCGCTTTGCTCGATCGAATGGTTCCAGGATTTAAGTCGTTCATGCAATCATTTTCGCCCGGCAGTAATACCGGTGCGCTTAAATGTCCGGTTTTCGTATTTAATGCGGCTGATGACGATAATGTAAAACCAGCGGAAGTTAGCTCCTATGTTCAATCCCTGAAGCGCACTAATAAAGCGGTAAAAGCGCTAACTGTTCCAAATGGTGGTCACTATGATTCCATGATTCAGCAGGGTATTCCTGCGGCTATTGAGTTTTTCCGTTCGCAAACGAGCAGCAATTCCGCCAACTGAGCCGGTACAATATCTTTGTAGTATCAGTGAGAAGAGTCCAGGGATTCAATGAAACAAATTCGTATCGGAGTCATCGGTTACGGCTATTGGGGACCTAATCTGGTTCGCAACTTTAACGATGATTCGCGCGCCGACGTGGCTTATGTTTGCGACCCGCAAGCGGCGATGCTGGAGAAGCATCGCACCCGATACAAGTCTGTCAAGTTCACATCCGATTTGGACGAGCTTCTCCTTGACAAAGAATTGGATGCGGTTGCAATAGCCACCCCTGTAGACACGCACTACTCGCTGGCAAAGGCCGCGTTGGAGGCGGGCAAGCATGTCTTGATCGAGAAGCCGCTTTGCCGAACGTCCTCGCAGGGCCAGGAGCTTGTCAATATTGCGGCGGAGAGAAAGTTGGTGCTGATGGTGGATCACACCTTCATCTATCACGGTCCGATCCGGTTGATTAAGAAGCTGATCCTACAGGCGGATTTAGGCGAGATTCTTTTCTTCAACTCCGTGCGTGTGAATCTGGGCAACTTTCAGCGCGATGTAAATGTGCTTTGGGATCTTGGTGCGCACGATCTTGCCATCATGGATTATTTGATTGGAAAGCGTCCGCGGGAAGTGTTTGCGATCGGATCTGCGCACACCGATAGCCAGCTCGCCGACATTGCCTATCTAACGATGAAGTTCGAGCGTGATTTGATCGCGCACGTGAATGCAAGCTGGTTGTCGCCGGTAAAGGTGCGCCAAATCGTTATCGGTGGTACTCGACGAATGATTGTGTTCGACGATAACAGCCAGGTGGAGAAAGTCAAAATTTACGACAAAGGTATTGAGAACATGAACCTGAATCTGCCGACGACTGCTTCGCAGATCTACAGCAGCCGTATTCAGTACCGGCATGGTGATATGGTCGCACCGGTCTATGATGTTACAGAGGCGCTGCGCGTGGCAGTACGACATTTTCTTGATTGTGTTACTACAGGCGAGACTCCGATTACTGACGGTGCTGCGGGAGTGCGAGTCGTAAGAATGTTGGAGCAGGCAGACGTCTCGTTGGCAAGCGGTAAAGTGACTTCCTATGCCGCAGGGAATGATGATGTATAAAGCAGGTCCGCTCCAAAAGATTGCCGACGACGTGAAAATCGGCGAGAGATCGTACATTGCGGACTTCATTAACCTCTATGGTTGCACCATTGGTGCTGATACGAAGATTGGTCCATTTGTTGAGATTCAGCGCAATGCGACCATCGGAGATCGATGCAAAGTATCAAGTCATACCTTTATATGTGAAGGCGTTACCATCGAAGATGAAGTTTTCATCGGGCATGGCGTCATGTTTATAAATGATCGATTTCCGCGAGCCACTACCGATGAAGGCACAATGAAATCCTTGTCTGATTGGAAGCTTGAGCCCACTTTGGTAAAGAAAGGTGCTTCTGTCGGGTCGGGTGCCACCATCCTGTGCGGAGTGGTGATTGGCGAAAAAGCGTTAGTGGGAGCCGGCGCCGTGGTCACAAAGGATGTTCCTGCCAACTCGGTTGTTGTGGGTGTACCATCGCGTGTTCGCGGAGAAAGGACAATAGTATGAGTCAACCCGAAGAACAATCAGCTACCCGATTGAAAGATCCGGTCCCGTTTTTCGACTTGCGCCTTCAAACTGAGAGTCTCCGTGATCGGTTCATGGAAGTGACGGAGGCTTTGTTTAAGAGCAGCGCATTCATTGGCGGAGCCGCAGTGAGCGACTTCGAAGAAGCTTTTGCCGAGTATTGTTCGACCAAGTATTGCGTGTCGTTGCACTCGGGGACCGCGGCTCTGCACCTTGCATTGATGGCTTTGGAGTTAGAGCCTGGCAGCGAAGTGATAACTGCTCCAAATAGTTTCATTGCTACGGCTGAGGGAATTTCGTTCGCCGGCTGCAAGCCTGTGTTTGTTGACGCAGACGAGAGCACTTTCAATATTGATCCCGATCTAATTGAACGAGCAATTACGCCTCGAACGAGAGCGATCATTCCCGTGCATCTTTATGGTCAACCCGCTCCGATGGATCGAATTCTGGAGATTGCCCGCAAGCATAATTTAGCGGTAATCGAGGATGCGTGTCAGGCTCACGGAGCAGAGCTTCATGGGCGTCGCGCCGGTTCTTTCGGTACGATGGCTTGCTTTAGTTTCTACCCAAGCAAGAATCTGGGTGCGGCAGGTGATGGTGGAGCGGTAGTCACCAGTGACGAGAAACTTGCGGAGAGGCTTCGTTTGCTCCGTAACCATGGTTCCAAGGTTAAGTACTACCACGATATCCTCGGGCACAACTTCCGGCTCGACGCGTTGCAGTGCGCCATACTCCGAATCAAGCTCACCGAACTCAATCGGTGGAACAATCAACGCATTGAGATTGCATGGTACTACAATGCAAAACTCGCTGATGTCCCGGGCGTTATCGTACCCGAAACCATGGATGGTGCCAAACACGTTTTTCACTTGTATGTTGTGAGGGTGAAGGACCGCGCTCTGGTGCAACAAGTTTTTGCGAATCACGGAATTCAGTCTGCGATCCACTATCCGGTGCCGATTCATCGCCAGCCTGCCTACGCCGACCTCGGGCTCGGCGAGGGAAGCTTTCCGGTTACTGAGCGAATGACGGATTCGATTATCAGTTTGCCAATCTTTCCCGAACTAACCAGGGAGCAGCAAGATCGGGTTATTTATGCACTGAGGGAAGCTGCGGGAGCGTCACGAGTCTAGCGACAAGAAAACGCGCTGCGCGGCGCCGAAATGTCGGTCACTGAAAGGTTTGCGGTATGGGCAGCACTGATTCTCCAACGAGCAAAGATCCTGCGCCGGTAGCCGGCGGGCGGACCTTTCTACCTAATCCGGGCGACCTGTTCTTTGTATTGATTCTGGTTTTGCTGCTGGTTCAGCGTCCATACTATCTGTTCGGCGATGGTGGCACCGGGTGGCATTTATCCACGGGGCATTACATTCTGGACCATCATAAAATTCCAACGACGGACTTCATTTCGTACCTGACCGAGGGCAAGCCATGGTTGGCGCTCTATTGGTTCGGCGACCTTTTAATGGCCATTGCCGACAGAGTCGCGGGCCTCAACGGGCTCGCTTTGTTGTGCGCGGTTGGGATCGGACTTTTGTTCCTATTGCTGTATCGACGAGTCAGGCAATCGGGCTGTCACTTTATCTTAGCCTGCGGGCTCACGGCGTTGGGCGCAATTGCATCTTGCGTGCACTGGTTCGCTCGCCCGCATATCTTGAGCTTCTTTGGCACCTATCTGTTTGCTGTATCGCTGGAAGATTTTTACCGCGGAAAAATTTCGGCGAAGAAGCTCATTCTAACGCTGGCTGTTGTAACGGTGGTTTGGACAAATAGCCACCCCGGATTTGCTGCAGGATTTGCTCTTTGTGCAATTTATCTAGCTGTCACCGGTTTCACCTGGTTGTTTGACAAAAAGGCGGAGCGAAGGTCGCTGGCGAAGAAGAAGACCGTCGCAATAGTTGCCACCATTGCTGCCTGTATAGCGGCCGCATTCGTCCATCCTAACGGCATTGAGCTTCATCGTGCATTAGGCAAGTATCTCGGTGAAAAGAAAATGGTGGAGATGGTCAAGGAGTACCAGTCTCCTAAGTTCCATGGCGATGTAGAAATGGTTGCCCTTGAGCTGCTGTTCTTTCTGCTAGCGCTAGGGATGGTCGTGCATAAGAAACGGCTGTCCGTGCCTCAAGCACTCGCCTCGTTTGCCTTCGCTCATCTTGCACTTTCCGGCGTTCGGTATATGCCGTTGTTCGTGATTGTTGCGCTGCCATTTATCGCAGAATTGTTTGCTAAGCCGGCACGAAAATTGGCCTTTGCCACCGTTGATAATACCGCTGCGCAAGAGAGTCTGCTTGTGGATTTTCGCGAATCCGACATCGTGTCGGGCGAAACTGAGCAAGAAACAGAGGACGCCGGGACCGCTTCGATACAACCGGCGCCAATCAAAGTAATGGACGCTGTGGTTCGCAAATGGAACGCTTTGGGCGACAATCTTGATGCAGTCGAAAAAAACTCATCAAGTTACGCCATGTCTTACGCGGCAGTTTTACTTTTCGTGGCGATAATTGCATACGATCAAGCGTTGCCGGGACCGAAGATGCTCAATGCGGGATTCAATCCAGCCGGATTTCCAACTACTACGCTGGATTACATCAAGAAGAATAATCTACCGATCAAGAAAGGCTTCAATGAGGCTAATTGGGGTGGCTACATATTCTACAAAAGCGGCATTCAGGTGTTCATTGATGATCGCGGCATACTGTACGGTGAGGATTTCTACCTGCTTTATGCCAGCGTGATCAATCTAGCGCCGGGCTGGCAGCAATTCTTGGACAAGTACGGGATTGAGTGGGTCATCTTTCCAAAAGACAATATCTTTTGCGACCAACTCAAAATGGACGGATGGAAGGTCTTGAATGAAGATCCTGCGGCTGTTGTTTTGCAGCGGCCCGCGGCAGGCAACGTTGCAGGTCCGGGTTCCGCTCCTGCTGTGAAGAGTGAGCCTTCCGATCCTCCGGGCTGATTGTTTGGTTCGACGCAAGCGGCATTGGGGCTCGAAGCCTACGCGTTTATCGAGAGCCGTATTATCAGCGGACAGATCGCAGGGGCCTGCGTCGTTTGAACGCGCGGGCCCCTGCGCTACGCTAAGGTGAAGATCCTGCGTTACTGGATGCTGCCTTGTGTGGCGACAGCACGTGCTTCCGCTAGTTTCTTTCGAATGGCGGGAAGCGCAGCCTCTGCTGCTAGTCTTCCTGCCTCGATCGCTTTGCGTGCTTCCTTGCGACTCGTCGTAACAAGGGTGACGCCTGATGTATCCGGATGAATTACGATGTCGGCGAGTTCCTCTTGCGGGTGGTCGATGCTGTAAAGGTCCCACAGGATCATTCGCTTTGCCACGCTCCCAATCTTGTGAAAAGACTTTGTTTCCGCTTCTTTCAAAGGTTCGTCAATGTTCACTGCAATTACTATATCTGCGCCCATTTCGCGACATTGCTTTACCGGAACGTTGCATGCCACTCCGCCGTCTACGAGCAGTTTATCGCCGAATGGAATTGGTCTGCGTAATCCCGGCACGGCTGAGCTTGCCCGCATGGCGTCTACCAGCGAGCCGCCGCGAACCATGTAGGGTTTGCCATCGAGTAAATTTAGGCAAACTGCGGCATAAGGTGTCTTCAAATTTTGAATTTGTTTGGCAGACTCAGGTACTACACTTTCGAGATACTTGCGAAAAAAACGTCCGGGGTAGAGTCCATCGTATTGCTTGCTTCCAATCAAGCGAGTACTGAGAACGACTGGTTGCAGCGCCAGACCTGCCAGCAGTGGCACGGGCATAAAGTGACGCATGGCGCGACCACTTTCAAACTCTTCTTTCAATGTTTCGATCGGTACTCCGGCGACGTAAAGTCCGCCGATGATAGAGCCGATGCTGGTACCGGCAACGTAATCGAAGTGCAGTCCTTCTTTGTGCAACACTTCCATGACGCCGATTTCAGCAGCACCTCGAGCGCCACCACCACCTAATGCCAGCCCGATTTTGGGATTGGCGGGCATTTGAGCAGTTTTCAGCTTGATGATGTCCGACGCGTTTACTTGCGAAGACTGAACAAGTATATCTTCGGCGCAGACATGCTGAGCGCCCGCTAACGAGACGGCGAGAGACAACATTACCCCAGCTAGTTTCCTGCTCATGTGCGCGTGACTCCTGTAACCTTATGTGCTGCCGAGTTTGGACTGTTTTGCGTGTCTATTATTTAACACATACACCGAGTTCTGACGTGAGCGAATCCTCAGCTTGCCTGCGTATAGTGAGTCTGCTGCCGCGCTAGCGCTCTGATTTGCGTGACGTCTCCCGAACTCGACGGGCGCATGTTGCGCAAAGTTGGCAGATCTATGAGGTTTCTTACGGTCCTTAAGCAGGTCTTAATCTCGGGGAGATATTGGCCGGACTTGACTTTCGCGGACGCTGCCTCAATGAGTCACGGCAGGGGGGATAAATTCACGCACGAAGATGGTCCAATATATGTTCAAAGCGAATACCTTTGGTTTCTGCGAAATGGGGATCATTATCTATGAATTACAAGTCGGTGATACTTAGCGGCGCTCTTTCGGTGAGCATGATGGCTATTGCTTCTGGATGGTTGATGCCTGTTCTCGCGCAAGCTGAGCCTCAGAATGTTTCTGTTGTGCACCTGCAAGTTCAAAAGGGAAGTAACGGAGAGGAGTTGGTTGTAACCCCGAAGGGCATGCTGGTACCCCTGCCCGGCAAGGGAGTTGACGGAGATGTGGTGGAGATATACATCGGCGCCAACGGTGGCTGCTGGTATGTCGACAGAGTCGGACAGACGGAAGACTTAACTGGTTACGTGGCGCAATTGCGTGCTCGCTCAGGGCAGCTACAACAGACAACTCCACCCCAGTACATGCCTTACTCCGGTAGTACCGGCGGTAATACCAGTACTTCGAGCTCAAGCAGCAGCGGTGGAGGCGGCAGTGCGGCTGGTACTGCTGCGGTAGCGGGGATGGGTGCGATGGCTGGCGCCATGGCCGGTGCCGCCATGTCGGGTGCGTACTATAACAACGTTCCCTATGGCACCCCCGTGTACTACGGAGCAAATGGACACCCGTACTACAACGACGGCGGTAAGGGGGTGTTCGTTCAGGATGGCAACATAAACTATAACAACGTGTATGCTGCCAATAGTATTCAGAAGAGCAATCAGCAGCAGCAACTCCAACAGGCTGCGGCCTATCAGAATCAGAATCAACAGGAGCGGCAGGCGAACACTTCTGCGAATCAGGCACAGCGCCAGGCCGCGTATGCGCCACAGCAACCTCCTCAAACCGCGCCGTCTCATCAACGGTATCAGCAACAGCAGCAGTGGTATCAGTCGCAAGGGCAGTCTAAGGCCTGGCAGGGGCAGGCTAGTGGCGACAATCCGTTTGTGCGCCAGGGTGGAGCTGATGGCGGACGCTTCGGTGCGGCTCAACAAGCTAGCGGCGATGGCGGACGCTTCGGTGCGGCTCAACAAGCCGGCGGCGATGGTGGCAGATTCGGCGGCGGCGCTCAAGCCGGCGGCGAGGGCGGAAGATTCGGCGGCGGCGCTCAAGCCGGCGGCGAGGGCGGAAGATTCGGCGGCGGCGCTCAAGCTGGCGGCGAGGGCGGAAGATTCGGCGGCGGCGCTCAAGCTGGCGGCGAGGGCGGAAGATTCGGCGGCGGCGCTCAAGC
>JAIELX010000016.1 GCA_019752635.1 Candidatus Obscuribacterales bacterium | reverse complement strand
TTCGTTTCAAGGATGTGGATTTCGCGTGAAACGGAGATTTTGAAGTCGATGTCTATCGGCGTGCGACGCGCGAGGACCCGGGCGAGACTGGTGGTGAGTGGCATCACTAGTGGTGGCGCGTCGCGTGCGCCGTGATGAACATAAGTGCTAATATGCAGCCGATCTTGCATGAATGTGCAGCACTTTTTCCATGGTTACTTTAGAGTCACCGCATAACCTCCAATCATCGTCAATTTGATACAGGAGGAAGGACAAATGAACGATTTCGAATTCAATGGTGATATTGATGACAGTGCCAGCGAAGAGGATGCAGCTGGTGACGTTGCTGCTGCCATATGGAGTGAGATTACCAATTCCACTGCTGTTTCGGGCAGCCTTGCAAAAGCGCTTGCGAACGCTGCTGCCGGTCAAGGTCGTAGCGGCCCTCGCGATGGCGGACCGCTCGATAAACTCGGCAATGTCATCAAAGGAGATCCGAACGCAAAGGGTGAAGGAGGTAGCCTGCCAGGTGGCGGACCGCTCGATAAACTCGGCAATGTCATCAAAGGAGATCCGAACGCAAAGGGTGAGGGAGGCAGTCTTCCAGGTGGCGGACCGCTCGATAAACTCGGCAATGTCATCAAAGGAGGTCCGAACGCAAAGGGCGAGGGAGGCAGTCTTCCAGGTGGCGGTCCCGGTAAGGCTCCTGACAGAGTCATACAGGGAAAACCAACCGAGAATGGAGCCGGTGGACCTGCCGGAGGTGAGAGCGGTCTTTCTAAGATTGATGGCAAGGCTGCTGCTGAGATGATGAAGCTGTTGGAAAAAAGTGGGGAGTCACTTGGTCAACAGGTCCGAGAGGCCTTGATGGCGAAAGATACTGAGCAAGCAAAGAAGGCGTTTGAGAAGATCCTGGAGAAATCGCCGCCACCAGCAGGCTGCGAGAAAATGACTAAGGAACTAGGCACCGCGCTACTAACAGGCGATACCGAAAAGGCCCGGGAATTGCTCAAGAATATTCGTAGTTTGGAGGATGGGAAGAATCTTCTGAAGACATGCGATTATCTTCGGAAGACTCTTGGCGTAGATATCGAGGTTACCGGGCATCCATTTGCACCGTCGCTCACCATAAAAGAACAAGTGCGAGAGTCTCAAGGACTTGTTGTTCCTGATATCCATCGTCCGCCTGTAGCCGAATTGATCATTGATAGTGACGGCGGCAGAGCGGTGAAGGGGTTCGACTTTGTGACAGGCAAACCCAATGAGATGAATGTCCAAGATGTCGCCTGGATGTTGAGGAACAAAATGTTCGCAAAACTGAGTCCAGTTGAGGCGAAGAAGTAGGACTAAGTAGACGGACTAAAGGCGCTTCAGGAGCATTGCTTCTGAAGCGCTCCTCTTTGTGAAATTGGTGCCGACAGTCGTCCTGATTCAACAACATACTGTTGATGGAGGACGTATATTCTCCGTGTTTCAACCGCAGCTTGATAATTGGCGTAGTACCAATTGGATCCGTGCCTCCGCATGTTCCTGCGGAGGTGGACTTCCGGGCATGCGTCCACCCTCTCACCAGAAAATGTAATACAGCAAAGAGAGGCACCACTTATGGTGTCTCTCTTTGCTGGCGGTGAAAATGAAAACGCTCCAAAAGGCTGCTCGGGAGCCAGTTGAAGCGTTTTCGGATCGGGTTGATTGGGCTGGTGATTAGAATATAGTGAGTTTTTGTGGAAAAGATGTGGCACGCTATTGCCTGATAGCAAGACATTGGAAATGCAACTGAGCCTCAGAAGCGGTGTGCATCTGAGGCTCAATTACTGGGATACGGAGTTGGGGTGGGGTGTTGATTGTTAATGTACAGGGCAATTGTCATAGAATTGTCACCGTTTCCTGGAACTTTTGCTTTGCTTGTGAAAGCCTGACTTTGCCGCGATTCGCCAGGCGGACGCGAAAAAACCTCAGAGGCTGGTGGGAACCGCTGAGGCTTCGTCGCATTGGGTTGATGGGCTGGTGATTAGTAATGTACAAGCCGATTGTCCATAATTTGTGACCGCACCCGACAAAGTAGTAAAACGCGAAAAAACCTCAGAGACGGGTGGGGCCGCTGAGGTTTCGTCGCATTGGGTTGATGGGCTGGTGATTGATACATTACTTCCCTTTCGTCACGAGTTTGTGAATCGAACGAAATGAATTTGTGAAACCAAAAGGTGTTTGTAACTTCGGAGTTTCGCGGTGTGTAGCAAATGAAAACGCTTCAGAAGGCTGCTCGGGAGCCGGACTGAAGCGTTTTCACATCGGGTTGATTGGGCTGGTAAGTAGAACTATAGTTTTCAATCGTGGAAATTGTGTGGCATCGGCAAGACGGATTCCAAAGTTCAAACAAATGAAAACGCCTCAGTAAAGGTTGCTCGGGAACCTGAACTGAAGCGTTCTCACATCGGGTTGATTGGGCTGGTAATGAGACTATATTGTCAGTTCGTGGAATTTGCGTGAAAGTGTAGTAGGGAAATTGACATGCCTGCTTCATGACGAAGAAGGCGTGCCTTTCGGCACGCCTTCTCTTAAGCCCGTTTTGATTGATACTTAATATGCGTTCTAAACGCGTGTCGACATTCTGATCAAATCACCAAAGGTATCGGTGATGACTGAAATTTTGCCTCCGGACGCACCAGTGGAAAGTCTGGGCAAGTGATCAATTGGAATTTCGATTACTTTGAAGCCTGCGCGGTGCGCTCTGATACACAGTTCTGCGTCTACGAACGGAGTATCAGACTCAAGCGTGATCTTTTTCAGAATCTCGCGACGGAACAGCTTGATCGAGTTTACGTCCTTGAAGCTGATGCCGTAGAAAATTCGCAACATCAAGTTGTAGATCGCCGATTGCAGAAGACGTCGGGGGGGATCGTTGCGTTTAACCCTGTGTCCAATAACAAAATCGTGCGTGCGCAGTCCCTGAGCCATGGTAATCAGTTCCTTCGGAGCAAACTGGTAGTCACCGGGCAACGACATAACCAAGTCCTTGGTGCCGGCGTAGTACAGCTCTTTGATGGTCTTTCCGTAGCCCTGATTCACTTCATGGTTGACCACTCGCACGCTGGAGAATTTCTTCGCCAGGTCGTGCAGGATGGCTAACGTGTTGTCCTTGCTTCCGTCGTTCAGCAAAACTATTTCGTAGTCTGTGCTCAATTCTTTTAGCAAGCAGTCGGTGTCTTGCACCAGCTTCGCAATTGTCGTTTCGTCATTGTAGGCAGGTATTACCATCGAAATGGAGGTAATGGGTAAAGCCGATCCTTGTTGTGCGCGCGATGGCGAAGCTTGAGTGCGATTCATTTGCTTTCCGACCAATGAGAAGGGGGTCCAGTGCTATTTTGCCAGCGGGGTTGTGATGCCGGGCGTGGGAACGAAGACGTGTTGTGGATTGAGTGCGTGGTACTTCACGATTTCCTGGATGACAAAGTCCACCTGGCTATCTGTTAGCTCAGGGAACATCGGCAAGCTGAGGATTCTTTGCGTCACCTGCTCTGTCACGGGCAAGTCTCCGCGCTTGTAACCGCGGTAGGCGTAGGCTTTTTGCAGGTGTGCCGGAATTGGATAATGGATCAAGGTTTGAATGCCCTTATCCAGTAGATATTGTTGTAGTGCGTCGCGATCTTGCGTCTGGATCACATACAAGTGGTACACATGGGTGCCGAAACTTGATTCGGCCGGCGTTACCACCACATCTTTCAATCCTGCTGTGAAGCGGCGTGCGATTTCGCGACGACGAACATTCCACTCATGAACGTAGGGAAGCTGTGCATCGAGGATTGCTGCTTGCAGCTCATCTAGTCGGCTGTTGATACCGATTTCATCGTGATGATACCTCTTGGACTGCCCGTAATTGCGAAGCATTAAAAGCTTGCGATAGCCTTCCTCCGAGTTAGTGCATACTGCACCGCCATCGCCGAATGCTCCCAAATTCTTGCTGGGATAGAAGCTAAAAGCTCCGAAATCGCCCATTGTGCCGGCGATCTTGCCTTTATAGGTTGCGCCGGTTGCTTGTGCCACATCTTCTATTACAGGAATGCCGCGGGCGCGACCGAGCGCCAGCAACGGGTCGAGATCTACGACCTGACCATAAATGTGCACAGGAATGATCGCTTTGGTTTTGGCGGTGATAGCCGCTTCGACCTTGGTTGCATCCATTACATATGTTGATGGATCAATGTCTACAAAAACCGGTTCTGCTCCGGTCATTGAAATGGCCGAGATTGTCGGTACTGCTGTATGCGCTACTACAATAACCTCGTCTCCCGGACCGACGCCTGCCGCTTTCATTGCCAGGTAGATGGCTTCCGTGCCGGATGCGCATCCGACGCTGAAGTCTGCCCCGAGGAAGTCGGCAAAACGCTTCTCAAAGCGCTCTAGCTCTGGTCCCAGGATGTAGTATCCGCTGGGAAGGACGCGCTGAACTGACTCTTCTATTTGTTTGCGAAGCGATTCGTATCTGAGTTTTACGTCGCCGAATGGAACCTTGAAGGACACCGCACTTCTCCTTACCGACCGGTCGTCAATATGAGAGGTAATCTTAGTAGAAAAGCGCCTGCCGTTGAATTAAGCAGGCTTAAATTGCGCTATCAGTCTTGAGTGGACTGCAAATTGTGCCCCTCGAAAGTCATGCTAAGATCAGGATTCGCGTCTGTTGAGCCATTTGGACGAAGATTCGTCACGCAATGAATTGGCACATTATTTATATAAGCGGGAGCTAAAGAATGACCGCGGCATTAACTAAAGAGTTTTCGGGAAAGTCCGTCCTTATTACCGGAGGAATGGGCTTCATCGGTTCGAACCTCGCCATTCGGCTTGCCGAATTGGGCGCTGATGTCACTATCCTTGACTCAATGATTCCTGATTATGGTGGCAATGAGTTCAACGTGTTTCCTATAAAAGATAGGGTTCGTATAAACTTTTGCGACATTCGAGATGAATCTGCTGTTAACTACCTCGTGCGCGGAAAGCATTATGTTTTTCATCTTGCCGGTCAAGTTTGCCATTTAATGAGCTTGTCCAATCCGTTTCCGGATATTGAGATGAACATTACCGGCACTGCCATCGTCATGGAAGCGCTGCGCAAGTTCAATCGTGAGGCAATCGTTGTTTATACCGGGACTCGCGGGCAGTATGGAGCCTCGGTTTCGTTACCTGTAAATGAAGAGGCTCCGACAAACCCGAAGGGCATTTACGAGATTTCCAATCTCACTGCCGAGAAAATCATCAAAGTCTATAACGACGTTCACGGCGTTCGCTCGGTGCTTTTGCGCTTGAGCAACATATACGGACCGCGGTCGCAAATGTTGCATTCGCGATTCGGAGTCTGCAATTGGTTCGTGCGCCTTGCTCTGGATAACGACACGATCAAAGTGTTTGGTGACGGAAGCATATTGCGAGATTTCCTCTATGTCGACGACACGGTAGATGCGATGTTGCGTTCCGCACTCGTGCCGGAAGCCTACGGCGAAATCTTCAACGTTGGTTCGCCAATACCGGTAACCTTCCTCGAGCTTGTGGAATCAATCGTGAAAGTTGCAGGTCAGGGACATTGGGAGTATGCGGAGTTTTCTCCCGAGCGTAAGGCGCAAGAGCCGGGTGACTTCTACTCAGACGTGAGCAAGATTGGACGTATCGTCGGATGGGAGCCAACAACATCACTTACCGACGGCCTGGCGAAGACAATCGAATACTATCGCAAAAATCGCGAACACTACTGGACTCCGGTAGCGAAGCCCGTTCCAGCTAAGGTTTAGTTTGTAAGCGTTCCGGTTCGTCGGCAAGCCTTGGATCTTCCGCGCATAGACTGCGGTATATGCTCTTGCGGCCCTAAACCACTGTTCGCGCTTCACTTGCTCGCGCTGCCAGCGGAAGTGACGTGGCTTGCCGGTAACCGCAGGCGCACCACATGGATTATCAAGCAGTCATAATCAGGGCTGGGCGAAAGTAGTGCCGCTTGGAGGCAATATGACATCAGCAGACGGGTCCTCAGCGACGGAAAATCCGCCGCAAGCCACCGGTCATTTTCAACGGTCGTTGGGGTTGTGGGACGCTGTTTCAGTAGTTGTCGGCTCCATGATTGGCTCGGGTATCTTCCTGGTTTCGGCGGAGACTGCCCGCAATGTCGGCTCTCCCGGGCTGTTGCTTCTGTGCTGGATTTTGGCAGGAGGACTGACTGTCTGTGCGGCGCTTTGTTATAGCGAGCTGGCGGCCATGTTTCCCCAAGCGGGCGGGCAGTACGTCTTTCTACGCAAGGCTTACGGACCTCTTGCGGGTTTCTTGTACGGTTGGACGCTCTTCACCGTCATTCAGTGCGGAACTATTGCAGCTGTAGGTGTTGGATTTGCAAAGTTTTTCGGCGTTTTCATTCCCCAGGTTTCCGAAAAACATGTCCTGGTCGACCTCGGAAACTGGAAGCTCACCAGTGCGCAGGTGATTTCGGTCGGTCTTATTGCGCTTCTTACTGCCGTCAACTGCCGGGGAGTGCAGGCGGCCAAGACGATTCAGACCACTTTCACGGCGGCGAAGGTGTTCGCCATCGGCGCGATAATTGTTGCCGGACTTCTGGCATTCAACAATTTTCAAGGACTGGCACCGAACCTGGCGAATTTTTGGCAGTCCGTCAATCTCGAAGGACAGCCCATAGAGGGTGTGCAACTTCTGATGGTAATTGGCCTGGCCATGGTCGGACCTCTCTTTGCTTGCGATGCTTGGAACAACATCACGTTCGCCGGAGAAGAAGTAAAAGATGCTGAGAAGGTTTTGCCCAGGAGTCTTGCTCTCGGTACTCTCATAGTTGTCGGCATTTATCTCTTGGCGAATGTAGTCTATCTTCTGCTGCTTCCCCTTCATGGCACTAAAGACGGTGCGACCCTGGTTGCGCGTGGCATTCAGTTTGCCAGTGAGGATCGGGTCGGAACTGCCGCCGCGGAAATGATTTTCGGACAACCCGGCGCCTTTATTATGGCCGGCGCCATTATGATTTCGACCTTTGGTTGCTTGAATGGATTAATACTTGCCGGTGCACGCGTATACTACGCCATGGCGAAAGAGGGCTTCTTCTTCAGGCGTGCAGCCATACTCGATCCAAAGACAAACGTCCCCGTATTCGGGTTGATTATTCAAGGCGTCTGGTCTGCAGCGCTAGCAATGTCCGGCACATACGGCAATTTGCTGGATTATGTAGTGTTCGCGGCGCTCTTGTTCTACGTTTTGACTGTCGGTGCTGTGATCAGGCTGAGAATGAGGCAGCCAGACCTTCACCGTCCTTACCGGGTGTTCGCCTACCCGTTCTTGCCAATACTGTATATGGTGGCTGCAGTGGCGGTAATGGTCGGGCAGATGTATCTGCACTTCGAACTCGTCGCGCGCGGGCTGGTCATAATCTTGTCCGGTTTACCCGTCTACTTCTTCTGTAAAAGCGCTCTGCGGCCAACTTAGGCTCACTTGACATGGGCTGTTAATCCTTGTAATGTTAGCGAAAGATTACCAGGAAGGCGTACCGGTACCCCATATCCGTCGTTTATCAGCAGGTATTCCTCGCGAATTAATGCTGACAGCGCCGATTCGGGCGCTAAGCGTGGAAATTATACGGTAGGCGCGAGCCTCCGGTTTGCGACAACCAGGCGGGTTGACCGATGCAGTCATCTTACGGCGAAGAACTTGGTGTTGGCGATAAGATCGCCGGACGATACGAAGTGCTGTCCGTTCTGGGAAAGGGAAGCTTTGGCGTTGTTTTTAAAGCGAAACACGAAATCCTGGGTCGCATAGTCGCGATTAAGACCTTGCGGACTCAACGCATCGTCGATGATCGCAGCGCGAAGCGGTTCGAACGTGAGGCGAAAGCTGCTTGCCTGGTAGATCATCCCAACATCATCAAAGTGCATGACTTTGGCTACAGTGTAGAAGACGGTGTTCCGTTCCTTGTCATGGATTTTATCAGCGGCATTCCGCTGTACAACATTTTGAAGGAAGAGCGCTGCATTACTCCTGAGCGAACTGTTCTGCTTTTTTCGCAAGTTTGCGACGGGCTTTACCATGCGCACCAACGCGGAGTCATTCACCGCGATTTGAAGCCGGCCAACATTATGGTGGTGAAGAAGGAGAATGAACCGGAAACGGTTCGGATTGTTGATCTGGGTGTAGCTAAGATTGTCGCTGGAGCTGAAGCTGCAGAATCAGAAGCAATTACGCGAACCGGTGAAGTCTGCGGAAGTCCGATATATTTGAGTCCCGAGCAATGCGTTTACTCTGAGCTGGATCATAAAACCGACATTTATTCGTTAGGTGTTTGTCTCTACGAATCTTTGACAGGCGTGCCACCACTTCGTGGTGAAACCGTGTACGACACAATCTACATGCATGTGAATGAGTCTCCCAAGCCATTCAAAACCGTGGCGCCGGACCTGGACATTCCGGCTAGCCTTGAAGAAATTGTGATGCGTTGCCTTTCGAAACGGCCTTGTGACCGATTTGAGTCAATGCAGGAATTAAAGCAAGCGTTGCTCAACGCCTTGAAAGAAGACCATAAGATAAACGTTCTGACCCCGGAAGAGTTGTTTCTTGGCGGCGCTCAGAAGAAAGGTAATCCCGGCGTTTCCGGTTCCCAACCTAGGCTGCAGCCCTTATCAGTGGAGCAACCTCGCGCGGCTCCGGCGTCCGTGCCTTTGGCTCCCGACTCCAAAGAGTCCTCCCGAATCGAGATTGTCGCAGCACGCTCGGACGAAAGCAGCAAGGAATCTAATCGGCAAAGAAAATCGATCGAATCGGCGCGCCTGTCAGAGCCAAAGACAGAACGGCAAGGTCTGGCGGACACGATTTCGCAGCGATTCCAAAAGACTGATACCACCTGGCGCGTTATTGCTTGCCTGGCAATTTTTCTTGCAATTGGTGCCGGTGTCTATGCGTTCTACATTCAACAAACAGTAGAACTCAAGCTCAAACTACAGCAGCAGCTGCTAAGCGCGAATAAACCCGCCGGCGGCGGTGCTCCATCGTCAGGGGACGGCACGCCTGCGCCGGTGGTCCATCCGCACAATGGAGCCGCGATGCCCTCCGTTATCCGATCCACGCCTCCCAAGTCGGCCGCTGGGCCCGGGATGCCGCCGAAGTTGTCCAGGAAAGTCGATAAGGTTCCAGCCAAGATTGACGTCGTAAAAGTGCCCCCTGCGATTCCAGCGAAGATTGTTAGCAAGGCGAACGGGAAAACGGTGCCCAATGTCGGCAATCCGCAGGACGGTACGGCTGCGATGGCATTCGCGGGATTGCAATTACAGAAAAACTTTCAAGATAAACCGCCCGTGAAGAAAACTGCGCCGTTAAAGGCGGTGCCACCGGCAGCGGTGACTGCCTCTCCGGCGGAGGGCGATGGCAACCCATTGATGCAGGCTATTCAGCAGGTTATTGGACCCGATAAAGCGAAGGGCAAGAAGGTGGCGACCGCGGTTCAACCGCCCGGGAAAACCGCGGGGGCCCGGACATTGCAACAGATGGATGCCAGATTCGATCCGCGATCGCAACAGATCGAGACGCCGCAGCCTTCGACAAATGTTCCAGGTAGAGGCAATGCACCGGTCGCGGCACCGGCGCAGAATCAACCGTTGTCTAACGCCTCCGAAAATGCCGAGACGGCGGACCGCTTTTATAGAAAAGGTTATGCCGAGTTTGAGCGAGGTGAAATAGTCGAAGCTGTCAAATCTTTTCAGAAGGCTTACGATAGAGCTCGAAACGATCAGTACAAGCTAGCGTATGCCAAAGCTTTGACTCAATGTGCCTTCGTGTGTAACAAGGGCGGTGATTATGCAGGTGCTGTTACCTATCAGCAGAGAGCATGTGAGCTTTATCCCGATAACGAAGGCTATCAGCGCAATCTGGAAGGCTACCAGAGCAATAAGCAGCGCGGCGTTCAATAAAACTAGCAAGAATCTATATCGGTTCCGGTATGCCGTTCACGACTCTGAGTCTAATACCGCACCGTTCGCAGTGCGCCTCTCCGTCGACGAGGCTAAGTTTGCGGCGGCAAGGGCAGGTTAGCCCGAGTGGGCGAGCGGGCGAGCCGGAGGCCCATGTGTATTGGGGCAAATCCTTGACGATGGCAGAGCCGGTACCGGTGTAGGAGTACTTGCCTAATGTCAGATGCTGAACTACAGAAGTGTGAGGACCCAACCAGACGCCTTCGCACAAATGCGCGGAGCCTGCGACCTGGCTGCCGGCAGTTAGCGAGCAACCGTTTTCGATTTGGACAGCATGCGCGACGTGCACCAAATTGTCTATCTTTGTTTCCCTGCCAATGAAAGTGAACTCTCCAAATAGTCCCTTGTCGATGCAAGATGAAGATGCAACTTCGCAATCTTCTTCGATCCACACGCCGCCCGCATGCGGGACCACGCTGCGCTTTCCGTCTATTCGTGCAATCTCGAATCCGTTGCCGCCAATGGAAGTGTGCGAGCGGATAACGGTGTTCTTGCCGATGAATGTATTCGGCGCAATGACGGCGTAGTCACTGATGAACGCGCCCTCCTCAATTATTACGTTTTCTCCGATAACTGCTGTGGAGGCTATTCTTGCTCGTGGGTGTATGTTTCCTTTCAGGGTGTCGTAGAAATCATGTCTGACCAGGTAAGCTGCGATGGAATAAAAAGTATCGTACGGTGTTTCGCACACTAGTGCTGCGTTGGTTCCGACTAGAGTCGCTAATTCCTTGTTCGTTACGACAACTGCACCGGAAATGCTCTTCAGGACATCTGCGAATGAAGCGTCGGCAAGATAGGTCAAGTGGCCATCCGATGAGCCGCGTAATCTGGAAAGTGGTGCCAGTGTTGCGATGTCGGCGCTGTTGCCGACTTGTTCTAGTTGAAACTTCGTTGCCAGATGGCTTGAGTTTAGTGCGCGACAGCGCAGGTAACCGGGTTTGTTTGCGTGAGCTAACAGTTCTTCGGCGCAGATTTTTGACATTCCGATTCCTTGTTGTGTCCTAATTGGAGTCCTGCTGCGGCAATTTCATTGTTTACTTGCGAGTGACACTGTGCGCGGTGCGCGCTTGAGCTGCTGCTTTTGCCAGTAATGTATAATGATATCCCAATCCTGTTTGTATGCGCAGGACGAACGTGTTGCCAAGCGGGCTTCGGGCGCAAGTCTCATTCTCAATGACATCGTGACGCGTTGAGGCAACCGGGAAGAGCATTGACGGAGGTTGGCAAACTGGCATGAGCTGGCTAAGCAACGCGTCCCCTTCTCAACCGGCGGTTTTTGATGCTTCGGGAAAGCAGTGGTTCTCATATGGCCAGTTGCGTGGTGAAGTAGAGAAACTGGTTTCCGTTGTACCCGGTGGTAAGCGCTTCATCATGTGCTTCTGTGCGAACAATATGACGACGTTGCTTGCGTATTTGTTTTGTCTGGAAAAAGGACACTGCGCGGCCCTGGTGGCGGGCACAACGGATTTGGCGGCGAAGGAGCGGCTCCTCAAGCTCTATAGACCGGAGTTCGTGGTGGATGAGAGCGGCGAAGAATTCAGTGCGCGGCATTTGTTGGAGTTTGCAGGATACAAGCGAATCTATCAAAATTGGTGGCAGTCCTCTGATTCGGTTCAAACTCTTCACCGGGATTTGCAGCTACTGTTGCCGACATCCGGTAGTACCGGGAGTCCGAAATTTGTTCGATTAACGCGCCGAAATCTGGAGGCAAATGCTTACAGTATTGCCGAGGCTCTGCGGATAACATCCGGCGAGCGCGCGGTGACTAGCCTTCCGTTGTATTATTCATATGGACTTTCCGTGGTTAACAGTCACTTGGTTTCGGGCGCTTCTTTCGTTCTGACATCGGCGGCGTTGATGGAAGCCGAATTCTGGAAGGTTTTTCGGGAGCAAGGTTGCACGTCACTAGCGGGGGTGCCCTACACTTATGAAACCTTGTATCGTTTGGATTTAGAGCGGCTGGACATCCCTACGCTCACTACCTTGACCCAGGCTGGCGGTAAACTGCGGAATGACCTTGTCACCCTCTTCCAGAAGAAAATGGAGCAGCGCGGCGGGCGGTTCTTTGTAATGTATGGACAGACTGAAGCCACCGCCCGCATGTGCATATTGCCGGCAGAACGATTGGCTGAAAAAGTCGGTTCCGCCGGGGTGCCTGTCCCTGGCGGCTCGATAAAGGTTGTTGCCCATAAGCTTGCCAGTGATGAAATCGAGCAAGAGTGCGCTTGCGGCGAGTCCGGCGAAGTGGTTTACCGCGGGCCGAATGTGATGCAAGGGTATGCTGAAAGTTGTGGTGACCTTCTTTTAGGTGATACCATGGGTGGTGTGCTGCGTACCGGCGATTTGGGTTATTTGGATGCGGACGGATTCCTCTTCATAACGGGAAGAATGAACCGATTTGCTAAAATTTTTGGACAGCGCATCAACTTGCAGGATGTGGAAAGTTGGTTCCCGTCTGAAAAGTGTGCTGTGGTAAGCGATGACAATAAACTCTTTGTGCTGTTCAGTGGCTCTCTCGATCCCTCCTCAGCAAAGCAACTTATTGCAGCTCGATTGAACATTCACCGCAGCGCCGTTGAAGTACGATGCGAGCAGGAGCTTCCGGTTACCCCAAGTGGAAAGATGGATTACGTGCGAATCAGAGAGATGGTCAAATGAGCCTTGAGCATTTCTTATCGATGACTGAATACTCCCTTTCGCAAAGCGAGAAGGAGGCATTGTTGCTTCCGCTTTTGATTAAACTGACAGCCCGGCATAGAGCAAGTTGTGTCGCCTATGATTCGATTCTGACGGTCACTGAGCATGGAGCAACAGAACGCTTAGATCAAGTGCCGATGCTTCCGGTTGGTATTTTCAAAACGCATGATCTTTTGAGCTGCGGTCCGGAGAATGTATTTACGAAGCTGACCTCGAGCGGCACGAGCGGAGAGCCCAGTCGCATCTATTTGGATAGGCAGACCGCGCAAGATCAAGCAAGAGCACTGGCTCACATCATGTCTACGGTGTTGGGGAAGCAGCGGTTACCGGGGCTGTTCATTGATTCTGAATCTGTTCTGCATGGGCACAGTGCGCGGTCTGCCGCAGTATTGGGACTTATCAATTTTGCCAGACCTTACGTATTTGTTTTGAATGATGATATGTCGGTTAATCACGACAAGTTGAATGCTTTCTTGAAGGCGCATGGTTCGGCTCCGTTCATGATTGCCGGTATGACGTTCATGATCTGGCAACACCTGTACAACAACGTGCAGCCGGGTCAGATCGACTTGTCTGGAGGAGTTTTGATTCATGGCGGTGGCTGGAAGAAGCTGCAAAATCTGAGCGTTGATAATCGTGATTTCAAGAAAGCTCTGCAAGATCGAACCGGGTTGAGTCGTATCTACAACTTCTATGGAATGGTGGAACAGGTTGGCAGCGTCTTTCTCGAAGGAGAGGACGGCTTTCTCTATGCGCCTAACTTCGCCGATGTCATCGTGCGAAATCCTCGCACCCTGGCACCCGCTGCCATTGGCGAAGAAGGACTGCTGCAAGTGATCAGCATTCTGCCCGGCAGCTATCCCGGTCATTCACTATTGACTGAGGATATAGGCAGGATTGAAGGCATCGATGACTCGTCCTGCGGACGAGGAGGAAAGCGCTTTCTTGTCTTGGGGCGCGTGCCCAAAGCAGAGCTCAGAGGCTGCAGCGATACCACGGGGACCAATACATGAGCGAGATTGAAGTCCTTGTACCTCGTTCCGAGACTATAGACGTAGCTGTGCTGGTCAAAAGGCTTGCCTCGATGCGCAGGCTCCGTCGTCGCCCTTTTGACGAAGCGCTTCTGGCGCTCGCCCAACTGATCTCGGAGCGGCTTTTCAACGATAAGGAATGTCGACATTATCCGGACCTGCAGGCACTTGCATTTTTCATGAGGCGGTCGGCGCTACTAAAGCTAAAACAGGAGTTCTTAGCGCTAGAGGTTGCCGGTAGTGTACTGGTTCCGCATGGCTTGGTGTTTCATGTGCCGCCCGCGAATGTGGACACGATATTCGTATACTCATGGCTTTTGTCGGCGCTTTGCGGGAACATCAATGTCCTTCGCCTTTCGCAGCGTCGATCCGACCAGACTGATTTGCTTTGTCGCATAATAAACGAAGCTTTGCAGAGCGTTGAGGGAATGGCGGCGGAACTGTTAGCTGTGACATACCCGCACGCGAGCGAAGCTACAGCGATGATCTCGGAAGTGGCCGATGTGCGGGTGATTTGGGGAGGGGATCGTACTGTCGCCAATGTCCGCGCCATTCCTCTGGCGCCGCATTCGCGCGAACTCGTTTTTCCCGACCGCAGCTCATTGGCCTTGATCAAAACAGAACATTATTTGGTCCTAAGTACTGAGGCTCGCTTGAGCGTGGCGGGGGCGTTCTTTAATGATGCTTACTGGTTTGACCAGATGGGGTGCTCCTCTCCGAGATCTGTTGTCTGGTGCGGAAAAAATTCGCAGGAATGCATTGCGCCATTCTGGAATGCTCTGTGCGAAGAAGTAAGTAATCGGGGCTACCATTCAAATACGGCTCAGGCAATCAAGAAAATGGTGCAGTCGTATGGCGCCATAATTGATGATGACAGAATTACCGGATACCGTCGGTTCAGTCCCGAGATTACGGTGTTGGACGCTGTAGCGCCGGTGATTCATAGTTCTGCTTATGGCGCTGGTCTCTTCACGCAGTGTACGATCGGACATTTGGATGAGCTTGCAAATGTTGTTGACCGTCGAGACCAAACCTTAGCCTATTGCGGGTTTCAACCTGCGGAGCTGCGCGAGTTTGCGGAACTGCTAAACGGAAGAGGCATCGATCGCATGGTGCCGTTCGGGCAAGCGTTGCAATTCGGTCGTTTCTGGGATGGCTACGACTTACTTCGCGAGCTGGTGCGCTCTGTCCGCATTGAGCAATAGGGCCGCGGAAAACGATCGGCATTGTTTTCTATATGACTTAACAAGTCGTCGACTAGCTCCTCAAGCGGCTTGAAGTGAAATCCTTTATCTAATATCGTCCCAAGTAGTTCTTCAAGGACGCCGCGCGTTCCTCGTCCGCGCCAGATGCCGGTTGGTTGCGGCGACGGGAAGATGGAGCTCTTAACACTCTCATAGTAATGTTTTGAAGGTATGTTGCAAGCGACGAACGTGGCGTGGAAGTTGAGGATCTTCAATCCTGGTGTGAAGAGGTATCGATAAACGTTCTTCAAATCCAAGTCGTCACTCTCCAGGCTGTAGAAAACGTCGTCTTCGAAAAACACCGGAAGGCGCAAAATTCCGGTCCAGTGTAGCAATGGTTGAATCTCCGGATTGTACACTGTGCATACTTGCGAGTCTGCCACAATTCCGCTTGCGGCAAGCTTCTCCCATTCGTAGCTGGATTCGTGAAAAACATGCGAGCGTGCGGTTCTTGCTTCGGGAAAGCGGGCACTCAACCAATCGATCACTTCTTGTTCGCTGGTGCCGTGGGATGAGCCGGGAAAGAAATTGGGGTGCCATCCTTGTCCCGCTCCGTCGGAAACAGCTTTATCGAATACAGCGCTTGGATTAGTGCGGAACAAGTGTACGGGAACGGAAAACTGGCTAACAGCGTGCAAGAAATCCGCTGCGGCCCACTCCGGCGCCCAGTCCTGATCGGAGGTGAGCATGAATACCGGTTCGTCGAACATTTTGTCCCAAAGTATGCTCACCACAATTCTCCGTGCGTGAATAGTTTTCGCGATCAGTTTGTCAGGCAACGAACCGTTTGTTCGATACAGAATCGCGGATGTCCTTTGTGCGCCGCGGCAAAGCTTCTGCCTGCAAATTCGCAGTATAGGAAAATTGCCAATATCGCTAAAATCATCGCGCCGGTTAGAAAGACTATGGACAAAATGGCCGGCAGCAATTCCCAATGGTGAAACATCATAATCGCTGTTGTGATCGCTGCCGCACCGCTTGCAGCCGTTAACACCATAGCCGCACAAAACAGCCACCGTAACGCTTTTAGAGAGTAGCTCAGCGTCAGAAACGCCATCACAATCTTCTTTCGCATTGTCCATCCGGACTTGCCTGCCTGGCGCTTAGGCTTCTGGTAGCGAATGACCGTAGACGCATAGCCGGTATCGGTTACCTGGGCGAAGAGCGGTTCGGTCAACTGCGCTTTGGATTTGATGATATCTATTATGTCGCGATCGATCAGCGCGAAATCCACTCCGCCCTTAACCACTGGAACTGCCACTACGTAGTTGAACATTTTGTGGTAAAGGTCGGAGAAGGCTCCGCTTCCGCCGGAACCTTCATTGGAATGGGCGGCCCAAACGAGTTTGAATCCTTCTTTCCAAGCTTCGAGCATCTTTGGAATTAGTTCAGGAGGGTCTTGAAAATCAGCGGCCATAAAAACAGCGCAGTGACCCCGGCATTCACTTAACCCGGCTGCGACGGCGGCATGACTGCCATAGTTACGCGCGAACTTCAGCGTGGTAATCCACGGTGTTTGCCGTGCAACCTGCGCAGCAAGCTCAAACGTGTTGTCGGCTGATCCGTCTTCAACGAAGATCAATTCCATATCGAATGGCTGAATCGAATCTCTAAGTCGACCAAATGCTTCGACCAGTTTCGGTAGATTCTCCGCTTCGTTAAAGAGCGGCACCACTACGGATAGTGTTAGTGCCTCTTCCGTTGACGCCACTTTCCTTTCCTCTTCACCCGCGGTCTCGACATTATAGAAGCTTACCGATGGCTCTGCCAGTTGGAGGTCTCTGGCCCCGTCCGTGCTGTCTTTTCAGTTACGGGTGTCAAGGTGCACGGTCGTCAAGTCGTTCTCCTGTCATTGAACACATCTTGACTCGAGTACGGTAGTATCTGTATCTGTGCGCGGGGGCCGGCAAGGTATAATATTCGGAATTGGCTAGCAGACTGGGATTCGGTATGTCACAGAGAGACAAACTAATTGAAGCGTATGTAGAGGCGCTGGAAATACCAAAGGATTCGAACTTTGAGAGTCTTGAATTTCGTTCGATCAAAGAGTGGAATTCGGTGGCGCACATTCGGCTTATCGCCGAGATAGAGACTATGTTTGACGTCATGCTCTCGACCGACGATGTCTTGAATTTGAGCAGCTTTTCCAAGTCGATCGAGATTCTTGAAACACACGGTGTAAAGTTCGATGCTTGATGGCAAGGTGGCATTTGTGACCGGTTCAACCCGGGGCATCGGCTGGGCCGTCGCACGACTGCTCGCCAGCAAAGGGGCGGCTGTTGTCCTCAACGGAACCAAATCAGACTTGCTTGAGAAGCGGCTTGAAGAGTTGAGACAGGTCTCGTCTAGTCAACACAGTGCGATCGAAGGCGATGTTAGCGACGCTGAGAAAGTGAAGTCGGCGTATCAGCAGATTTTCAAAACATACAAAAGACTCGATGTGTTGGTCAACAATGCCGGGCTGGTTGAATCGTCGATGCTGGGTATGATTTCAGCCGCGAGTGCTGAGAAGCTCTTCAAAGTTAACGTCTTGGGCGCGCTCATGAATTTGCAGGAAGCCTCTCGATTGATGGGACGAAACAAGAGCGGTTCGATTATCAATATTACTTCAGTGGTGGCTTCGCGCGGCGCGGAAGGGATGTGTGCATATGCTGCTTCTAAGTCTGCGATGATAGGCATGACGATGTCTGCGGCAAGAGAGTTGGCGTCAAGAAATATTCGCGTAAATGCTGTTGCTCCGGGGTTCATCGAGACTGATGCCACCGCTGAACTTAGTGATGATCAGAAAGAAAAGTATCGACAAGGAACAATGCTGGGGCGACTTGGAGCTGCAGACGATGTTGCCGGTGCTGTTCTATTCCTGGCTTGCGACTACTCCCAATTCATTACTGCGCAAATTCTTGGTGTCGATGGCGGGTGGTTGAATTAAATATAGTGGTGCGCCAATGAAAACGCCTCAGTAAAGGTTGCTCGGGGAACCTGAACTGAAGCGGTCTCACATCGGGTTGATTGGGCTGGTGAGTTAACTATAAGATCAGGTTGTGGAATTTTTGTGACAAGGCCACACGCACGCGAAAATTGCGTGTAGTTTCGTTATCGTGCAGTGTTTGCAACGGACAAGGTTGCGCCCCCCACCGGTATCGTCCTTCAGTCTCTTCAAGGGATTTCTTAGCGTTATCGAAGAGCTCGGTTGCCTGTGCAGCTTCGCTCATCGCCTT
This sequence comes from Candidatus Obscuribacterales bacterium, assembly GCA_019752635.1. GTDB lineage: Bacteria > Cyanobacteriota > Vampirovibrionia > Obscuribacterales > Obscuribacteraceae > JAKFUT01. Next base: position 142,110 of record JAIELX010000016.1, on the reverse strand, counting down.
CCTCTTGACCCCCGCTGTTTGAGCTAGCGGACTAATGCCCGATTGCGCACAGATTTGAGGATGCCGCCAGGATTTTACGGACAATAGTTTTCTTCGGTGACCGGCGAAAACACCTCCACGCGAAGCACTCGTTCCGGGATCAGTGCGGGATCGCAGATGATGCGCATTCCGGGGCGTTCGAAAACGACGCCCTCGAATCGATCAAGGCGCGTAGCAGAAAGCTTTCCGAACATTGCCATCGCTGCCGCCATGTCTGGTGGCATCATTTGGCTGGTCTCCGGTCTGTATTGCAGAACTATCGTTCGTATGGTTTTGGCACCGGTCAAAACAGTGACTCTTATCCCGCCGTTGAGAAAGTCGTACGTAACGCCGTTTGCCAATTCACTGGTGTTTGTTATCGTGCCGAATTTGCTGGTGGCATCATCGAGGGTTGAGACGTTCGGAATCAGACCGCACAAACCGTCGGTCCAACGCCAACCGAAGCGTTCGATGGATGCATCAAACAAGTTGACGTCAGGTAGTGAGTCGCTTTGCATCGAGTGCTTCCCTATTTCTTCGTTTTGGCTTTCTGTTCGAAATCACTAACCTCTTTGCGGTTAGCGGCATTATTTTCTACTACTTTGCCGTCTGCGCTGCGAATATATTTTGGCGAACCGTCACCATTTTTGCCGTAGTTCAAATTCAGTTCTTCCTGATCCTGGTTCTTGCAAGCATCGAATAGAACTGGACTGGCTTTGATCAATTCCTCGCGGCGCTTTTGGTCAAGACGCACAAACATGAGACCTTCCGCGAACATTTCTGTGGGATTGACGAAGTAGTACGTGATTGGTGGCACCAGGGCGCGTGCGGTAACTTCATCTCGTGTGTATGTTTTGGCGTCTTTGAATTTTGCGACCGGTTTGTCGTTAGCATCCAGAGGTTCGCCATTTTTGCTGCATTTTACCCAGACATGGGTGTCTTTGCAGTGGTCTTTGCCGCGACGGTAAAGTTCGCCATTTTTGCCCTTCAGAAGCCAATCCTGCTCATTGGTCTTAGGATCGACAAAGGGAAGCCAGCCGATGGATTTAGCAAGTTTCTCTTTCTCGGCGGGCTCGTACCATCCCATTTTTTTCTGATGATTGTGAGCCAGTTCGTGTATCGTCAGTGCTTCAATGCTGAAGAGTTGATGTCGCTTGAGTCGATTGGCGTCGGCTTCTGTCGCCGGCTTGTCCTTGTTGGCGCCGGGTTCGAAGTAGACTGACGGTTTGCCGTCTTTGTCGCTGCTTATGTAGTACGCAAGGACCGGCTGGTCTTTGTAATAATTGTCCTTGAGGAAGTGAAACTTGATTGCTTCCGCGCTTGTCTTGTCTAACTGGCTTGGTTGTGAGCGATAGATAGCCGCTTCGATTCCGTAAAGTTCAAGTAGTTGCGGTGAACGTGCCTTGACCATGGGACCCCGTTCCCAGGTGCAATCCGCCTTCTCGATCCATTGTTGAATGACGTCGTCACCTTCTTTGCTGAAGGTTACTTTGAAGGTTTTTGTCAATTCGTCTTGTTTATCCTGGACCAACTTTGCAATTCGTGCCTCTGCGTCTTCGAGTCCCTTTTGCGAGGCATCGGTGGTAAACAGTACTTTGTCCGTGCCACCTACACTGATTTTGTACTCGTACTCTTTACCTTTGAGTGAAACATCGATTGCGTGCTTGGTCTGAAAGTCATTTATCCGCTTCTCTTCGGCGGGAGTGCGCGCCGGCTCTTTGTGTTCTTCGACACGAGGCAACCTTTCCGCAGGCTGCTCGCGCAATCGGTCTGCTGTCATATTGCAGCGAGAGCAATCGTGAGCATGCGAATGATCCGCATGCGAATGAGCATCGGTTGGCTTGCTATTGTCCTTGTTAGCGACGGCGCAATCGGCTTCTAGAATGTTTTGCATTGGCAGCCTCTGAGAAAGAGAGTTTCGAAGCCACCCGATTAACCAGCAATGCCATAGTAAGTTCGCGGGTTTCTTATCAACAATGGGACTCGTCCCACTGAAGGACTCTCTTCTTGTGCGTTTGAGGCTGCGGTACTGTCGCTGAAAAGACTGACGGAGCGGGCGGAAATGGGCGCGGGGCGCTCTCGATCTCTCGGGTGAATTCCTGCTAAAGAGCAATCAAGGTCGCGTGTAATTGTGTTCTGTGAGCGGGAGTTAATCCGGGGCGCTGCCAAGCTTCAGTGGATTAGCCGGTGCTCTGAAGTCCGATGGCGACGCCATTTATGCTCATCAATACGGTTTCAAGAAGGGCGTCATGAGCTGTTGATTTTTCGCTTGTGGTTGCTGGTTTTGGAGCTGCACCGGCATTCTCTTCGCTCTCGTTTCGCTGACGCAGTTCCTTTATGAACCGCACTTGCAGATAGCTTAGTGAATCGACGTAGGGATTGCGCAGCGTGATGGAGCGACGCAGCAACTCATTTCCGTCCAACAGTTCGGACTGTTCGGTTATGTCGAGAATTGCTTGCCTGCTGTCCTCATACTCTTTGAAGATTCGTGTGAGGTACTTATCGCGCAGCGCGTTCGACGGCACCAAATTCTCCGCATAGTAGCCGGCAATTTTCATGTCGGCGACGGCAAGCGAAGTTTCCACTTTCGATATCAAGACTCGCAAAAAGCTCCAACGCGAATACAGCTTGCGAATTGATTGAAGTGCATGCGGTCCGTTTTGCTCCAAGTATGAGCGATAGGCGCTGCCGAAGCCATACCATGCCGGAAGCATGAAGCGGCTTTGGGTCCAGGCGAACACCCAGGGAATCGCTCGCAGATCTTCAATTGATTTGCTGCCTTTGTTTCGGCGGGTCGGCCTTGAGCCCAGTTGTAGTTGCCCGATTTCTTGAATCGGTGTTGCTTGTTCGAAGAAGTCTATGAAGTCCGGGTCGCCATATACAAGAGCGCGATAGGCGCGGCAAGCTTCTGTGGAGAACTCTTCCATGAATTTGGCAGCGTCGGCGTCCTGCTGCGCTTGCGTTTCGTCAGTTGGTTTTTGCCGGAGGGTACTGTCTATGACTGCTGCCGCTAGCTGGTCGAAGTTGCGCACCGCAATTGACGGCAGTGCATATTTGGCCGAAATAACTTCGCCTTGTTCAGTTAACTTCAGTCTTCCGGCGACTGTGCCTGTTGGCTGGGCGAGAATGGCTTTGTGAGTGGGTCCGCCGCCACGTCCGATTGTGCCGCCGCGTCCGTGAAACAGGCGCAACTTGATGCCGTACTCGGATGCAATCTTTGCCAGCTCCTTTTGAACTTTATATAGTTCCCAATTGGAGGTGACGATTCCTCCATCCTTGCCGCTGTCGGAGTAGCCGATCATTATTTCTTGCAAGTCGCCGCGAGACTTGATGTACGCGCGGTAAAGAGGCAACTCAAGTAACTGTCTGAACAACCCCGGTGCGCTCTGCAAATCGTGAATGGTTTCAAAAAGTGGCACCAGGCTTAGTGTTCGCTTCGGGTGGCGAGGGTCGAACAAGATTCGTGCCTCACGGGCCAGCAGTAGTATCCCGAGAAGATCGCTGGCCGAGCGCGTCATGCTTACTATGTAAGTGTCGAGTGCCTTGGTGGAGTAGCGGTCCTGGCAGCGAGCAAATGCTCGCATTACTGAAAGCACGTCGTTAGTTTCTTCCGAGAAGCAAAGTTCGGCCGGTACGAGCGGACGCTTGGAGGAGAGTTCTTTCGTCAGCCACTGACAGCGCTCAATTTCGGTCATTTCGGCGTAAGGCGTCGGTGTTAACTCCAAAACGCGGGTCAATTCATCTATGGCACGAGTATGTCGTTCACTATGTTGTCGCACATCAAGCTTTACCAGGTGAAATCCAAATACGTCTACCGCGTAACTTAGTTGTTCGAGGCTTCTCAAACTGTCCTGGCAGCCTGTTTCCAGCAGCGAGTTTTTCAATAGGGTGAGTTCTTGCTGAAATTCATTGCAGTTGGAATACGCGCCTTCTACGACCCCGTTTTCCGTTTCCAGCGCTTCCAGTGTGCGTCTGAGTTTCTCCTGAATGAAAAGCAGTTTGAGGCGGTAGCGCTCATTTCCGAATCGACGCGAATGACGTTCCACTATTTGCGGGAGAAGAATCGAGTCCTGCTCCAGGGATGCGCTAAGTTCATCGCTGATTGGAATCCAGTTGCCGGAGTGGCTCAAGTGTTGGAAGACTGTTTCAAGATTCTTGAGGTAGCGATTGAGAATTACTGTGGCATGATACTTCAGCGCCTTCTCGGTTACTGCTGAAGTAACAAAAGGATTGCCGTCGCGATCGCCGCCAATCCAGGAACCGAACTTCATGAACACGAGGTCGGATGGAAGGTTTCGACCCAATGTGGAGGCTGCGCTCCGGCAGCGATCAAGCAGTTCTTCATGTACTTCTAAAACAGCATCAATTACGACTTGGTCGAAGTGATAAAGTCCGTATCGCACTTCATCCAGCACTGCCGGTTTGAAGTGGATGATGTGATCAGTCAGCCAAAGGGCTTCGATTGTTGCTCGCAGTTCTCGTTCCAAGCGGCGATGTTCGCTGCTGGACAGCGGGGGATGATCGCGGCGATAAAGTTGCTTCGCGATTTCTAGTTGCTTAAGCAGCACTGTGCGCCGGGTTATCTCCGTTGGATGCGCAGTGAAGACCACTTCAATGTTGAGATTGAGAATGGTGTCGAGAATCTGGTCCAGCGCGACTGAGCGATCCGATAAACGCTGGAAAAGTCCGGCCAACGAGTCGGGTTTCGCCAATTCAGGATTCTCTGAATCGCCCTGAGCTCGCCTTCTTGCTCTGTGATGCTGTTCGGCGATGTTTATCAAATCAAAGTAGCTTAGAAACGCTTTGATAACGCGTTCCGAGGTGTCCAAATCCAATGTGTCGATTAAGTTGCGCAGCTCGTCTGCGGCGCTGTCATCTTGACGCAACGACTTGCTGAGCTGTCTGAGATTCTCGACCTGCGAGTAGACCAGGTCGCCTTCCATTCGCTTTATGGTTTCGCCTAAAAGCGAGCCCAGTTGCTTTACATCATCACGCAGGGGCTTGTTGCGGTCTTCTGCTTTTAAATCGGATTTCATGGCGCGCTCCTGGCCGGGCGCGTCCATTATTGCATGCTTGGATGCCGGCGGCCGCGAACACTGGCAAGCCGGGGGCAAGGCTAAGCTGCAAGGTCGGGCAGTGTTGTGGAATCAGGTCCGGGGGGCGCGGCTCGATTGTGCAATTGTTTAAAACGATCGATAATATTCGCCGGGTGGATTACTAGCGGCGGCGAACGGGACTCCAGGAGTAGCCTGTGCCGATTCCGACTACAGAGTTGCGTTGCAATTGCCAGGTGTCGTTGTTTCGGGGATCGATCGCCATGATGCGGCGTCCATCGGTCACGAAGACAACTGCGCTACCGCGGAGCCCGGGCAAATCAATAGCCACCGGCGTGTCCGCGCCATCGATTCTGAAGGGGACCGTTGGCGTCGAACCACCTGGTCTTACGGCGCAAACGGCTGGATTGCCATCATGCCCGTTAATCGGACGAAAATCGGCAGGGCGGCTACCGCCCAAAACATCGTTCAGAACAGCGATTCTGCTGAACGAATCGCTGACCCAGCCGGCGACAGTCGTCGGACTTACGTCGAATCCGGTCACTAGACCCACTGCGCCTGAGCTCGCGTTGAAGAAGGGATTATTGCCGTACCGACCGCGACTGGCCAGGTTGACCCCGCTTGCGGCATCGCTGGCGGTGCCGAGACGGTCGGGTAGCCCCGGACCCTGAGCTAGCATTAAATCAGGCAAGTGTTCCGAATGGGACGGGGGCTGTCCTGCGCTGCGCGTTTCGAGCAGTGCCGCCGCATCATTTTGTGCAGTGCTAAGAGTGTCAAGCCGCGGTGTAAGTCTGTCGGCTGAGCTGTCGAAGTCTGTCTGTCTCATGCTTGTTCTCCCCATCGTTGACGCAGTGGCTTTTAATGCGCAGCTTGCCCTCCCAAGCTCCCTGCGCGCCGACTGACGGTGCAACGCCATGTTTGCGGCGAAGTGTCCGCGATGTGCCTTCCTGAACACTGAAGTTAGACCACAAAAGTGAAATTGCGGTTACACGGTTCTAGGTCCGGTCTCGCAAAATCATATAGTTTTCTGTGGTGGCCAACGTCAGCATGTCCGGCATGCGATCCAGATATACTGCGCCGTTTAAATGATCGAACTCATGTTGCACTACCCTTGCCGGGTAGCCGTGGAAAGTCTCTTCGCAGACATTACCGTCGTAGTCCAACCATTTTGCGTGAGCGGTTGCGTAACGCGGTACGCGCCCTGCATACCCGGGCACGCTGAAACAACCTTCCCATTCGGTTAGCATGTCGCAGGGCGGGAACGTGACCTCGGGATTGATCATCACGATCAGCGGTACCTCGGGTCTGTTCGGAAACAGTTCGTTCTTTTGCACTTCTATTATGTGAATTCGAAGCGGCACGCCAATCTGCGGCGCAGCCAGTCCCGCGCCTTTTAGCTGGCGAAGCTTGACGATCAGTTTGTCGACCACCGCGCGTGCTTCGTCCATGTCTTGCGCCGTTTTGGAGACCGAACGAATGATTGATGAGCCGACATGTTTTACAGGAATGTCTTCCGGGTCTATCATTGTTCCGCGCTCCCCTCCGGCGTGAAGAGGGAGGCGTATGAGCGTAACGAGTAGATTTTTTCTTTGATTTCCGGCAAGGACATTATTGAGTCTCGCATCGGATCTGTTACCTGTCCGTAGCCGGCGTGGCGCAGGAGTTGCTGCATGCAGAAGGTGCCGTCGGAGAAAGAGCGCACAAATTCTGCTTCATCGCTCAATATGCCGAGCACCGAGATTACTCCGAAGCGACCGTTCGGAAGTTCGTAAATACAGTCTTGCGCTTCATCCACATACCAAATCATTACTCCGTCTAAGCGTTGCGGGCCGGAGTAAAAAAGTGGCATGTCGAATTCGAGCATGACACCGGGCTGTAGCGTTCCCGAGTAGGTGAGCACATACGACGCCAGCCGGCGCAGCAGTCGAAACTGCCATCGTCCCGGCGTTTTCGTTTTCAACACCAGTTCATGTCCGAACCCGGCAACCTCTCCGTCTCCCTTGCCGAACCAGGGATTACTCAATCCGGAGGTGACATACATCCAGTAAGGGTGTCTGTCATTCGGCTCATACACCATTATGGTGATGTCGTTTTCGGAAATTGTCGTGCCGAGAATCGCAGCAATATCAGCCGATGTTTTCACATCCTGAATTTCAACCGTAGGCGGCGCATATACTTTCGGCAAGTTGAATTTGTGGGGACCGAAGAGCTGACGATAAAGTACATCTCTGGTTTTCCAGGTTTGGTACATTATCTTTTCGTCTTCGTCGCTCATTGCGAATTATTCTTCTAGTTTCAGCAACGCCATGAATGCTTCCTGTGGAATGTCGACGCGTCCGACGGACTTCATCCTCTTTTTGCCTTCCTTTTGTTTATCCAAAAGTTTGCGTTTTCGAGAAATGTCGCCGCCGTAGCATTTTGCTAGAACGTTTTTGCGTTGCGCCGAAAGAGTTTCCCGAGCAACTATTTTCCCACCAATAGCGGCTTGAATGGGAACCTCGAACATCTGACGAGGAATAAGCTTCTTGAGCTTTTCGGCCAGTAGTCTTCCGTAGGAAGCGGCCCGATCGGTGTGAACAATTGCCGACAACGCATCGACTGGTTCACCGTTGATTAAGATGTCCAATTTAACGAGCCGGGATTCCACATAGTCTTTTATGTGGTAGTCCAAACTGGCATAGCCTTTGGTGCGTGATTTCAATTGGTCGAAGAAGTCAGTTATGATTTCGGCCAGCGGAATGTCATAGTGCAACATCGCGCGTCTATCGTCGAGGTACTTCATGTCGATAAAAACGGCTCTGCGTCCCTGAGCTAGCTCCATAACATTGCCGACATAATCTTTCGGGACGATGATGTTCGCTTCCACGAACGGTTCTTCGATCATCTCACGATAGGTCGGTGGTGGCAGTTTTGCTGGATTTTCAACCATAATCACCGTGCCATCGGTCTTTGTCACTCGATAAAGCACGGATGGTGCCGTTGTGATCAGGGTTAGTGCGTACTCGCGCTCCAATCGTTCTTGCACAATCTCCATGTGCAGCAATCCCAGGAACCCGCATCGGAAGCCGAAGCCCAAAGCATCGGATGTTTCCGGTTCGAAAAATAGTGCAGCGTCGTTCAGCTTCAGTTTGTCGAGCGCGTCGCGCAAATCAGTAAATTGATCGTTATCGACCGGATAGATTCCGGCAAACACCATTGGTTTTGCCGGGCGGTACCCGGGCAATGCTTCTGAAGCCGGATTGTCGGTGTGCGTGATTGTATCGCCCACCCAGACGGCCACGTCTTTTATTGCGGCTGCAAGCCAACCCACTTCGCCGGGACCGAGGTCGCCGCATGGCACTTGTTTTGGTTTCAGCACGCCCAGTTCGGTGATTTCAAAGTCTTTTTCGTTTTGTATGAAACGAATCTTGTCGCCGACTTTGAGGTTGCCGTCCAATATTCGGAAGTAGACAATAATGCCGCGATAGCTGTCGAAATAGCTGTCGAATACAAGTGCGCGTAACGGCTTGCCGTCGATTGGTTTTGGCGGCGGAATCAGGTTGACGATGCCTTCAAGTACATCTCCGATGCCCAGCCCGGACTTTGCGCTCACATGGATCGCTGATTCTGCCGGAATCATGAGCAAGTCTTCGATTTCTTTGCAAATGCGCTCAGGCTCGGCGCTGGGCAGATCGATCTTGTTGAGAACCGGGACGATCTCCAGGTTGTTGTCCATTGCTAACTGAACATTTGCCAGCGTCTGCGCTTCGACCCCCTGGCTGGCGTCAACCACCAGAAGGGCTCCTTCGCACGCGGCCAGCGCACGTGATACTTCATATCCGAAGTCAACGTGCCCGGGTGTATCAATCAAATTGAGAATGTAGGTTTGACCGTCCTTCGCTTTGTATTCCATGCGCGCCGCTTGCGCTTTGATGGTGATTCCGCGCTCGCGCTCAATGTCCATGCTATCGAGGACTTGTTCTTGCATCTCGCGCTTGGTAATGGTGCCGGTGGTTTCCAGCAACCTGTCTGCCAAAGTAGACTTACCGTGATCAATGTGAGCAATGATCGAAAAATTTCGTATGAACTCTGGGTTTGTAGGCACGCGACTTAACCGAATCTAAGCAATGTAAGAGCCCGTGCGGGCATCAAGGCGTATATTATCAGGGTTTCCGAGGGTGTTGGCGGGCTTGACGATCCAGCCTACACAATATTTGCAATTGCGGTTGTCTTCATCGGCGAAAACCACTGTCGGGTGGCAATGTTACGGTTTTTTTCCGCCTGACGACAATTAAAGCGCGCCCTGGCATGGTAACGTTGAGGCACATTGAGACAAGAGCAAGTTTAAGAAAAGACTGCTTGTCATGTGATGTTATCATTGCGACTGAACGCCGCTGGTCGCAATTTGAGTGCGTACAGACAAGTGTATTGCAGCCTCTGCGGATGATTAGGGTCGGATTGATTCTTGCCGACATCCAGCATGAAAGGGAATTTCAACCATGACGCATCCTTTCCTTGAGGCCATAAGAAAAGGCCCGCTTCTCAGCGACGGAGCGATGGGCACGCTGCTATACGCCCGCGGCGGCTCCCCTGAAGCAGGCTTTGAGAAGCTGAACCTAAGCAAGCAAGACTTGGTGCAGCAGGTTCACATCGATTACATAAATGCCGGCGCGCAAGTAATTGAAACCAACTCTTTCTGCGGCAACCGCTATCGATTGGCTTCCTATGGATTGGAGAAAGACGTTTGGCATTTGAACGTGTGGGCGGCCAAGATAGCTCGCAACGCAAGGGAGATTGCCGGACAGCCGGTGTTCGTCGCTGGCTCGATCGGTCCCACCGGCAGGCTGCTAGCTCCGATCGGTGATCTGAGTAAGAGCGATCTTGACGCTGCTTTCCGTGAGCAGATGGAGGGGTTATTGGCCGGTGGAGTCGATCTGTTCATGATCGAATCGATGAACAGTTTGATCGAAACTTCAACTGCTATCCGAGCTGCGCGTAAATTGTCCAAGCTGCCTGTTGCTGCTCAGTTCAGCTTCACTACTGAAGGTAACACCATTCTCGGTACCAATCCGACGGACGTAGCTCGGATGTTGGTAGACCTCGGCGATGATATGCCCGATTTGATTGGTATCAATTGCGGTGCGGGACCGCGTCCATCGTTGGACTCATTGAAGCGACTCGGTGGTGCATTGGCTGCTCAGGGGATAACCCCCGAGCGCATTGCCCTGTCTTGTATGCCGAACGCCGGTATGCCCGGACGAGTTGGTCATAACACATTGTTCATCAGCCGACCGGACTACTGCGCCGGCTTTATAGACGAATTTATTGATGCGGGTGCGCGCTTGATAGGTGGATGCTGCGGAACTACACCTGAACACATCGCCGCGATGCGAGTTGCGATGGATAAGTATCTCGCTGCGCATGGTATGAACGCTGGCCCGATGGCTGTATACCAGCCTTCCCGGGAAGAGCCGCACGAAGGTCCGGAGGTTCACGCGCCAACTCCGTCCATAACGGTGAAAACGCCGGGTGCTCCGAGCACGGTGGAGTTGGCTGAGGGGCGTTCGTTGCCCGGCGTGGCCGGTCGCCTTCACCAAAATGACCGCGGGCGATTCTTTGTAAGCGTGGAGCTTGATCCACCGAAAGGGGCCGTTGCGCGTAAACTTCTTCAAGCTGCCGCTTTAGTGAAGGAAGCGGGCGCGGACACAATAAATGTCGGCGATAGTCCGATGGCAAAGGTGCGGATGTCATCAATGGCGACTTGTTTGTTGATTCAACAACAAGTGGGTATTGAGACAATCATTCACTTCACTACGCGCGACCGCAATTTGATGGGGATTCAGGCTGACCTGTTGGGCTGCCAGTCTCTGGGGGTGCGTAATGTCATTGCTTTAACCGGCGACCCGCCGAGCGTCGGTAACTATGCACATGCTACTGCGGTGTATGACGTTGACTCGATCGGGCTGATCAAGATTATCTCCGAGCTGAACAAAGGCCGTGATGTTTCCGGTAATTCAATCGGCTCACCTACAAGCCTCTCCATTGCTTGTGCGTTGAATCCGACGGCCGAGAATCGAGCGTTGGAAATTGAACGCTTTAGCAAGAAAATTGAAGCCGGCGCCCATTTCGCCATGACGCAGCCACTTTATCAGCTAAGCGATTTAACAGACTTCCTGGATGACTTCGGCAACTGTCCGATCCCGATAGTAGCTGGAATCATGCCGCTCAACAGCTTCAAGCACGCGGAGTATCTGCACAACGAAGTGCCCGGAATCACGATTCCGCAACACGTGCGTGACCAAATGCTGAAGGCTGGTGACGAGGGGGCAAGCGTCGGGCTTGAACTATCGACTGAGCTGTTGGAAGAGATTCGTCCGCTGATCTCCGGCGTCTATTTGGTACCATCCTTCGGTCGTTACGACGATATCTGTCAGCTGACTCGCAAACTCAAGGCAGAGAGCGTCGTGCCTGTTGCGACTCCTTCTTAGCATTGAACAAAGCAATTTCTGATTGTCGGAATTCAGCAATACCAAAACGGCGTTGTTACTTCGAACTCAAAGCATTACTTCGCTGGGGGCGAAAAATTGAACGATAAAGTAGAGGTCGTGATCATTCATGGAACCTATGGCAAGCCGGACGGGAACTGGTTCCCCTGGTTGCAGGAAGAGTTGTCCTATATCGGTGTGCAAGCGAAGATTCCATCGTTCCCGTCGCACAAGTATCAGAACGTGACGTCGTGGCGCGCTGCATTTAAGGAGCAAGTTGGCGAACTGCATCCGAACATGATTCTGGTTGGACACAGTTTGGGTGCGGGTTTCATTCTCAATCTGCTGGAAGAAGCAACCGTTCCGGTAAAAGCCTCTGTCTTTGTTTGCGGTTTTACGGGCAAGCTTGGGCTGCCCGACTACGATCCGCAAAACGAGACTTTTGTGTGCCGTCCTTTCGACTGGGAAAAAATCTACGATCATGCTGGCCGCATCTACGCCTTGCACGGTGAGAACGACCCGTATGTTCCTTTGGCGCGCGGAGAAGAGCTAGCGAAGAATCTTCGTTCAACCCTCACCGTTGTTCCTAACGGGTTTCACCTAAACACGGAAAATGGCTGGAGCTCCTTGCCTCTGTTGCTGCAACTCCTGAAGCCTTTGCTAACTCCGGGGTTAGAGCCTCTAGCTCCGCGCGTATAGCATGAGCCGGTCGACCGCAGTAAAAACGGGAATTCGATCGGTTGTGCCCTACTGCTTAGCTTTACCAGGGGCTACAGGCGCTGCGAGCTCCCACGGTTTTTGTGTGCGGGTGCTGAATCCGTCGGCAAGGTAACCTGCGCTTTCAAGTTTCTGTTGGTATCTCTCCGGGGTAAGCTCGTTACTCAACCAAATGGCCGGCCGATGATTTCGAGTCCTTCAAGTTTGCTTGTGTTGTGCTTTGATGCTCCAATGAAGAGCCAGAGCTGGAGCCAGTAAAGACTAAACAAACAACGCGCATCAATGGGTGCGCGCTGCGAATTCTTCAGTTTACGCCGTCATTTCAATTAGCAGAAAGCTTCGATTGAACTGTTGAAAGTCCTTTCTCAAAAGTTACCGTGCGGGAGTTTTTTTTTGTAGATCGAGAAAACTATGTCAATGGAAAGCGAGGGACGAAAGCTTCGATCTTGCTTCTGGTTGGGGATCTCGAGGTGGAGTGTTTTGTCATGACTATCTTTTTTTACTGTCATCAATTTCTTACATAAAAATGTGACTATCTGCCAGCACTCGGGGTAAGATAACAGGAAGTGGAGTCTCAATAATATGGCATCAAGCGCGCGAAAGAGATTCTCTGCGGTCCGTTGTTAAACGCAGGTACGCGACTACCGCGGGAAAATTTTTGCGCCTAAACAACAGCGCGCATCGACAGGTGCGCGCTGCATATTCTTCAATTTACGATGCTAGTGAGGGCTGATTCGTTAGATATAAATTGCATCTGCTGGTTAGAAATGCCTTGCTTAAATCTTTGGTTGCCTCTTTGCCGTCGTGTTTGATACTCATATTCTCTTCCTTCGAGGACTTCTTTCCATCGACCTTAAGGATGATTCGCGAAATCGGGCAGTCGGTCTACGAACGACTGCAGAAATTTCTCGGAGTCCTGTTGGTATGCCATCACAAGTGGTTGCAGCTTTTCACCGAAAGGCATCTTCAGCAACGAAGCGCGATTGACTGCGCACATGTCGAAAAAACACTTGCCGTCTGACAGGCTCATGATTGATAGCAGCTCAGCGACGCCACGCGGCGTTTGCACATGGTGATAGTCGATCGGTGTCGTCCATTTGCCACCCCATACGAAGAAGCCGTGTTCGGCGAACAGCTGCACCACGTCCTCGATCATTCCGGCCTTTTTGTTGGTTCTGTTGAGATACTCCCAGCCTTGTGGCGGCAGGATGGTGGCGGTTCCCTTTTCTTCGTCGAAACAGATGAAAGGATTTTGCACCGGATTTAAATCGATTGCCAATCCATATGAGTGAAGAGACGTAAGCGTTGTGTTTTCTATGGGGCGATCACAAAAACAAGACGAGTTGTTGTCTGCCATGGATGCTTCGTCGTTGGCGTTGTAGTGATGCACCGAGCGCATCTTCGCCACCGGGAAACGCTCTGCGTGGAGTGTGCGAAAAACTGCCAGCACGCGATGAGCGCACGCATCCATGACTATCAGCTCACCATCTGTATGTTCTTTGCCTTCAAAATCAAAGTACTTGGTGTGTACTGAGGAGAGGCGTTCGGGCTGTATAGGCGAAGATTCCTTCCATACGCCTGTTTGTCGCATCGCCTTCGTCAGTTCAGGCGAAAGAGGCGTGATGGAAAACGACATCAGACTGATACCGACTGACGGCTCGCTTTGCGATTGCGATACCATTCAACGAATTTTTCGACACCTTCTTCGAAGGTCGTTGAAGGCTTGTAATCCAGCAGTTTGCGAGCCTTATCCACATTTGCGTAAGTATAAGGTACGTCGCCTGGCGGCATTGGGGCGTATTCGAGAGTTGCTGGTTTCTCCATGAAACGTTCGATCAGTTTGATCATATCGATTAGGACAACGGGCTCAGACCGCCCGAGGTTGATGATCTCCCATCCGTCGAAATCGAAAGCCATCGCTTGTTGAATGCCGGCGACAATGTCGCCGACGAACGTATAATCGCGTTTGCTAGTGCCGTCTCCGTAAACCTGGATGGTCTTGCCTTCATCGATGAGCTCGCAGAATTTGTGAATTGCTAAATCCGGTCGCTGCCGGGGACCAAATACAGTGAAAAAACGAAGGCAAACTACGGGCAATCCCGTTGTGTGGTGAGCGGCGTAACATTGAACTTCATTGGCCGCTTTTGACGCTGCATAAGGCGATAGAGGCATGTCGACTCGGTCGTCTTCTCTGAACATCTCGCCGCTTCGGGCACCGTATACGGAGCTCGATGAACCGAATACAAGACGGGTTTTCGGATTCTGCGCGACGATGCGATCGATGATCTTTTGAGTACCGCTGACGTTTACGTCCATGTAATACGCCGCGCGACTGAGTGAAGGGCGAACTCCAGCCATGGCGGCTAGATGCACAACTACGTCGAAAACTCCTCGTTCGAAAGCCGCGTCCAAGTCCGCTTCGTTGCGGATGTCTCCTTCTACGAGGGCGTAGTTCGGATGTGTTAGATGGGTGGTGATGTTCGCGCGTTTGTTGGCGGGATTGTAGTAGTCGTTGAAGTTGTCCAGCACGGTAACCCGGTCACCGCGGCTCAATAACTGATCGACCAAATGGCTTCCGATGAAGCCTGCGCCGCCTGTAATTAGAACGTTTCTGCTAGTTTTCTCACTTGCTGAGGAGTTCACGTGTTAGTCCCCCTGGTTATTTTGAGCCGCTGTAGTGCAGGGCGGCGTTGCGAATGAATTCCAGAAAAAGTGGCTTGTTGCCTTCAAAGTCGCGCTCAGGATGCCACTGCACGCCAATGACGAACGGGCGGTTTTCCATCTCGACCGCTTCAATTACATCGTCTTCTGCGCGAGCCGCTACGATCAAACCGCGACCGGTTGCTTTGACCGATTGGTGGTGTGATGTAGGCACAGCGACCGATTTGTTTCCATAAATACGAGAGAGTTTTGTGTCCGGCAAAATGCGCACAACGTGCTTGTTCCAGCCGTTCTTCCAGCCGGCTTCGGTAGAGTGAACTACTTTTGATTCCGGGTGCGCTTCGGGGATGTCCTGTACGAGCGTTCCGCCGAGTCCGATGTTCAGTAGCTGGCAGCCTGCGCAGATTCCGAGAACGGGTAGATGGGTGGTGCCGACCACCGACTTGATCAAGTGGAAATCGAAATCGTTGCGTTCCTTGTCGGTCAATTCAACTGTAGAGCTGGTGGTCGCTTCTCCGTAAAGTGACGGACAATAATCCGCTCCGCCGATAAAGAGAACCCCGTTCAACCGGGCCAACAGCTCGTTTAAGTCCGAGTCGGGCATGGGTGGAATCAAAACGGGAATGCCTCCCGATTTCAACACTGCATCAAAGTAATTTGCCTGAATCGTAGCTTTTCGAGGCGGTCCGTCGCTCATGTCGACGTTAATGCCAATTACGGGCTTCATGAGCCTTCTCCACGCTGATGTAGAAACGACAACGATAGCACATTGTCCCCGCCGTACCGTGGCGTGCGATTGCCGGGGCCCGTAAGTCCATCGTACTCTCCGAATTTTCGGACTGCCGAAATTACGTCAAGTGCCTTTGGAGTCGGTGCCAACACAACTGTTAACTATGTAACTAACATAACAGTGCTGCTATACGTGCTTGGGATATAGTTCCGACCACTTTCACGGCTGGATGCGATCTGCCGAGGAGCCGCCGCCTAATTGCCGCGGCGCCAAGTGTTTCGGAGCGTTACCGAAATTGAAAACATTTAAGAGACCCTCTGAACTGTTGTGCGAGCTGCGCAAAATGCATCGACCATGGGAACATTCCCATGCGATTCCTTGCATCCCGCTAATTATTGCGGCACAATGGTTCAGGTGGCTTAGTATGCGGGGCGGGGCAGATCCGGCGAAGGGTCCGTAAGGGCGGCATCCGGTTTATTCCTCATTTGGGTTGTTTTATGTCCTCATCACCTCGAACTTTCAAAACCGTATCTGAATACCGCGATGCGCGGAATCCCGAGCCTTCGACCAGAGCTGCCTGTCGTATTGAAGATGCGCTCGACGAAGTCTTGCCCGGATCAATTGAAGCCGCGTTGGCCTACTTCGACACTGAGTCGGTGAGCTCTACCACAACGGGCAACAATCCTCGTCCCAGCGGTGGGATTGCTCAGTTTATGGCTCGAGGCGACATAAAGCATTCCGTCGAGTCTCCGACCAGCAAATCAGGCCCTAAGGTAACAGCTGCGCGACCGCTTCGCGGAGCGCTTCTGTCCGCAAAGGGACCGATTGAGCGCAATGCGGCAGGGCAGGTTATAAGCGTAAAGTTCACCGGCGGTGAATGTGCTGAGTTTAAGTATAACCAGGACGGTTCCCTGGTGATGTTCACCTACGCATCTCTGACTTGGAACTATGAAGATGCTGGCTTCTGGCGGTCGGGAGATCGCCAAAGTGATTATCGCATCGACGGTCTGGTAGAAGTTTTGCACGATGGCTCCATGCGCATTACGCGTTCCGACGTAACCCGCACATTGAAGATTACCGGTGTACGCATCGATGAACACGCAGATGGATCTCGCACTGAGAGCCGCAAACTTCGCAATGCGGCAACGCCGTTCGACTTGCTTGCCAAATCAAAAGCCGTCTCATCTGTCTGGCTCAGTTCTCAACCGCAGAGTTTTAGAGGGAATGAGAAGATTGATTCTATTCAACTTCTGGAAAGCTCTGAAGGGTCTGACACCGAATACGGTGCGATGGACGGGCGTTCCACTCATTCGATGATTCCCGCTGCAGCGCTTGTTGCGGAAGCAAGTCGCGATGGTGGAAATCTTCGCAATTTGGATGCGCACCGTTCTGCTCGCTTAGCGTCCGCTGTTGAAGAAAAAGCTCCCTCGGTAAAATTGTCGCCGCCTGAAAGCATCATGTTGCGAAATGCTGTTGCCCGAATGCCGGAAACCCAGCGGAAGTTCACGTTTGCCGACTACGTTGAATCAGTGACGCGAGAAATTCGCGAGTTTTCGTTAAAATCCATCATTTGGTTTCGCGATGTGATTCGTAGCTCGCCTGCTTCGCAGTTACAGGCTATTGATGCTCTGGCTGATATCTACAGCCGGAAACAGCAGAACGATAATGCTGAAACACTTCATTTGAAGGCTTTGCATATCAAAGAGTCTTATTACGGCGCAAAACAACCCGAGCTCGCCAACAATATTTCAGGACTGGCAGAAATTTATTGTCGTCGACGCAATTTCCCCCGCGCCGAGCAGATGTACAAAGAAGCCGTGCAACTCTACGAGAAGAGCGTGCGAAAACAACTTTTCCTGGCCTCGCAAAATGTATGTGAGCAGGGCAAGTTGGCGCGAGAAGTGGAAGCGCTGTTTCGTTGCTTTGCCGGGCTGGCTGAGACCTATCAGTTACAGAAGAAGAATACGGCTTGCCGCGACTTGTATGAAACCGCCATGGCTTTGTGGACTGAGATTTCAGACCGGGCCGAGCATCGCTTGGATTCGGTACTTCAGACCATGATTGAACGCTACATCGCAGTTGTACAAACGGAATCCGATCCGAAAGCGAAAGCCGCTTCCGGTGCAGTATCCAGCGTTTCCTAATCGCGTCGAAGCAATCGGTTTGGTCAGGGAATCTCATGTCACGAGGCTCGGCGTTTGCCTGCGGTGAATGCTGGCTTTGCCGCATTCGCGGGACTTGCAGTGTGCTCTGAAACCCTTTCGATGACAGACAGAATAAAAGACGGGCTCCTGAACCCGTCTTCTTGAGCCAGCCAGTCCAATCAAAACTTGTCAGAAGGTCAATCGGCTAGTCAGGACCTCCGCATGAGCTTTCAATTTTGACAATTGTTTGACAACGCTTTGGCTTTTTGGGTCCGAATGATTAGATGCCGCGATTTGCAACCGCCACCATCGAACGCAATCAGTTATGATCTACGCGTTGGCAGGCTTCCGGGTTGTTTGGGGTAACCGAATTGCAGAGCAAGTTAATTCCGGTCTTGATCGTGGCCGCCATAATTCAAATGGCAGTGCTTGCGGGTGCTGTTTTTCTAAGTCAGAAGCTCGCTGATACCAATTTGGAAATAGAGAAGTCGCAGGAGATTCTCTATCGTGCAACTTCGATGGAGCGGTCGCTGTTAAGTGCAAGCATGTCCGGCAGCAATTTTGTTGAAGCTTTGGGCGGGTCCGATGGACCCTTGCCCGGTGGCTCCGCCGTGGATGAGGTGTATGAAACCGCAAAACAGGAGTTGGAGCAACTCCAGAAACTTTGTGCTAATGACCAGTTTTATGTAGAGCCGATGAGTAAGCTCAATAAAATTGTCGCCGTTACGCGCAAGCTGGGGTTGCAACTTAAGGAGCAGGCGGCGGGTTCAAAGTCGGAAGGTATGAGTGGAATGCTCAAAGTGATTCCATCCGTCAGGGCGCTCTATTCTGTCGTTGATAAGCTGAATACCCGGATTGATGAGGTTATCCAGCATGAGGAACGCAAGAAGCAAACCTCGGTGCAAGCTCGTGACCAGTATCAACAGATGCAAACCGTTTTGCTGTTTGCTGCTTTAGTGCTGAGTCTCGGGGGCGCAGCGCTGATTCCTGCAGTTATGAAACGCTGAGATTGCCGTCCTTTCTTCTGCTGTTCTGTAGAATAGGGCAAGCATCAATAATGGTTTGAGAATGGCTATAAGTCTGGTTCACGTTTCGGACATTCACTTCGGCTCCGGCGAGAGCCACGGACGGATTAACTCGGCAACGGGGCTGAACGTTCGTTTTGAAGACTTTGCTTTGGCATTACGCAAAGCGGTGGACTTTACCATCGACAACAAGTGCCATGTTTTTCTGTTCTCCGGCGACGCTTATCGCAATGCCGCGCCGGAGCCAGTTTATCAGAAGTCTTTTGCCACTCAGCTGAAGCGACTATCCGATGCGAAGATTCCGGCGATTCTTTTGCCGGGAAATCACGATCAGATTTTGAAGTCATCTGGCAGTCATGCTATGTCTGTCTTCGAAAGTCTTGCGGTCCCGGGTCTTATAGTCATTGATTATCCTCGCCTGATGGTGATACAGACTGCTGTCGGCCCGCTTCAACTGATAGCGATTCCACACGTTACGCGGCATCTCCTGATGACAAAGGATAAATACGCTGCAATGAGCGGGAGTGAGATTGACCGCGCGCTGGCTCAACTGGTGCAGGAAATGCTGTTCGGTTTCTACAGCGAGCTGGACCCGACGATACCGAGCGTAGTGACCGCCCACATGATGTTGGATCGGGCTCGAGCCGGTGCGGAAGAGGAGCTGATGGCCGGCTACTCGATGACATTTCCCCTCGATATCTTCATTGACGAACGAGTTGACTATGTTGCTCTGGGGCATGTGCATAAACATCAGATATTGCGGGCGGCTAAACCTGCTATTGCATACGCCGGCAGCATAGAGCGGGTGGACTTTAGCGAAGAGAAAGAAGACAAAGGCTTCATTCATGCTGAAATCGAACGCGGCAAGACAACCCTCAATTTCCATTCGATTCAGCCTCGCAAGTTTTTGACGTTGGAGGCGGACCTTTGCGAGTCTGCGAATCCGACCGCTGCCTTGTGCGCGCTGCTGCAGAAGCAATCGCTGGATGGCGCCGTGGTCCGTTTGAAGTTCTCACTGCCGCAAGAGCGAATTCATGAAGTGGACGACGACGCACTTCGCTCCGCGGCTTCCAGCGCGCTTTCATTGCGATTGAAGCCTGAGCTGACCGCGACGGAGCGACCTCAGCGCATGCCGGAGCTGGACAAGCACTACGCCGCTAGCCCCGCGACCGCAATCGAGAAATACCTGGCTGAAGTCCATCCGGAACATAAAGATGCGCTTATGAAACGGACCCGGGCCCTAATGTCGAAACTTGAAGACCGGGCGTAGCCTGCGAATGGGCCTCGAGGCGAGGTTTGCTGCTGCTAATAAAGCAAACCGCCCAAACTGATATCATCTTGTAAACTTTGCGCCTGCTTGTTTCTGTCCTCGGGGCTGACAATACCGCCGAACTATGCTCTTCGGACCTTTGGAGACCTATGCCTGTTGAATTGAAAAACAAGAGCGAGGACGCCGCGCCGGCTGTAGCAAGCGGTTACTACGAGACCGGCAGCTCCAACCTGTCGCCGTTGGTCAACACGCGTATGGCGGACCTGTGGCGCTTTCGCGATTTGGCCAAATTGATGGTTCGGCGCGACCTGCTTGGTCGCTATAAGGGCTCTTTGCTCGGGTCGTTCTGGCCGCTGATCAATCCAGCGGGACACCTTTTGCTCTATACTTTTCTCTTCTCGGTGATCCTGAAAGTCAAATTCGGCAACACCCCCGGCACCAGTAACTTTGCGCTTTGCCTCATGACTGGTTTGATTCCGTGGGGCGCTTTCGCTGAATCCATAGCGCGGTCTACCACCGTCATTTTGGAAAATCCTAACCTGGTGAAGCGGGTTGTTTTTCCGTTGGAGATACTCCCTCTGGTAAGCGTCATCTCCAGTTTCATCGGTCAGGGGCTTGCGCTGCTGATACTGCTGGTCGGTTCCATTTTGGTAACCGGTACCGTTCACTCGTCGCTAATCTACGTGCCTCTTATCAGTGCCTCGCTACTGGTGCTGACCTGCGGCATCTCCTGGTTCCTTTCCAGCTTTGGTGTCTTTGTCCGCGACACTCGGCACTTTATGTCGCTAGCGCTTTCGGCGTGGATGTATGCGACGCCGATTGTGTATCCCGAAACCGCACTGCCTGAGAATTTTCGATGGCTTTCATACGTGAATCCGATGAGCGGTATAGTGAATGACTATCGTCGGGTGTTACTGGAAGGCTTGGCGCCTGACTGGACTCGTTTTGGAATCTATACCGCATTTGGTGTGTTAGCCTGGTTCGCCGGCTATTACTTCTTCTCCAAAACGAAAAAGACCTTCATCGATATTATGTGAGGCAGCAATGAGCGAATTTCCAGTTGAGCTTCGCGGCATCGCCAAGCACTACAACATCTATGATCGTCCAATAGACCGCCTTAAAGAGTTTCTCTGGCGGAATACGCGCTCCTACCATAGAGAGTTTCGCGCGCTAACAGACATCAATTTGACATTTGAGCGCGGCACCATGACCGCACTATTGGGACCGAACGGCTGCGGCAAGTCGACCATGCTGCAAATCATCGCCGGGGTACTTCAGCCGACGGCCGGCAGCGTCAAAGTGAACGGACGCGTTACCGCCATCCTTGAACTTGGTGCTGGATTTCAAATGGAATACACCGGTCGCGAGAACGCCGTTATGTACGGAATGATTCTGGGAATCTCGCAAGACGAGATGGCCGCCCGCATGGAAGAGATCGCGAATTTTGCCGAAATTGGAGACTTTCTGGACCAACCGGTAAAAACCTATTCGAGCGGCATGGTGGTTCGATTAGCATACGCATGTGCAACGGTGGTTGATCCGGATATCCTGCTGGTGGATGAAGCCCTGGCGGTCGGTGACATCCGTTTTCAAAACCGGTGCCTTGAGAAAGTTTATGACTTGCGGTGCAAAGGCAAGACGATCATCTTCGTCACCCATGAAACCAGCGTGGTTGAATGGTACTGCCACCGAGCCGTTGTAATGAATGGTGGGCATGTCTTGGCGGACGGACCTGTGAAGGAAATGCTTCCTTTATATAAACAGTTGATGGATGATCCGTCTGCTATCGCGCCCAAAGTTTTTTCCGCACCAGTCAGCGGTGCTCTGGTCTAGAATGCGGTCCTAACTGATTGGGGATTCCGTAGGTTTGCTCACTCGGGCACTTTCGGCTGTTCGCTCATCGGGATCGTTAATACCCGAACCAGCCGATTTTTCGACGAGTCAATTATATCTGCCGGTCACTTTTTTGGGCGCAGCATCGACTTCCAGTCCTGATGCGCATCTGCCAATGGTGGCTGTGCTCTGTGCACACGTGGTTTGTTTGCGTGATTTGTAGATGTCGGCGGCTGTTTGCTAAAAGCGGGAGCGCATGCGGGGTATGGGCACGCCCCGAGTGGGGAACCCCGACACGCTGCCTCCGTCTGTGGTGATAGATCGGTAGCGAAAGCGAGAGCCTTTTTTGAGCATGCCTCCATATTTAGTGAGTGAGGAAAAGATTTTTTTTTCGGATTTCAAATGGCCGTCGGACCATGTATCGAACCCGGGGTAAGCGTTTTGGGCTTCGTTCCCGATTTGGTACCGCACGTGAGTGTATTGACGGCCATTAAGATTTGGTTAACATGGATGTATAAGCTCTTTATATGAGCAGGTAACGACGAAACGCGTCCGCTGGAAGATCAAACCGTCATACCTTCGATACCAACCGACCCATTTGACAATTAAGTAGCCAACCGGCATCCTACAAATTGATCGACCCGACGGAGGTCCCGCGACCATGGATCCCTTTGACCTGATTGAGTTCCAGCAACGTGCTCGAACCACGGCTGACCCCGGCAAATTGTTTGCGCTGTGGGAAGACTGCTGCCGTCGATACGAACGAGCTGAAATCGGTAAGTATGAACTCGACGAAATGAAAGACGTTATCTGGCCTTCCCTTCAGGCGCTTGCATCGCTGCGTAAAATCATCAACAATGAACCGCCTCTGGAAGAAGCCAGCAAGATGACCCGCAGACGCAAGATTTCCTGAACCAGGCTCAGTGTCTTGGTTTTAGTAGACTGACTTGCCTATTAGTTTTCGATCGACGAGTCACTTGTTGTTGCTGTATTTTTTAGCGCCTCAACAATGAAATTCGTTATCAAAGCCTGCCTCAAGCTGATGCCTATTTCCGGAATAGGGTCTGGCAGCGTGTTAGCGCGGAATGAATCAGCGTTGTTGTCGTAGTGGCTAATCACGTGTAGCACTTTTCCGCGTCCGAACGAGAACACCACCGCCAGGGCTCCGGCGTAGGACTTGTCCGGATAAGCCAACAGATTGACGTCGCGCCTTGCCATCTTGCTACTGCGAACCAGCACTTTTACTCGCTGGGGATTCAGAATTTTGATTTGCTGACTTCCACGATCCAGCTTCCATGTTGCGCGTTTTACCGGCACACCGTTGAACAAAGTTGGATCCTGGTCGAGGACGTAAGCGTCCGTGATGGTGTTGCCAGTTTTCTCACCGCTCCAACAAATGAATCCCGGAAAGGCGCGCGCGGTAGTATTTTCGAGAGCCCAGTCCGTCGTTATCAGATAACCACCTCGTCCGACAAAATCGCGAAGGCGTTGTAATGCTTCTTTGGGAACGTAGCCGGCACAGTTGACTACAATCACTTTCACGCCGTCAAGCGGGACACTGCGCAGGTCCTTCTCTCGTAGCGATACGTGCCTGATTCCCAGCGAATGCATCGGCTTTGTCGAATCGTCCCACTGGCCTTTGACGTTGATTACCCTGGAGGGAACGCTGTTTTCTGCAGAAAGAGAAAATCCCGGGTGGGTTTGGTTAATCCAACCTTTGAAAACAGCTGGTGGTGTTATAACATTCACCGCCGAACCGGCAAGGAAAGCCTCGGCACCACCATCAATACGTGAGAGCTGCCTGTCTTTCTGTTCCGCTGCTGCTTGCAACACCGAGATTGTAGCCGGTTGGTCTTCCAGGGTGCGGGCACGCGTCGCGCCGCCCTGCAGCATCGGTGTTTGTCCCTGCTGTGTCGATACCCGGACAGATGTAGTTTGAGGCTTGTTGATGGAAGGCGCCAACGGGGGCATTCCGTTCGTGCGGATTGGCGGACTGTCTTCCTCCCAGTCTGAGGCCGCTGCGGAAGAATAGGTCGAAGCCACGCCGAAAAACGCAAGACCGAACAGAAGTGCCGGAGGTATCTTTCGCAATTGCTGATTCTCGGAGGGGGAGCAGAAATTATGACAAACATGACGATGTACGTCTCGGTTAGTTCCTCTATCTTTTCGATCTCTTGACTCGCTTCCGAACCCCGGGCGCAGTAGACTCACAAAATCTAAGTCACCAAATCTCGAGAATTGGTGACCGGTCGCCAGCGATTGTGGCGACTCCATGCCGGATTTTGTGTCCCAAAACCGTAGGATTTAATGTCAGCAAATCTCGAGCTTTGTTGACTCTGAGACAGCCGCAGAGCGAAGCACCGTCGCGGGAATTAATTTGCAGTTCTTGTAGTTTGCGACCACTTGAACGCAGATACGTGCCGTTATAATGATGCATTCATCTGAAAGCCGGTCGCCGTGTTTGGACTCCTGAAAGCTTGCAGTTGTTCAAAATCACGTTCTGAACGTGAACTGCGGCGGTTCGCCTACTGCGGAACCTGCAAATCTCTAGGAACGCTCTTCGGCCAGAAGTCGCGATTCTTTCTCAACCACGACGTGGTGTTCCTTGCAGAACTGCTGCTTTCGCTGCGCAAGGCTGATGACGCGAACATTCGTTTCCCTACCCGGGTTTCTGCATACAAGTCATTCAACTGCATGATCATGCCTTCGGTCGCGCAGATTCCGCTGGAGCTGGAGATTGCGGCCTCCGTCAACGCAGTATTGGCTCAGTTCAAGTTGATCGACAGACAAGCTGATGCTCCGGGATTACAGTGGCGCATAGCCAGCAGGATTTTTGCGGGCGAATTCGCTTCGGCTGCCAGAATTTTGGAGAAACTGGAATTTCCGCTCGCGGATGCATTCGAGTGGTTGGCTCTACAAACGGAGCGAGAACGTGCATGTCCGAGTTTGCGAAGGGATTCTTTAATTGAGTCCGGCTCGCTGGACTCGGAGCTTGTGCTGCTTATGGCAGAGCCCACCGCCGAAATTACCGGATTGTTCTTTGAGAATGCTGTGCGAGCATGCGGGCATGACGAGTCGGTTGCGGCGTCGTTCGCCAAATTGGGCAAGTCGTTTGGTCTTCTCGTCTATGTATTGGATGCTCTGGAAGATTGGAAGAAGGATTATCGCAGCGAAGAATTCAACGCATTGCGAGCGTGCTCGGAAGCGTCGGCCGCAGCATCAGGCTCGCGCAGCGATGAAGTTCTTCGTGAGCCGGTGCGAGTTTTGGCGACTTCGCTCATTAGGGATGCTTTGAGCAACATTAGAACAGAGCTGCTCGTGTTGCCGTTGCGACCTGGAGCGGCCGACGAATTTGCCGAGAGGTTTCGCAGCAATACAGAGACCCGGCTTCGCAAGTTCAAAGGTTCAGCGAGCTGCTCGTCCAATCCGAAATCACGTGGTGCGTCAGTGAGTGTATGCAGCGCCAAATCCGTATCACGTTTGAAATGTGGTGCCGATGCGGAGGGCGGTTCATCCTCCCGACCTTTCGGAAGCAGGCAAAGCTGGAGCGATTATATAGTTGCGCGTAGTCAAACGGCTCGGCACTTTGTTGCTCGCGTTTTGGCTGTTGATGAATCAACTACCGATTGGAAAGCTCCGCTGTTTGCGCTAGCGAACTGGTATTGTTTCTTGCTGGCGTTTCTTTTCCCTCGACCGGCTGAGGCCGCTGCGTCTCTTCGGGACTGTTTGGAATTGCCTTTCAACTTGATCTTCATTACCGGTGCCGCCTCAAGCATTGTTGCTGATGTAACCTTCCCTCTACGGAGCTTTGCAGTGCTTGGCGCCGGGGGGCCGTTGCCGCCGGCAGGACCATCGCCGGGCGGACCGATTCCTGGACTTGGCTCGGTGGAGAACATTGAACGCAGGAGGCAGAAGGCAGAGGATCATGGCTGCTGCGACGGGTGTGATTGCTGCAGCGATTGCTTGGATTGCGGTTGCTGCAGTGGTTGCGACGGGTGCGGCGACGCTTGTGCCTGCGGACACTGCGCGGGAGCTGACTGTAGTGCTTGTGACTGCGGTGGCTGCTGCCACGGCTGTGATTGCGGCGGATGCGACTGCGCTGGATGCGACTGTGGTGGATGCGATTGCAATTGCAGTTAGCAGACGAATGAGCGCCGTGTGGCACGAACATCTTCACTTTGTCCTCGAAAAATGAGGGCAAATAGAAGCAAGATACCGGCTTGCGCCGATAGAGTTTTGCAGATCTTTGGAGATTGTGACTTCTTACGGTTCGGTGCTTTCGTTAAGGGTCCAGTCGTAGGGCAGATACTCAACTTTGGCTTTTTTTCCGTCGAATTGTTTTCGCACGGATTCCGGTGCGAATTGCATCGAGAATTCTTGTACTATTTCATCATCGGAGGGTGGCGGGAACACTGCCTTTCCATCAGCATCTCGTTTGACAAAATCTAGTAAGAACCAGCGGAATATTCGCGAGACCTTTATCGTATTTTGGTCTGGAGCAAACTGCAGGTGCTCTGGATTCGTCAGATACGTTTTCATATTTGTGGTCAGTCGCTCGTTGATATCGTCTGGAGCGAATGCTTTGGCCGCCAGGCGCGGACCACCCATCGACGCCGGCACAACCGAGAAGTGAGTTCGATAATCTTGAATCTCGCTACGCAAGATTTTGTGCTTTAGGGTAAATAGATCGACATCCCTGCCGGCTACATTCCATCTCACCGCTTTCCAGCAATCCGGAATCTGGCGCATGCTATTGGCGGGGTAGTCGCTGTTGTTTCCCTGGATTGGATAGTTGTCCATTACCAGCTTAAGCGCTAAAGCGTTGTAGGTGTTCAGCCAGAGCGCTTTCTTCTCTAAGTCTGAGAAGCCCGTATAGTCTTGCGCGGTCACTGCACGAAGTTCATCCAAGTACTGATTGAACTTCGCCCTGTCCTTGATCCACGCTTTGTAGCGCACGCCGTCGGGGCGAACATATTTTTTTAGCTCCTCGCTGAAAAGTTTGTGTTCGTGATCGAATTTAACGGCTGCTGAAGATGGCATTATCGCGAAGAAAATCATCAACGGCATCAGCAGTAGCGACCAGGCAAAATGCCTGCGTTGCTCGCGATGATTACGACAATATGCAGCTGTGTTGTCCGTCGCAGTGCGGTTCATGTTTTGTGTGTTTGCACAGGCAGAGAGCAAAACGCTTGCGTTCCGGTACTTCAAACTTCAGAGGTTCAATATCGGTTCCCGTGTGCGCTCCGTCGCAAAATGGTTGGTTTTGGGAACGGCCGCAGCGACACCACCAATATGTCCCCGCTTCAAGTTCAATGATACACGGCTTCTTGTCAAAAACCACAGGTTCGCTCACGTGTTACCCTCCACGCTTGGCGGGTTTGGTCATCTTTTCGATCAGTGGCGTCACTTCTATAACTGTATAGACAGGACGGGAACACCGCTGACCCGCGCAGCTGAACGCAGCCGCCTTTGGCATTTCAGGATACTCTACGTCGGAATTCGGCATGGGCCCCTCCGCGCGGTCGAACCATTCGACGCGCTTGTAGCTTAGCGGATACTTGTTTGCTTCCAGGAACAGAGACTTTGCTACCGGGTCCGCTTTTTTTCCGACTATTGTAATGTGTGGTGGCTCAGCCGAAAGTTCGTTATCGCAAAGTAGTGTGCCTGCTACCAGAATTTGCCGCATATTAGCGATTTCCGGTGTGGCTAAGTAGCGCATGCAACTCTGGGCCATAGTCTTGTCTTGTTTATTGCCGGAATAATGATGTAGAAGATTCAGCCAACGACACAATGCGATGTTTTCTTCCAGGATTGGCTGAGGCTTGTGAATTCCGCCCTTGCTGGCATCGCTGCTGACAAAACCGGCATGGTTCTTGTCCTGGAAGTGTGCCGAGATAAAGTTGGCAGCGTCCTGCGAGCGAGTCAGCCATTTGCGATCGCCGGTCGCTTCGTAAAGCGTCAAGAACGCGCGACCCATATAGAGCGTGTCACCCAGATAGGGACCCGATGAATCATTGGCATCATGGCTGAAACCGCCGGAAGGTAGCGATCTGTTTTTGATGATCCAATCTGCTGCGCGTGTTGCTTCGTCCAGGAATTTCTTGTTGCCTGTGGCGCGGTAGAGCCAGGCCAAGCCGTTTATAGCCCAGCCGTTTTCGCGAGCATAGATATGTTTGTCAATTCTCGGAATGCCGTACTTTCTTCGCTCTGCATCAGAAAGTTTGAAATACCATTCGCTATGCTGACCCTTCTTTACGTCTGCGTCCTGGCTGGTGTAGAAGGCGCCGTCGGGACTCATCAGCATTGTTCGCAAGTATTTTTCAATGTCCAGTGCGGCCTTTTGAAAGCGTGGATCTTTGAAGTACATGGTACCGAGCGCGTATATCTTCAGGTTCTCACCCTGCATTTGCATGATCTTCTCAAAGTGCTTGTGGTTCCAGTCGCCGTCTGTTGAGTACTGGTAGACCCCCCCCCAGACAGGATCGATCAAATTGATTTGTCCGATCATTGTTTTCTTTGCCATCTGCGCCGCTTGAGCATTGCCTTGATGGGCGCGGGAAAGCGCGAACTCGACACTATCCCAGTCAAGGAATTTGTGACCGAAACCCCAGGCGCCTTGTTCGGCGTCGTATCCGTCTATATGTTTTTTGAGAAGCTGATCGTGCAAGGCCTTGGGCAAACTGGAGGATGCGCTGTATTGAATCGCCGCAGACTGCTTTGCTTCTTCTTCGGGTGTTGGTTTTGCCACCAGTTTTCTCAGTAGCTCAACCATGTCGCCCGGGCGAATGAACCCCTGTCTTTTGGCTAGCTCCGCACCTTTTGAGTCGAAGAAAATTGTCGCAGGCCAGCCATAATCGTCGTATCTTGTCGACAAGTCTGGACGAGCGTCTTGGTCGACTTTGACGCAAATGAAATGGTCGCGAAGCAACTGCGCTACTTCTGGATTCGAGTAGGTCTTTTCGTCCATTACATGGCACCAGTGACACCATACTGCTTCCAGGTCCAGTATCACAAGTTTGTTCTCCTTGGTTGCGCGGTCGAACAAATCGTCGGTCCACGTCACCCACTTGAGACCGGTGGAACTTGCGTGCGCATCTGCTGCCGCTTCGGTTGAGGCTGGTTTTTCCTTGGTTGTTGTGGCTGGATTGGCAGCCTGAGTAGGCGTTTGGGAAAGGAGAAGCGTATGTGCCACCAGAGCCGACAGGCAGAGACCAACCGCCGTTGTTCCAAGTTTTTGCTGCGGTGACCAAATGCGTTTCATGAAGGAACTCCTCCGCCCTGCTGCATACCCTATTTTAAGGGAAATGATAGCAGATCACACCAATTAGTCTTGGTTCCGGAACGATAACCTTGCCCTGGCTATTTTGCTCTTTAGTGCTTTCGCGACCCGGCTTTCGTCGATTTTTGCGGCTTTTGACTACTGCTGCGATTTGATTGTTTTGTTTTTTTCGCTGCTGCTGATTTGCGTTGTTGACCGGGCTTTTGTTGAGGAGGCCTATCTGATTGTTTTGTGCGCTTAAGGTCTTCGAATCTGTTCTTGGTCGATGTCGGTCTGGCCAGCGGCGTGGCGCTTCGTCGAGCGTTCCTTCGCGTGTCGAATCTCTGATTCTGTGCTGCCATGTTCCTCAGTGAATTGAATCTTTGATTCGGTGCTGCGGAGTTTCCCCTCGGAATTACGATTGGTCGAGGCGCCCCTGCAGGATTCGGAGGCGGAGCTTTTGGTGCCTGTGAGTTGTGCTGCTGTTTGTCGCGTTGTCGCTCCCATGCGCGCAACGCCATAACGCCCTGCTCAAAGCCTGCAGCATCAGCGTAGAAGTTATGGGCGCCATCGTTGCGCGCCGGATTGCGCACGTAATAAATGAAGTCGGTTCTGGATGGGTTGAGAGCCGCTTCCAGCGACGGAAGCCCTGGTGAGCCAATAGGACCGGGAGGGAGTCCCTTCACTTTTCTTGTATTGTATGGTGATTTGCGATCGATATCGCTTTGATAAACCTTCCCGTCGTTTTTCCAGGCTCCGGCAGCCTTTGAGGCGTATACAAGCGTGCAGTCAAGCGCAAGCGGAATGCCCTTGCGGAGCCGATTGTAGATAACCGAGGAGACTATCGCCCGCTCTTCCGGCAACTTGGCTTCAGTTTCGATCAATGAAGCTATCGTTACTACCTGCTGGGCTGTCAGTCCCAATGACTTTGCCCGCTCGCTCAACTTAGTTTGCCATACGTGTTTGAAGCGTGACACCATTTGCGATACCAAGGTCGGCGCCGAAGTGTGCACGTCTATAAAATAGGTATCCGGAAAGAGGTATCCTTCTAGATTTGCGGCCGTCGGTGCAATGTCGCGAATCTCTCTCGTATCGTTCAACAGTGCCAGGGCCTTCTTGCTGTCAGGAAGCGAGAGCTTTGGTGCGCGTGCCAGTGCCGACGCTATGTCCCAGCGGTTCCAGCCTTCAATCACGGTAACCTTTGCCAGAGCTTCCCCGCCTTCTTCTAAGCGCTTAATGGCTTGCAGAGGCGTGATGGGTGAAACGAACTTGTAGCTTCCGGCCTTGAATAAACGGCCGGCGCCTGTGAGCTTGACGTAAAGCTTAAGGGGCAAACCCTGATTGACGATACCGTTTTGCGCCAGTTTGCCAATCACCGCGTCAGGAGAGGAGCCTGTGGGGATCTCAATCTCGGTTTGCTGCGCATGCTCTATCGGCGTGTTGAGTTCATTCCAACCCCAGTAGACCGCGGCCCCTGACGCAAGCAGAACAAGGAAGACGACTAAAAGGAACCCCTGAACGATCCACTTCACAACTGCCACCCGGCGACGATCGGCCTTCTGCTGATTTTGGCAGATGCAGGTTCCATTGCCAATGATTCTTTATGGGCGCTCCGGCGGTAAACGGCAGGCTCTTCGCCTCCGATCCATGTTTCGCTTAACGATCTGGACAATCTGTCCATGGTCCCGGGTACGAAGTTCTTGCAACGAGTTTGTTTCATCGATGGATCTTTGCAAGGTGCTTTTATGAATGAAACTGAACGGGATATTCGTTTGGAAATCCTCAATAGTTTGTTGACGACGCCGCATCGCGAGTTGGACAACATAGCTAAGCTTCATGCGTCTTTCATCGATTCGGACCCCATTTTTTACGGACATTTGGCTGTTTGGTATCAGGACAAGGGCGATGTCCGCGACCACAAG
This sequence comes from Candidatus Obscuribacterales bacterium, assembly GCA_019752635.1. Lineage (GTDB taxonomy): Bacteria > Cyanobacteriota > Vampirovibrionia > Obscuribacterales > Obscuribacteraceae > JAKFUT01. The sequence continues at coordinate 111,014 of JAIELX010000016.1, read as the reverse complement.
GAAGTTTTTGTCGCTCATCTGCTGTGCAGCACTTTCGATTTTCACCGCGAAGCGGGACTTGCACTTCTGTCGCAGTTTCCGCCATATCAGCTCGCCAGAATCATTGATTTTATGAAGGTGCACCTGAAGAAAGTGCCTCGTAGCGCCAGGACGGCGGTGATGAACTACCTGTATGAACGCGAGAAAAAGCCCGAATTCTTTGATAGGGGTGTGCTTCGAGGACGCTCAGCGATGAAGCACCTGTACGCAACATTGCGAATCAAGCCAGGCGAACGGGCGGAGCGAATTCTATTCAAGAACGATCCTCCGGAAGATAGTGTTTTGTACGCTCTGAAGCTTTTGGCCAAAAACGATTCGCCGGAGGAGCAAGCTCGGATAATTGAGCAACACCAGATTCCGGCGATGGTGGCGGTGGGAGCGATTAAGAAAATGACACCACTGGTGGTGAGAGCTTTGGTTGCTTCAATGACACCGCAGGAAGTCATCAACAGTCTGAACTCACTTAAGGAGCGCGGGGCGCTTGAAGATCCGTTCACCAAGCAGTTGATAGACGCCAAGTTGGAGGCCGCGGCCGGTTCCAAGCGCGTCTCCGCTTTCAAGGCCCTGAAGGCGGCTGAAATAGCAGTTGTGGACGAAGAAACCGGCAAGAGGCTGGAGAAAGTTGTTAATGAGCAAGTGAAGAAGAAGGGCAAGATTACTCGCCCTACAGCGGTCTTGATCGACAAAAGCTCCAGTATGACCTTGGCGCTGGATATCGGTAAACAGATCGCCGCCATGCTTTCTGGTGTTAGCGAAGGGGCGCTTTACGTTTACGTCTTTGATGAGTTTGCAAACAAGATCGTTGCCGGCGGCAAGGAATTGTCTGACTGGGAGCGTGCGCTTCAGCGCGTCTTTCCCGGTGGTGCAAGCAGTTTGGGGGCTCCGATCGAGGCGATGAGGCTGGCGGATGAAGCCGTTGAGCAGATGATTATAGTGAGCGATGGGCATGAGAACTGCAAACCCTGCTTTGTAGAGACATTCAAGTGTTACTGCCAGGATTTGAAGGTGGTGCCGAATGTCGTGCTAGTTCGCGTCGGTGACCAGGACGACATGTTCGAGAAGCATCTGAGCAAGAACGCCATAGCATCGGAAACATATGCCTTTGAGGGCGATTATTATTCCCTGCCGAACCTGATTCCGATGCTGTCGCGGCCGAACCGCCTGGAGCTTATCATGGAGATAATCGAAACCGAGTTGCCGGAAAGGCAGTCGTTGCAAGTGGCTGCGCGGTAGGAAGCGAAATTATGTGGAAAAACCTCTTTGGCGGAATGCATGCTGCGACAGAGAAAAAGGCAGCGACTGAAAATGGCAATGCTCTAAATAGAGTCGATCTCTGTTTTGTGGTGGACAACACCGGCAGCATGGGAGCTTTCATTGAGGCGGCTAAGGCTCAGCTCATCGATGTAATAGCGCGACTGTCCGGTGGCAGTGATTTGAATTTGCAGATCGGGTTGGTCGCCTATCGTGATCATCCGCCTCAAGACAATAGTTTCGTAACCAAGGTGACTGACCTGACTTCGGATATGGATAGCATGCGGAAGGCGATTCACGGTATGAGAGCTGATGGCGGAGGCGATACAGCGGAAGCAGTTTATCAGGGATTGTTCGATACCGCAGCGAAAATCTCGTGGAGAGACCATAGTTGCAGGTTCGCAATTTTGGTGGGTGATGCACCACCGCATGGATTCGTTCAATTCTACAACCGGCTTTATCCGTCTTCGGCGGGACTGACGGAAGGTGATGCATGGCGCGACGGCTGTCCAAGCCAACTCGACGTGCATCGAGTCGCAGCCGAGATGGAGCGCAAAGGGATTACTCTTCATGCCATCTGCCAGGGAAAATCGCTGGCTGCCAGGACATCGTTCTCATTGCTCGCATCGTCCACCGGCGGAACGTGCGTCAGCGTAAGCACACCGCAGGAAATCATTGATCGAATTGTTGTGATGCTGTCAAATGAGTTCAAAGACCTGACGTTTGATGCGAAGGTGCTTGAGGCTGCTCGGAAGCAAGAAACCTTGGATGCGGAAGTTATCGGAAGGGGGCTGGAGTCTACCAGGATAAGAACCGCTTCGGCGCTGGCGCGACTGGGTAAGCGCGGTTTTCTCAACTAGGCACGGGACGTGAGCACTAAAAAGAGAGAAAATCCCGGGCAAGATCGTCGCAGGGGTCGTGCTACGTGCGTCTGACTATGAGTGATAGTAGGAAAGGGCGTAAGGCAAAGGGGAAATGTGTCGCAGGGGTTGCCTGCGACACAAATCGCCCGAGCCTCGGGAAATCCCTTCCCTCCCCGAGGGGACCCGGCCGGAGTTATCCGGTTATCGGCCGCGAAGGCATCGGTGGTTACACCTTTGTCTTCGACATCTCAATCACAGTCGCCAGGACCATGCGGATCACTTCGACCATCCAGGGGAGGTTGAGCGTGGGCACGCGGTCCTTCTTACTGTGATAGTTCGGGTTGAAGCCGTCATCGCTGAACTCTTCCGAAATCAGCACGGCTTTGTAGCCCTTGTCCTGGAACGGAGCGTGGTCGCTACGACCGGTAACCGCGTTGTTGTGGGTGTCAACGGGGTTGAGCTTCAGCTTGTAGCGGACGGAGTTCTGCACGAGCAGCACCACCAGCGAGTGTGAACCGTTGGTGTCCACATCGTCGTGGATATCAACGCGGTTGCCGGGCTTGGCGCAGTAGCCGATCATGTCCATCTGGAGCATGCCGATTACTTCAAGACCTTCATTGGCGACGTGGGCGGCGTAAGCCTCCGAGCCCCAAAGTCCCTGCTCCTCACCGCTGAAGTGGCAGTAGCGGATCGTGACTTCCGGCTGACAGTCTGCCATCTGACGCGCGATTTCGGTCACGCCGACGCTACCGGAAGCGTCGTCGTCAGCACCCGGGGCAATCTTCTCGGCCGAGCTTGTGGCACCGGCGGTCGAGTCGATGTGGGAGCCGACGAGCAAAAGTTTTCGCGCGCTCTTGCCCGGCTGTTCGGCGATGAAGTTGTAGAGCTTCGTGCGGCGGCGAGTGTACTCGTGCCGGTAGAAGAACTTCTCGCCGGGTTTGGCTTCCGCCTTTGGCTTGTAGCCGAACGAACGGTAAATCGCTTCCAGGAATGCGAACGCGTACTCAAGGTCACTGGAGAACGTGTTGCGGCTGGCGATGCGAACGGTTTTGCCGTTGACTGTTACGTCAGTTTCGCCTGTGAGTTCGTTGAGCAGCGTTTCGACGCGGCCTACGTTCACTTTTGCCAGCAACGCAGCGATTTTGGGGTCGGCGGGACCCACATTGCTAGTGTCGATTTTCGGAATGGGCAACAGCGGCTTGCGCCGGGCCTCAACGGGATCGAACTTGCGGTGGTCGCGGCAGTAAGGGCGCTGATTGCGATTGCGACGCCAGAGAACGAATGCCGTGACGGCACCCGACAGAAGAAGCAGGGCGAGGCCCATGGCAGGTGAAAACATTGGTAATCTCCAGAGCCCGGGGGTGAAGCCGGTTTGAAGTAGGTTTCGGCGAATCAGAGAACCTGGCGAACCGATATACTGGTTGCGCTAGCTACGCGGTTCGTCGCCGATTCGTGCTCAAGTTTCGTGAACAACAATCACCACCCTCATGCTTACAGGCATGAAGTCTCAAAAGGCTTTTCAGCAGTTCGTTTGAGGGTTTTGAGTTGGTTTGTCGGTCCGATTGGTTGAGAGAGAAAATAGGGTCGTCTGGAACTTACGGATTTCGTGTGGACCAAGTCAAACCGAATTCGCTTGTCCCTTTTTCCTTCAAGGCTTGCTGGATTGAGATCGCAAGTTGCCCGCAACTTTCTATTCCGGTTGAATTTCCGGGGTAGGTGCGACCTGCCTGACCACAACGGGGCGAGGAAAGGTTAAGCGAAAAGAACCAATGGTTCCGCTGTAAACAACGTCACGAGCTTCGCTATCTGTCTGCGGATTCGAGGGACGCTGACAACCAAAAAAGTTCATGCTGAGGTGGGGGCCGGCTGTCGACATGACACAATGGAGCCGGATTTGTATCTGCTGGTTGCGTTGGAGCTACGCCGTGGAATCTTCCAAACGGATTGAAAAAGCAGCTGAAATACTAGCCTGTGGGGGACTAGTCGCTTTCCCTACTGAGACTGTCTACGGTTTGGGTGCCGATGCATCCAATCCGGAGGCAATCGCTGCCCTCTACGCCCTGAAAGGCCGCCCGACCAGCCATCCGTCAATCGTACACTTGGCTTCGACAGCGCAACTGCAAGAGTGGTGTCTAGAGGTGCCCGACGAAGCGATTCTCCTTGCGGCAATGTTCTGGCCGGGTCCGTTGACAATGGTACTAAAGCGAGCACCCGGGGTTTTGGATGCAATAACCGGCGGACAGGATACTGTAGCCGTTCGTATTCCGTCGCATCCGGTAGCCCGAAAGCTTTTGGAGACATTCGGACGCGGAATTGCCGCGCCGTCGGCCAACAGGTTTGGACGAATCAGTCCGACAAGCGCAGAGGATGTTCGTTTCGAGTTCAATGACGAGGTAATGGTGCTTGATGGCGGTCAGTGTCAGGTTGGCATTGAGTCGACTATAATTGACCTTTCGGCAGGGGGCGCACGAATTCTTCGCCCCGGCATGATTCAGGAAGAAAGTATCCGGGTGGCTCTGTCTGAAATGCAGACTGCCGCTTCGGCAGAATTGACTACTCCTCGTGTTCCCGGTGACCTTCCTTCGCACTATGCGCCTAAAAAGACAGTTCAGCTGGTTGATTCGGGAAGGCTGACCGAAACACTTGCCAAGTTGCTTGCCGAGGGAAAGAATGCAGGAGTGCTAGTGTTGTCGGACGTTGCGGCAGATTCCAGCAGCGAACTACGCGTCTCAATGTCGTGCTCACCTGATGTTTATGCTTTTGCCCTCTACAAGAATTTGAGATCGATGGACAGAAGCGATCGTGTTGATGTGATAGTAATCGAGCGACCGCCGTCAAGCCCTGAGTGGGTCGCAATCACCGACAGGCTAACTCGGGCAGCCGGAGAGCGTTCCATTGTGAATTCGGAGGTCTGCGGCGATGGCACTTGATGCTTTAGTTGGCATTATCATGGGAAGCAAGTCCGATTGGGAAACCATGAAACATGCCGATGAGATTCTTACCGAGTTCGGGGTGCCGCATGAATGCAAGGTGGTCTCAGCGCATCGCACTCCTGAATTGATGCGGACCTATGCTCGTGACGCGGAAATTCGCGGGCTGAGAGTGATAATTGCCGGTGCAGGAGGGGCTGCGCATTTACCCGGAATGGTGGCTGCTCAGACTATAGTGCCAGTGTTGGGTGTGCCTGTCGAATCTAAAGCTTTGCACGGTGTGGACTCACTGTTGTCCATTGTTCAAATGCCAGCAGGAATACCGACCGCTACACTGGCCATCGGCAGGGCCGGAGCAGTCAATGCAGGGCTATTGTCGATAGCGATTTTATGCAATGAATTTCCAGACCTGCGAGAAAAGTTGAAGCAATACAGGAAAACGCAAGAAGAAAAAGTGATGACGGAGACGTTGAGTTAATGAAAACAATTCTGCCTGGTTCAGTAATCGGAATTCTTGGCGGCGGTCAATTGGGGCGAATGCTGGCTCTGTCCGCGCAGCAGATGGGCTATCGAGTCATTGGCTACACCACCGAACATGATTCGCCAATCTCTCAGGTTTGTTCCAAGACTATCGTCAGTTCCTTTGAAGACGTAGACGCTTTGCGGCTTTTCGCGCGTGAGGCGAACTTGGTTACCTTGGAGTTTGAAAACATACCAGTCTCATCTTATAAAGTAGTGGCTGAAGAAACTCGTGTGGCTCCGTCTGTAAACGCCCTGCAAATATCGCAGAACAGGCTTCGCGAAAAGACTTATTTGCAGGATCATGGATTTCCTGTTGTTGGTTTTGCGCATGTGCGCAACATTGACGAATTGTTTGATTCATTGGAAAAAGTCGGATATCCGGCTGTCTTGAAGACTTGTGGCTATGGCTATGATGGGAAAGGGCAGCGTGTTGTAACCGACAAGGCTGATGCGATCAAGTATTACGAGGAGCTTGGGCGTTCCGATTGTATTGTCGAACAGTATGTTCGCTATGACAAAGAAATCTCTGTTATCGGTGCCAGAGGCACTTACGGAGAGGTCAAGGCATTCGGTCCGATCGAGAATACTCACAAGAATCACATCCTGGATATTTCGTCGGTTCCGGCCAGAATAAACTGGCGATTGGCTGCAGAAGCAATTGAGATAACCTGCGCAGTGATGGAATCCTTAGACATCTGCGGGCTACTGTGCGTGGAGTTCTTTCTGGTCGGGCCTGATCGATTGCTTATCAACGAGATTGCTCCCCGTCCGCACAATTCGGGGCACTACAGTCTGGAGGCCTGCCCGACCAGTCAGTTTGAGCAGCATATCCGCGCCATTTCCGGTTTGCCACTGGGCAAAACCGAACCACATTCGGCAGCAGCAATGGCAAATTTATTAGGCGATCTCTGGACTCACGGCGAGCCGGAATGGTCTTATACATTGGAGATTCCGGATGTGCATTTGCATTTGTACGGCAAAACTGAAGCTCGTTCCGGACGCAAGATGGGGCACATTACTGCTTGTTCGCGCTGGACAGAGGAAGCGCAGGAAATAGTGATGAAGGCTCGGGATCGATTAAGCGCCGCTCGTATCGGATAGACGTGAGCGCATTACTTTCGTGGACGCGGAAAATATCGCGTTGGGTATCGCAGCAGATGAGCGAAGTTACCCGCTTTCAGCGGTGATTTGATCGCGTTCCCTTTCGCTCATCTGCTGCAAGTCTGGTCAACGGCTGATGGTCCGAGTTAGTTTCGGTCCTGACCGTCATGCTTTTGTCTGTAGATGTGTTTGCTGATGTTGTCTTGTTGTTTCTCGAGGCGAGCGGCCTCAGCTGGAGAAAGACCGTTTCCGCTTTTGCGGAATCGAGCTTCCCTCAATGCGAGCGACGTTTGTCTGGTTTGAAGTCTGGCGCATTCAGCTTTTGTGAGCTCACCGTTATTCTTACCGTGATTCAGTCTGGTTTGTTGGCGATTTTGCCTATTGTTGACTCGTTGTCTGTAATTTTGAGCTTCCGCTGGAATCAGTGAGCTGAGAGAAAGCATGCAAAAAGCTACAGAGAGGAGTTTCGCTAGCTTGGCAGTAGTCATGAGAAGGAACCTCGTTTGTGTGTGCATCCACCTTATAAACGAAGGAACTCGTGAAAAAGTTCAATCAAACTCCTGGGAATTTTTTCATATACGATGCAAAATCGCCTTAGATCGGGTGGAATTGGGCAAGAATGGGCAAGTATTCTCTTAGGTAAAATCAGAAGAGGGGATTGGTCAGTCGATAGTGGAGATCACTTCAGAACTGATATCAGACACACAGCGCCGCAACGCGGTGGAACTGGCGAGCGGGCTTTGTTTGAAAGCCTGCGCAGTTGTCGCTGATCAAGAGGCGGGTGAGATCGCTCGTGCCACTCTTCATGAAGCCATAAACTCTTCAGCTCGCTTTGTCGCGGAGTCTGTGGTAGTTAAAGCTGCCCCTGGTGCTCGAGATACCGTTGACCACTATTTGCGTGACTCGTCCAAGTACCCGAACATTATGCAGGTTGTAGCCGATGCTGCGGAACCAGCTGCTCGAGATGCTGCGCTGGCGGCCGTACGAGCCTGGAGCAAAGATCGGGCAATGATTGCAGCTACCGAGGCCGCTCGAAAGGTGCTGAATGATCAACTGCCAGCTTTGAGCAATCCGATTTTGGAAAGCGCAGTTCTGGCTACGCTGCTGGTTCTGCTTGATCGCTCAAGTGGACAGCAGGATGATGACACTCTGCACGCCGTACTTGGCACCGAGGCGGAGAAGGCCGCGATTGAAGCCGCGACCAGGGCATTTACGCCGGAGCTCAGGCGAGCAGCGCAGACTGCGGCGGTTATTGCTGCCGGTGCTATTGCTAAGGATGCGGGCGAGGAAGTTGCTAGCGAAGCCGCAGAATCCGCGGCTCGCCAGGCGGCTGCGGAGACTGTGCGTCAGGAAGTAATGGCGCTCATTAAGGCTGAAGCACAGCGTCGGGCGGCAAAACTCACCAGAGAAGCTTTGAAGGATGTAACAGGCGTTCCAAAAAACAAAGTTCAACAACATTGTTATGACGAGGCTATGCGCATGGCGCGGCAAGCTTCTGAGGGCGCAATTAGCGAAATCGCTCACGCTAGCCTGGAAGTAGACAGCCAACGTGTTTATGAACTTTCTGCGGCGGCGGCATCGGCAGTGGCGCGGGAAGTGTCGGATGCTTTGGCGCCGGCAAAGAAGCAGACGCAATCGTGGACAACGATTTTTGTTGCGGCGCAAGCCAGCATCGGTTGCGTCTTGATCTGGTATTTCGTGCTGGGCGGCAGCGGGCAACTGCCTGCGCTGTTGAAGCCCGTGTTGCCGACTGCATTGTACGATCGGTTGTTTCCCGCCCAGGCGGCCCCGCCACCTAACAGCGTTGATGAACCATCTGATCCGCGTCTAAATGATGTCTTAGATGGTGGCTCAGAATCATCAAACACTCCTCAACCTCCTGCTGACCGCTCCGTTGAAGATATCGATTTGGATAAGCCAATCGCACCGGAGCCCTCTAAACATTCTAGTACTGCTCCTTCTCCTGCACCGGCGGCTCCCGGGACTAGCCCCCCGCCCGGTCCAACCGCCGGTTCAAGTGCCGAGCAAGCAGGAAAAGATTCAACTCCTGCGAGTAACTCGTCGGCACGGTAACAACAAGCCTCTTTGCCAGTAGACGAAAAGTCGTCTTTCTGCAAACTGGGGTTATAATCGATCTATTGGTTACTGCGACTTCTGACACTAATGGTCGCAAGGGTGAACGTTTTCCCTTCGCCCGGTAGCACTGGAAACTCTTGCCTTTAGCTGCATGAGGGTGCTCAATTTGATTAACTTTAGCAACTCCGAGAAGTGCGGAATTGATTTTGACGGCCTGCAACGGCAGTATGGCGCTGAGCGAACGCTGACCCTTCTGCGCCTCTTCATCACCGAGAATGAAAGTCGAATAGGAGAATTGGAAACAGGGATTGCGACTCGCAGTGTGCCGGTAGTGAGCATGGTTGCTCATTCGCTAAAGGGGGTGAGTGGCATGTTGCAAGCAAGAAAGATTCAAATGCTGTCGGCCGAGATCGAGCTTAGCGCCAAGGAAGGCGATTGGACTAATGTGCAAGACATAGTTCGCGAACTGAAAACTGAGCTGGCTGCGCTGCGATGTAGTTTTGAGCGGTACTCTTGATTTACTCAATACTTTTCGTGTTCGGCAGTGCTGCGCTCCGACTGTGAAAGCATGAAATGTCTCAGCAGATCCAACTCCATAAGTGAGTCTGCGGCTAGCTTCTCCGCCTCAACAAATCGTTCTTTCTTTGTTGCGCGAATAGCATCCTTGTATAGTTGAGTTACGGTGTGCATTCTCTTAAGCGCTACTTCTTTTTTTGACAAAGGGAGTGTCTCAACAAGTGAAGCTACCGAGGCAATAATTGAAGGAACATCTGCAAGCGGCTCTCGCTGCAGCTCTTCGTCGTCAGCATCGTTTGAGTTTCCTTCGTCGCCTTCGAGACTTGCGCCGTTAGCTGCGTTGATTGCTTCTTCTATTTCTTCTGTTGCACTTCGGATAAGTGACTGCGCGTGGGCGTTGCTGCCCATGGAGAAGGAGCTGATTGCTTCGTTGTAGTGCTTCAACGCTTTGTCGTATCTCAAGCGCGCGGCACTGCCTTTGTTAGCTGTCAGTCTCTTCATGGCGGTCCTGCACGTTACTATTTGCTCCAGCAACTCATCAACGCGCCTCAACGGAGCGCCAAGAACAGGATTGTTCAGACCGCGCCAGCCGGGCAACGACATGTCGTTTTCGGCGCTGATTATTCGTCCTGCAAGGCTTAGTTGGAGCAATCCCGCTTGGGCTTTGCGTTTGGCTGCCTCGTTTTCTGCCTGCTTCAGGGCGGACAAACAGTCATTGTAAAAGTCCATCGAGCTGTTCAATAAAGTCTGTGCTCGATCGCTGACGTGAAAGTTGCTGTACTCGATGGACATCTTCATCTCCGCAAGCGAAGAAGCTAGATAGCCGATCAACTCTTGTTCTTCCGGCTTCTTTCGCGTAGATCGTTCAATGGTGTTCGCTTTGGCGACAATCTGATTGAGATCATCACCATATGTGGTGAGCAGTTGTGCCATGCCGATCTGTGAGAGGCCTCGTTGGCATGCGTACATCGCTTGCTGGTATTTGTTGAACTTGAGTGCGCTGATGGCGTCGTTGAAGTGTTCCTCCGCCTGACCGAGATGTTGTTTGATCAATGCCGGGTCTGTTCCATCGCCGCGTTTCAACCAATGTCGCATGCGTACAATCATCGTCGACAGTCGCTCGACATGCCACTTAGCTATGGCCTCGTTAACGAGTTTGATCAATGCCGTGTTTTCCTTCGGCAATAGCTCACGAGCGATTGTAGCTCCAGCGCAACTTCCATTAGCGATCTGTCTATGCGCGCTAGAGAAGAGTGCTTGTCGGTTTTGTCCGAGTACTCGAAGTAGAGCCCTTCGCCGAGCTCACGCTCGGCAGTTTCGGCGTCCAACAGCTTTCGAATGAAGTCCGTTTCCACCATCCCGGCGTCAATCATGTTACGGGCGCTGTCAAAGTCCTCTTTCGAGAATGCTTTGACAGCGCGCCAGTAATCCGCGCTGGCTCTGTGAATGCGGCTGCCCACCATGCGGCTGCTTACTGAAGCAACCGTTTCGTGTTCAGTTTTTAACGCACTGACATGCCTGCCTAGCGTAGCCAGGTCCACTCGCAGCTTCTGCCTTTCGGCCCAGTCTTGCCAGGACACGGTTGCCTCCCTCGAGGGGCTATTTGATGTGCTGTTTCACGGCGGCAACAATGTGCTTAGCGTCGATTCCTGCTTGATCCATCAGCTCATCCGGTGCGCCGCATGCCGGCATACCCTTCACCGCAAGTTTGACCACGCGCGGCAATGTTTTGCCACCATCGGCGAAAGCTTCCAAAACGGCATCGCCGATACCACCTTCGGGCCAGTGGTCTTCAACGGTAATCAGCAATCCTGTTTCTTCGGCAGCCTTGTGCAATGTTGCTTTGTCGATCGGCTTCAATGAATAGAGATCGATTATGCGAACATTTATGCCTTCTGCTTTCAGTTGGTCGGCAGCCTTTACGCTTTCGTGCAAAGTGATGCCTGCGGCAATCAATGTCGCTTTATCGGAGTCGGATTTGCGCAAGGTTTTGCTTCCGCCTATCGGAAACTTTTCATCATTGTTGTAGAGAATGGGTGTTTTCTCTCTTGTGGTGCGCATGTAGCTGATGCCTTTCAAATCCGCCATCGAATTGACGAGGTGGCAAGCGGAAACTGCATCCGATGGATAAAGCACGGTGCTGCCACCAATGGCTCGCATCATCGCCAGATCTTCAAGCGCCATTTGCGACGGTCCATCTTGCCCGATTGAAACGCCAGCGTGGGAACCGCACAAGCTGATCGTGCATCGCGAAACGGCTCCCATGCGGACGAAGTCGTAGGCGCGAGTCAGGAAAGCTGCGAAAGTCGAGGCAAATGCTACTTTACCGCGAGTTGCAAATCCCAGTGCCGCACCAACCATTTGTTGTTCGGCAATATACATCTCGAAGAAACGATCCGGATAAGCCTCTTTAAAGCGCTCCGAGAAGGTGGAGTTGCCCACTTCAGCGTCGAGTACCACCACGTCCTGGCGGTAGGCCCCGACCGCTCTAAGCGCATCACCATATGCTTCTCGAGTGGCCGCCGGCTTGTCGTACACCGGGGCCTTGAACTCGCCGTTCTTGCCGGGTGCTTTGAAATCGACCTTAGTGGGAGCTTGCACTTTGATTACTGTGTTTGTTTCGCCGCCCAGTTCCTTTATGGCCTCGGCCGCCTGCTCCTTGGAGAGAGCTTTGCCGTGCCAGTTCTCTTTGTTTGCCGTCAGCGATGCGCCATGTCCTTTTTCGGTTTTGGCGATTATGACGGTTGGTTTGCCGGTGATTTTGATTGCTTCGGCAAATGCGGCGTCAACCTGCTCGCAATTGTGCCCGTCGATTTCGATGGCGTGCCAGCCAAATGCGCGGGCGCGGTTGGCATAAACTTCCGACTGCCATTGCAGCTCTGTCGGACCGCGCTGTCCCAGTCTGTTCATGTCAATGATGGCAATCAGGTTGTCCAGATTGTAGAACGAGGCTGTATTGAAAGCTTCCCATACGGAGCCCTCGGCGGTTTCGCTGTCTCCCATCAGTACCCAGACGCGATAGGGGAGCTTGTCCAGAGATTTCCCGTTCATCGCCATCCCGACGCCCATGCAGAGCCCCTGTCCGAGCGATCCGGTTGCAACGTCCACCCACGGCAGCACTTCCGGCACCGGGTGCCCTTCCAAGCGGCTTCCCATCTTGCGCAAGCTCAGAAGCTCTTTGTCGTCGATGGCGCCGGCGGCTTTGTAGAACGAATAAAGCAGCGGAGCGGCATGTCCCTTGGAGAAAATCAATCGATCATTGTTGGGATAGGCCGGATCGTTGAAGTCGTACCGGAGGTACTTCTCCATCAGCACGGCCATTATGTCCGCGGCGGACATGGATGATGTCGGGTGTCCCGACCCGGCTGCCGTGGTGCAACGGATGCTGTCTACCCGCAATTGCCGGGCTAACTGACGCCATGTCTCTACCTTGGAAACTTGAACTTCAACCATTATGACGATGTACCTCGATCTGACGACCCACCGGGCGCGCCCCGGACACGAACGCATATTCTACTTAAATGTCTTGATTGATGCTATGTACATCGCATGTGCTTCTTGTGGTAATCTCTCTCTCATTCTTCAGCGCCACGGGCACTCTCTTGAGAAGTGATGTCCAGGAGATTGTCTGCAGGAGCCGGGTTACAGATTTGCCCGTATGCTGGCGTTGATGCAGAAGGCATTCACGATTAATACTGGTTAGCGCAGGAGGCAAACATGTCTACGACATCGGCGGTTGCGGAAGCGGAAACACTGGAATACAGGTTGCCGCGCACGGTTATACCTGTTCGCTATCAAATTACTTTGAGCCCGGACCTTGAAAAGTTCAAGTTTGACGGGGAAGTAACAATTGAAGTGGAAGTCAAAGAACCAGTCACCGAAGTTCTGCTGAACGCCCTGGAGCTGGAAGTACATTCGGCCAAGGCCGGCAATCAAGAAGCTACCATCGCATTGCTCCCGGAAAATGAACGCCTGAAGCTTACTTTCAAAGAATCGCTCAAGCCGGGCAAGCAAAGCCTCCTCATCAAATTTACCGGCGCACTGAATGACAAGCTGCGCGGGTTCTATCGAAGCACTTATAAGGATGCGCAGGGCAATCCAAAAGTGATGGCTGTAACGCAGTTCGAAGCTACGGATGCGCGCCGTGCGTTTCCCTGCTTCGACGAGCCGGATTTCAAGGCGGTCTACCAGTCTACTTTGATAGTAGATGAACATTTGACTGCGCTATCGAACGCAAGCGTTGCCAGCGAAAAGAAGCTCGGCAATGGCAAGAAGCAAGTTGAATTCAAAGACACCATCAAAATGTCTACCTATCTGGTGGCGTATGTGGTCGGCGAACTTGTTGGTACCGAAGTTGCAATGGCCGGCAAGACGCCTGTGCGCGTCTGGTGCTCCCCCGGCAAGGAAAAGCTGACTCCCTTTGCTGTAGGCATTGGCGTCCACTCGCTGAACTTCTTTGAGAAGTACTACAGCGTGCCTTATGCCGGCGACAAGCTGGACATGATTGCGATTCCTGATTTCGCCTTTGGCGCAATGGAGAATCTTGGTTGCGTAACGTATCGCGAAACCGCATTGCTTGTCGATCAAGAGAATGCTTCGCATACAGAGTTGGAGCGTATCGCGGACGTGGTTGCTCACGAAATTGCGCACATGTGGTTTGGCGATCTCACAACGATGAGTTGGTGGAACGGCATATGGTTAAACGAAGCATTTGCGACTTTTGCTGAAATGCTGGCAGTGGATGCGTTCAAGCCGGAATGGCAAAGATGGAGCACCTTCGGCGTTTCGCGCGCTGCTGCATTTCTGACTGACAGCCTTGTTGCCACTCGCCCGATTGAGTTTCCCGTACGCCATCCGCACGAATGCGAAGCAATGTTCGACGTGTTGACCTATGAGAAAGGCGCATCAGTATTGCGCATGCTTGAGCAATTCCTGGACAAGGATGCATTCCGTAAGGGCGTGAGCTATTACTTGAACAAGCACCAGTTCGCCAACACGGAAACAGGCGATCTCTGGGACGCTATCGAGCACGAGTCTAAGGCTCCCGTGCGAGCAATGATGGATTCCTGGATATTCCAAAAGGGACATCCGGTCATCAGTGTTTCGCTTGAAGGCACCAAGCTCAAACTCTCGCAAGAGCGATTCTATTTCTTGCCGGATAAGACCCGCGAGAAACAACTTTTCCATGTGCCGATCATCATCGAGGTAGCTCGCGGTGACAAGCGTGAGCAGAAGAAAGTTTTGCTTACCGAAGAAAGCACCACTGTAGATCTAGGAAGTGCCGCGGATTACGTCGTCGTTAACGCTGGCGGACACGGCTTCTATCGCGTGCGCTACTCTTCCGATCTTCTCCAGAAGGTGACCAACGGCGTATTCGATAAGTTGAACGGTACCGAGCGCTTCAACCTGGTCAACGACACCTGGGCAATGGTCGTCGCGGGCTATACCGAAGCAGCCGATTACTTGAAGATGCTGCCAATGTTCCAACATGAAACTGATAAGAACGTTTGGTATGTGATAGCGCAGTCGCTTTCTTATCTGGAGCGAGTGATTGATGAAAACGACCGCCCGGCACTTGCTGCTTTCACACAAAAACTGATCGGTCCTGCCGTCGAGAAGCTGGGTTGGAAGCCTGCCGCGAACGAAGATCAATTGCTTCGTCAACTGCGTGCCACGCTCATTGGTTCTCTTGGGACGGTTGGGCAGTGCAAAGCAACGCACGACAAGGCCAGGGAAATGTTTGATTCTTATAAGAAGGATCAATCAAGCGTCGATCCGAACTTGCTGCCTTCCATCGTGGGTATTCTCGCGACTGTCGGTGATCGTACTCGCTACGACGAGTTTGTCACTGCCTGGCAAACGGCTAAGACTCCACAGGACGAAGAGCGCTACTTGTTTGCTCTTGCTGCTTTCAGAGACAAGGAGCTGCTTAAGGAGACTTTGAACAAAGCCACCAGTGGCGATGTTCGTACTCAGAATGCTCCGTATCTGCTGCGTTCCGTCATGGCAAACATCGTCGGTGGCAAACTGGCTTGGGAGCACATGAAGGAGAATTGGAAGTGGATCAACGAAAAGTATCCCAACAATTCAATTCCACGCATGATGGAAGGAATGACTTCCTTGATTTGTCCGGAAATGGCGAAGGAAGTGGATGAATTCCTGAAGAAGAATCCGATACCTCAAGGCGGCAAGACCATCGAGCAGCACCGCGAAAGGCTCCATGTGGCCATCAAGTTCAAAGAGCGCGAAGGCAAACGCGTTCTGCCGGCTTTGAAGTAAGACTACGACGTAAGTGTGAAACGGGATGCGATCAATAATCGCATCCCGTTTCGTTGGAGCTTAAGTAGTGGTCGAAGCCCCCGCTGCCGTCTTCTCTATACTCCGTCAATGCGATGCGTTCTGAAAACAGCGCTAGTCGGAAATTTTGTAGCCAATGCCATGTATATTCGAGATCATTGAAGTTTCATCAGCAGTGTCTATTCTTTTGCGCAGTTTCTTGAGTGCCGTGCGTAGCGAATCGATACTGCGTTCTGAATCGGAGCTTGAAGTGCGATTATGTTTCCTTGCCCGTCGATATGCGCCTTGTAAGCGGTGCTTTGGGCAGTCGCCAATGCGGCAAGCGTTGCAAGCCCTTTAGAATACACTTCGTCGTGCAGCGCGCTTCCAAGGTCAGCGTCGTCTTCATCGCATTGTTCGTCCATTTCGTATGCATCGAATTCGTTCATGCTATTTCTCCTTATCTCGCCTTTTTCGCCGTCTGGCGGGCGTTTTGCCTTTCCATGAAAAGAGCATATGCGTGAGTAATGAACAAAGAATGAACTCGTCAAGAATTGCGTTCCGCATTCATCTAAATGTGTGTAGTCTGCTGCAGGCTTCGAATGATTGGTTCATTCTCTTTGACTAGGCTGTTCACGTGATGGGAGGCGGACACTTCATGAAGTGATGCTTATTTCTCTGTACAGGAAAGAGATGATTGATAATGTTCGATAGTTGCTAAGGCGATTCGGCTCAGTTTGAGGATTTATGAAAAACAGACGGTTTTCTGTCGGTGTATGTGCTGCCATTCTGCTCGGCAGTCTGACGACATCGTTGTCGAGCAATGCTCAGTCGGAATCCGATCTCCCTCGTCGTAAAATTGGACTGGCATTGGGTGGTGGTGGCATGCGTGGTGCCTGCCATATCGGGGTCTTGCGTGCGCTTAGTCGTGAAGGCATACCGATAGACATGATTTCCGGAACTAGTATGGGTGCTATAGTCGGTGGGCTCTACTGCGCGGATGTACCGCTTGAGAAAATCGAAGAGCTGTTAATCAGTGGCAGGCTCGCCAAGTCAATGGCGTCCGGTGCGCCCGTCGTGCGTTTGCCGGGAATGGTTTGCGGCAAGAATACTGAAGGCCTGTTCGCCGGCAAGCATATGGTGCGTGACTATACCAGGTTGATATCGAAGGAGCGCCGGACCATAGAAAAGCTGAATCGCCCGTTCTCCGCAGTGGTGGTCAATCTTCTCGATGGAAAGGAATCGGCCTTGCGCTCCGGCGATTTGTCGACTGCACTTCAAGCTAGCAGCGCTGTACCACTGCTGTGCCAGCCGGTGAGAACCCGTGATGGTGTCTTCGTTGATGGCGGTGTGCTCAACAACTTGCCAGTTGCACATACAAAGGAGCTCGGCGCAGACTACGTTATCGCTGTAGAGATTGATGCTGCTGAGCAAGTTGATGAAAGTGCAACGCATACGTTCCCCGAAGTGGCTGACCGCGTAATGGGGCTGATGCTTCGGAAAATCGACAATCCAGAACGAGCCCAAGCATCCGTGACATTGCGACCTGATGTAAACAAGGTGAATTTTCTATCGATGCGAAAGTCTGAGATTAGAGACGCCATCGATGCTGGTGACAGAGCCGCTATGGCTGCGATGCCGGAGATCAAGAAGTTGTTGCAGCAAGGCAACGGCACCGCTTCCGGTGCCATCGTTTCAGTGCAGTAAAGTCCACGCTGGCCACGCCTCGATTTCGCGTAATCTGCGAGCTTCAGACGTAGCTTGTCGGCTTTCTGTCTTACGCCCTGATCAGATTTAAGCCACTTCGGTGGCTTGTCCGGGTATGGTGTTATCGGGGGCGTAGATATAGCTATAGTAGCCGTGGCTGGGGCAATCTATGGATTTGGGTGAGCAACGCAACGAATCTTTTGAGCGGGGGGTGCTTCTGTTTGACGCGGGGCGTTGGTCCGAGGCCGAAAGAGTATTTCGGGATGCGCTGATTGAGGAGCCCGAGTCCGCGAGCTGCCATGCCATGCGGGCTCTCTGTCTGCTGAACCTTGGCGATGTCGCTGCTGCTAAATGGCCAAGCGACGAAGCCGTTCGCATTGAGCCCGATAATGCTTACGTGCATTTCGTGAGAGCAGCGCTGATTGCGCATGAATGTGCCGAACGCAGTGTTTTCCTTGTGTTTCACCGGTTCTACGAGGCCGAGAAGGCCATTGAAACAGCAATTCAGCTGGACCCGGAAAATGCTGCCTACCATGAGATGGCTGCTTCCATTGCGTTCGAATTCTTACGCCCGCGCCGTTGTCTGAAGCGTCTAGAAAAGTCTATCGAACTCGATTCTCAGTCAGCTTCGGCATGGGCACTAAGAGCGCAGGCATCAATGGCTCTTGGAAAACACGCTGCTGCTCTCCATTGCGCCGATGAGGCGTTGCGACTTGATCCGCAATGCGCTGATTTTCATAAGATCCGTGGGCAAATTCTTCGAAAGCAGAAGAATTTGATTGGTGCCCTCTCTCATTTCGGTGAGGCTCTGAATCTCGATTCTGCCGGCAAGGGGGCGTCTATCGCTGACGAGATTCACCAGACCACTGAAAACCACAACTTCTTGAAAGACATTGTTCAGCCTTGCGTCAGCTCCAGACTCAAGGAGCTAGCATCGAGAACTGATCCGGAGAGGGTGCTCGACGGTATTCTCGAACAAAGTCGCGCTGACTACATTGCGGCCATCGTTATTCTGGTCTCTTTCGGGGGCTCCTGCGTGCTTTCTTGCTGCGGCGCTTTTGAGGCATCGGCGCCCGGACTTTCTGGAACATTGGCTGCGCTCTCCGGATTCATGGCGATGGTGGGCGCTTGCTGGCTCGCAACCATAGCGGCAACGAGGGTCAAATGGGATGAGGATGGCTTTTGCGCTCGTGATGTTTACGGACGCGTGAAAGAAGTACGATGGCGCCAGTTGATGCATTTGGAGTACGATTCGGAACACTTTGTACTCGTGACCTTAGACGGGCGAAAATACAAGATTCGCACCAGCCTGCTCGGATGGGGATCTTTCGCACAAAAGCTTATGCGTGTATTGGAGGAGAACGCGGCATTGCCGGTGCCGGTGGGCGATGGCACAGTCAAAAAGCTGGACGTGAATGTAGATTTTGGCGATGAGGATGTCTTTGTTGCGGAGTTTCCCGTCACATTTGTTGAATCGAACAGGTTCTGCATTATCGGGCTAATTGTTTTATTGACCATTTGGGTTGCAGTCGCGCTTACTTCATCGAAAGAAGACCTCGCCAGTAAATGCGTGGTCTTCGGACCGATCGGCTTCTTCTCTATCCTTCTGTGCATTGCGCTCGCCCTTGCGCATTACGAAGCCCGCTTGCGCGTATTTTGGAGCAATTCCCGAATTGTTGGCGGCGACTTTGCAGGCCGACGTCACCAATTTCTATGGAGCGAAATCACATCAGTACAGCGCTTGCCCCGAGACGGGCTGAAGGTAGTCGCAACTGGTGGACGGTCTATTGTCCTTTATCCGCGAATGGCCAATTTTCGTGCTTTCAGCCTGAGGCTTGCTCGCGAACTGCGCAATCGAAATGTGGTTTGATTAACGGACTTTGTCGTATTGTGCGTGTGTTTTACACATCAGAATTTCTGCGCGGCCGCTGACAAAATCAAATCGAACCATTACGCGGTAGTTATTGCCTCCGACATCAACCCAGAATGTATTATGGACTCCCGGAATCGGATCGATTCCGTTGGAGCCGAAGGTCTTTCTCAAATCATCCGGGGTCTTGAACCGCCCTGGCTCAGCTGCACCCGGCGCTCGAGTCAGCATATCCATGAATGTGTCGAACGATGCCCCCCGCCGTCCGGGATCCTGTTGCACAAATGCATCCATCACTGCCTGGCCGAGCACCTCAGTTCGGGGAGGCGCCGAGCTGGCTCGATAGTCTGCTAATCTTCGGCACAGCGCGCCGTCAAGCGCGAAGCGGTTGGCAATGGCGGTCATGCCGTCCATTGGCAATTCTTGGCGTGGTTTATTAGTATCGAGCAGAACTCGAATACGCTGTTCCAATGCGGCACGGGTGGCACTAGCTTTCGGCAGATTGAAGTTGCCGCAAGCCGCATGAAGGTCTTGAATGTATGCATTTGCATTTTGTCCGAATGTTGAATCTCGCAATATAGTGTTAGCTACTACCTGGTCGATGATTTTGCCAAAGGCCGGATCTTTTGCGATCGCCCCGTATTGCCGGGCTACGACGGCCAGATTAGTAGAAAGCTGTTGAACGCTTGTCGTTCCATCTCCAGCCATTTGTATCGCATCGCGTATTCCCTCTATCTTCGATAAGAGTTCGCTTTCCGATTTTCCGTGTCGAGAAATGATGTCTGGAAGATTTTCCATCAAAGCTCGACGAGCAAATGGTCCCGCTTCTTGCACCGCGGCTTCAACAAGGGCTCGAGTGTCGGCATTGTCGATCTTTCGCAACGCTTCTTTTGCGCGTAAGAATTCAAAAACGGGGCGCACAACTTCGGGTCTGTGGTTTGCGAAATGGTGCTCAAGCTTAGCCACGTTCCATCCCGATTCATATAGAGCCAATAGTGCTTCTTGTTCGGCGCTCAACTTGCTGTGGCGTCCGCCGTTCACTGAATCGGTGTGGGCGCCGGAGTCCGCTTTCATGTCACGAACAAATTCGGCGTAGCTGCTAGCGAATGGTTTGTTGCCGCTGAGCTCCTGATGAAGACAAATCTTTTCCATCATCGAAGAAAGCGCTTGTTCCGCCAAAATGCGATCTCTTGCTATCTTGCCGCCGACAGAGTCTTTGAACTTCGCTACTGCACTTTCAGCGTCAGCGTGCGCATTGGTTCGCTTGGTGCCAGGCGGAACTATAGCCTCTCCTGTTGCAAGGTTCACCCTGACACCATTCACGTCTACTACAGAACGAGGAAGGCTGGCGTCGACGTTTCTCCCTGCGGTGTCGGTTGAGACAGCTTCGGTTTTAGCGGTTTGGTGCAGTTCGAATAGATGTTTTTGCAGAATCACCCCGGCTTCTGTCGGGTTGCTGTTTGCGGCTTTCTGATATGCGGCTAGATCAAATACTACGTCTTTGGTCGTGATATTGCAGGTTGTGCCCTGTGGTGTTGGCGGGAGCGTTGATACATCGGCTGCTAGTTTTGCTGCGCCTGCTAGATCGCCGCTTTCCATCGCCTTGTTGAAGTTAGTTAGATCTGTTGATACCTTTTCTGCTGCTGCCGGTGGTTTCCAGGCCTTACCTTCTACTGTGACCTCGGCAGGCACATCCCCCGGGGGCTTGAACTTCATCTGTTCGCCCGGTGGCAATACTTCGACAGGAGGTCTGGGCGCTCCTTCCGGGATGCCCGCCGCAAGCTTGTTACTGCGGTCCGAGGGGGACCGGTATGTCTCATAGCCTAAGGCCAAGCCCTGCTCCACCGGAATGCCGCCCTTCTGATGGTAAGCATTGCGAGGGTCAAATATGTACCATTTGCCATTGATTTGAACTTCGCACCAGGCGTGTCCATTTTTCCCGTATTGTCCGGTCACGAGTTTTACGTTGAAGCCTTGTTGTTCCATTACAGCCTTCAGAACGATGGCTTGATCGAAGCAGACCATTCTCTTGAATGTAATGAGATCTCCCATTTGGATGCCATCTTTTCCGATAGCCTCGTCGAGCTTTGCGGCACTGTTATCGAGCTTTGTTTCGCTTTTCTTGAAGGAAGAGGCGCCGCTCGGATCTACGTCATACGGGCTACCGAGTTTGTGAACCAGGCGCGTTAACTCCATTGCCACTTGATCTGGCGAAGCGTCTTTGAGCTTGGCGCAACGCCCTGCTGCATCTTTAAAAACAGCTTCAACAACAGGGTGGCTCGGATCGAAAACTCGCGGTGGTAGGGGCGAGTCGGCAACGTGCGAGTCACGAAGGATACATCCGTCTTTTAGCGGTTCTGTAATCTCTACTCGATTGCGCATATCGAAGGATTTCGATGGCGTTGCAGCTCCTGGAACCGTGTCGGGCAGAGGACGTTTGGTAAATGCCGGTTCAATGGCGCCGGTTACGGGAATCTGTCGGTTTCCCACGACTATCGTGTCTCCGATGCGCAGTGCATATGGATCGCGCCCTGCCAATACGGTGTCCGGCGACCCGTCTGCATGTTTGACTGTTACCCTTTCGTGCCCCCGTCGTTGCACGAAGAAGCCGTCCATACCACCGTAGATTATGGCGGCATCGCTTCCTTTTCCGTCCCTCGGTGCCGAGCCGACTTGTATATCGCAGTGTGGTCCTTCGCCGATGACAACCGGTCGGCTGTGTGGTGCACTGGACACTCTGAATGCTCCTCCATCAAGTTCCATTGCGAACCGTTGGCGAACAAGTGGATTGACGATGGGCGGTTTGAGTTGAGGGTCTTCAAGTTTGGCCACTTCTGTCTTTACTTCTGAAGCTTTGAATTTTGAACCTTCGGACCGAACCGACCAGACTTTACCGGTGGCGGGATCGAAGGTGAGTGATTGCCCGCCCGGGCTTGTCCGCAATATCACCAAGCCCTCAGGCTTGCTTACCCATGTAGTTTCCGGACCGAGTTCAGCGGAACGTGCTGGTTCTGCAACAAACTTACAGTTGCCTGCCGCGTCTGAAACAACGTAACCGGGTTTCATTTCTGAAACAAATTGGCCGGGCTTTGTTTGGGTTGATGACCAATACTCAATTGGCGTCACCTTTCCGGGCCCCTTAAAATGTTCGGGACCTACGGGGCGTAATCCGCCAGGAAGCTCGCCCGGTGCCGGGCGCCGGTCCTGCGGCACTGCGGTGTCTCCAGGTTTTGCCCGGGGAGCGTCGGGCGGAGGGCCTACCGGTTCTAACTTTGCGCTTTTGATTTCTGCTTTCTTTACTTCGATTCGCAGATCGAACAGCATGTCTTGTCGAGCTTCCGGAGTGGCTTTCACAATGAATTCTTCGACAAACTGCGATAGCGTTTTTCCTTCGCCTGGTTTTAGAACTCCAAACTCGAGCGCTCGTTGCAACACTTCCATGTGAGCAGCGCTCACTTTTCCTGAATTGCACAAATCCCTCAACTGCGCCGCCACCGTTGGGGAGAGCTGGTCGACTAGTGGAAGCGAAGGGTCCGGCGTTGCGCTTCTCAATCTCTCGCCGGGCGGACGCTCCATGCCAGGAGTCTCGACTTTGGCATCAGGTGCTGGGGTATCGGTCGGTTGGCGCGGCTTCTCTGTAGCAGGGGGACTCTCGGTACTAGTCGGCTTCTGCTGTGCGCTTGTGCGCGCGGCTTCTACGGGGTTTGCCACTTCCTTGATTGTGAACTTTACATTGGGTGCCTCAGCCATGATCACTTCATAAGTTCCGTTGCCTTTAGGGCGCACAATATTGCCGGAAGCTTTCAATGCTGAAATGAGATGTGGTGCAGCTTCCGGTGTCACGAATCCTTCATTGCGAATTAAAGATACGCTGTTTCGAGCGCATCTGCCGTGCAGAAATGCTATTGAGGCTGCGCTGATGAACGACAGTGCCATTTTTCCCTCTTGAGTATGGGCTTTGAGCGCTTTCTCCGCGGAGGTAGCGGTTAGCTCCGTTGCGGTGACGAAGAGCGCGCCTTTGCCCGTTTCGCGCGAACATGTACTCAACCATTGTTTGAAGAGGGCCTGTCCGGCCTCAGTACGCGCACTAGACCTGGCCGCTTGCTGAAATCCAACCGCCAGTGCGCGTGTTTCCGCACTGGACGCGGCCACTTTTAGCGATCCTACGCCACCTCGTCCAAGTGATCCTGCACCAACGCATACATAGCCGAGCGCCAGATTCATGCCGAATTCAAACCCGACTGGCACCGTTACGTCCAGGAAAAACCTCTTTTGCTCGTTAAGGAAAAACGCTGCTCCCGCTGTGAGCACCTTCTCTGGATCGTCCATACTACTGACTGCCGAAACGAAAGTATCAAGTCGAACAATAGCTTCATTTATGTATTTGAACGGTGCTGATCTCTCGGCTTTCTTGCCCCATCCCGTATCGTAGATATGGTTATTGACCTGATAGAGAATCTCTTTCATTCCCTGGGAAGCTGCCGTGCACGCACCCGCAATCATTACTACTGCAAACGGGGTGGCAGCACCGAAGGTCGCGATTATGGCACCGGCGGCAACGAGGGTGGCACCAATTACGATGGCGTTCTCTTTGAACCAGTTGCAGAACGTACTTTCATTAAAGTCTCTGCTTAAAATGTTATTGAGAAACTTGTCCATACTGATGCGGTCCTTGCTTCCAGGACCATACTTGTCGACGGTTTCTTGCAGCGTCTTGATCTTTTGCTCTAGCGCCTCGCGGGCTTCTTTGTTCTTTACCTCCGGCAGGGCGTTGCGCAGGGTGGCAATGAGTTGCTTTGTCTCTTGAATCTTAGTATCGAATTCACGAAAAGCTTCTTTAATGTTCTTTGCTCGCTCTTTGCAGTCTGAGACGAAGCCTTCGTATTTAGTACCACCTCGGGCCGCCTCAGCCAGCTCTTTGAGCACAGATAGATCTCGACCCAGAGTTCGTCCTAGCTCGCTCGGGCCATTAACCCCGGGATGGCAGTCGATCGACTTGAGCGCAGTCGACCGATACGCGTATACGTCGTCGGTCCGGAAGCGAGGGGCCGGGTCCCAGCCTTTGAGTGCAGTTAGACCCACGTCTGCCCGGTGAAGCGCGATGTCTCGTGGTGTGAGCTGCGCTGGGGGCTGCGGTGCCGGAGGTCTCGACAGGTAGTCGGGAAACTTCTGCACCGTACCCAGTCCATGGTCCGCCAGTCGTTGTAGCCCGGAGCGCCCGAGCATTCCACCCTCAGTTGTCGTGACAAGATCTTTGTATGCTTTGGGCGCATAAACCGACATGAGATCCGGTCCGTAACTGGCTAACAGTTTGGCGGCCAGTTGATCTGCTTCTCTGCGCCGACCGAGTTCCACAAGTTCCTCATAGCGTCCTATTTCGCAACTGAGATCCAATGAGTTTCCTCGAGATCGCAAGGCTGCTATCACACCTTCGTTGGTTTCAATTGTGCCTTGTATCGACCGTATTTTGTCGATTTGTGCTTTCTGTTCGGCCGCCCATTTATCCAGCGGATCATCATCGATAAGCCCGCCCAGGCTCAGAATACTGTCGGCGTAGTCGGAGAATGCCGGGCCGTCCTTTGTCTTTTTGCAGAGCTCTTTAAGGGTCGATTGCAGCTCCGACTCTAGTTTCCTGTTCTCATCCCGCAAGTCCCAACTGGCTTTGTACGTGCTGTTGATTTGTGTCTTGAGATGGTCCTCGAGTGACTTGCCGTTGAAGAAATCGGGCAACAAGAACGGGCATGTGTTCTTGAGTTCTCCGTTTACCAGTAGTCCGGTAACGTGCGCAGAGGTGAGGATCTCGCTGCGACCCGTGAGTTGCTTTCTCAACTCTGGAGGCAGATTGTTGAAGTCCTGGACGGCTATGACGACCTTTTGCGATGGTTGTGGCATTTCCTTGTTTGGATCAACGAAACCGTTACGATCTAGCGCCGCTTTGCCGACAATTTGTTCGCGCAGCGGCAATGGCAATCTATTTATTAAAGTAGGATCAAGCTCAGAGGGGCTTATCACTACCGGGGTTGTTGTCGGTTTATCGCTGCCAGTTAGGTCTCTTCTGGTCGCGCGGTCGAGAGAATTCCATGTCTCCGCCCTGGACAACACTCCGCGCACCGTGATTTCGCCACTCTTGCCGGGGTAGAGCTGCTCGCAGTTCTTGATCGCTTCGGCAGCGAACGATTGATAGGTTCCTCTGTCCAACCCTGGCATTGTGTGGCGAAACACTGCCGATACGGGCATTGGCAGGTTGGCGTCATAGACAATCTTATTAATCTGATCTACTAGCTCTGGAGGGCAATCCAGCCCCTTAGCGTAAGACACGAGGGCTTGCCGAACAGCGTCGTTGCCGACTCCGGGCCACCGTACGGCGGCGAATGCGTCGAAGGCCTCCGCTTTAGTGCCGCTGTCTGCCGTCTTCATCATTATGTGCAGCAAGGCCTTTCCGGCCTCAGTCTGCAGTTGTTGCGCACCAGCAGGTGAAAGTCCGACAACCTCAGAGAGTCGCTTCGCGCCAACTGCATCTTTGAATCGAGGATCAGTAACTACTAGACCTTCTAAATCGCCTAACTGAGCGATTTTGTCGACCTGATCTTTCTGCACATATCGGGCCAGCGCCTTAATGGTATCGACCGCGGCCAGTCTCTCTTTGAGCGCTGCCTCCGGTGCCTTGCCAGCCGGTGAGCGCGGGTCGAGCATTGTGACGCAATAGTCGAGCAGTTTCGCTCGAAGCTGTTCCGGAATGGCGTCGGCAACTTTTTCAATGCCGCGCACCATATCTGGTGAGAGATTATTCTTGATCGTTTCGAGATCTTGCTCCGTCCATAGAGCAACTGTTTTCATCAATCCTTCAACGGCGCTGCGATGAGTTCTCTGATCGCTGGAGGCAATGCCTTTTTGCAATGCGGCACGAACTTCGTCTGGTATTGCCTTTTCGTTTGCTGCTGCACCACCTAGCGCTTCCAGCAAGTGTGCTTTGTCGCCACGTTCACTGAAGCTGTGCAATAACTGGGGGATGATTTTGCCTCTCAGTTCGGTCAACAGGCAAGCCCGCTGTAACACTTCAGAAGATGCACGCCAGTCTCCCGGAAAGTCGCCGGTGCCACCGGCAATCGCTGCCGTGATCTCAATTGATACTTTGTCTCCATCCAGCACCTTGCTGCGCAGAGTCGGTAGCGCATCGTAAAAAGCTCTATTCTCTGTTCCCCTGAGAAACACGGGAATCAACGATTCCCGTCCTCTTTGATTCGAAGAAAGTATTTCAGTCAGACCGGCAAGGGCGCCGATGCAGTCAGGACAGAGGTAGGATTTACCGTCTTCGGCGGAAGTCATTCGTTCAGTTGTTGCTCGGTTGAGCAAGGCTGCGGCTTTGTCGGCGTAGACCTGAGTAACTGGCGCCAGTTTGGGGTCTGTTTGAATCTTATCTGTAGCATAGGCAAGGGAAATGGCCAGCGCCGCTGCGTCACCCTTCTCAATCGGGAGTTTCGGACGACCGGTGCAAGACGCAATTGCTTCGATCGCTTGATTTTTTAGCGCCGTGAATTCAGCGTTATTGTTGCGCGCGAGCTCTGCGATTTTGTCCGGGACGAACAGTGGTTTTCCGTTTACGCGACAGTTTCCCTTTTGATACCAGTCGAGTTGCAAATCTTGATCGCAATCGCTAAGCAAGAAGGCAGACAAAGCGCGCTTGGCGTAAGAATTGCCGAGCCTGGCCAGGTCGGTCAGTGCTTTAATTGATTCAGAAGCGGCCTTGAGATCCTTGCATTCATTTAAGTCGGCCAACAGCTTGGCCGATTTTGTCCATTCCAACCACTCCGCTGCATTCTTGTTCCCCGCCTTAACTTCTACGCTGAGTGCGTCACAGGCTTTCTGAAACTCGCTGGACGACGACGTTTGTTTCAGTTCGCGGACAACGCGGGCGACCCTCATTTCGTTCAGCTGGTCATCCGGTCTGCCGACTTTCTGCTCGATCTCCGTTAGTGCCGCTTCGAGTTTTTGTGGATCGTTGAGATCTTTAACCAGGCGTGCTACATCGTCCGGCGCCAGCGAAACGTATCGGGAATACTCGGGATTCTTCGATCTGCCGTCAGGAGTGTCAGTCATCTCAAGTAGATCGGCTTTTACCCGTTGGGCCGCCGCGTCCAGAGCTTT
This sequence comes from Candidatus Obscuribacterales bacterium, assembly GCA_019752635.1. GTDB lineage: Bacteria > Cyanobacteriota > Vampirovibrionia > Obscuribacterales > Obscuribacteraceae > JAKFUT01. Next base: position 83,718 of record JAIELX010000016.1, on the reverse strand, counting down.
GCGGTCTGCTCCTGTAGCCGGTCTTAGCAGCGTTAGCGCTTCGGCGACATCTTCATGCAAGGTTCTTGCAGCCTCCGCGGCTCGTGCAAGGTGACCGGCGCCCAGAAGGCGCGAGCTGCGAAGTGCACGCAGCCGAGAATCGCCCGCCGCGGAAAGGTCATCGAGAGCCGTCGTGCGAGTCTGCTTGTCGCTATTTCGGTCTAAGTACTTACCGAGAAATCCGTCTGCATCTTTAAGGTTCTGCGCGGCAAATTCCTCCATCTCTTTGATGGCTTTTTTCACTGCCTCTTCGTATTCTTTTCTTCTTTCGGGATCTTCGTCCTGGCAGAACGCACCGAGAATTTCGGCCGGTGATTTCCGACGCAGCTCTTCCTGCTGTTTCGCCGCCGGCTCCAGAGCGTCTTTGATTTGCTTGAGTGCGGTGCTGCGAACCGCCGCATCCGGAGACTTCAGGTCAGCAATCAGGGCATCGATGCTAACCTTTTCGAAACGGTCTCGAATGATTTGGAATGCTGCCAAATTGTTCTGCTTGGATGAGAGTTCCTTGAGCCTGTTGAGGCTCTGCATCGCTTTATCGGGCGAATCTGCGGCGGTCAGATCTTGCACGACGGAAAATGCCCGAGCGTAATCCATTTGGATCTTTAACGTCTTAAGCTGCTCTTCATCGCCCCTGAGTTGCGCTTCGACGAATTGATTCTCAAGCTGCTTCATAGCTTGGTCCCGCGTCGGGCCATCTTTTGTGGTAGCGACCGAGATCAACAATGAATTTGTATCTACGCGCGCACCGACCTGTTCTTCTTTAACTTCAGACTCAATCCGTTTGATTAGCGCTTGGCGCTCGGCCTTGCGCGTCGCTTTGTCGGTTTCTCCGTCCGGGCCTTCGACGTATGCTTTAACAAAAGCGGACCACTGCTCTTGTTTTTGAGCGCCAATGTGCAAACCTGCCAGCGCTTTCAACGCTTCCCGCTGCTGTTGCGGCGTCTTTGCCAACTCCAACTTTCTGGTTGCATCCACTAAAGCTAACAGTTTCAGCGCATCGAGAGCATAGCGATTGTCGCCTCCCAGAACCTCTTTGTGCAAGGCGTCAAGGGCATTAGTCCGTTCAAGATCGGACTTGCCTGACATATACTTGCGGAAATAATGGGCGGTAATGCCTAAATCAATACTGCCACCACCGAACTCGCCATCATCATCTAGGTTGCTGTCTTTGAAAAACTCGGCGGTATCACAGTTGCGAGGTTTGTCGAAGACATGCTTAAGCACCGATACGCTGTGCGGATCATAGTTTGCCCGCCACTTTGATGCGTCCCTGTTCTCAATTTGTAAGCCGTAGGATTCCAACTCCTTGTTCAGCTCGTCTCTCCATTTTTGTTCGAACTCAGCGAGCTGTGACCCGTAATTGTCGTCTCCCTGTGTGTTGAACGATACGAACTCTGTTGTGTCGTCGTCTGTGTCTTTCTGATTACCTTCGGGGGAATCGCTGTCCGGTTGGACGCTTTCCTTGTCGTCAACGGTAAATCTGTCGTGATCGATGTCGTTGCTGGTACCAAATACGCCACCGGCGTCGTGAGCTTCGCTCTTGGTTGCCATCGCCTCATTTCCGTCGAGAGTCGTTTCTTGCCTCCCGAATTCGGGCTGCTCTGCCAGCGGCTCATTAGCTTGATAGTCCGCCGCAAATGAAATACGGGGCGGTTGAGGAAATCCATTTTCGGTGGCTACCATATCGACCGTTTGTTGAAGCGCGAGCAGGTAGCCTCCGGCGGTCTGAATGTTGAGCTTTTGCCCGTTTACTTCAAGTGTTCCTATCTTCCCGTCCGCTGTAAACCTGCAGGCTATTTTTCCGCCATCATTGTCGACTTCTACAACAGATGGAATTCCGCTTTTGAAGATGACGGTCTGTTGTTGCCCGGCCACACAGGCAGTGATAGTTGCCGTATCCTCGGACTTGTTGATCTGGCGGGTTACACTGGCTGTCGGCCCGTCGCCTTGTCCTTTGTCGGGTTCGAAAAAATGACGCACTTCGCTGACTGTGGAGCCCTCGGTGGTGCGAGAGACAACTACCAACAGTTCGGGAGTTTCCCGGTCTTGTGCCGCCCGACCATTAGCAAAAACCGCCACATGAGCCTCACCTGAGTCCATAACGGTTACGCCGATCACAGGTTCCTTTGTCCCGAGTAAATTTTCCGTTGGTGTTCCAGCTGTTGTGAAGAATTTGGCAGGAGACCCCCGTTCCATGTTGCCGACGGCATTGTCCAAGAGCTGAGCAACCTGCTGGAACATCTCAGAGAGCTTCAAATGAGCATGGTCGTCTTGCTCATACATTTCCTCGGCAGTTTCCGACTGGGACATGGTGAGCCGCCTCCTGGCAATGGAACACTCGGGGTTTCTAGAGAAACATCAAAACTACCGGGTTTGTGTTACTGTCCGGGATGTGTAGTAACCGCTACAATGGTCTATCTACAGGATTTTTCCCGCTGTCCAATCAACTCAAACTGAACTCTGAATTGGGCGAACCGCCAACATTGGACCAATGCCTGCTGACTTCAGTGCTGAGAAAATGAGCACTTTCGAAATGCGATCGCGTGAGGTAGCAGCAACTTGGCAGTCACGAACAAACTGCGCGGTATCAAATCCCTGATTGCAATCTTGAATAAGTCTTTCCAGACTGGAATGCCACGAATCCTGCTTGCTGGTCGTGGATACTTGCTGTTCCGCGTTATCTTGCAGATCAACGAACAACTCTGGCAATAGTGCGCATTTTTGCATGGTTGTAGCTACCCCCCAAAACAAGATCCTCGACGGATTCAGATGGTTAAATCTGAATTTGCGACGGCTTCTAGTCTTAAGTATGTAGTTGGTATGTTACCGCTACGTTACAAGGTGTGACTTCGGGTGACGTAGTTGATCCGCGATGATAGTCACCGGCAACCGAACCGGGACCATCTTTCGCAAAGTAAAAGGCGGCGTTTATGAACGCCGCCCTCGCAAGAACTAACTAAATCATTGCAAACTACATCGCTTGTTTGCGTGTTTGCAAATGTATCCGAGCTACAGCACGGTTGAGCTTGCCCAGTATTTCTTCTTCCTGTCGTCCATCTACCGGGAATGTAGCGCTGGCTACCGCGGCGACAACAAACGCGTTGCCATTGCAATAGCGGATGATTTCCGGAGCCATTGCATTGCGGATTCTCTCGCCCACTACGGCCGCACCGGCTTTATGTGTCTCCGGCAATACTATGAGAAATTCGGTGCTGCTGTAGCGACCGATTATATCTACGTCTCTAACACAGCGACGAAGCACGTCGGCAACGGCTTTCAACAATTGGTCGCCTGCAAGCGCTCCATATTGTTTGCTCAAGTCGCCTAGTCCGTCCAGCGAAATCATGCAAACCGATGCTGGTCTTTCGTAGCGGTTGGCGCGCGACATTTCCTTACGCAGCTCTCGAAGCAATGTGCGCGAGTTTACTACGGTAGTAAGTGTGTCGTTGAGAACTACGTTCTCGAGGCTTTCCGGTCTGTTTGTCGCAAGTGCCGCTTCGGCAAGGACTAGTCTGTTTGAGTTAGTAATTTCGCGAGCTCTTCGTACTGACTGTCTATCCGGGGCGTCGTTTCCTCGGTTTATTCGGCGTCCTTTCGGTTCGCGGACAAGGGCGCGACAGAAGGCGCAAGTTCTAGTACTGCATTCGTGATTAATGCTCAAATGATTTCTCCCAGCTATTAGTCGTTCCCCTGAAGCAACTGAGGGGACCCGATGTCGAAGCGGTAATCCACCGCTTGAGCAGAAGAATAACGAGCAAAAGTGGAAAACTTGTGAAATTGGCACAAGAATGCCATTTTCCTATGATGGCTGATAACCGTAATCGCCATAAGTGGCAAAAGTCATCTGCCTTCCCGGACTTAAGTCATGCAAAAAGAGTGCGGTGTGTCACGGGAGGGCTACGGTATTTGGGCTTGACTCCTCTGCAAGGAAGCCGTTTTCAACTGGCAAGAAATCGGAAAATGCCCGCCAGTAATATTTCGAATAGGCATATGAGGATGAACGGAACACCCAGGACTAAGATTTTCGATGTAGAGGCTCGGAAATGAATCACTCCGGCCAGGTACACGGTGAAGACCGCAATGACCACACAAGTAACCGCGTTGATTTGCTCGAGCCCCAGAAGCGGCAAGAACTGACCCAATGTGCCCCCTAGGAAGAGAACTCGTGCAACAAGGTCCGGCCAGGCCTTGCTGGACGCTGGTGCTCCAATTAGAACCCCAGTGGGGCGTCTGCGGTGGGTTGGATAATGAATGGGGGGCGCGTCTATTTCCTCGAACGAGATTGCTCGCAAGTCGTCTCGCATTTCTCGAACAGTTTGATATCGATCTGTCGGTGATTTACTCATAGCTTTCTCGATAACAGACTTCAGACCGCGCGGAATGTCGCGCCTAAAGGCATCCACCGGGGAGGGCAGCTGACCAATGTGTTTTGCCATTAACCCTATGGGGTTTTCGCATGTAAATGGCGGTTGGCTCGTGAGCATTTCGTAAGCGATGCAACCGAAGGCGTAAATGTCGGATCTTGGATCTGCTTTCTCCCCGCGACACTGTTCCGGGCTCATGTAGGCCGCCGTGCCAATTAGAAGACCGCTTGCTGTCAGTTTTTGAGATTGAAGATGCTCCGGTCCCGACGCCAGGCCGAAATCAATAATCTTTATCTGTTCCTGGTGGTCTGTAGTGGTACCAACCATGATGTTGCCGGGTTTCAAATCGCGATGCACTATTCCTTTGTCATGTGCGGACTGAAGCCCGTCGCAAATTTGCAACAAAAGGTTCGCCGCACGGCCGGGTAAGAAGCAGTTTTCTCTTGCAATTATTCTGTCAAGTGCGTTGCCTTCAACGTATTCCATGATTAAGAACGGGAGCTGGTTTTTTGCAATGCCGAATCGGTAGAGTTTAGCTACGTTTTCGTGAAGTAGCTCAGACAGCAATTTTGCTTCCCGCTTGAACCTCTTTCTATCCTCGGGGTCCGCCACCTGCTCCGCGTGCAGTACTTTGACCGCCAAAATTCGGTTTAACTCTTCGTCCTGAGCTTTGTACACCGAGCCCGTTCCGCCGGAGCCAATGCATTCCATTATTCGATATCGATCATCAAGAACATCTCCAACTTTTAACAGACCTCTTAATTCCGTGTAGTTGCTTTGTTCAATGAGTGGGTGTCCCCACGTGCGAAGTATCGGATTCCATGGGAGAAACAGATTTTCGTTGTTGTCGGCGCCTTGTATGGAGCGTACTTTGAACGGCATTTTGTGTGCCAGATAAATGGTGGCAACTAACGCCGACCACATGGTGAACAACGGTACATAGGAGAGCTGTGAATCAAGATTGAGCCGGTTTGCCAGCAGTGCTCCGGCAGGCATAAGAAGCAGGTTGACGAAGAAAAACACAGTCTTATGTTTCACGGACCAGACGTGGGTCAAGATAAATGGAACAAAATAGAGCGATATAAGTGGTGCCCCAATGAGCGTACCGATTGCATTGGCTGTGTTTCCTCTGGTCCAGAACGAGAATGCCACCATTGCCATGATCAACTGCGGCACCCACATCAACAAGATTATTGTTGAGAGCCAATTGTTGTATGCATAAATCGAAGCAAGAAAAAGGTGCGCCAAGCGCTCACGCTGTGTTGGCGCGCTAATCTGTAAATCGCTCCGAGCTTTCAGTATTTGAGCGATTGCGAGCGCTTTGCCCGGTATGCTAAGGTTCTTGACCAAAACGGGCGGAGAATTGCCCTCGGCGGGTAGAAAAAGCCATTGGAATTCGATTGATTCCTTTGCTGCGGGAACCAGAATTCGGTGCTCTGTCACTTCATAGGTGCCTTGCCCGTCAATTAGGTATGCCAGCTTGTTTTGATCCGTGACTGCAACTTTAGGGTTGCAGTCGTAACCTAGAGAGTTTTGCGTGAATTTAGGAAGTTTTCGCTCGATGCCGAAAACGCCGAGAAATAGGACTGCAAGGCTGTAGGCAACGCAGAGGGCGAACGGCAATATTGGTACTGTCCCAAAACCGATGATGCACATCACAATGCCAACGCCGCCTATCCAAATCAACCAGGGATCTGCCGTTACAACGCGCAGGCCAGATTTTGGCGTGGCTATCTTATCCACTGGCTGAGACGGGTTCTGCATTTTTGCCTCCGTAGGCCGTTGTTCCCTGGCCTGTCCGGGGATTAACCGGCAATCCCGTTAAGGAGCGGTTGCTGGACCCTGTCAGTGGAGCCTTGCCGGTCGCATTGGAAGCCCGCGAAGGATACATGTAGTCAGGTGGTTTTGACGGTGTTTCGCGCTCGCAAGTGTGATATTCATAACCGTAATCGGGTCGGTTAGAGGAACTAACGTTGCAAGCGCATCAATCTGAACCAATGGGTACCACACTCAGACGCCGAGTTGCGGTACTAATACTTCTGGTTATGGGCGTGCAGATGCCGCTGACTGCTGCGGCTTCCGCTCCTCCACCTCTGCCCCCTCCGCATTTACCGCCGCCCCCGCCCCCGCTCACGTGGTCGAAGCCGAAGTCGTCGGGGCCTCAACCGCGAACCTACTTGCCTGCCATGCCCGGTCCCGGTGAGCAAGTTTATGATCCCGATGCACCGTCGACCTCCACCGACGAGTCGACATCAGTCAAACGCCTGTTCGAACTTACGGCAAAAACTAGAGACGCAAAGTTAGAAGCGGCGCCGACTGCTAAACTTCTTGATGCTGCGCCCATTTCGCAAGATGAAGTCGAAAGGATTTTTGCTCGGGTAACCCCTTTGAAGTTACCGTCGAAAGTTTCGCTCAACCTGCCCGAACCGATAAAGCCGCCTGCGCTGCCGCAAAAGCAGGTCAACCTACCGTTCCCTCCCACCACGGAGCCTATTGCTGCTCCTGTCAGTAAAGCGGTGGACCGTTCTCCTCTTCGCGTCGTGCGTTATTCTCCCGAGGGCGAATTACGTGCCGAGAGCAATCAGGTTGCGATTACATTTTCTCAGCCAATGGTACCCCTGTCTTCGATAACTGAGTCGAGAGGGTCCAGACCGCCTTTCATAAAGTTGGTGCCGGAGCCTGAGGGACGTTGGCGATGGGTAGACACTCGCACGCTTTTGTTTGAACCGCTCAAGAAACAGTTTCCGCTAGCAACAGTTTATTCGGTGACTGTTCCTGCCGGAGTTAAGTCCGCGATTGGCAATGCCTTGCCAAAGGCGGTTACATGGAGCTTTCAAACGGCGGCACCTCAGGTTGTGGACTTTCAGCCGCAAGAGTTGGCGCACTCTTTGCGTCCGCATATGGTGGCGATGTTCAGCCAGCCTCTAAACAAGCAAGCGGCGATAAAGAAAGTGAGCTTAATTGCAAAATCAGGGGGCCGATCGAAATCGGTCCCAGTGAGTCTTTTAACCGATGAGGAAGTGAAGAAGGACGCTTATCTCTCGATGGTTATCTCCGACAAGTCGAACAGATACCTTATGTTCAAGCCGACCCTTGCGCTGTCTCCCGGTACGGAGGTGGAAGTGAAGCTTGGCGCCGGAATCCCCGGTGCTAGCGGCTCGCGTACGATGTCGCAGAGCGAGTCTAAGACTTTCAAAATTTACCCGAGGCTTGAAGCGTACACCCTCGAGCCGATGGAACCGACTGCATCGGTTACGGTGTCTTTCACCAACAATTTGGATGCGAGGCTGTTCAAGCCCTCGATGGTGCAAATTCGCCCCTCAATACCCGGAGCCAAAATCACGCAGTCTGGCTCCGAAATCAGTATTAGCGGAGCAAAGAAATTCGGAGTCAAATATAGTGTCGTTCTCAGCCGTGCTCTCACCGATGTTTACGGGCAAAAGTTAATTACTGACGAGCCTGTGCCGTTTACCGTGCGCCGATTCGTACCGAGCATGTACGGCTCATACGACCGGTCTCGCGCGTTCACGCTGGCGCCGGGACAAACAAATTTCTCACTATTTACTATCAATTATTCTTCCGTAAGAGTTAAGTTGTACAAGGTCGAGCCGTCCGGTTGGACCAACGGTGTCGGGTTGTCTCCGGCGCAGAAACCGGTTTGGTCCTCGACATTGCGCATTCAGTCTCCACCTGATCAGGTCGCAGAGACCAAGGTGAACTTGAAGCCATTTCTGCAGACTGGACATGGTCAGTTTGTCTTGCACGCTGAACCAGCTCCACAGAAGGACACGCCATACAAAGAAGTACTATCGTTGTGGCTGCAGTCCACTAATCTTGCCGTGCGCGCGCTGAAGGACAGCCGGCAACAGCAAGTGATGGTGACAGCGCTCGATACTGGTAGGCCCGTTGCCGGCGCCACGGTAAAAGCGGGAAAAATCAGCGCAGTTACAGATGCTCATGGCGTTGCCGTGCTCAAAGGAGTATCTGCCTGCAGCATTATTCAGGCCACCCTTGGTTCTGACAGCGCTTATGCCTTGGGCTACAGAGCAACGTATTGTGACCCTGAACAGACAAAGGAGTCCGAGCAGCTGTGGTATTGCTTCAGCGATAGAGGCCTCTACCGACCAGGGGAGGAAGTGCACCTCAAGGCGTGCAGCCGAACATTGGCCGGTGCTCCGCTTGCTGGTTTGACCGTGCCAAAGGCCGGTACCACTGCCAAAGTTAAGGTGAGAAGTACCGGCGGCGTAGAGTTCTTTAAAGGTGACGTAAAACTTGACCGCTTTGGTGCGTTTGAAGTGTCCTTCCGACTTCCTGAGAATGCGCAGACAGGCGATTGCCCGGTTAGTATAAATGATTGGGAAAATTGGGGCGTATTGTCCGTCGAGGAGTTTCGCCGACCGGAATTCAGTGTTGCTCTTGAGGATGTTGACGCGTCGACTCCTCATCTTCTGGGTGCGACACCGCCAGTAGTGCAAGTGTCGGCACAGTATCTTGCCGGTGGTGCCCTCAATGGCGCCGCTGTATCCTGGAATGCAACGGGTACGGCCGGTACCTTCACTCCTGCAGGATGGAGCGAGTATGAGTTTCAGCCCAATGACCGGGATGGCTACGCGTCAGAGCAAATCACTGCTGCGCTTGGTTTTACGGGAATCACTGGAAAGTCCGCGCTAGAGCTTAGGCTTGCAGCGTTGGCCGTTCCGCGACCCGTGACAGTCGCTGTTAGCGCCAACGTGGACGATGTGAACCGCCAGCGATTTTGTGCCAGTACGTCGGTTCTGATTCATCCGTCCAAGAAATACGTTGGTTTGAGGTGTGATCGCTGGTTCGTGAAGGCCGGTGAATCCATAGATGTGAAAGCTGTTTGCGTCGATATCGACGGGAAGACTGAGCCCTCTTCCATCAAGCTACAGACTGTTTTGATGCCGCCTGATGCCGGTGGTGCCCCGAACTCACTGACAGAATCGATTGTTGCTGAGCAGTTGATTGACAGCCGCAGTGAACCGGTGACGGTGCCCGTTAAGTTCCAGAAAGCCGGGCAATACCTCATTCGGGCTACAGTGACCGATGCCGAGGGACGGCAGAATTTAGCGGAACATCACTTGCATGTTTTTCCCGGCGAAACTGACACTTCGTATTACTCACCGGTAGGTGCGGAGCCGACGGTGGAACTCAGCGCCGACAAAACCAGCTATCAGGACGGCGATGTTGCCCATATTGCAGTGCGATCGCCATTCGAAGCAGCCGAAGGTATTATGACGATTGCGCGTGGTGGCATTGTTTCTTCGCAGCCGTTTTCCGTTAAGGGCGGAATGGGTTATGTGGACATTCCTATAAAGGACGTGTATGTTCCGGGCATAACTGCAGACTTCTACCTTGTGGAGTCGGCTAAGGGCGCCAATGCGCTGCCTGAGCGGTGGTGGACTCGCCGAGTTTCGTCTCAAATTGCGATCGCTGTGCCGCCGTTAAAGCGCAAACTTCAGGTCGAAGTGAAACCGGATAACGCGATCACAACACCCGGGGCGAATGCAGCCGTTGATGTGCTGGTCAGGGGTGCCGATGGCAAGCCGCAATCCGGCAGTCAAGTTACGCTTGTAGTTGTGGATGAAAGTGTATTGATGCTTTCCAATTACACATTGAAAGATCCGCTGCCGGTCTTCTATACGGCGCGCCCATCGCAGGCGCAATCGCAAGATTCAACGGACGGCATCCAATTTGTCAGAGCTGATTCAGGACGCAAGAACATGGAGAGTCAGCGCCATGTGTCGAAGAGAAAAGGTGACGACGAAGCCGCAAGTTCATTGCCTGCGCCATCTCTGCCGCCACCGCCGCTTCCCGGAGGCACGGCCGACGGCTATGCCGCAGCGCCGCCGCCTCCTCCTCCTCCGATGATAGAGTCTTCGCCGCCAATTGCAGTGCGTTCGAACTTCGACCCCCTGGCGGTATTCGAGACAAAGACGGTTACCGACGAAAAGGGCGGTGCGCGTGTTTCCTTTAAACTGCCGGACAGTTTGACGCGTTATCGAGTGATGGCATTTGCGATCTCAGGTGCCACCAATTTCGGAACGGGAGAAAGTGGTATCACCGCACGGCTTCCGCTGGCGTTGCGCCAGTCTCCGCCGCGATTTCTCAACTTAGGAGATAAGTGTGAGCTTTCGTTCGTTTTGCAGAACCAGACAGAGCAGGACCGGAAAGTCTCAGTTGCGTTACGTGGTTCGTCCAGTGCACTAACAGCTGGAGTTGGAAAACAGGTTAGTCTTGCCGCCGGAGAGCGCGGAGAGCTGCGCTTCCCTCTCAGCGCTGAAGACGCCGGCAAAGCCGCTTTTCAATCGGTTTGCGTGTCCGGCGATTTCGCGGACGCTCAGGAGTTTGCATTTCCCGTTTACACGCCTGCCACCACGGAGACGTTTGCTACCTACGGAACCATGGATCAAATTCACGAGCTCATGACGCAACCGTTCAAGCCTCCTTCCGACATCTTCACTCAAATTGGCGGGCTGGATGTGTCGACCAGTTCAACGGCGCTTCAGGAGCTGACCGATGCCGTTGTCTATTTGAAGGGATACAGCTTTGAATGTTCTGAACAACTATCGTCTCGCATCATAGTTCTTGCGACGCTTAAGGACGTTCTGTCCGCTTTCAAGATTCCCGGAACCTCCCCTGCGGAACTGGACGCGTGCGTGGCAGGAGGGCTGAAGACCCTTCTCTCGAGACAGGCGGAATCAGGCTGGTTTGGCTACTGGACTCCTGACAGCTTCGATTATCCCTATGTGAGTGTTTACGCTGCTCAGGCACTGGCAACCTGTTCGAAAAAGGGTTATGCAGTAGAACGTCGTGTCTTAGACCGATGCAAGAACTACTTGCGCAGAATTGACTCGCATATTCCAAATACCTACGATGAAGAAACAAAAGAAGAGGTTGAGGCCTATGCGCTCTATGTGCGCAAGTTATTTGGTGACGACGTTCAGTCTCAGGCCCGGAAGCTGCTTGGAAAGAAAGCGCTGAGCAAGCGTTCGCCGGAGTTCCTGGCGCGCATGCTGGTTGTCGCTCTAGACAGCAAGGCGCTTGCTACGCAGGTTGAAGAGATCGAGAGGCTGCTGAACAACTCGCTGAACGTTACCGCCTCGACCGCCGACAGTCGATGGTCTGCCGAAGGTGGCAGGTGTTGGCTGTTTCAATCGCCGGTAAGGACAACCGGTTTGGTTCTTGATGCGCTAATTCAAAGTTCACCGGAGAACATTGTCATACCGAAGTTAGTCAAAGGGTTGCTTGCTTCGAGAAAGCGAGGCGCATGGTCAAATACGCAAGACAATGCGATTGCGAGCATCGCCCTTGATCGCTACTTCCGCGCTTACGAGAAGAATACGCCGCAGTTCACAGCCAGAACGTGGTTCGGCGATCTCTATCTCGGCGACAGTCAGTTTAGGGGACGGACCACCGAAACTCGGACGCTGTCCATGCCTACAGAGTCGCTCTACAGGCGCTGGGAGAAGGAACAACCTTTGATCATAAGCAAAGAAGGACAGGGCCGCTTGTATTACAGACTGGGCTTCACGTACGCGCCTCGCAACTTGAAAGTTGCCCGTTTGGATCAAGGCTTCGATGTCAGTCGCACCTATGAAGCGGTGGAAAGTCCGTCTGACATAAGGCGTGATGACAGCGGAGTTTGGCATGTTAAGCCAGGAGCTTTGGTTCGTGTGCGTGTCAAGATGAATACTCCCGCCGACCGCTTTCACGTTGCACTTGTTGATCCCCTACCGGCGGGCTTCGAGCCCCTCAATCCGGAGTTAGCGGGTACTCAAGCTGTGGTCGACGCTTCCGATGACTCGGATATGTCGCGTTGTTGGTGGTATCGTCCGCAGTGGTACGAATACACGAATCTGCGCGATCAAAGAGCCGAAGCATTCACCGGGTATCTACCGGAAGGAACACACAGCTTTTCGTATGTTGCCAGGGCGACTACCGTGGGAACATTCATCGCGCCGCCACCTAAGGCCGAGGAGATGTATGAACCCGAGACGTTTGGTCGAGGAAACTCAGAAGTTGTGATTGTTGAGTAAGTGAATTTTGCAATGACAACCGGTTCCGGACGAATTTGAAAGTGGGTTGTGAAGAAGCAGCGACTAATGTCGCGATATGAATTTGGTTGTTTCCCGCGTCTTTGTTTTGCCTTAACTGGCTTCATTGCACAGATTGGCTCTCGAGGGTTCGGATTTGCGCGATTTTTTGACTTAGTCCATTAATTTGCAAAACAGACAGACAAAATAAATCAGCACAATGTTTCCGGCCAGAAACAAGACAGCGGCGGTGAACGTATCCATCCGCAGCACTCCTGAAACAGGTTCAATCAATTTGTGGTGCATGATCATCGCAGCGCTATGGTTATGCACGGGTTAAGAAAAATTGTATCGGTTAGATAAAAGTATTGCAATGCTTCAGGCGCCACTTGAGAAGCCTGATTTGCGCAAGGGCAGTCAAGGGGTGTTGCGTCCAGGTGGCACGCAGTGAAATCGGGGTGTTTTTTTAGTGTCCTTTGGGCACCAAGGGTAGTGCGCTTCGTTACGCTTCGTCTGTCTGTTTGCGTTCCTGCTGCAAATCCTTCAAGCTGGTCAGATCGCGGTGTGCTGCTGCCGGATTGCCGGAATTGATGTGGGCCTCTGCACGCAATTGGAGCGCTGGTTCAAATGCGGAGTTGAGTTCCAGAGCCCTGGTGCACTGTTCGATCACTTCCTGGTAACGGTCTTGCCGGAACTGGATGCACGCCCGAAAGTAGAATGCCGACGCTGACGGAAAGGTGGCTATTGCTTCGTCGATGTCTTTCAATGCTAATGCTTCATTTTCGTGATTCATTCCTCGACGGATCAGTATCTCCGCTAGCTCTTCCGGACTGGTGGTGCCTTTCGCCAGGTCCAGGCACTTTGTCGCGTCGGTGACTGCCGCTGCATTGCGACCGAGGTACTCGTTGACGGTCGCGCGCAACAAGTACAGGTCCATCTGGTCCGGTGTGAGTTCGATCGCCGCGCTCAGGTCTGCTAGCGCTTTTTCGTACTCTTGTATGTCCATGTACGCTGAGGCCCGTGAAATGAAGGTTGCGGACATGTCATGGACGCCGGGCAGTGAACGGGCTCGTTCATCCAAAACCGTGGTGAAGTCTTCGATTGACTTTTCGATCAGACCAAGGCGCTGCCAACAATAGCCCCTCAGCTCAACTGCATCAATGTATTTGGGATTGACCGCAATCGCTTGGTTCAGGAGCGCTATTGCCTCTTCATTCTTGTCCTTGCCGTAGCACGAGTACGCTCGCAGTAACAAAGTCGCGGATTCGTCAGTTCGGTCCGGGTCTTTGGAGTCTAGCCACAGTAAGCCTTTTGGAGTGCGGACTATGAGAGGGTCGCTCGGGTCGAAGCCATAAACGGCTGGTAGTATCAACGATCTTCCAAAATCAGTTTCTGCGAAAAGCCGCTTGCTACTTTGAGGCGCAAAGTAGATCTCCCAATCGTTAGTGTGCGGCACCGAGAAGTCGAGTGCCGATCGCACCCGGGCAATCAGACCAGGGCCTTTCTGCTCCAAAATCAGCTCCACTTGTTCGGTGGCGCCGCTTTCCAGTAGTCGGCTTATTCTTGCCAGCTGAAGCCAGCTCTCGGACAGCTGGCGCACCACCAGAAAAAGAATCAGTGCAATAATTGCCAGATTCAGGAACTGGGGGGCCTCCGACAAGCTTCGAGCTGTAAGTGGAACTCCCAGAATAAGAAGAACTGCTGCTAGCGCCAGATGCGGTAGTGTACGCCGTACGACCGTGCCGGCCAGTTCGGGGTGAACCTTGAGCGCTCCTATTGGACTTGTTTTCCGGCTTGAATCGGCCTGCTCGGTCATAGGCTACCTGCGGCGGCAAAGCGGCTACCAGTCTTGGATGGGATACCTTTAGTTTACCCCCGCCAACAAAGAGCGAAACGAAGCACTGCTGACATCGGCGGCTTGGCCACGCCCGGTATGACAACGCCCGTGTCCGGAAGTGCTATTATTGGGGCTGTTCTGGACCCGTCGGAGGATTGGCAGTGTTGGCACCATTCTCGGCAATCGCTGCAAGGCGAGCATTGGTGGCGCTTACTGTAACGTCAGCCGCCGCCGCATTGGTCAAAGTATGGACGGATATCGTCGCTGAAAAGTCGGAATCGCGTTTTCCGCCCGGCGGTCGATTTCTGGAAGTTCATCGCGTTCGGTTGCATTATCTTTCCGCAGGTAACGGTTTCCCGCTGGTGGTGCTGCACGGTAACGACGGCAGCGCTGCAGACTTTGAGATGTCCATGCTCGACACGCTGGCCTCGGAGTACCGAACTTACGTATTCGACCGCCCCGGGCATGGTTATTCCGACCCTGTGCAAGGAGCATCGCGCTACCTTGATCGGCACTCGGCCATCCTTCACGGAGCGTTCAAGCGCTTGGGATTGAAGCGAGCACTCGTGCTTGGGCATTCTTGGGGGGCCTTGCTGGCCTTAAACCATGCCTTGCGATATCCCAATGATGTGGCTGGACTGTTATTGGTTGCGCCGGTGGGCTTCTACACTCACGAAATTCAAACAGAAGCGTTCTATCGAGCGCTTTCTCTTCCGATTCTCGGCGAGTTTGTCGCTCGAATTCTGATGCTGTTTGGTCGTACCCGCATTGATCGCGCATTGGAACGAGCGTTCTATCCGCAGAAACCACCAAAGGATTATTTGGAAGCGTTCGCCTCCATGTTGCTGCGACCGGGGCAGTTGATTTCGTTTGCGCGCGATGAGTTGTGCATCAATTCTTCCGTTGAGCAAATTTCAGACATGTATTGCGGCGTAGCGGCTCCCGTTTCGATACTCTGCGGCGATAAGGACCGTCTGGTTTATTCGGACAATCAAGCCCAACGCCTGAAGAAGGCGATTCCCGGGGCCGAACTCAGGGTGATTGAGAACGCCGGGCACATGATTCCATTTACGCATCCTGCTGAAGTGATGGAGTCATTGCGAGAGCTTCGTGGTCGTATAGCGCCTCCTAACTGAGAGAGCGATGAGATTTGAACTGTTGATTCCGTTAATCCTGGCCGCGTCCGCTCCGGGGATCGATGGTTCCGGTGTGCAGTCCTCAAAGTATCCGGTGACGGCGGGAGAAGCTGTTGTGGATACATATCATGGCGCCAAAATTGCCGACCCCTTTCGATGGTTGGAAGACAACGAAGCTGAGCGAACGCGCGCCTGGATCGATCAAGAAAACAAGATCACGCAAGATTACTTGGAAAAGTGTCCTTCTCGTGAGGAGTTTCGCAAGCGACTGACTGAAGTATGGAATTACGACAAAGTTCAAGCGCCAACTCATAGAGGACATCGCTATTTCTTTACCAGGTTGAGCGGATTGCAGAACCAGTCCGTGCTTTATTGTGCGGACAACGCGCGCGGTGAAAATCGCAAGGCGCTCGTTGATCCCAATTCGCTTTCGAAAGATGGCACCGTATCGTTGGCCGGTTTTTCGGTGAGCGATGATGGTAAAACCGTCGGCTACGGGCTTCATTCGGGCGGTTCCGATTGGACCGTGTGGCAGTTTAAGGACGTGGAGAGCGGTAAAGATCTTCCGGATAGACTTGATTGGATCAAGTTTGGATCGGTTACGTTTACCAAGGACGGAACGGGGCTGTATTACAGTCGCTATCCGGAGTCAGCCAATAGGCTGAAGGACACCAACTATTTTCAAAAAGTTTACTTTCACAAAATGGGAACCGAGCAGCAGCAAGATGTGCTGATTGCGGAGAACAAGGATGAGAAAGAGTGGTCGTTCTACGGCAATGTCACGGAAGACGGTCGTTATCTGGTAATTGAGGTGCATCGCAGTACCAATCCGGAAAACTTGGTCTACTTCAAGGATCTCAGCTCAGCAGACTCACCGCTCGTTCATTTGATTGACACGTGGGGCAGCAAGTTTTCTTTCATTGAAAATGATGGGACGTTGTTCTACTTTCATACCAATCAGGACTCGCCGCGCGGACGCATCGTGCAGATCGATACGAGCAAGTTCGAATCAAGTAAAAAGGCTATTCTGACTGAAGTCGTGCCTCAGAGCGAAAATATTTTGCGTCATGCGTTTGCGTGCGATAAGTTCTTGGTTGCACATTATTTGAAGGATGCCCATTCGGAATTGAAACTGTTCGATCTGAACGGCCAACCTGCTGGTGACATTGCGCTGCCAGGCATCGGAACTGCGGGTTCGTTTTCGGCAAGACGAGCTGAACCAGTCATGTTCTATTCGTTTGGAAGTTTCACGACACCGCAGACGGTTTATCAATTTGATTTAAAATCGAAGGCATGCGAAGTTATCGCTAAACCGCTGGTGAACTTTGATCCGTCGGCGTTCATAACCAGCCAGGTCTTCTTTACCAGTAAGGACGGTACGCGTGTGCCGATGTTTATCACGCGAAAGAAAGATACGGATCTGGCTGCGGGTCCCCACCAGACTTATCTTTATGGCTATGGTGGTTTCGATGTCGTCATCTCGCCGGCGTTCCGTCCGGACGTGATCGCGTGGATGGAGAAGGGCGGGTTATTCGCAGTACCTAATATCAGGGGGGGGGGCGAGTACGGAGAAGAATGGCACAAAGCGGGAATGAAAGAGAAGAAGCAAAATGTTTTTGACGATTTCTCCAGTGCCGCTCGATGGCTAATTGATCAGAAATACACTAACAGTAAGAAGCTTGCTATTCATGGCGCCAGCAATGGTGGCTTGTTGGTCGGCGCCAGTCTGACGCAGCATCCGGAACTGTTTGCAGCTGCGGTCCCGGAAGTTGGCGTTCTAGACATGCTGCGGTTCCATCGGTTCACAATCGGGCATGCATGGACAGGGGAATACGGCAGTTCTGAGGATCCGACCGCATTCCAATATCTGCGCGCATACTCGCCGTTGCATAACGTTGGTGCGCAAAATTATCCCGCTACTATGATGGTCACTGGAGATCATGATGATCGCGTTGTGCCTGCGCACAGCTTCAAGTTCGCCGCCGCACTTCAGCAATCACAAACGGGCGATGCTCCGATTTTGATTCGCGTGGAAACGAAAACCGGCCATGGCTTCGGCAAACCAACCAGCAAACAGATCAACGAGTCCGCCGACAAATGGACCTTCATGTGGGAAAATACCTCCCCCTAACCGTTTTCGGTTGGGGCGAGCCACGCTCCTCCATTGAAGACGAACCTCAACATGAATCAACGGCCGATCTTGATTCGCTCGATTTGGCCAGAGTAGTTGTGCGGGAAATACTGAGTGGAGCGAGTGGCGTACACTGCCATTTCTCTAATGTAGTCCCGGCGTATTGCCGTAGAGCACCTGTCTGCATGGACTTGCGGGTGCGCCCGGGCGCCAGGGCGCTGCGGGGAATACGAATCGCCTGCTCCTAATCGCAACCCTATAGTGGAACCCATGAGGCGTAAACCCGAACGGGGTGCCGCGTCGAATCCGCCGAACATGGTGCCATATGAGCGATACCCGTACCTTTAGCAAAGATGAATTGGCGCTTTCTAACAAGCACGATCTTCTGGTCGAGAAGCGGGACTTCACCTCTGAGTTGCTTCATTCATTTGCCTACTCTGCTGTGCAAAACCCGCTTAGCGGTGCGGCGCAACTTGTGGATAAGGTGAGCAGCGATGCTGGTTCTTTAGTCGGTAAGGACGGAACGAATCTTCTGCCGGCTGTACAATTTATGTCGGCGCCCGAGAAGTCGGACTTTGGATCGAAGCAGTGGCATGCCCAGCAAATTGGCTCCGCTGCGGGACTTGCCGCCGATTTGATCGGCATCACTTTGCTGACGCGAAGAGCCGCGCCCGGCGGGCTGACTCAGACTCAACTGGCGGATCATTCCCGTCGCGAAATTTTTAAAACTGCCGTTACCGGTGCAACTCTGGGTGGTGTGTTTACCCCGGTTGGTGCCGAGGAAAACTTCTGGGCTGCTCGCGCCCGGAACCTGACCGTTCAAGGGCTGACGTTTGGAACTCTGGCTGCCTCGACAGTAGGGCTTCGCAATCTCGGTCAATCGATGGAACGGGCGGGACGAACGGGCGGAGGCCTGCTTCGCAATGAAGTCGCGGCCAATGTGCTTTCCGGTATTCCTGCGGGAATTGTGCATGCTCAAGGCGACTCAATTCTCTCCGGGAAGGGTTTGGCGAGCGTTAGCGAAACCGGAAAATCGGTATACACTTTCAGTACCGTTGGCGGTTTGTTTGGTAGCTTCGGTGCCATGTCTCGCTCTAATGCGGAAGCAATTTCTTCGACCGGGGGGGGGGCGAAGTCGCAGGTCGCCCTGCGTGATGCATTGCCCATACACAAGACCGCGCCTGGAGATGTTCGTCCTGGCGGTTTTCCAGAAAGCGGTATCGGTCGTAGCATGTCGGCTCCGGAGTTTGAAATCAATCCTGATGGACCGGGTCGGGTGAAGACTGTTCGGCCTGATGGCAGCGTTGTAATTGACTTGGGCGAAGCCGGTTCAAACGGCACGCGGCGAATAGTCACCACCAAAGACGGCACGAAGATCCTTGAGAGGATGGACGGTACGCTTAAGTCTTTGCAGACTGACGGCACAAAGGTAACTGAGTTTCCGCTTGAAAAAGGCGGGGAGAAGTGGAAAGTCACCGAGTGGGTGAATGGCTCTCGCACGGTTGAGTACTGGAATGGTGAGAAGACGACAACTCGCAGCGATGGCACTGTAGTTACGGAGTATCCTGCCGAAGGTAAGACAATTATTGAATCCCTTGATGGAACTTTGATCACTGAAGATCCAGCAACAACGGTCGTTGACGTGCAGAGAATGAATGCGCTGAAGGGCGAATTCTCCCGCGAGATACGAACAACGGATAAGGCTACCGGTGAGACTATCGTCGAGCAATCAACACGGTCGCGCTGCGGTGAGTATGAGGTCGTCGATGGACATCTGGGGCGACGTACACTCAGACATGAACGAAATGGTCGTGGTCCTGGAATCAAGCACGAGACCTTGGAATTCGGACGCGGTCCGCTAAAGACTTGGGAGCGTCGTTCCGATGGTACTTGGCGCAAGGAATACAGAGAAGGCAGTATTAAATCGGAAGGGTATGACTATAACAATGGCGAACTGGTGCGTCTGCTCGAATTGAGAGAAGGTGCCAATCCTGCTCTAATTGAGGCTGCACGCAAACAACATCCGTCCGATTCGTTGATGGTATTCAATGAGGGCAACGATGTTCATTGGCACCAAACGTACCGACCGGACGGACGTGTTGAAACTGTCTATCAGGATCGTGCCTGGCAGCACGAGGGACGAAGTGTGAGCAGCGATGTACTCTACCCGGACGGCACAGTAAACCGCAACTATCGATTAACAGAAGGGCGAGTCTCTACTGATTTGACATTGGGAAATGGTGCCCGTATTAGTGAGTTCAGAAGTTTTGTCACCATAGAAGGTGCCCCGACTTTCGAAGTGAAAGGCAGCGATGGTAGCAAAATTCATATCAGAGGCGGTAGGCTCGACTTTGAACCGCAGCCGGAAGGTGTTCCGACAAACGGGCAAAGACCGAGATTGCCACTCGAATTTGATAATCCGCAACGCATCGGTGCCGACGGTCGTAACATGCAACCGATGGACGTCTATGATGCGAATAGGGGCAGCGCGACGCGATACCTCTATCGAGATGGCGCAACCATCACCGTGTTCAAAGACGGTCGCACCATGGAAGCGAAGTTTACCGACGGACTTGAACTTCGTGTCAAATACGACGGGCGCTTCGAGTTGAAGCAACCGGATGGCACTACTTACCGCACTGAGCTTCATAGACTCGTCGAGTACAGTCGCCCCGGCGCTCCCACTATATCCTACGACTAGGTTTTGCAGGCCCGCAATGGATGCCTTGTCTAATTACCGAATCTGCTGACCGGTCGCCTGGCAGGACATATTCGCTCTTGTAGTTTGATCCCTACTCGTTCGGTTTTGGTGGTGGAAGCGCCAACGGTGCGGCGGCAGGTCCGCCCAGCAGGCGCACGGGTTTGTCGGCCACGGGCTTGTTGTCTACCATAAGTTTCGCCAGGGCCTGCGCTACCGTTTCAGGCCAGCACGTGGTGTCCAAGGTGGTCTTTTTCGTGTCGTCTCGCTTCCAGAATCCGTCGTTTCCTCGGCCTGTAACATGTAGTTCGACTGTTTTGTCGGTGCGATGAACGGTGTAGAGTAAAGCCTCTTGTTCGAAATCACGCCACTTCTTCAGCTGCAATGCTTCAAGAACTACCGACTTGGGACCTTCGTCATTTTCGGCGGACGGTTCTTCTTTTCCCGGGCTGGCGCAAAGTGCTTCGCGTAAGATCTGCGGTAGCTCAGGATGGTCGATTTCGAGAACCTCTACGGGATTGCCTTCGACTATCAGGCCGGCCTCGGTGAGAACCATTGAAGGAATTACAGCGCGATTTTTGTACCTGTAGAACTTGAATAGGTTCATCGGTTCAACCTCTGCATCACGATTTTCGACAGCTATGCGTCTATTCTTCCGTGGCCGGGCGATCCTGGCGCGGAATCGGTTTCATGGTCGGAAATGCAATTACATCTCGAATCGAAGCCGAGTCCGTCAGAAGCATGACCAGTCGGTCAATGCCGATTCCAATGCCCATGGTCGGGGGCATCCCGTATTCCATGGCTTCAATAAAGTCCAAGTCGAGCGGCTGAGCTTCTTCGTTGCCTTGTTCTTTCCTGCGCGCCTGGTCCTCCAGCCTTGCTCGCTGATCAAGCGGATCGGACAACTCGCTGTAACCGTTGGCGTGCTCGCGACCGAACATGAACAACTCGAAGCGTTCGACCAGACCTTTTTTTGTGCGGTGTCTCTTGGTCAGAGGCGAAATCTCTACCGGATAATCAATCAGGAAAGTCGGTTGAATGAATGTGGCTTCAACCTTCTCCTCAAACAAAGTGTTGATGACTTCTCCTGGTGTTTCCTCATGCTTGAGTTCGATGCCGAGTTTTTTTGCAACAGCGCGAGCATCATCCATGGTGGCAAGAGTGTCAGCGTCGACGCCTGTTGCTTCCAGTACGGCGTCGCGCATGGTGACGCGGCGCCACGGGCGAGTGAAATCGATTTCGGTGCCCTGGTAGTTTACTTTGGGACCACCGCAGACTTTTTCCACGATATGTAGAATCATCTCTTCGGCGAAGTCCATCAATTCCAGGTAGTCGCCGTAAGCGCAATAGAGCTCCATCATAGTGAACTCGGGGTTGTGCTTGGTGCTGATACCTTCGTTGCGGAAGATGCGCCCGATCTCGTAAACCTTTTCAAATCCACCGATAATCAACCTTTTCAGGTGAAGCTCGGTTGCGATTCTCATATAGAGCCCAATGTCCAACGCATTGTGGTGAGTGATGAACGGGCGTGCATCAGCTCCGCCTGCTTCGACCTGCAACACCGGCGTTTCGATTTCATAGTAGCCGCGATCATCAAGAAACTCGCGCATGGTGCGTATGGCAAGACTTCTCTTCTTCAGCGTTTCGCGCACGGAAGGGTTGATGATCATGTCGACATGGCGCTGCCTGTAGCGGGCTTCCACGTCGGTAAATCCGTCCCAGCTCAGCGGCAGAGGCAGCAGCGATTTGCCGAGAACCTCATACGAAGTCACTCGAATGGACAATTCGCCGGCTTTAGTGCGACGAATCGTTCCCGTTGCGCCGATGAAATCGCCTTTATCCATGAGGCGCAACTTCTCGAGTTCCGCAGCGGGCAGGCTTTCTTTATGGCAAAAGAGCTGAATCTTGCCTGATTCATCGAAAACGTCGACGAACAGCCAAGTGTTGCGCTCGTTCAGCACGCGGCCGCAAATGCTGACGACGTCTTCCGTCTCGGTGTTCGCCGGCAGAGATTCGTATTTGGTGTGCAGTTCTTGCGCGTAGTGCGTACGCTTGAAGCTGTAAGGATAAGGATTCACTCCTTGCTCACGAAGCGCATTAAGTTTACGCAGGCGCTCGGCCCGCAGTCGTCCGCCCTCTGGTGCAGTCACAGTCACTTATTTCTCCCCCGAACTCGAGTGAACTGACAAGTGTGCCATAAAGACAGCTTTCCTTAAATACATTGGTTCATAGTCGTAAATTTAATTGTTATTGGAAAGTCTGCGAACTGAGGACTAGTGCATTTTTGAATTGCTGATTCGGAAGCGTTTTCAGCTCTTAAAAACGTAATGGACGGCTCTGTCGTATATCCAAAAGTGAACCTGCTGTAATGGCTAAACACCGCTTCAGAACAGGGTTTAGTGCGCATGCTATACTTTCATTTTGTGTCGGCAGTGCTAATTTTCAGGTGGAGAAAGCATCTTGAGTAGCGGCGAGAGAATTGTCACGGTTGAATTACGGGACGAAATGCGTAAGTCGTTCATTGACTACGCGATGTCTGTAATTGTCAGCCGCGCGATACCGGATGTGCGAGATGGCTTGAAGCCGGTCCACAGGCGGATCATTTACGGTATGTACGAGTTGGGGCTAACTCCCAACGAGCGTTTCCGCAAAGCTGCAAAAACAGTGGGAGACGTGATGGGTAACTTCCACCCTCACGGTGACTCCGCTATTTATGAGGCTTTGGTGCGTCTGGCGCAACCGTCAGCCAGTAGATACGTGTTGATCAATGGACACGGTAACTTCGGCGATCTCGATAATCCGCCCGCCGCCATGCGTTACACGGAAGCGAAGCTGGCGCCGCTCGCCATGGAGCTGCTTGCCGACATCGACTTCGAAACTGTAGACACAAGACCGAATTTCGATGATAGCCGCCGAGAGCCAGTTGTTCTGCCTGCGCGAGTTCCTGTGCTGCTCCTTAATGGATCTGCCGGAATCGCGGTGGGTATGGCAACCAACATACCGCCTCACAACTTGAGCGAAGTTGTTGATGGTTGTATCGCGAAGATTGACAATCCAGCACTGGATTCCAATGGATTGATGGAATATATCAAGGGACCTGATTTCCCGTTCGGCGGAATTATCCTCGGACGCGACGGTATTCGCGAAGCTTACAACACCGGTCGCGGTTCCATTCCGGTACGCGGCGTTGCGACAATTGAACAGATACCCGGTTCGGGCGGACGACAATCGCGCATGGGTATCATTGTTACTTCGTTGCCGTACATGGTGGGTCCGGAAGCTTTCACCAAGCGCGTTGCAGACCTGGTGAAGGAAGAAAAAATAAGTGGCATCAGCGACGTAAATGATGAAACCGACCGCTCCGGATTGAGAGTTGTTATCGAGCTTAAGCGTGATGCTCACCCCGAAGTTGTGTTGAACAACTTGTACAAGCACACTCAGCTGCAGCAATCGTTCCCGGTTAACACGCTGGCTCTGATCCCGGCGCGGGCGGATGCAGGTGAACCTGGCAAGAAACCGCTCAGCGGCTTGCCTGCGACCTTGTCCCTGGCAGGTATTATCGACGACTTCATTCGCCACCGCGAAGAAGTTGTGACCAGGCGTACTAAGTTCTTGCTGAAGAAAGCAGAAGACAAGGCGCACATTTTGGAGGGGTACCTCAAAGCGCTAGGACATTTGGATGAAGTGATCAAGATCATCCGAAACTCGCCTGCCGCAGAACAAGCCAGAGCCGCTTTGATCGAGCGCTTCGAGCTAAGCGAACCTCAAGCAAACGCCATTCTGGAAATGCAACTGCGTCGCTTGACCGGAATGGAACGTGACAAGATTCAGAAAAGCTATGATGAAGAAATGGTCAAGATCGCCGACTACAAGGACATTCTTGCCAAACGCGAGCGCGTGCTGGCGATAATCAAGGAAGAGCTGACCGCTATCAAGGAAAAATTCGGCGACGAGCGGCGTACGACGATCATCGACTCATCTTCGGATGGCAAAGATATCACTGCTAAGGACCTCATTCCTAACGAGCGGATGGCCATCTTCATCACAACGCAGGACTATATCAAGCGCACTCCGCTCGATACGTTCCGCCGTCAGCGCCGGAACACCCGTGGTGTCTCAGGCGTGAAGACTAAGGATGAGGATGACCTGCAGCACTTCTTTGTAGCCAACACGCACGACAAGTTGTTGGTTTTCACAAATCGCGGTCAGGTCTATGCAATCGACGTTATGGACATTCCGGAATCGAGCCGCTCGGCTCGAGGGCTGGCAATGGTCAACTTGATTCCGATTGGCCAGGACGATACGGTCACCACTGTTATTCCTGTGGAAGACGAGAGCTTCAAGGAAGAGAACAACTTCTTTGTGATGCTAACGTTGCAAGGGCAAATCAAGAAAGTTGCAATTGCGGAGTTCGGCAACATCAGAAAGTCCGGCATCATCGCTATCAGCCTTGGTGAGAACAATGGCGAGAAAGATCAGCTCGGCTGGGTGCGGCGCTCCAATAACAAGTGCGACATCATCATCGGTACGTCCGATGGTATGTGCATTCGTTATAGCGAGGAGGAGGTTCGTCCGCTCGGACGTTCCGCTCGCGGCGTGAGGGCCATAGCTCTGCGTGAGACCGACAAGATTGTTGGCTTCGATGTGTTTGAACCGACGCCGGAATGCTCGCTTCTGTTCGTGACCAATGATGGTTACGGTAAGCGAGTAATGTTAGATGAATTCCGTCAGCAGGGACGTGCAGGCCTTGGCATTATCGGTACAAAGTTCAAGAGCGCCAAATCAAAAATGGCCAGCCTGCGCGTAGTGCGTCCGGGCAACGAAGTCGTGATTGCCACTCAAGGTGGTGTCGTTGTCCGTCAGAGAACGGACGATATAAGCATGCAAGGACGCATGGCCACAGGCGTTCGGTTGCAGCAGCTCAAAGATGACCAGGTTGTATCCGTTACGCCGGTTGTTGAAGCTGATGTGGATATCGAAGGTGAGGGACTCGACGCACCGCCCCCGTCCAAGCCGGAAGGCGACGGCGAAGCGTAAGCCCGCAGGCAAATGCCTGAAAGGCAATCGAAAAACAAAAGAGCCCGTCGCTTGCGGCGGGCTCTACTATTTGGACGTGTCATAAACTCGAGCTAGTCGCTGCTGAGGCACTCTTCCAGCGTGATGCCTTGCTTGCGGCACTTCGAGATACACCAGTTCAAAGTAAGCTGTTGGGCTAATTCCAGGTTCTCCTGACAGCGCGGTCTTCCGGCGAACGCTCTGCCAAGGAGCAGTTCAAGCTCATCCTGGTACGGCTGGAGCCTGCTTGGCAAACTGAGCACCCAGCTGCCGGAGGGAGACTGCGTGAGGATATCCACGAAAAAGGATGTTTCGCGGCCTCCAGCGCCCAATCTTGCTTCACTGAGTGTAGTCATAGACATCGACCTTTGGTCCGTTACGACCGGGACTCCAACTTACATCTTAAGCACTTATCATAACTTTACACCGGGTAAATATGCAAGTTCTATCCGCTCAGGTTTGTTCGGTTTTTCCCACAGTAGTCTGTTTTAGTCTTTCGCTGATCGGATGCGGAAGGTGGGAGCTGTCGGATATGCATGAGGGGCGCTTCTGGCGTCCGTCCGGCTGCGTATCAGGTAGTTCGGCGAAACCGATTAACTCTATCGCATGGGAGCTTCATTTGATAGCTGGAACCAGTGACGTCGAGAATTGGATTTTGTGGCGGGATTTTGTGGAAAAAAAGAGAAGCGCGACGGACTGTCACGCTTCTCTAACGCATCAATTGATGTAATTAGCGGTGCGCTCGGCGCACAATCGCTTCTTAGCCGTTATCTGGACGGCTCTTCTTCGCGAAGAACATAACCCTCACCGCGAACGGTTTGGATCAAGCGCTTGGAGTTGCCATCTTCAAGTTTGGAGCGCAAATATCGGATGTACACTTCGATGACGTTCGATTCACCGATGAAGTCATAGCCCCACACTTTGTCGAAAATGAATTCGCGTGAAAGCACTTGCTCCGGATACTGCATGAAAAGGCGGAGCAGGTCGAATTCCTTCGCTCTGAGATCCAGCTGACGCTCGCCACGCTTGACGATACGGTTGAGTTGGTCCATCCACAAATCCGCGTATGTGAGGATGCCCTCTTGCGGTTTGCGACGCATTACTGCTCTGATACGCGCTAATAATTCTTCGGTCGCGAAAGGCTTCGTGAGGTAATCGTCGGCGCCACTGTCGAGTCCGACAACGCGGTCTTGAACGCCATCTTTCGCTGTAAGCATGATGATCGGAATTTTGGAAATTGCGCGAAGGCGTTTGCAAACCTCAACGCCATCGAGCCCGGGCAACATGATATCCAGAAGCACCAGCTCCGGTTGCTCTTTCTTGAAAAGGTCTATGCCTTGATTGCCGTCGTGGGCGACGTGCACCTGATAGCCCTCGTAACCCAATTCAAGTTCGATCAGACGCGCAATATTCACGTCGTCCTCGATAATCAGGATCTTCATCCCGCTGCTGCTGCTAGTGCTAGTGCTGCTCACTGTCTTACCTCGTACCAAACGCCAGACGCTAATTTGAAAAACCCCGGACTAATTGTCGTTTAACCTTGTAATGCCGATGTCAACTGAGAGCAGTTTCCTATCTATAGAACGACTCAGCGGACGTACCGACCATTTGTTAAACCCCTCTTAGGCGTCAAATTCTGCCTTCGAGAATTAATGATTAAAGACTCTACCAGGCATTTAATGTTTAGAAAAGGGGTGGATAGCAACAATCCCTCCAAATTAGCAATAAAAGGATAGAGTGTTGTATATCCAGTGCGGGACGCCTGTATCGCCATTTGCAGCATGCTGGCGATGTGTCCAAAGGACACTAATTGCCACCGATAGACAACAGAAAACGTGGATGTTCGGTGCTCCACAACCCGGTTCTCAAGCGATTCTCGGGTGACTTTGGGAATTACACCCCTTAATGTGTGCGCATTGATACAAATCAAGAAGCGCTAGATCTCAATGTCATGACTTGCGATCATTCCTCGGGGCACGTGGCTCGGCGTAGTAAGATTGTGCAGTGCTGGTACCGGTGGCCCAAACTGCTGATGCGTGTCTCTGTTAGACGTCTGGTGGATATTGCTTCGGTTTTTTGTGGCACTGTATTTAGTGTCTGCCTGTTGGCTACGCTGTCATGTGATCAGTCGTTGGCTCAGCCTTCCGGCGAGTTTTCCGGTCGCGAGCAAACGCCGGTTGGTGTGACCAGTACTGATGTACTCCGGCGCTATCTAACCGATCTCGCCGTTCGCCATAATCTTGAGCCACCATCCGACAGTTTGCTAACCCGCAACGAGCTTGGCACCTATTTCATGAAGATGATGCCGCGTGTAGCCGGGCTACCGTCCCATCAGATTACTGAGCAGGATTATCGCGACATAGGCTATCTATCGGAAGAGTTTGACGATGTCTTTAGAGTAGTCAAAGGAAAACTTGCGATTCAGGCTTACAAAAGTGAGGTGGCGCCGGCGGCGCATATTTCCGACAAGCTCACTCTGTTGAATGATCGCGTTAACCTGCTTGAGAAAGTGAAGGTCTCTGGAGACTTCGCCTTTCAGCCGCAGACGGATTCTGGAAAAACAGATCGCGATTCGACGGCGGTCAATTTGCGTTCTCGTGTAAATGTGTTGGCGCGAGTGTATGAGGCCTCTCCGGACTCAACCCTGCAGGATGGTTACCTGTACACGCGTCTTACAGCAGCGGCAGGACGGTTCTTCCCTCGCAACAAATACTTGCTCAGCCCCATCAACGACCTGGTGGATGCCAACGCCAGTCCCTATAACTCCGGATTGAATGAAGTTCAGTTGCGGAACTTGATCATCAACAACAACAACAGCAACTCTCTTCGTCCAACTTTCAGCCTTGAGCAAGCCTACTACAGCCAGGACCTGCGCTGGAGCAAGAACTGGAAGGGCAATTACAAAGCCGGATTGATTTACTTCGGCAACATGTTCGACAACAATAACTATGCAAACAGTGAATCACTTCAGTTCATCAATACCCAGTTTGTTAACAGCATTTCCTGGCGTCCGAACTTTAATGGTCCGGCCACTGTGTTTCAAGTTGAGCGATCTTTGCTACGCGACAAAGCCTTCGCCCGATTGACGGGCGGCATTACCAGTCTAACGAACAGAGACTACTTCGGCTCTGTGGGCGGCAACTATGAGTTTCAGCTCGGGCATCGCTTCAAAGAGAAGGAAGGGAACCTTCGCGTCGGATTTTGGAATTTCAACTTTCGTGGTGGCAGTCCGACTCCTTTCGTGACACCTGTTGATATATCGGGAACGTCGGTGCTGTCTCTCATTCCGGGGGGCGTCACCACGGGCAGCAGGCCCTGTGGCATGTACATGAACTTTGATCAGAAAGTTTGGAAGAACATTGGTCTTTGGGGGCGCTATGCTTTCAATGATAAACAGATCGGTGAAGTCTTGCTTGGCGGGCTGCTTTCTTCACGCGCGAGCTGGTCGACGGGATTGGAGATTCCGATGTCGAGCTTCTTTAAGAAGCGCCCTGATGATGTTCTCGGTATTGCTTACGGACAGGTATTGCCATATTCGCGCGAAGCGGTGACGCCGGCCACGCCGGCTTTTCTCGCATTGAATGGAGAAGCTGCTCCGACAACCCTGGCGGGTGTAAATGCCAACCTCGCTCAGATTAACCCTGGTAGGCACCATCGCGGTGAGAAGACACTGGAAGCTTATTACCGGTTTCAGCTGAACAAGAATGTTTCAGTTTCTCCGGACGTGCAGTACATTTGGTCGCCTGGAGGCACAGGCCCTCAGCCCGGAATCTTCGTCCTGGGTAGCAGACTCTTTGTTCAGTTCTAGCTGACTACTTACTACTTCTTGGGGAGGGCTTTGCGTGCCGAGGCTGTCGGCGGTTTCGACTGCGCTGGCGGGGCCTGTTCTACCTTGGTTATTGTCAAGCCTTTCGTGACAGTATCGCGATTCATCTTCAGGTCTTGCCGATTGGGCTGCAACTTGATTGCTGCTTCAAGATCTGCGATGGCGCCTTCTTTGTCGCCGATTTTGTAGCGAATCATCGCTCTGTTGTTCAGCGTGTCGGGGCGATTGGAATCTTTTTCCAAAACTTGATTAAGGTCATCGAATGAGCCTTGCAAGTCGCCTGATTTTTCCTTCGCCCTGGAGCGCAGTTCCAGTGCCTGCATCATGTCTGGTTTCAAGCGAAAGGCCTCGTTGGCGTCGAGCATGGCACCTTCGTTGTCACCGGTTAAATCTTTCGCCACTGCTCGGTTGTACCAGGCATCGACGAACTCCGGATCATTTGTAACCGCATCGGAGAATGCCCCAATTGCACCTTTATAGTTTCGCGCGTTGAAGAATTGAATTCCTTTATTGTAGGCATCGATCGCTTTATTGCGGTTGATTGAAGGAGCTACCGCTTCGGGCGGTGCCGGTGATTCGGCCGCAGGTGGACTCACCTCCGCTGCGCCAGGCTCAGTTGCAGCTGCAGGCGCCGTATCAGGCGATGTCGATTCTGATTGCGCGCTAGCCGGTAACGTGACCAACAGGCAGGCGAGCAGAGTGATACTAAATATGGTGAGAGTGGCTTTGGATTGCATGTCGTCTGTCTCTAGTAGATCAATTTCAATTTTACAGTCTTTTACGGCTTGATTCCGTTGAGCTGTCCGGAGGTCTTAGCCCAGTGAATTTCTGCTTTCAATCCGTCATGCAGGGTGTATTCCGGCTGAAAGCCCGTCAGGGCTTGCAGTTTGCTAACCGCACATGTGGCTGGTTTTGTGAGCTTATCCAATCGAGACGGCGGTAACGGGGATTTGTTGCCCAATGCCAGACTGGCATACGACCCGACGCGCACCAAAATTTCGGGAAACGTAGGAATTTTGCCGTCTAGCTCCGCAGCTGCGAGTATCTGGTCTGCGATTTCGCGAACGCTTGGGGCTGTGGGATTTGACACATTGTAAACGTGGAAGCCCGCGGGCGCTTTTTCCAATGCCGATTCAATCACCTGTGCCAGGTCTGCCGCATAGATCACGCTTTTGCGCGCGGACGCTTCTCCGATATGAAAGTATCGGCGTTTCAAAATCTGGCGAATCAATGGAAGCATATTGCCGCGGTCACCGGGTCCATAAACCAAAGAGGGACGAAGAACAATCACGCTTCTGGCTGGACGAATCTCCGCAAGTGACTTTTCCGCCGCCAACTTTGTCCGTCCGTAGTCCGTGTCGGGATTGGGCTTTGCCTCTTCCGATATGTTCTCGAACGGCGGTGGACCGTACACAGCCATGGTACTAGTAAACAGGAATGTATCTACTCCGCAACTCTTAGCTGTGTGGGCCAGGCGCCCGGTAGTTCGCAGATTGAGCTCTTCAAACATTTCCGCCGGTTTGTCCGGCTGATGTACGAGCCCGGCCAGATGCACCACGATGTCACACCCTGAAACCAGTGACGTCAGGTCGCGCTCAGAGGAAAGAAAATCACACTCTTGCAGGTCTACGCCTGTGAGATCCGTTGTCTTACTCAGTGCCGTGCGTGCCAGCGTTGAGTTTCGCACGGCCAATCGCACCGGCTTTCCCTGGCGAACAAGGCGCGCTACTAGAGCGCTTCCGATCATACCCGTTGCGCCCGTGACTAAGATCATTTGGCGACCGGCGCCGCTGGCTCCCCGTGTGCTGCAACTGTAGTGGTGGCTGAGGCTGCGACGGGTATTGTTGATTCGCGAGCGGGGTTGAAGTCAATAATTTCTGCTTGGGCTTCCTTTATGTTCTCCGCGAAAACCCCGCTTTCACCGGGCTCTTCTTTGGCGGGAATGAAATTTTGCAATGCGGATAGAATTACGAAGACCCCGGCTCTCAGCCAGATCGCTGCATAGACAAACCAGTTGAACAAAGCAGTGTGCCGCTGCGAATGGTGTTTACGGTAGAAAACTTCCATTCCCTTGTGCAAATTGATAGTGGCGCCAACACGCCGAAATCGGCTCGAAGCCCCATGGTAGTGATACATGACGCCCGTGGGTACATAGTTCACCGTCCAGCCGCCCTGTTTCAAACGCCAGCACCAATCAATCTCTTCGCCGTACATGAAGATTGCTTCGTCGAGTAAACCGATGTGATCGATCGCTGTCTTGCGCACCATCATGCCGGAGCCGGACAATGCATCAACCTCAATTTCCTGGTCGGGGTCGGCCCAGGTCAAATTGTATTTCGCGAATGCGGGATGCTTCGGAAACAACACGCTCAGATAGGTCATGCGAAAGAATGCTACTGCCGGGCTCGGAAACGAACGCCTGCAGGATAATTGCAGTGTGCCGTCCGGATTGAGAATCTTGGGACCGGCTGCGCCGCACTTCGGATTTGAATCCATATAATCGGCGAGCCTGCTGATAGCTTGCTCCACCACTACTGTGTCCGGGTTCAAGAGGAAAACATATTTGCCGCTTGCGGTCGGAATCACCTGGTTGCATGCGCGCCCGAAACCGACATTCTCGCTGTTGGCAATGGTGGTGACAAAGGGAAACTGACTGCGGAGCATTTCCACTGAGCCGTCGCCGGAGTTATTGTCGACTACAAGGAACTCAAAGTCGTGCAGCGCCCGTGGATCTTTTAGCACCGAGCGAAGACAGCCCGCCAACAGGCGCGGCGTCTTCCAGTTAACTATGACTATTGAGACTCTTGGCTTGCTCACTTCAAGATTTTGGCACAGGATTCAAAGATTCAACTGAACCCCACTTAAGATCCTTTGTCCCGAACGCCCCCTCTTTGCGCTGCTTGAACTGCGCCAACGCAGGGTGCAGGCGGGAGGAGGGGGATGATTTAAACATGCTAATATTTCCGGGTCTGTAGCACGGTGGTGAAAGTGGAACCAGAACTGCGCAGCGGGCTGACGGCAGGGGATGCCGAATATCCCGCCATGGAAATGGAATGGTTCGCGGTGGATGCCGACGGTGCCGTTGCAGTCTTCAACACGGCTGATGAGGGCGTTTATCCACCCCGCGCCTTGCATTGTCTACCTCAGGCATTGGCTGCTGCTGGAGTGCAATACGACTGCGGTCCTTTGTTGGCGGGGTCGCAGTGGACTTACACACGACAGCAGTCCGACTGGGTGGACCGGGTTATTCTTGAGGTGAGTGATCCGGAGTTTTTCCCTAAGCCGAGTTCGCACGATGTTTACGATGCTCTTCCGGCGTTGCTTCCCCAACCGAACCATGTCCTGTACTACCTGGATGGACTGAAAGCTACTGAACTGAAGCGCTGGATGGACAAAGGCAAGGTTTCGCGAGCTTGGGTGGTTGAGGGGCTGAAGTATGATTGTTATGGCATCTACTTTTATCGGTGCAAAGACGATACAACTGAGCCATACCTACGGGAAACTCCGCCGCCCTCTCCTATAAACGTTTCCAATCTTCCGTCGCCGATTGCGACTTTGCTCTCCGCAGTCCGCTTTGATGACTTGCGATTTAGCGATGAAGTAGAAATTTTTCCCTGGCGCTATTTTAGTTGTATTGGCCCGGAAGGTGAATTGGAGTAGACGACTGCGTTTGAGCGATTACATTTTTGGTGGAATTGATGTGGTCTATGGGAGTGGAGACATTTCAGTGAGTGAGTCTGTAGTGTTGCATGTCGAGACGACGACGGAGGATTATCCGGCGGCGCACAGCATGGACTCTGAGTGGTTTGCCGTCGATGCGCACGGAAACGTCGGAGTGTTTGATACGGGCGAAGCTGGAGTGTGCCCTGCTTTCGCCGTAGTTTCGCAAGATGTAGAGCTGATAGAGGAAATGTTGGCCGCAGGGTTTGACTACAATGCCGACGCCATTGTTGCATCCGAACCCGGGTGGTCTCAGAACGGAACCCCTTCGGAGAAGCGAGATTGGTTGCAATCTGTGTGGATGGAGACCTCGTCGGGGAATGTGAAACTGGTCCCGG
This sequence comes from Candidatus Obscuribacterales bacterium, assembly GCA_019752635.1. Lineage (GTDB taxonomy): Bacteria > Cyanobacteriota > Vampirovibrionia > Obscuribacterales > Obscuribacteraceae > JAKFUT01. The sequence goes on along the minus strand of JAIELX010000016.1, from coordinate 50,520 downwards.
AAACTGACGCGAAAGTTTTGTGGGTGCCACATCCCGATCTCACTATGTTCTACACCTCTTATATGAGCAGCGCAAATCTCCGGAAGCTCGTCAAAGATGGAAAAGTTCTTCGGGCATGGACAGACCAACCAATGGAGTATCAAGGATTCGGGATCTTTCACTACAGTTGCGAAGATTACGGATTTGGTGAGCCATACGATTTGATGGATAAACCGTCCCTTGCTGTCAAACTTGCCCAGCTTCCACCGAATATTCGTGAGCGCTTTGAAGCGGTGAAGTTTGTAGATCTGAACTTCGACAATGAAACTCAGGTCTATCCGCGCCGGTATTTTCAGTGCTTTGGCTGGGGAACGGACGAATAGGTGCGCCATGTTTAAGGACCTGCTGAGATTGTTGTTGGCGACCGTGGGGCTTCCTGGCGCGGAGAAAAGCATGTCTTCGTCGCAATCGGCGGCTGCGCGGAATGCCTCGTCGTTAGAGGCGGGCGAAGAAGACGATACTGACGACGGGTGGCCGACAATTGAACAAATGATTGCCGGCGAAGAGCATGTTTATCTTCGCGATGGCATCAAGAAATCGATAAGTTCGCTACCTGATGGTATGAAGGTGCGTGAAATCGATATCTCCGACGCCGCTGCTTTGAAGCAGCTTCCGGCGGGGATGGACTGCGTTGAATTGAAGGCCGCCAATGCGGTGTTCGAAAGTTTGCCCGATGACATTCGTGTGAAGTACAGACTTGAACTCAGTGGCAATACGAACCTGACGCATTTGCCCGACGCGTTGACGGTAGATTACTTGCTTCTGCGTGGATGCACCGCTTTGGAGCGGTTGCCGGAGAATTTGGACGTCTTTTGGTTGGATGTATCCGGATGTAGCGCATTGGAGGCGTGGCCAGCGGAGGCTCGCGTGAAAGGGCGATTCATCGCACGAAATTTGTCTCAGTTCAGCGAGTTGCCTCCATGGTTGCGTCGCGTATCTGAGCTTGACGTACGCGGTTGGCAAAACTTAGTGTCGTTGCCACCGGATATGGTTGTAACGTCATCGATTGACATTGCCGGGACCGGCCTGACATTTCTGCCGGAAGGTTGCCGTGGTGCGCGGATTCTATGGCGTGGAGTTTTGATAGACGAACACATCGCCTTTTGTCCTGATTCCATAACTGCCAGTCAGGTGCTTGATGAGTCCAATGTTGAGCGTCGTCGCGTTTTGATGGAACGAATGAGCTATGAGCGATTCATGCGAGAAGCTAATGCCAAAGTGATCCATACCGACAAAGACAGTCGCGGCGGTGTGCGTAAGTTGCTGAAAGTCCCCATCAAGGGCGACGAAGATCTGGTCTGTGTCTCGGTCATTTGCCCTTCCACCGATCGCAATTACATCTTACGCGTCCCCCCTGCCACGCGTACCTGCCCTGAAGCTGTTGCGTGGATTTGTGGATTCGACGAGACAGCGCAGTACCAACCAATCATGGAAACGTAAGCATCGACGCACTGTTTTCGGGGCATTTAAAAGTAGTTCGGCTAACCTGTAGTCGATGGGAAACTTCTCAAAGAGAGAGCATGGTGATCTGCCCTTGGATGAGCAGCCGTTGCATGATTTGACTAGATCGTGATCGGGGGGCGAAAAACTCCGTACGCCTTTTTCATCGCTGCGCTGATCTCTCCGACTGATGCATAACATTCGACTGCGCGAATAATGTATGGAATGAGATTGTCTGTGCCGCGCGCCGCTTCCTCCAATTCTGCCAAGCGCTGTTTGACCAGCACGTTATCGCGCGATTGCTTGATGCGGGCCAACTTCTCTTTCTGTCGGATTTCGATTTTGGGATCAACTCGAAGTAAGGGAATGTCTTCCTCTTCTTTATCAACAAACTGATTGACGCCGACAACAACTCTGCTGCCGGACTCGATATCCACATGGTCCTGATAGGCGGAATCCTGAATCTCTTTCTGGATAAACCCGCTTTCGATCGCTACCGTTGCACCGCCCATCTCTTCGATGCGACGCAGGTACGCTTCTACTTCCCGTTCGATTTTGTTGGTTAGTTCCTCTATGAAGTAAGAACCGCCGAGGGGATCGACGACATTGGTCACGCCGGTTTCGTACGCGATGATTTGCTGGGTTCGCAACGCAGTGAGGGCTGATGCAGGAGTTGGTAGCGCGAGCGCTTCGTCCTTTGAATTGGTGTGCAAAGATTGGCATCCGCCCAGAACTGCGGAAAGTGCTTCCAGCGCGGTGCGAACAATGTTGTTGTCCGGTTGTTGTGCGGTAAGGCTTGAACCAGCAGTTTGAACGTGAAAGCGCAAAGTCCATGACTTAGGATTCTTAGCTCCAAACTTCTCTTTCATCAGTCGAGCCCAGATGCGTCTTGCCGCGCGGAACTTGGCTATTTCTTCGAAGAAGTTCATCTGTGCTACGAAGAAGAACGATAACTGCGGCGCGAATGAATCCACGTCCATACCGCTATTCATCGCGGCTTTGACGTAGTCGCATCCATTGGCGAAGGTGAACGCAAGTTCTTGCACAGCTGTAGCGCCAGCTTCTCTTATGTGATAGCCGCTAATCGAAATGGTGTTCCAGAGCGGCATCTCTTTGGAACAGTACTCGAAGATGTTGGTAATTAATCTCATCGAGCCTGCCGGCGGATAGATATATGTATTGCGAGCCTCGTATTCCTTAAGAATGTCGTTCTGAATCGTGCCTCGCAGTTTAACGGCGTCTACGCCTTGCTTCATGCCGACGGCGCGGTACATGGACAAGAGGATGCTCGACGTGGCATTGATGGTCATGGAAGTCGAGACTTTGGACAAATCGATTTGGTCGAAGAGTCTTTCCATGTCTTCCATAGTGTCGATGGCAACACCGGTGCGCCCCACTTCGCCCAAGGCCATTGGGTCATCGCTATCCAAACCCATCTGTGTCGGCAAGTCGAACGCGGTGGAGAGCCCCGTTTGACCGTTGGCAAGCAAGTATCTGAAGCGCTCGTTGGTTTCTTCCGCGCTGCCGAAACCAGCGTACTGACGCATGGTCCAGATTTTACTGCGGTACATCTCTGAGTGAATGCCGCGTGTGTATGGATACTGTCCGGGCTCACTGAGAGCCGTTTTCGGGTCGAAGTTATCCAGATCTTCCGGTGACCAGGTAAATTTCTCTTCTGTCATAAGTCTGGATTAGCTCCGTCCAATAGAGGTTTTTAGCAGTCTGCTTGACACCCTCTGCGACGATCTTTGCCGCTTCGAGGCGTATAATTGAGCACTGCCGTTGTTATTTTATATGGAGGTCCGGGAGCGGTGAAATACTGCAACACCATCCTTGAAACTGTAGGATCTACGCCGCTCGTTAAACTCGGGAAGATATTCGCCGGGATGAAGCCGCTTGTGCTGGGCAAAGTAGAGGCTTTCAACCCCGGAGGCTCGATCAAGGATCGACCGGCCCTCAGAATGATACTAGAAGCGGAAAAGGCCGGTCTTTTGAAACCCGGTGGAACGATTATTGAGCCGACATCCGGCAACACTGGCACAGGCTTGGCGCAGATTGCCGCTGTCAAAGGGTATCGATGCATTCTTGTTTGTCCGGACAAAGTGGCGCCTGAAAAAATAAATCTTCTTAAGGCTTATGGAGCGGAAGTTGTGATGGTTCCCTCCACCGTCTCTGCCGGACACCATGAAAGCTATTATTCCGTAGCGAACAAGCTGACAAGCGATATTCCCGGAGCGTTCCAGCCGAATCAGTTTGCCAACCCGAATAATCCCATGGCGCATGAACTGAGCACCGGACCGGAGATCTGGGAAGCGACGGAAGGAAAGATTACTTGCCTCGTTGCCGGCATGGGGACGGGGGGCAGCATTTGTGGCATCGGCCGCTACCTCAAGAAAATGAATCCGAAGATCAAAATTGTGGGCGTCGATCCGGAGGGCTCGATTTATTCGGGCGACATGCCGAATTCCTACAAGGTTGAAGGCATTGGTGAAGACTTCATTCCACGCAATGTCGACTTGAAGCTTATCGATGAGATTATTCGAGTTAGCGACAAAGAATCTTTCACCATGGCGCGTCGAATGGCAAGAGAAGAAGGCATTCTTGTCGGTGGCTCCTGCGGCACGGCAGTCACTGCGGCGCTGAAGATCGCCCCTCAGTTGACCGAGGAAGATGTTATGGTAGTGATCTTGCCTGATGGCGGTCGCGGCTACTTAAGCAAAATGTTTTCAGATGATTGGATGCGTGCCAATGGGTTCCTGCCTTCGCCCGAGCACAGCTATGCCGTGCAAGATTTGATCGAGCGCAAGGGCAAGCGCAGTAAGTTGGCGCCCATGATTACAGTTAAAGATACGGATCCTGTTCAACGTGCAATCGAATTGATGCAAGAGCATCAAATCGACCAATTGCCGGTGACCACGGAGAGCGGTCAGAACGTCGGTTCAATCAACGACATTATCACTATGCAAGTGGTCTACGAGCGCAAAGATCCCTCGACCATGGCTATCAGTTCCGTAATGGGCCGGCCGTTTCCGCAGTTCGACAAGAACGAAGAAATCGAAATGGTGTACAAAGCTTTCAAGCTCGGCACAGCTATGGTCGTTGTAATGGATGAAGGCCGCGCCTACGGCGTTTTGACGAAGTTCGACATGATGGCTCACTTGCGTGACAGCATCAACTCTCGCGAAACTACCAGTTCGGAGACCGGCACAACAATAGGAGCGTCAAGGTGAAATTCTCTACAAAGGCAATTCACGAAGGGCAAGAGCCGGACCCGACCACCGGTGCGGTGAGCATGCCCATTTATCAAACGTCTACTTACGCGCAAGATGAACTCGGGAAACATAAGGGATTTGAGTATGCCCGAACGCATAATCCGACTCGCCTTGCTCTGGAGAAGTGTCTTGCTTCGCTCGAAAATGGAAAATACGGGCTGGCTTTCGGCTCGGGACTAGCCGCGACCAATACTGTGATGAACTTGTTGTCGCAAGGCGATCACGTGGTTGTTGGTGACGACGTTTATGGTGGCACTTACCGAATTTTTGACAAAGTATTCGCTCGCTATGGCGTGACCTTCACATTTATCGACGCACGAGATCCCGCAAACTTTGAGAAGGCGATTCGTCCCGAAACAAAGATGCTATGGATTGAAACGCCAACCAACCCGTTGCTGCGCCTTGCTGATATCTCGGCTTTGGCGAAGATTGCTCGCAGCAAGAAAATCTTGTCCGTCGTGGACAATACTTTTGCTAGTTCATATCTGCAACGCCCGTTGGACTTGGGAGCTGATGTTGTTCTGCATAGCACTACTAAGTATCTCGGTGGTCATAGCGACGTCGTTGGTGGAGCCGTAATCACTAGCTTAGAAGATGTCTACGAGTCGCTGAAGTTCCATCAGAATGCAGTTGGAGCAGTACCGGGACCATTCGATTGCTTTTTAGTTATGCGCGGACTCAAGACTTTGAAGGTGCGAATGGAAGAGCACATCAAGAATGCTGCCATCATTGCGCAGCATTTGGAGAAGCATCCCGCAATCGAGAAGATCTACTATCCTGGTCTGGCATCGCATCCTCAGCATGAGCTGGCGAAAAAGCAAATGCACGGGTTCGGTGGCATGGTTTCGGTAGTTGTGCGCGGCGGCCTCGAAGGCGCTCGTAGCGTTCTAAATAATACCAAGCTGTTTACGCTGGCTGAAAGCCTCGGCGGAGTCGAGTCGCTCATTGGGCATCCCGCTACGATGACGCACGCGTCAATTCCTCAGGCTATTCGAGAAGAACGCGGCATTGTTGACGGACTGGTGCGTTTCTCTGTCGGAATTGAAGACGTCGAGGATCTCATTGCCGACATTGACCACGCTTTATCCAAAGTGGAAGTTGCTGCGGCTTCAAGGTAGGTTCCTGAATTGATCGGGCGGCAATTCTTCTTCGCAAGTTCTTAGAACCTCTAGTGCTGCCGCCTTTGAGAAGTTTTGAGTTTGTGGAACCGGCCCGGACAATCAGTTTTGCGACGCAATCGCAGTAGATTTCGTTGTGGGAAGGCGCGTGCTTGATGGCTGCCTCCAACGCTTCTTTTGCCTTGTCGAAGAGCGCTAACTTCAGGCAGCAATCGCATATTCCAAACTTGCAGCTAAGTATTCTGCGCGGATCATGACCAGCGTAGCGCTCTTCGATTTGCTCAAATAGATCTAAGCTTGCACTCATGACTCCGGCGCCAATTAGGACAACATCAGCTTCTTTGATAATGCGATTTTTGCAATTCATCACTATCCAGCGAAAGTTCGGACTGCGCTTCTCTCGCACGACATCTGTTGGTGTGCCCACTCGCGCAAACCTATACACTCGAGTCAGTTTGTCAATTTTTCGTTGGTAACTGTCCAGACAATCTCGGATTTCTTACTGAAGTTTCCGGTGCCCTTGGCCCAGTAGGCGCAACGCTGAAGCATTCTTACATACTTTTCACCGAACAAGACCGATTGCAAAATGAAGTCAGGATCAATGTGCATTACGAAAAAACGCCCGTCGTCATTTCCGAACAAACGGATAACCTTTTCATCAGGAGCCCCCATAGCTCGCGAAATGTCGACTGGAACCCAGCCGATGTCAGGTGCGAAAAATTCTGCGCGCACATGAAATGTTCCAAGTTCTGCAGTGCCGCTCTCCTCGACGTGCGTTGAGGACTTCGCCCAACGCCCCGCAATCGCTCTTGCTGGAATACCATTTCGCCTCAACACTGAAACGAACAGGTAACATGAGCCGCCACAATCCGTTTCGCTAAATCTACAGAGTGAAGAGGCATTACGAGGCTGGGTTGGAATGTACTTGTAGGAATACTTACTTCGCAAGAAATCGAATACGCGCCATGCAAAACCTATTGAGGTCTCTTGTGACCGCTTTTCCAATCCATTGCCGGCAATCCAATCCTTGAAAACTGGCTGGCTAAAGTCGTAAGAACGAGTCTCGCGCAAGTACTTCTCCCTTTCCTCCGCCGAGAGCCAGACATGCTGCGTTGAATGATTTGTTGCCAGGGAGCGCTTGTGCAGAGTTGCCCAATACTCACCGCTGAACTTTAGACAGTGTGCGAATTTCGCATTGTTCGACTGAGCAAGCAGTACTGACCTCCCCTCGCCTCCGATCTCTCCGACCCGACTTCCCTCTGTACCATCTGCAAGTGTCAGTCTGCTTGCGACTTCGCTCTGTCCTGCTGTTTCCGGCGCATCAGCCATATAAACTGACCACTGGTGCGCTTCAAACGAACTGTCAGGGATGACATCAATATCGAGTTTGCCATAGATCTTCTGTACAGGCTTTGAGCTTATAGAGCGTGCATCTAAGTACGGACAATCAAGAGCCGCTGCAGGAAGCACGCTTGCCGATAACGACAGCCCCGAAAGAACTATTGCGAGTTGGCTATTGAACATTTCAGCTCGCCTGTTTTTGAAGTCTTTCTATGATCGCACATGCGCCCGATTTCGCCGATCAATAACATCGGCAAAATCGCTATCGATATGTTGAATCTGCAGGTCCAAAGTGTCCGTGTCGATCGTCATTGATCACAGAATAATGTATCAGCCAGACCTAGCGCTAGCCTTGCTTACAAGTATGGCGCTGATCTTGAAACCGCCAAACTTTGTGGTTATACCGAAAAGTTGATTTGAAAACAGAATTCAAATTCCTGCGTATTACACGTATGGGATTTCCGCTACCTTCAAATAGACTGTACTAGCCGCCATACAAGAGTGAAGTATCTCATTTCTCAAAATCTCCAGGCAGCAAAAGATGGACCGAGTATCGTTTAGTCGTCAGGACAATTGCACTCACGTCACTCAAGAACATGTCGCATCTGCTGTCGCCGACTTCCAAACAATTGCTCCGGTCAATTCGATCGAGTCAACCAAAATCAGTCAATCCATGCGCTCCGCGACCGGTGAAATCGGACTGACTGCGACAGAGGGGCGCTTGCTTGCTGAGAAAAACAGCTTCGCAGATGAGCTCATTTACTCAGCCCTTAGGTCCACCTTTCAAGAACCGATCAATGGCGTTGCGCAACTAGTCGATGCGTCTGTCGGCACCAAAAGTCTCGATGCTTTAAAGTTGATGCCGGCTCCCGACGAACACGAGTTTTTGAGTGCCAACTGGACAGCGCAGCAGGTCGGTTCGATTCTGGGGATGTCAGTTCCGTTCTTGCTGTTGCATAAGGGCGTAGGTGCCTGCAGCGCAAAATTTTTGGGTCCTGCCGCGAGATGCTCGCTTACCCAATCTCGGCGAGTTGCCAGCGAAGCAATGGTAACTGCAGGGCTATACGATGGACTGCTAAAAGAGACCGCACAAAGTCGGCTTGCCACCGAAGAACTCGCAGATAACAGAGTAAAGCAAGCTCTATTGGGCGCTGCAACAATGGGAACGCTTACGCGATGCTCCTCGACCTTGAGCTCCCTGTCGCGTAGACAGATCGGTCTTGGGTCTAGAACCCTTGGTAATGATCTTTTCTCGTCCACGATATCCGGTGTGCCGGCCGGTGCTGTTCACGCCGAGCTGGAGTCCCGTCTTTACGGCGGAACAAGCGCGAGGCCGGAAGAGCTGGCTCAATCGATGATTAGCTTTACCCTTCTAGGCGGCACTTTTGCTGCCGGGAAAAAATTGCTGAGTAGTAAGTCTCCGACTTACCATCACGAAACAAAGATGACGCAAACGAAAACCGAGTGCATCGTTGCCACGGAGATCCCAGAGACCTCTTTCGTTACTCGACCGAAGCCAGGAATTGCTTCATGCAAACCCCGGCAGTCGGAGACTCAGGCTCCTGAGTTTGCCGACAGCAGGAGCGCAGAAAATAACAGCCTCCAGTCAGTACTGAGAATTCCTGATCTACGAATGGAAGGGATGAGGAAGAATCATGAGGTACCTCGCGAAGAAGTTTTAGACAAAGTAGTTGAGCTCGAGGTTATGTTCGGCATCGAGATTGCTCCCCCTGATCAGTCCATGCGAAACCCGTGGAAATTTTGGCAAGGTCGACCGTTAGCAATACCGGACAAACTTGTAACTCGTGTTCCAGAGTGGAGCGAAGTAATAGGGCTTGAGGCCGGACTTTATCGCTCAGCTCCAAGCATCGAAAGAGGCCTGACCTATCACTTCTTTGCGGTTCCAAAAGTGCCCGGTATGGCGCAAGAACATTTTTCAGGAGGACTTTACGAAAGGCGGCAGATCTTCTTTCAGCCGAACACCTCGAGCCTGAAAGCTCTTCATGAACCGGCGATGAGAGGCTCCGCACTAGCTTGCAACATGCAAGCTCTTTCCACTCATGAGAATGCCCATCACGGACAATTTCGATGCGGGTTGAACGACTCCAAGTTGCTTGAACCCATAGCTCGAAGACTAGGTTGGGAAAAATCTGTTTTCAATGGAATGCAAACCTGGATAATGAAGACCGCGGACGGGCAGTCCTACCGATTTGATAGAGTAGGCAGACAGTGGATTCATGTGCCCGACGAGATCGGTATCGCTACAGACCCCGCTAGACTTAGCAGCGCCGAATTTCAACGCAGGCTCAAAGTAAGACCAGTCACCGACTATTTTGACGAACCAATAGAAATGATCACGGAGGGCACGACTTTCTTCAGGCTAGGAGGCGAACACAGGGCGTACCTCTGTCGGAAGAGTCCAGAACTCTACGATGTGGTGAAGGACTTGGATCAATTTGAGATCAACAAACTTCTGAAGCCTAAGAACCAACCGCTGACCAGAGACCTGGAAGGAAGAGTAGTTCCCGAAACAGTCGAATTGAAGGCACAGATACAGGCACTAGAATCTGAGTGGCAGAGTCGAGCTAAGCGCCTGTCGCCAAGTCTCTGCGACAAATGATGAGGATCTTGGCGTGACGCAAAAAAGACAGTGCAGCAATCAAATAGCCTGAGAACTGGCTCGCGACGCGTCCCAAATTGAAGCGATGGTAAGTCGGTTATTCCAGGTCAGATTGCGGCTGCCATTTACCTTATGAGTTCTGGAACCAATGGAACGAGTATTCAGGACAGCGCGCCGCTAGTCTTGAATTCTCGTCTATCAGCAATGGAAGCAATCGTCGGGCAGATCGAAAAACCAGGACGGTATAACCAATGCATTGAATGAGAATCAATCAGTTACAGCCAACAACAATCTGGGCAGCTGGAACCTCGGCAAGGAAATGGCTGGCATAAACTACTTCGACCCTACGCTCGAAAAGGGCGTCCTTGGAACTCTCGGTGCCTACATAATTTAATCAAAACTACACCTTGGTGGATTCTCCTATTAATGTCGTGAAGGATATGGAAATCCCGGAGAACTCAATATCTCCTTGTGAGCCCCTCTTCCCCGGGAATTAGTTTTCCGTCGTAGTTCACGCAGACTAAGTTTTGCCTGAACTCTCGGCTGCTTTCCGCCATATCTCGCCGTCCGACGCCGCAGTGAATGACTGTCCAGTTCCATTTCGGTTAGCTGAACGGAAACAACAAGAGCTTGTTGGTGATCTCTTCGTTGACTGATCGCAGCGACTATTGCCCGCTCAGCGTAGCGGCGTTGTTCATGGTTTTTTGCGCGGAAGTCATTACGTACATGTTCTCGTCTTCGGAAAGAGTTCGCAAAAGATCATTCGGCAGCTGCGGATTACCAGCCATGTTCAATCGGACGTCGTCGCTGGGATCGCGGACCAGGTCCTCCAATACAGACAGCGGCGTTTTCGGATTGTCCGCGACACAAACACGCACGTGCCAGTCCGGATCCTTTGAAAGGGTGATGAGAGTAATTACCGATGTTTGCGGATTCTCTGCAACACGGCACCGTATCAGGTGATTCTTTTCCGTAGCCAATCGATCAAGGATGGCCGGAGCGGTGTGAGGATTACCCGCCATGACGTAACGGACATGGGCGTCTTCTCCACCGACGGCATCTTGCGCAGCCGTGTCGCCATCGCTTAGCGATTGAATTGCATTGAGAAGCACTTGCAACTTATCAGAATCGACCGGTTTGTTGATGTAGTAGTTCAGTTTGAGATGAAGAGCCTTCAGAATATCGCCTTCGTCCTGCGAGACGGTCAAAAGAATCACCGGCATCTTCGCCAGCCGCGCATCGTGTTTCAGGTCGGCCAATACTTCGTGTCCGTTTTTCTTTGGCATGTTCAAGTCCAGGAGCATCAGGTCCGGAACAGGCTTGCTCGGATCTTTTAGATATTCGGTTGCAGCTTCGCCATCATTGAGGATGGTGAGGTTATGCTCCAGGTTGGTATCTTTCAGTGCTTCCTGCGTGAGTCTCACGTCCGAAGGTGTGTCCTCCACCAGCAAGATCTCCATGCGTTTCTTCATTGAACTACCTCCTCTCTCCCATCATCCGCTTTACGAAACCGTAAGATCGTAAAAAGAAAAATTGATCCATTTCCGAGTTCGGATTCAACCCAGATTCTGCCACCGTGTGTTTCCACTATCTTTTTGCAAATTGCAAGACCGATCCCCGTACCGGAATACTGGGTCTTGCCATGCAATCGAGCGAACATATCAAAGATTTTGTCAGTATACCTGGGATCTATACCTATGCCATTATCTCGCACAGAGAAAACCCATTCGTGCACATTTGCTTCAGATGAAATGTAAATTTCCGGGTCGCGGTCCGGTCCACGGTACTTGATGGCGTTGCCAATCAGGTTCTGGAAAAGCTGAACCATTTCTGTCCTGTTGGCGACCACCGTAGGCATTTCACCCACGACTACCCGCGTCCTGCTCTCCTCGATTCCGGCTTTCAAGTTGGCAAGAACCTCTTCCAATACCACTCGGCAATCGACAAACTGAACAGCTTTAACGTCGGTGGTTCCGATGCTTGCGTGCTGCAGAACTGCTTGAATCAACTTCACCATGCGGCTGCAGCCATCAAGGATGTAATCGATAAACTCATTGGCGTCGGTGTCGAGTTTACCTTTATAGCGTTTGCCTAGAAGCTGTGCATAACCTTGAATGGCGCGAATCGGCTCTTGCAAGTCATGCGATGCTATCTTTGCGAACTGCTGGAGTTCGGCGTTTGATCTTCTCAATTCGCCCGTGCGTTCCTGCACCCGTCTTTCAAGCTCGTCGTTCCACTCTTTGTTTCGTTTCTCCATTTCACGTCGCGCGGAAATGTCGTGCAAAAATGCGCAAAAACTATCGCTCACATCAGTAGTGCGCACAGGGAAAAGGGCTATCTCAACAGGGATTTCACGCCCGTCCTTGCGCATAAGTTGCATCTCTGCTCGGCGGTTCAGTAGCTTGCTGACGCCGCGCGTCATCAAGTTGAACATATCGCGTTTGTGTGCGGAGAGATAGCGGGAGGGAATGATTGTATCGGCGAGATTCATTCCAAGAATCTCCTCTGTTTGCCAGCCGAACGTATTCTCTGCTTGCCTGTTCCAGCCGCCAATCTTCCCTGTCGCATCAAACGCAATGAACGCGTCGTAGGAATTTTCAATGATCAGACGCAAACGCTTTTCGCCCTCGCGAAGTTCCTGCTCGACACGTCCGCGTTCAAAAGCGTAACGTAAGCAACGCACCAGCATGTCGTTAGACGCTTGCCCCTTGATCAGATAATCTTGAGCTCCGCCGTGCAGCGCTTCCATTGCGACGTCTTCGTCGTCAAGGGCGGACATGACCACAATCGGAACTCCCCGCCCCGCATCACGGACGCGGAAAAACGTGTCAATTCCTCTGCTATCCGGTAAGGACAGGTCCAACAGGACTACGTCGATTCCCGAACCCTGGAGTCGCAGCAATACTTCGTGCAGATTGGTAACCCACTCAACTTGAAATCCCCGCCGAAGCAGGTTCATTTGGTGAATCTGCGCCTGGGTGAAGCTATCTTCTACCACCAGCACGCGCATCAACCGTTCGTAGGGAAGCTTAACCTGACCCTTCAAACTGAAGCTCGCAATTCAAGGACGCACGGCGCGGGACACCATTTCGATTATGCCCTCGTGTTGCTTACTTTTCACTTCACAAGAGCAATTTAATTTCATGTCACCTTTCGGCTCCGCGGGCGGTGTTGTCAATCACTGATAATTTTTGCCGTGTCACTCTAGCGGGCGCTTATGCGAAAACAATTTCTTGCTCTTGCTTGTTTGCTGAGCATTCAGCAATGCTCTTTTGCCTCGGAAGAAGGGGACTGGTTGAAGTCTTTGGACGAAGCCGATTCAGCGTCGCCGACCCGTTTGGCTGCTCGCTCGTCGGCACACAGTGCGGACGGTGATTCCACTGTAACCGATGCCGAGCTTCACGGGCTCACGGCCGCCACGTTGCGAACTCGCGCGGAGCATGCCCTGAAAGTCGGCAATTACAAGACTGCAAACCGTCTGCTGGAGCGTGCTCTCGAACTCGCTCCATCGGACAATGACGCCAGGTTGCTTTATGCGCAGTCGTTAAAGATGCAAATTGATAAAACGCACTCGAAGGATCCTGTTTTGTTCAACCAATGCGTCAAACAGTACTTCAGTGTTTTCAAAAATTCTGATTTCCTTGAAGATTCGAAAGTAGCGGAGCGCCACCTTGAGGAGCTCACCGGCCATCGTCCGCGTTTGTTCTCGAAACCTGCTGGTTACTTGCGATCGGTGTTGAAACCGGAAGATACCTCAACAGAGTCAGTTGCGGCCGAAGTGCTCGAGCCGCAACAAGTACCTTAAGTACTAGTTGCCGTATGTAATTCGGTATATTGCGCCGGCCAGATCGTCGGAAACCAGCATCGAGCCGTCTGCCATGAACAGCACATCCACAGGGCGGCCCCACACGCCAAACGGTTGCTCCCAGCCATCGATAAACTTCTGGTAGGAAACTGCTTTTCCGTCTTTGAATCGCACCAGGGAAACGCGATAACCTACTCGCTTGCTGCTGTTCCACGAGCCGTGTTCACAGATGAACGCGCAGTTCTTAAAGTCTGCCGGAAACATCTTGCTCGTGCAGAATTTCATGCCTAGAGGCGCATGGTGAGCGGGAAGCTTCATTGCCGGAGGCGTGAATTCGCTGCATTTGCGTTTCTTGCCGAACTCAGGATCCGGGAGATCGCCACCGTGGCAATACGGATAACCGAAGTGCATTCCTTTCTTGGGTGCACAATTGAACTCCTCCGGCGGACTGTTGTCACCCAGCCAGTCGCGTCCATTTTCGGTGAACCACAACTCTTTTGTTTGCGGGTGCCAATCGAATCCCACAGTGTTGCGAATACCTGAAGAGAATAACTCAAGTCCTGTGCCATTCTCTTTCATACGCAGTATGGACGCAAAGCGCCAATCGGGCGGTTCGCATATGTTACACGGGGCGCCGACCGGGACATAAAGCCAGCCGTCGGGACCGAAGCGAATGTATTTTCTACCGTGATGCGGGTTGTCCGGTAGTGCTTTGTTCACCACCTGCGGTGCTGGCGCTTTCGTTAATTGTGCGTCGATGTTATCGTATCGAGTAATACGGTTGATCTCGCCGACATAGAGTGAGCCGTTGTGAAACTCCACGCCATTGGGGTCGTTGAGCCCGTTGAGCAAAGTGATTACGGAGTCACCCTTGCCATCTTTGTCTGCATCCGGAATCGCGTAGACTTTGTCGCTACTGCCGACGTAAAGTGTGCCGTTCGAACTCAAAGTCATGGAGCGCGGTCCTGTCATTCCGCGGGCATAGACCGAAATCTTAAAACCGGCAGGCATATTCAGGCGGCCAAGCGGGAGACCTCTTGCCAGTGTAGGTTCCGGCGCGATCATCGTCATGAAGGTCGCAAGCACCACTAATAGTGTCGTCGCGAATAAGTAGGTTATTCCAGCCCTGAATTTTCTCATGCGCCATAGCTTACCACTTACCTGGCAGGGGCCACCACCTCGATGTGTCAAGGCGCCGACAAGCGTCGAGCTACAACTGATCGGCTCGAGCAATTGTTTGGACCCTCAACCGTGCACGGATGAGGGTCCAAGCGCGGTCATTCCTTGTCAATCGGGTGGTTACTAGCGTCTTTCAGCCTGGTCGGTTCCAGAAACTATGTTCTTCGCATGTCCTCGCGTCATGATGCGCGTTTCGTCGGTTCGTAAAGTAGATTGCCCTTTGCTGAAGTAGTAGAAGTTGTCGTGACCCAACGCGTCTTTAGCGCGGTCGCCCGTCTTAGCACGATCCAGGAAGAACGCTGCCATTCGTTGCTCCAGAGCTTGCGCCGCGTTCTTTGGATCGGCAGTTTTCTCCAAGATATCCTGTAAATCCTTTCGTGTCAGCTGATTCGCTTTGCCCATCTTTTCCTGAGCCCATTGCACTGCCAGCAGCGGAAACAAACCGTCTTTTTGAAGGTCGTCGACAATCTTGTTTATGTCGGCTGTGGTGGCATCCTTCGCCAGACCTTTCAACTGTTGCAGGGCGCTGTCGATCTTACGAGTGATGCCGGCCGCATCGGATTGGGCTTGCGTGGTCCAGTCATTGCGAATGCGATCGCGTGATTTGTACGCCTGTTCCAATTCTACTTTTGCCGGGGCGAACTTGTCGCCTGGTGTTGCCTTGCCTTCAAACGGTCTGTCACCGGGGATCACGGGCTGGAAGATCTCCAGTGGTGGCACTTCTACCGGTGTTCGAATTTTGGGTCTGCCGTCTGCCTGACCTTCACCGGCTGCTACTAGTAATCTGTTCGCGGTTGTTTGAGCGTTGTCTGTTGTGTCCGGCTTTTCAGGGCGAACACCAGGTTGCTCAAAAGTGGGTTCCATGTGCGGTATCTCCAATCGTCAGTGAGTTTGATGCACAAAGTTGCGGCCGCGCCTCGAGCTGCGTCCTGCATCCTGCATAGTAATTCGTCGTGTATGTGGTTGTCTGATTACCAGCTGCGCAAATTCTGTCTCAGTTTCACCGGGTTTTCAAGATGTCCTCCTCTCTCTTGTTTCCACCCTTTACACTTGCTTGGCGCATCAAGATTGAAAGGCTGATATGTCGTAAAAACGTGAATGCGATTCGATCGGACGTTCCGGACCACGGGATATAGCTTCGTTGCTCCGTCCGGGATGGCGGGAGGCTGGAACGTCGGCGGACAAAGTGCGGACCGGGCACCGGCACACACACGCGGTGTAGAGGCATCACCGTCTCGCCGCTGATTTAATCTGGTCAATACGTATTTCCACGATTTTTTCACGATCTGACCATATCCTGAAATTGTCAGTTCCGGGTAGATACTGACAACTTCAAGGAAGGACTTACTAGATGCGCATGTGGCAATTACCGTTAATTGTTTTCGTTGCCTTGATCGGGCTGGTTCTCAGCGCTTCTGAAGCGCAAGCACAAGATGTGGGGCAGTTCCAGCAACAGCAAATGCTGCCGGGACCCGGAATGATGCAGCAACAACAACAGATGCTGCCGCTGAACGGACCAGCGCGAGGACCTGCGGCTGCGACACCTGCTCAACCGCCACGTAACTATGTGCCCGGCGTGCGCTATACCACCGGCGCTGTCACAACAGCTGGTTGGGAGAAGACCCTGACGGATGGAGACCCGAACCTTCGCCATTGGAATTGGTCCGCCATGACCAGTTATACGCAATCAAGCTACGGCAAGGTAGCACCCGGGGCCTTTCAGAAGGATAAACGCCCCAGCGGCGGAGTTTATGTCAAACCCGTACATATTAATCCGGATACTTTCGCGCAAAAACGCGCACCTTTCGTACCGGTTTCCGCGCGGACAAATGCCGGAAGTCAAACGGCATCGAATGTTTCAGGAACCGTTAGGTTCCCTCGTCCTGCAAGTCAACCTGCAGAAGCAGTAGCAAAGACTTATGGCGGCAACTACACCAATACCAACGTGGGCGGTCAAGTTGTAGCCGGTTCGGGAAGTGAAGCACGTGATGTCTATGGCAAACTGGTTCGCAGAACCCAGTAGATCAGTCTCTAATTAAGCGTTCCGGGGTAGGCACGGCGAAGCCTGTTTGTCTTGCGCTGCATCCTCACGAGCCCTCGATGGAACTACCTGGAAAACTCCCGATATGAACGCACCGGCGCTGTCATGTAGGGGCTGACGGCCGTATTGTAGACAATGACGCCAGGTGTTGAAGAGTAACTCATTACTCGCGAAGCCGCAGACTTTGCTTTCTTGCAGTGGTTTTCGGCGGTTTTTACCGGCGCTGCTGATGACGCGGTGTTGGTTCCCGCTTTAGCTCGTCCTTGCATGCCAGTGCGGGCGGAAGCATAAGGTCCGGGGGTCGTTTGCCCTGGAAGTAAATGAACCGGCATCACGTAGTGGCGCGTTCTGGCTACTCCCCGCATTTGCGTTCCGGCAGCCGAACCGCTGCGATTGATGGAGCCTTGTTTTTGAAGTGCCATTTGTGAGTAGCTCGGCCAGTTCTTCATGTAATTGCCGGGTTCCGGCGGGACGCTGGCACCACCGCCCGAATTCGCCGGAAGGCTTGGTGCATACGACCGCTGCGGACACGGTGCCGTTCCGGCTGCTGAACCCGGACCCTGCGCGCTCATCGCGATCGGTTGTTGAATGTCTTCCAACGCGCACTCTTGGGCGCCTGCAGCGGAGCCAATTCCGAACGCGGCTAGCAATGTTAGATAAACGGATAACTTTCTCACTTAACTCACTTCCACCCTGAACTTTTTAACCTGACATGAAAATAAATCAATAATGGATATCAAGCTAACCGGTTTCCCGCAGTACGCAGACTAATGCGTATATTTAATGTGGCAGGTATCACGTCACAAGCAGGCGTCGAGCCGCCAGGGGGCACCCTTGAGAGGAAGCGTAGTAGTCTTCCCGGGGAGGCGTGAGGCTTGCCGACTGGACGGAGCGCTTATTTTGTCTTCAAGGTTGCCCGCGTAAGTGGTGGCACACTTTACAATAAAGTCCTAACTGTCCCTGGTTTTCGGGGGGACGTGCATGTCCCGGTTCTTAGAAGCTCTAAAACACCGAGTGCTCATATTCGACGGAGCAATGGGCACCTCGGTCCATAAGTACAACTTGACTCTAGACGATTATTGCGGCTGCGAGAACTGTCCGGAAATATTGGTTGATAGCCGCCCCGACGTCATTTCGGAGATTCACGCCAGTTATCTGGCTGCCGGAGTTGACGCTATCGAAACCTGTACTTTTGGCGGATCTCCCGTTGTTCTAGCGGAGTTCGGGCTGGAGGCGCGCGCTTATGAACTGAACTTCAAGGCAGCGCAGCTGGCGAAAAAGGTCTGCATGGATTACTCCACGAAAGACCATCCGCGGTTTGTTTCGGGATCGATCGGGCCGACCACAAAATTGCCTTCATTGGGACATATTAGTTTTGTGGACATGAAGGACGCTTACTACCGGCAGGTTGCCGGTTTAGTCGACGGCGGCGCTGATGTTCTTCAGTTTGAAACCGGCCAGGATCTTCTGCAAGCAAAGGCCTGCGTGGTTGCAATGCAGGAGTATTTCCAAAAGATTGGACGTCGCGTTCCGGTCATTACTCAAATCACCATTGAAGCGCCACCGTTAGGTACGATGCTCACAGGCACCGATATTGCGGCGGCGCTCAACGCATTGTCGCCGTTCTCCATTATTGATGTTATCGGGTTGAACTGTGCGACTGGTCCGGCTGAAATGGAAGACCCTGTGCGGTTCTTGTGTGAGAATGCTCGCAAGTTCGTTTCAGTGTTGCCCAACGCCGGCTTACCTGAGAACGTGAACGGAGAAACCGTTTACAAGCTAACTCCGGATCAGCTGGCTTCGGCGCTAAAGCATTTTGCTTGCGAAACCGGCGTCAACATCATCGGTGGCTGCTGCGGAACTACACCCGAGCACTTGAAGCGTGTTGTTGAAGTAGTCGGGCGCGTTGAACCCAAGAAGCGCGATGTAAATCCCGTCCCGGCCGTGTCCAGTCTGTATACGGTTACTCCGCTAGTTGTAGATGTGCCGCCACTGTTTGTGGGCGAGCGGACCAATACCAACGGCAGCAAGAAGTTTCGACAGCTGCTCGAAAAGGAAGATTGGGACGGCATGGTCGCAATGGCACGCGAGCAGGAGCGCGAAGGCGCACATTTGCTTGATGTTTGCACCGCTTATGTCGGTCGCGACGAAGTTCGCGATATGTCCATTCTCATCAAGCGACTGAATACGGATGCTCAGAGCCCGATTGTTATTGACTCAACTGAGTTTCCGGTTCTAGAACATTCGCTGCAATTGATCGCCGGCAAGTCCGTGGTGAACTCGATCAACCTGGAAGACGGCGTCGACAAAATGCTCCGCAAGGTGGAGCTCATTGTCAAATATGGTGCAGCTACTGTTGCTCTCACTATTGATGAGAGCGGCATGGCAAAGGAAGCCGAGCACAAACTAGAGGTAGCTCGCCGCATCTATGATCTCGCCACTGGTGCCGGAATGGCTCCCGAGGATATCATTTTCGATGCACTGACTTTCACGCTTTCAACGGGTAACGAGACTGACCGAAAGCTGGGAATGGGTACCTTGGACGGTATCCGAATGATCAAGAAAGAGCTGTCGGGCGTTCGCACCATTCTTGGTGTCAGCAATATTTCGTTCGGATTTGATCCGATCATTCGCAAAATTCTCAACTCAGTTTTCTTGCATTACGCAGTGGAAGCCGGGTTAGACATGGCCATTGTTCACGCGTCTAAGATCGTTCCGCTTTATCGCATTGATGAAGCCGAACGAAAGCTGCACGAAGATCTAGTTTTTGATCGTCGTACGCCTGAGTATGATCCGCTTTTTGTCATGCTGGATTTCTACAAGGACAAGAAGAAGGGCGACAAGGCTGTTGTAAGAAAGACTGCGCAAACAATTGAGGAAGTTCTTAAGCAGCGGGTGATCGATGGTGATCGCGTCGGGCTGGAGCCCGATTTAGCTAAGGCGCTGGAGAAATACCCGCCCCTGGAAGTTATTAACAATATTTTGTTGGAGGGCATGAAGGTCGTTGGCGAGCTGTTCGGCGCCGGTAAGATGCAGCTACCTTTCGTTCTACAGTCGGCTGAAACGATGAAGGCTGCCGTTGCGTACCTCGAGCCGTTCATGGAGAGGAAAGAAGGTTCGTCGCGGGGCTCAATGGTACTGGCCACGGTAAAAGGCGACGTTCACGATATCGGCAAGAACCTGGTCGACATCATCCTGACCAACAACGGCTACAAGGTTTACAACCTCGGAATCAAGCAGCCGATCGAAAATATTATCTCGGCGACACTTGAGCATAACGCCGACTTCATAGGCATGAGCGGATTGTTGGTGAAGTCTACCGTCATAATGAAAGAGAATCTGGAAATTCTAAACCAGCGGGGAATTACCGTACCGGTCATTCTCGGCGGTGCGGCATTGACGCGTCGCTATGTTGAAGAAGACTGTCGTAGAACATACAGCGGTGATGTGCTTTACGGTGCCGATGCATTCGATAATCTGCGCTACATGGAAGTTTTTGCCAACACCGGACTCGACGGACTGCAGAAATTCATTGCGGAGAAAAGCGCGGAGACCGCAGCGAATCAGAGACCTGCGCCGCCACCGGTCGAAGAGATCAATGCAGAGCCACCGCCGACGGCAGCTGTGATAATTCGGTCTGATGTTGCTCGCGGTATTGCCGCGCCATTACCGCCGTTCTTTGGCTCACGCATTGTTGATGATGTGCCACTGAGTGAGGTGTTTGGATTTCTCAATGAGAATGTCCTGATCCGCGGACAGTGGCGTGTGCGTCAGGGCGAGACTTCCGACGAAGAGTACGCGAAAATGCTGGAGGCGAAGGTCTATCCCGCCCTCCGTCGTTTGAAGCAGGAATGCGTCGACCAAAAGCTTTTGATACCGAAAGCGGTGTACGGATATTTCCCCTGCCAGTCTAGTGGCAACGATCTCATTGTGTACAAAGAAGACCTTCGTACGGAATGGGTGCGCTTCTCATTCCCTCGACAGGACCACGGGCGTCACTTGTGTATTTCCGATTTCTTCTCCTCGGTAGAAGAGGGAGTCATGGATGTCTTGCCGTGCCAAATCGTCACTATGGGGCGCCAGGCCAGTGAACATAGCGATGCCCTGTTCAAAGCGGATAAGTACACGGACTATCTGTACTTCCACGGACTTTCGGTCGAGTGTGCCGAAGCGATGGCGGAAGTCATCCACAGGCGCATCCGAAATGAGCTCGGTTTTGGCGCAGAAGATGCTACCGACATGAAGAAAATGATCAACCAGGGGTACCGCGGAACACGTTACAGCTTCGGTTACCCGGCTTGCCCCAATCTGGAAGACCAGTACGGATTGTTTGAGTTGTTGGCTCCCGACAGAATTGATGTAACGCTCACTGAAGAGTTTCATCTAGTGCCGGAGCAAAGCACAACAGCAGTTGTAGTGCACCATCCAGAGGCAAAGTACTTCAATATTTCGCGTGCTACAGGCAGCTCGACGGCCTTAAAAGTGAACGCCGCCACCGAATTAGAACGCTCACGCTGAGATTTGCAAGTTAGAATGCTATTTAGTCGGCGTTGAATTCAATGTCGGATAATGCATACTCTTCGCGGGAGATCGAGTTTGAGGGCAGTAATGAGCGAATGGAAAACCCGGGTTTCCCGAAAGCTGGCAGAGCTGACAGGAAGGTCTGTTCGGCACTTCTCTACTTGTGATTTCGGTCGTGAAAGAAATGAAGAGTGCATTTCCGTGGTGATCGAGAGAGCGGGCATGTTTGATCCGCGTGACAGTCTCGACCAATTGGAAGCGCTCAGCCGCGCGCGGGAAGAAGCCGAAGCGCTGGTTTCTGAAGTTCGTAAATTCTTGCCGGACGGAACCGTGTGTTTCGTTGGCACGACAAGCTTTCCTGGGAACCCGGTCGACGGCGCCGAGATTGTCGTGGGACCGGGCAATTCGCAGTTCGATATTATCCGTCACGCTCGCACTGACGCAGTGAACTACGACATGGCTACTACCGATTTGATTGCTCGATTGCAGAAGTATGATCTGCAGTTTGGAATCGACATCTATCACGCTGAAACAGACACCGTCGAATTCATTTTGAAAAGTCTGCCTGATGACGTTAATGCCTTCGCTGAAGAGCTTTATGACTTTTGTCCGGACATGGTCGACCAGGGACACGGCAGCGTGGAAGAATTGGAAGATGATCTTCGTGACAGCCGGCGTGTTTGTTTGTGGTGGGACTAGCTCAGTCCTTTTGTTCGACCATGTAACGCAAGAACCAATTCGGTATATGCAGGCGCGAGCTGGCAAGTGAGACGAAGAGCGGCGCAATTTCCACATGCTTGAATAGTTCGCGCATGCGCTTATACTCCCGTTCAAGTGAGTCTATTTCGTCGTCCATGGCGAATCGCTCCGCATTTTCCTCGATAAACGTTCTGGCCTTCGTTTCTTCCCAGCCTTGCTCAACCAGCGCATTAACCAGGTTAGGTTTAAACTGTGGCACTTTAGTCATGCCGCAATCGTTGTGCCCAATCATGGCGATGTGCCGTACACCTTTTGCCAGAATGTATGAGAGTGCAAACTCCGAGCCGCTCTCGTGTGAGAGCCTTCCACCTGCGGTTCGCATTACATAGGCAAAACTATGAGGTACAGACGGTGAAAATCGGTACTCGATGCAGGATACAATCAGCAGTCGCGGCTCGGTGCCGCCTTCTATAGGTTTGTCAAAATTGTGGGCCGCTATGAAGTCCTCAATGGGAGTTTCGAGCCATCTTGGCGGCAGGTCGGTTCGACTGGTTAGAGGCGTTATGCGAGTGCCGAATCGCGATGACTGCGTTGCACTTAGTTGCGATCGATCCATTGCGGCCTCCCCACTTTGCTCCAAGTCTCATAATACCAGGCGCCCCGTCCCGATTGAAGTCTGTAGATCCGTGGAAAAACAGGGGAGTGCGCTAGGGGCTGGGTGTGAAGGCTTCGAAAACGGTTGTTTGTAAGAAATGTGCCCGGTGTTCGGGCACATTTGCCGCTGACTACCCTTCGTCCGTCTGCCCGGCGGACGGTTGCCAGTTAATGGAAATCTTCGACGATCCGTGGTTGGGAGTAACACTCGCCAACCGCTATGTCTTGCTGGAGCCGGCCGGCGCCGGAGGGTGGGGCACCGTTTACTTGGCGGAGCAGATCGCCCTCAGCCGCAAAGTTGCAGTGAAGGTTCTGGACTCGAAACTGTCTCGTAATGAGAACATTACCAGGCGATTCGAGCAAGAAGCCGTGACGCTTAGTGCGCTTTAGCATCCCGGAATTGTGTCGATTATCGATTTCGGCATGATGCCTCAGCCTTACATCGTCATGGAATGGATACCCGGTCCCGACCTATCGGAAAGTTTTGCTGCCGGTGTTCGCTTTTCTCGGGAACATCAGATCGAAATTTTTCGGCAACTGGCCGATGCATTGCTGCATGCGCACAGTATGCACGTGACGCACCGCGATCTCAAGCCGGCGAACATCAAAGTCTTGTTCACGCCGCAGAAAGAGCCACGCGCCAAAATTCTCGACTTTGGCTTGCAACGGATCCGTATCGGTAGAGCTGGCGATCGGCATCTCCGTTGCCATGGTGATGTTTGCGTTTCCGTTGTTGGATCTGGTGTATCTTGGCGCGAAGTTCGCACTGGCGACAGCGGCTTGCGGCGCCGCTGCACGAGCGGCTGCTAGCGCACCGGCTTTCGTACAAAATCAACGCAGCACGCTCTCGGCGGTCAACGCGGCGAAGGCTGCTGTAGAAGAATGGAAAAACAGTTTTGCTGGAGAGCTTTACAGCTATCGCACCCGAGTCGCTCAAGACAAAAGATTATGTCTATCAATACAAGGTTGCAATGGATGTAGAGCTTACTCCGATGGTCACTTTTAACGACGCGCTTTTCGGGCACATCCCCGGACTAACAGAGCCTGTGCGGTTGAAGTGCATCGCGCAGAGAGTATGTGAAAAGCCCGAAGGGCTTGTGCGATAGGCCTGTGGAGGTGATGGAAATGAAAAATCTAGAAAGGAAATCGCATGGTGTAATTTCGCTCTTTGTAGCAGGTTTGTCTTTGGTAATTCTTCTCGTCGGATTCTTTGGCGTGGAAGTTTGGTACTCGACTGTGGCAAATTCTCACGTGCGAAACGTTTGCGATGCAGCGAGCATGGCGGCTGCTGCCCGTATAGTTAGCGCTCACGAAGAGCCTGCGGTGGCTCGGATGGCTGCGAAAAAACTTGCGTACGATATGCTTCGCTCCAGCAGTGTCTTGGGCGAATCGCTCGACCACATAACAGAAAACCCCAACATCGAAAATCTCAAGTCGCTGCGCCCCGGGCAAGCGGTCTACAGCGTAAGGTCCTTCGACAAGTCCGGAGCCGAGAACTCGAAAAGCGGTATGAAAATTCGAGTTCAAGTTGCCTTCGGTGCAGCGCCTTTTACTAACAAGCTTCTTGGTTCGGGAACGTACCTGGTCAAAAGTGAAGGGAATTCTTCCGCTGCAAGACTAGACCTTTCCTTCTGTTTGGATAATTCTCTGTCCATGGCGACCGACACGCAGGTCGCAATTATAAGGCGCGAACTCAATAGTAGCGGCGAACTCGTTTACACCGAGTTGGCTCGCGGACAGGCGAATAAAAGTCGGCGGCTTTTACGGAGCATTGGAGCCGCTGTATCTGGTGCCATGAAAAAATACGTTTTTGATCCAGTTTGCGCAATCAAACTTGCGATGTCGGCACTGCGCCCGGCACTGCTCCTGGTCACACGCCTGCGCCCAACGCGTTCACGGACAAGGTAATTATTGGAGAAGGCGTCTTCTCCGATCCGCGTATCGGCTTGGAAGCTCAGCGCGGAAATCTGAACTCTGAGGCATGAAGTGGTTCTGAGTGGGGTGTTCGCTCCCTCGCCCGCCCACCGGAGACTACTACTTCTTTTCTTTGTCTTCGAGGCGTTTGCGCTCGTCGGTGCTTGTGCTGATTTCCCTGGTATCGATGCCGGATTTTTCTAATAGTCTGACAGCAAAGTCGCTGGCATCTTTCACGTCTAGAAGTTGTCTTCGCAGATCTCTAACTTCTTCCTCCAAACTGGAGAGTCGCTCGCGCAGCTTCACTTCAGCTTCGGTTCCCAACGCATCATATTTGTATTTTGTTTTATTGGCGAGCATTGTGGCAACGGGTCCGCCGACAGCGATTACGGTGGTAATCAAAACGATTGCCACCACTAAAACGCCCAGAATTTCTATAATGAGCATTCAATCGCCTCATCCATCGCTGAGTCGGACTAAGCCTGAGCTTCTTCTTCCTCTTGATCCATTTCTTGTGCCAACTCGCGCACAAAATTGATCACTCGATCGAACTCTTCATCGTCTTCAATTATTCTGAAAACAGCTTGTCCGTCTCGAGCGAAGAAACGCATGACCACCGTTGATGGTTCTTCTTCGCCTTCCTTGCCCGGTTCGCCCAGATTCAAAAGTAAGGCGTACTGTTTTTCTTCGAACTCAAATAAACCAAGAATTCTACAGACGTAGGAGTTACCGTCTTCGCCCGCCAGTGTAATTAGTTGCTCTTCTAAATTTTCAACGTTTGCCATAACCCTCTACCTATTTACTGCTGGCGAGTTTCGCCAGTCGTGTCAATTCTTCGTTGGCGCCGAGAGCGATCAGTACGTCGCCTCCATGAAACGTGACTTCAGGTGATGGATTCATTTCCATGTTTCCATTCTGGTTTACGGCTAATATCATGGCTCCGGACATTGCTTTGATATTAGCATCTCGCAAACTCTTTCCGACCAGTTCACTTCCTGCTGTGATAGCGATCTGTTCCAGCCTCAGATCAAATCCGGTGTTATGCATCGCCACATCAAGAAACTCAAGTACAAGCGGATGGGTTACCGCACTTGCCATGCGCCTCCCTGCAATAATGTATGGTGAGATTACAGTATGTGCGCCGGCGCGCCTCATCTTTGCTTCAGCTCCGGGATTGGCTGCACGGCATACAATTACTATGTTTTCATTGAACCCGCGTGCAGCCAGGGCGATGAAGGTGTTTGCAGCGTCGTCAGGAAGAGTGCAGACGATCCCCTCGGCCTGCTCTACATTTGCTTCTTGGAGAACTTCATCGTTGGTTGCGTCACCGCTAATGACCAACATTCCCTTCTCCAGGGCTCGTTGTGTCAGGTCCAAACTTTCTTCGATAACAACAAAAGGCACATTCGTTTGCTGAAACTGGTCTGCGACTTCCTGACCGGTTCTGCCGAAACCGCAGACTATTTGATGGGATTTGAGTTTTCGAATTCGTTCCTTCATGCGTCGCCTTCCAAAAAATTTTCTGATGTCGGTATTGGCAAGTACCTGGGCAAAGTCGGAGAGAATGTACAGCAGAACGCCAACTCCGCCGACAATTAGAAACATTGTAAAGATTCTACCCGGGGTGCTCAGTGGATGGACTTCTCCGAACCCGACCGTTGCCAGCGTCGTGATAGTCATATATAGAGCATCGAGCCACGACCAGTTTTTCTCAATCGCCATATAGCCTGCCGTGCCGGAGGCAATCAAAATTGCCAGCAGCAGGCTGTACCGGGTGAATTTTGTAGTCGAGTCTGCTGTCACCAATTGTTTGTCGAGACCTTTCTCACAGTTTGAAGGCGTGCTCTTGCGATGAGCGAACGCTCACAAAAGCGTAATTGTTGCGTCTGTTTATGAAAATTATCACAGGAAGAACAGCCCTAACCGCCCAAAAACAGGGCTATCGAAAAGTATCATAAACTACGGTGCCGCGGGCGCAAAAAGCTTATATCCTTAACTGCTAAGATCTGGCTCCGGCGCTGCACGAAGATGTTGGCGGTCCGAGAGATTTTTTCAGTACAAGCTAATTGCGGGAGCAAACATGAGCACAGCAGTCGAAACTAGCGTAGGGCGCGTTGTTCAGGTCATCGGTCCTGTTATCGACGTCGAATTTCCGGCCGGACAACTTCCGAGTATATATAACGCACTGGAAGTAAAAGACCTTAGTCCGAGCGGCGAAGACATTCGCGTAGTTTGCGAAGTGCAGCAAATGCTAGGTGACAACCGAGTTCGTACAGTAGCTATGAGTTCTACTGATGGTCTGACACGCGGTATGAAGTGCTTCGACACGACTGCACCAATCTCGGTGCCTGTCGGTGAAGCCACATTGGGTCGCATTATGAACGTGCTCGGCGAGTGCGTAGACGAATTGCCCCAACTGGATGGAGTTGAGCGTTGGCCGATTCACCGTCCTTGCCCTGAGTACACCGCACTCAGCACCGAAATCCAAATTTTCGAAACCGGTATCAAAGTTGTCGACTTGATGGCACCGTACATTAAAGGTGGCAAAGTCGGACTGTTCGGTGGAGCCGGCGTCGGCAAGACCGTTATCATCATGGAACTTATCAACAACATCGCTACCAAGCACGGTGGATATTCCGTGTTCGGCGGTGTGGGCGAGCGCACCCGCGAAGGGAACGACTTGTACCATGAAATGAAAGACTCCAAAGTCGGCGACAAAACCGTTTTGGACAAAGTAGCCCTGGTTTACGGTCAGATGAACGAGCCGCCGGGTGCACGTATGCGCGTTGGTCTTTCGGCTCTGACAGTTGCTGAATACTTCCGCGACGTAGCTCACACCGACGTGTTGTTGTTCATCGACAACATCTTCCGTTTCACGCAAGCCGGTTCCGAAGTGTCCGCGCTTCTGGGACGTATGCCGTCAGCTGTAGGCTACCAGCCAACTCTGTCCAACGAAATGGGTGACTTGCAAGAACGAATCACGTCTACCAAGTCCGGCTCCATCACATCAGTACAAGCCGTCTATGTACCTGCTGACGACTTGACCGACCCTGCTCCGGCTACGACCTTCGCCCACTTGGACGCCACAACCGTGTTGAGCCGTCAGATTGCAGAATTGGGAATCTACCCCGCCGTAGACCCGCTAGCTTCCAGTTCGACCGCGCTTAAGCCTGAGACTGTTGGCGAAGAGCACTACAACGTTGCTCGTGGCGTTCAGCAAACCTTGCAGAAGTACAAAGACTTGCAGGACATCATCGCTATTCTAGGTATGGACGAACTTTCCGCAGAAGACAGAATCACCGTGTCGCGTGCCCGTAAGATTCAGCGCTTCTTGAGCCAACCGTTCTTCGTTGCATCGCAGTTCACCGGACGCGATGGCAAGTACGTTACCCTCAAGGAAACCATTGAAGGATTCAAACAAATCCTTGCCGGCGATCACGATAGCCTCCCCGAACAAGCCTTCTACATGGCAGGCACCATCGAGGAAGTTAAGGAGCAAGCTAAGAAGCTGGCAAATGCCTAACATCAAGGACGAGATAGGCGAGAGCGAAGATCGCGAGCACAATGATGCGGACGAAGAAAAACCGTCCGCACCGCCCGCGGCGATAAAGGTTGGCAACGGTCGCCGAATTTATCTATTCGGACGGTTAGACAACGAAATTGTCATGCCTGTGATCAAGCGACTGTGGAAGTTGAACGACAAGGATCCGGCAAAGCCGATCGACTTGTACATCAACTCGTCCGGTGGAAATGGCTACAACGCCGATGCAATCATCGCGGTGATGAATGCTATCGCTGCGCCGGTGAACACAACCTGTCTCGGGCATGCGCTCTCCGGCGCATGCGAGATCTTGGCTGCGGGAACCGGTCTGCGCAAGTCATATGAGTTTGCCACCATTATGTTTCACCAGACGCTCTGGGAAGCTGATGGCGACATAACCAATCTTGAGATTCAAGCCGAGCAAGGCCGGAAATTCCGTGAAGCGCAAATTGAGCTATTGCATCGCTGCACCGGCAAAGAGAAGCGCGTAATTCGAACCGACATTGAGCGAGATCATTACTTGTCCGCTGAAGAAGCAGTTGAGTATGGAATCATCGATGAAGTCATTCGCCATAAAGTACCGGAATTCCGTTTGCCCAAGTCCGAGAAATCGGAGAAGTCGGAGAAATCCGGTTCGGAAAAGTCCAGTAAAGCGGACAAGAACAGTAAAGCGGACAAGCAGACTAAGAGCGTGAGCTCCGGTGGCAAGTCCGGAAAGAAATTCAAGCAAGGGATCTAATTCACGGAAGTAAGAGGGGCAAAGTAATGCCATTAATGCTGCGAATAATAACTCCGGAAAGAATCGTGCTCGAAGAGCAAGTTGATCAGGTGACTGCTAGCGCCATCGATGGTGAACTTTCGATTTTGCCGGGACACCAGCCGCTGATTACGGCTTTGAAGCCGGATGTTCTGCGCTACATCGCCAAGAAAGAAGACGAGTTTGCAGCAGTAATGGGTGGCATTCTCGAAGTCAAAAACGATGAAGTGACCGTTTTGAGTGATGTGGCTGAGTTGGATCGCGAAATCGACCATGCACGCGCTACACAAGCAAAAGAACGCGCCATGGCCGAAGCGACACAGAAAACAGACAAATTGGATGTGTACGTGTCCGAGATGGCTATCGGCCGAGCCATGGCTCGACTCAAAGCTGTCGAATTCAGAGAGCAGCGCAAGCGTCGCCGTTAAGTAGCTGCTTTGTGCGAAATCTTGTGGTTTTGGTAGGGTCGCGCCATGCGCGACCCTACTGTCTTGTCGGTGTTTGAGAATAACTTCATCAAGTGACTGTGAAAACGGTAAATGCGCACTTTTCAAGCGTCCTGGCAATTGAGATAATGTGCCCATTTCGGGATGATCTCAATGAAGCCAATCATAGGACTTATAGTCCTTTCCACTCTCTTATTCAGCACGCGGAGTATGGTCGTTGCAGCACCAGCTGCAAGCATAGTGCCGGGGCGGAGTGGCCCTCACACCTCCGTCGAGCCCACGAATCTTGTGGTGGAGGCGTCATTGAATAATGTTCATGATGCCGCTGAGCAACTTGAACGGAACATTCACGCCCTCTATCGTGAAATGACCCGCCATTCGGAAGTGGATTCATGGAATGGACTGTTCGAGCCGGCGCCAAGCTACTACGGCAGTTATTCTCCGGCCTACATGATGCCGATGGGGCCCGGGCTCGAGACCGATGTCTCAGACGGTCCCCTTATGGAGCCGCGCGATGAGGTGGTTAATAAGTGCGGTAAGGCTATTAACCAGAATAATGGCAAGGTTTGCGATGTACTCCAATCAACAAAGCTACCTGCTGGTGCGCCGAGCACGGTGATTGCACGTTGGGAAGCACTTCAAGCTACTACGGCTTCACTGAAGAACGACTGCCAAAAGCTCAATGAGTTTTTGCAAGATCCGGACTACGATCAGACAAAGGTTTCGAAGTTTCTCAAACTCTATAAAGATGATGCAACCGGTTTAAAGAATCAGTGTAAGAAAATCGCGCAGATGCTACGGCACGACTAATAGAGGACGGTCCCTTGAAACTCATCGGCATTGCTGCTCTTATTGCTGGACTCTTTCTCGCAAGCCCACCGTGGAGTTCGGCTGGTGAGGTTAGCTTCGTTCCTTCCGGTGATTCCAATGCTGGCACGTTGCGGGGCGACGCGCCTTTGCCTCTGCTGGGCGGCTTGCCTTTGAGGAATGGCACAGTCGTGATTAATGACAAAGTGGTATCAATTAAGTGCGCGCCGGACGAGTTCTCTGAGACACCGCGGACGGTGCTAGCTGGTTCCGTGCTTCGTACAGAATCCACTGTCAATGGTGCGAATTCTTCGATGACAGGACTTGTCGTATTCTTGATGGGCGAGTGGATGCAACATCTTGACGATCCCAACGCACCGGATGTGCTTTTCCGAAATGAAGGACAAGTGCGAGGAAAGATCATCGGACGCGATGGCGACAACGTGATTGTGCAAACGGCTGAAGGTGCGGAGAAGCGAGTCGCTTTGTCCACCGTGTTGTACATTCGTTCTCCTCGAGTATTTGTTTTCACCATCCAGGCAAAGAATAAGGGGCCGGTGGAGAAAGATACACCCTTCAATGCCGTTTCCGTGAGCAGCACATTCCGTCCAACCTCAACGCCTCGTTCTGTTTCTCTTAGCTCGGTAGTGCCGCGCAAACCGGGAGAGGAGGAGCTTTCATCCGGCAAGCCCGCCTCGGCTATGTCACCCTCGGAACTGTTCGAGCAAGACGAGTTACCTGCGGCTACTCCCATGCCACGCTTCACCAACGGGCCGCCGGCCTGGATTCCTCAATCAACCGGGTACCAGTAGTAAGCGATTACTTGGTAGTTTGTTCTAAGAGCAGTATGGATTTGACGCGAGTTTCCGGTTTCTTGCCGCAGACGGTGGTGGTTCCTGCAAACATTGTTGTGGATGCGCCGCCATCGAGATTGATGGCTTCTGTGCATCCCAATCCTTTCATCAACTCTGCAAGACCTGTAAGCGTTAGTCCTGAGGAGCCGTCTTCTTGCCCCTTGCCGGCTACCGTGATCATCATTGCGTGTCCGTCTTCTGTGATGCCAAATGCGGTGCGCGCGGCGAGCTTGCCTGTGCCGATTGAATCGGAAATGCTACCGTCTGGTTCCGTGCGAATGAAGGCCTCTTCCTTTGCTGTCAAACAGGGAAGGAGTCTCGGACCGGCTTGCAATGAGTCTACTAGCTTGGTGCCAGCCGGTACAGGTTCATTGTGCCCTGCGATTTGGATCAGATGTTTACCGGCCTTGTTTTGTAGAAACCGAATTTCTGTTCGAGCGAAGATTTTCTCCAGGTGTGGCTGCAGTTTGGGATTGCTCGTCAGCGCTTTGTTGGTTCGCGGGTCGGCGACTTGCTGACCGCTCAGATTTACATACGAAGCGCTTATCCCGTCGCTCAGATTGAAATAGCCACCATTAATAGCTGCGATTGCACCGCAGTCGCGGGCGATTTCGGACGTGCTCCTGGTTTTGGCTGAGAGTGCAGGTTTTACCCGCCACTTTCCGGAAGTAAGGTCGGCGACGATAAGGTGTGCCTTTGTTCCATTGTCTAGGGGAAAAGTGTAGTAGGTGGCCCCTGGTGAAGAGCCTACAGGGGAGGGATTTGGCAGTTCACGCCACGAACATGGTGCATTGGCCGGCGCCGCTTTCGCCGATGGCGGAATTGCTGGACTATTAGCTAGACTGGCTGCGGCGGCAATTGCCAGCGTGACGGCCGCTCCTTTGCGCTTCATATTTGCAACCTCTGCGTCTGACAGAATGAATTTTGCCAAGTTTCACGCAGCCTGACCAGTGTTTGTAATTAGAGCAAAACTGCTAACTCTAGTTGTAGCGCATTGGGTTGATCCCATCATACTGCGCATGAGTGCCTGCCCATCTGATTGAGGCTGTTCCCGTGGTAAAGTCGAATTTGACCAGTACTCTGTAGTTATTGCCCCCGACATCGATCACGAAAAGGTTGTCTGAGCCTCTGACGAGCTCTGCTCCGCGTCTGCCACGTCCACCCTGGCCAAAGTGTGCCGTGACATCACTTGATCTTCTGAAATTTCCACTCAGACCATTTGCTTCATCTCCACTCATTTTTCTCCAAAATTCATCGAAGGACGTCGAGCGACGGCCGGGATCTTGAGAGACAAATGCATCCGCTATGTCCCTATTTAGAATTTCGGTCTTTGGCGGCCTGCCCGCTGGATCATAACCATTGATTCGCTGGACCATTTCTGGTCCCAATCCAAATCTGTTGGCTATGGCCGCCATGCCGTCTATGGGCAACTCAGCGCGGGGGCGATTGGTTGATAGCGAGTTGTTTATGCGCTGTTCCAGTGCTGCTCTGGTCCGACTGTTAGCCGGTAACTCAAAATGACCAATTGCGCCATGAAGATCGCGTATGAAAGCGGGGATGTTTCGACCGAATGAGCCATCGCGCAGAATTGTCGCCGCAACTGTTTGATCGATTATGTGACCCAGTGAAGGATCTCGGGCGACATCGCCGAATTGTCGCTGGACGCCATTGAGTGCCTCTGCAAGCTGCTGCACGCTAGTCGCGCCGTCCACTACCATTGCGCTTGCATCACGTATCTGCTCAATTCGTGTAACTAAATCAGGCGTGTTGCCGTAGCGTTGAATGATATCGGGAAGGTTTTGCAATAGGGCTCGTCGAGCACTGGGCGTGGCTTCCTGGACTGCCAGTTCCACCAATGCGCGAGTGTCGGCGTCTCCGATTCGCCTGATCGCTTCTTGTGCCCGTAAGTATTCGAATACGGGCCTGCGTGCCTCGACATGGTGTGCGCCGAAATGGTGCTCGAGCTGGCTTAGCGGCCAGCCGGCATCGTGCAGAGCCAACAGAACTTCTTGCTCCACGCTTGCCCGGCTGCGTTCTCTTCCACCCAGTGATTCGGTATGATCTGGTGAGTCGAAGCGCATGTCTCGCACAAACTCGGCATAGCGAGGCGAGAATGCGCGTTCACCCATTGCGGCATGCTGCATGTGAAGTCGTTCTTCCATCGCGATAAGCGCTTGCTCGGCGACGATTCGTTGTCGTTGTGCCAGAGGCACCGCCTCGCG
Organism: Candidatus Obscuribacterales bacterium; assembly: GCA_019752635.1. Lineage (GTDB taxonomy): Bacteria > Cyanobacteriota > Vampirovibrionia > Obscuribacterales > Obscuribacteraceae > JAKFUT01. The sequence continues at coordinate 17,250 of JAIELX010000016.1, read as the reverse complement.
GAATGGACGGAATGCTGCTTCGACTTGCGTATGCGTGGCTGTACGGGCTTGTCCCGGCGCCAGGATAACCTCGCCTGTTTCAACATTAATGCGAACTGGACCTTGCCCTGGCACAGTGACTTCGCCTGTGGCGACGTTTATTCGCATTCCGTTTGGACCTTCGATTACAGGCCGTGGCACGGTTACTTCGATGCCGGCTCCTCCGGGAAGCTGTCTGACACCGGCTTGATCCCCCATTCGCTGAAGAAACTCGCGCATGATGTTTACGCGCTCCGTTGCCGAAGCACGTGTAAATGCTTGCAGATCAAAAGGTACATCGTAGGGACGAATCGTGCGAGTCTGCCCTTCAGGCATGGCGGTCAATGTCGATTCGGCTCGTGCCAGATCCAAGGCCTGCCCATATCGCTGGTTCAGGAAGTGCTCAGAGAAGGCTCGCGCTTCATTAAGCAGGGCCTGTCCTTCAGGAGTTTGCCTCCAGGTTTGCTGATTGTTGACTTCGACATTCTCCGGGCGAGCTTCGGCCGGACGCAAGGTTGGTGTCTCTCCTGTCGGAGTTACTTCGGCCTGAGGACGCCCCTGTCCGCGTTGCGCAGCATCTTCCATCACAATTGGGCGGAATCCCGGCGGTGCATTGACGGGGCGAACTTCCCAACGTCCCGGTCTGGACTGAGTAACCTCAAAGCCCTGTTGGCGCATATGGTGCGCGAATTGTGCTTCGGTAACGCCACTGGCCAGGCGGAATTCCATATGGTTGCCGCTAGTCATGTTCGCGCTTTCGAGAAAACGACGGTGCGCGCGATAACCCTGTCCCATCGCCAATCCAGTGGATAGGGCAAACGAAAGGCCGAACTGACCCCACTCGCCCATTCTCGCTACGTTTTCCGGTCCGATCACCTCATGGACCTGAGCTTCAGCGCCTGATTGCACTGCGGTGAAGCCTGCGTTGAACGCCAGTTCGCGACCGAAGTTCTGGAGAAACTCGCGCATGAAAGAGGCTGAGGCGCCACGACCTTGCGACATTAAGGCCGCGCGTTCCGCCTGGAACGCCAGTTGTGTAAGTCCGGGCGGTGGCGAGCGAAACACTGAAGTTAGTGCTTCTCTTGCCGTGGCTGTGCCACCAAAGAAGTAGTTGCTAAGCCCGGCCGTGACGACGAAAGCTGCCCAGTCGCGGGCTATCTCCATGGCATATGGACCGACTACATCGGTGCCCAATGCTGCAACATTTTGCCAAACTGTTCGTTCGTCGAGCGTTCGTCCCCAATGACCAACCCGAGAGCCGCGGTTGCCGAATTGTCCAAATCCGGTGTAGCCCCCGTTGTTTACATGGTATAGAACTTCGTTAGTGACTTCTCGCGCGGCCAGTCCCGCCACTGCAACCCACAGCCCGACTGCTGCCGGCGACGCGACGCCGAACGTTGCACAGGCTGCTACTGTAGCTGCCACCGCAAGAATGGTGGCGCCTATTATTGGACCATTTTGTCTTAGCCAGGACGTGAATGTACTTGGTTGCAGTGAGTTGTCGAGGATGCTGTCGACCATTTGCCGAGTCTGCCGGTTAGGATTGGCTCGCTCTCCTCTTGCGTCAGGGGTGATTACGTCCGGATAGCGGGGATTTTCATCGAAGCGGTTCAACATGTTGTGCATGTTTTTGTAGGTGCGGATTCGCTCGTCTAGTTCACGCAATGCCTGTGCATTGTGCGGTCCTGCCGCCAGCGCAGTGCGCGCCTGCACCATAAGCTCGATGCGTTGTTCCATTGCTCTCAAATCTGCTTCGGAGACGCTGTTCATTGCGCGACGAATGGTGCCGGCTCGATCCTTGGCGTCATTGATGAAGTTCTCGTAGATTGTGCCGTGCTGAGCCGCGGAGAACATGCGCCCCAGTTCTTCCAATGGGCCGTTCAGGTCACGAGCTGCGTTAGAGACTCTTCGTAAAATCGGGTCCTGGTCTATACGCCCGAACATGTGCGATCTTAGCGCCGCTGTATCCATCAAATCAGTTGGCGAAAGCTGCGCAATTCCGCGTCTTTCAGTCGCATTGGCGGCATTCTCCAGTCCCAGTGCTTGTCTGAGTCCGGGAAGTGAAGTTGCGGGGTCACCCGGTGTGCCTGCCGCGTACCCCGGAACAATATCCCATTGGGCTTGTCCGCGTGTCTGTAGTCTGCGCAACATTGACGCGCCCTGAAGCGTGTTGTCTGTGGATACGGTCAAATCACGCCACACTCCGGGTGCTAGTTGCGCCAATGCCGGACCGTGATCGCGCCACATTTGTATTGCCAGGCGATCCGCTGCGACCTGGTCTCCCGAGTTCAATAACCGTTGGTATTCGCCGACTTGTCCGGCCAGCGCAACTTCGTGGCTGTGTTGATCGGCTGCGCCCAGACGTTGTTGCGTGTCGCCAATTCGCCCGTTGAGCTGTTGCAGCTCGGCGAGCAGTTCGTTTTGGCGGCGTTCAAATGCGGGGTCGACTGCATTGTTGAATATGTTCACCACGCGACGACCGAAAGAGACTCCTTCGCGAGTATGGTCGTGCAACTGGCCAAGTACGCCGCCTTGTCCGTCGGAGCCTCGTCTTTGCTGATTTAGCGTATTGAGCTCGTTGGTCAGCTGTTCAACCCGAGATGCTGCTTGAGTTCGAAGCGTTGCGGCTTCGGCGGAAAGATCGCGCAAAAGTGCACTGGTTAGAGGTGCGTTCTGAAGCTCGTTATTGAACATTTGTCCAAGCACTTGTTGCGCCGATACTCTGGCGCCCTGCCAACGAATGTTTTCGCGTTGTTCTTCAGAAAGACGGTCCCACCCCAGTTCGCGTTTGACGGCGTCGTTAGGCTCGGCCCAGCCTAGGGCGGTCTTTTCTTCGGAGGTAAGCTCCGTCCATCCCATAAGTCTTGCTCTGGTGCCTGCTGGTAGCGAGTTAACCAGTTCAATATTGCTGACTACACGGCGCAGAACGTCTTCTCCAGAACGCCCGTCACTGCTGTAGTTGCGAATAATGGTGTCGGCCGTGCGCAATCTTTCAGGATCGAGCATGTTGTTTGGATCGCCAATACCGAGCCTGCGAATGATATCCGCTGCTGGTCGCGGCAACTTTGCGCTATCGCAAACTCTGTTTATTTCAGAAGCCAGTGAGATGTCGAAAGGGCGTCCTTGATAGTACTCAACCAGTGCCGTTCTTAGCCGGTCACTTTCTCGTCCCTCAGTTAATCCACCTCTAGCGTTTTTGATAGGCCACGGCAGATCGCGAAATGCGGAGTAGGCCGTTTCTCTTGGACCGACCACTCCCGGACGTGAGTTCGGGGCGCTAGACAGAACGTGCATCAAGACTTCGGCTACTTCCGCTCGGACTTGACGTCTTTGGTTGGCATCGGTGATTCCCATTGCTGCCATACGTTGATCGCCGGTTTGTCCGCCGGTGTTGTAGCGCGCATCGCTTCCAAAGCCAGCGAGCGAGCGCACTTGCTCTGTCGTCAGGTGGCGCGCGAAGGCTCCCATTCCTCGAATCGCGTTCAACCGATCTTCGGCAGTGGTATCGTTGGCGGTGACGCGCCGATGCAGCTCAGTAATGATTTGCGTGCGCACTGCTTCGGGAATTGCCTCGGCGTTGCGTCTTAGATGTTCGACTGTATTGGCGTCGAGTCTAGAAATAAATGTATGGGCGTCAGAGGTTCGCCAGTGCCTTGCCATCGAAGACAAACCTTCGAAAGCGCTTCTGAATCGGTCTGTGTTGCGATCGGTGGCGGCCGTTTCGAAGTTTGTTCGAATGGCGTCGAGCGCCTGATTCCGCAATGCTTCATTGGTACTGCCATTTGCTACCCGACCTAGTGTGGACATAAGACCGTGTCGATCCCTGAATGCTGAATCGCTGCCGGCCATTGTATTGATCGCAAGGATGGCCTCGGCTACTTTGTCTCGCATGCCGGGTCGTTCGCCGACTTCGGCCAGAATGCCGCGTGCTCGTTCTGATACGTGGTTAGACTCTGGACGCGGGTTTACTGCGCTATTGCCGTCGGCCCGCCCGGCAGCGACCGCAGATAGAATTCGCAAACTGAATTCATCGTGCGCTGCAGCTAGCTGTTCAATTACAGGCAGGTGTCTGGCAAAGGCAGCGTGGTCAATACCGCCGTTGCGCAAGTACAGATCGGCCAACGCTCTTGAGCCCGGTGCGCCAGAGCGAGCGGCCTCCAAAATGCCGGTGAGCGCCGCTTCTTTGCCGTCACCTTGCAAAGCACGCTGCAATATAGTTGTAAGCTTCTCCTTCAGTTCGGCGCTCATGTTGCGCTCGTCCGCACGCGCGAGCGCCATTGCAACGCCGGATGCTTCTGCCTGTGTAAGCGGCGGCGTTTGTCCGCTGGCCAACAATCCGTCTGCCGCCCTTGTTAGAAGCTCGGCGCGAAGAGCATCATTCATGCCACCAAAATTTGGGACATAGAGCGGTCTTCCATTTAGCTCGGGATTTGTCGTTAGCCACGCTCCGATTTGGCTGGCATCTGAATTGCCAACGAGAATCGCCGTCAACTCGGTGCGCGCATAGCGGTTGCCGTTACGCGCAGCGGTTACTAGTGCGTCGACGGCCGCTCTGGCTGCATCCGGGGTGTTGTCTCTTGCGGCTTGCGATAACGCGCTGACATGCTCTGATGCTCGTGCCCACTGTTGCCATTCAACGGCGTGGGTATTGACACCGCCTTCGGTGCGGCTCGCATTAATCTCAAGTTCAAGTCGCTCGCTGGCTCTTCGTAGTTCCTCTGCCGTAGACTCCGGTCCTAAGTTGCGAACAATGCGTAGTGCTCTGTACTGATTAGCCTCATTCTCGCCGTTTGGCATGTGCTGGCGAATAAGATTGAGCGCTTCCGTCACCTCTGCAGGGTTGTTGGAGCGCAGCTTTTGCATTAGTCCATCGAAGCCGCCCGGAACAGCCTCGGTTAACTGCCGAAAGTACCGGGTGGAATGTGGATGATTATGACCATCAGTTGCGTAGCGTTGGAGTTGTTCCATACGCTGAATGACTTGCTGAACGGCTTGCGTGCGTCCTTCAGGACCTGCCGCTAGAGCTGCGTTGACACGCTCGTGGATTGCGCGGGCGTTCTCCATCGATTCTATAGTTTTGAGAGTTACTTCAAATTCTCCGCCTGTATCAAGATTGTCTCTGCTGATTGCGTTCAGCCGTCCCAGGGCACCTTCTAGTCTTGAATTGCCGGTATTCGAAAGTGATTCTCTTAATCTAGTTACATCTGCTTCGGGAAGATTTCCCGCTTGCAGTAGCTGTCGGACCAGTCTTTCGGCCTGACGAGGTAGCAGATGGTTGTCTAGCGCAGTTTGCAATTGCTGACGCAGCGGGGCATCTGCAGCCAAAGTCATTGCTCCGCTTGCGGGGAGTGCTCCTAGCAGGTCCGTGCGAATCTGTTGTCCGTTTGAATCGCGCACGAGGTAATCGTGCACAGCATCGTCGACACCCTGCTGATCTCGGGCTGACTGCTCTGCAGCCTCGCGAAGCAATCGTTCGCGCAGTTCCGGATTTGCGCTAAGAACTTCCAGCGCGTTAGAATTACGGATACCGTTTAGCTGTTCTACTTGTGTCAATGCCGGCTGCAATTGTTGAGTAACTGATGTGCGCAGTGCCTGATCTTCTAGCGCAGCAATAATGGCTTCTCGGTTGTTCGCGGTGATTGCAGCCGCCAGCGCCGCTCCGGCCGGACTTCCGTCGCGAATTGCGTTCAGGGCTGTTAGAGCTTGCGGATTGGTTCGTGACTGAACGCCAAGTTGCAGCATATGAGTCGCGGCATCTGCCGGAGTATTGATGGAGCGAGTGATATCGCTAGCAGTGGCGGCGAAGCTGGCGAAATTGTAGAGTTCCTGATATTCGGCGCTGCGCTCGGTGTTGAGCTGCTGGTCGGCTAATGCTCGAAGTTGGGTCAGGGCTTGTTCTCTTGCGGACCCAGTGCCTCTCACGGCGCTGACGACCGTTTGGCGAGCCAGCTGTTCTCGTTGTTGCGCTTCGTTTTGTCCGGTTTGTACTTGCTGTTGAATTTCTGCCGGATTGATGCCCGGTCGTGGTGCTCGAGCAAGGTGATCAAGGAAACTTCCTGCAGCCGAAGGGTCCGCTCGGCGTGCTTCCGCGTGCGCTTGTCGCGCCAAATCTCTCAGTGCTTGCATTTGCTGCTGGCGGGCTTGTTCCCGACCGGGCTCGTCCGTTGCGCTCTCAAATGCGCGGCTTGCCTCTGCGTATCGCATCATGGCGTCGCCCGCGGCCAGCTGCCGAAGAGCAAGTCCGGCAGAGAGGTTGCCCGCTTGTACTTCGTCTCTCAGCCAGTTTATCGCTTCCGTGCGCTCTGCACCATTTTGAGCGTTGCGGTAATGGTCCAAGATCATATGAATGACTTCATGGTGCGTCTGCATTGGTCTATGAAGCGGCGGATTCTGCATCACTTCGCGAATGGCGGCGCGCCGGGAGGTCGCATCAGGGTAGGACAGGTCTTGTCGGGGGCCCCAGGTTCTATCTAATACTGCAAATGGATTGCTGAGAGATGCTAGAAAATCTAAGCGTTGCAGTGCCTGGTTGGCCTCCGCGTTTCCAGCTTGCGCGGCGGCTTGCAACGCATTTGTCGCTTCCGTTCGTTGCTCGTCGTTTTGCGCGGTGACAAAATGGTCTGTCAATACTCCGGCATACTGGGCTTGAGTGAGGTTGCCGCCTTGATTCTGAACGAAGGTTCGCCGGGCATCTGCAGTCATGCCCAGCGTCCTGCCCCATGCAGCCCCGCCGGACAGACCGGCTCGCAGTGAGTCTGTCGATGCTCCGCGTCCGGCCTGATTGTCAGCGACTGGCGGAGCCGCCAGGGCATTGGCGTCGCCGCCAGCATTTCGGAATGCGGTCATCATTTCGGTATCGGAAGGGCTTCCAGAGCGAACAAACGCGGTCACGAACCTGGCATCACGAGCTAAGCTGCCGTTGTGCTGAAGAGCTTCGCGCAAGTTCTGCCGCGCTGCCGGCAAGCTTGCGGGATCGTTGGCTGCAATCAAAGCTTCGGCGTAACGTATCCTTGTGGAAGCTTGCAGCGCTCTTGGATTGGTAAGTTCTTGCAGACTGCGTTCTATTGCGGGGGTTGAGCCGGTTATTGCGCGAACGGCTTCTAATTGTGCTTGTCGGTTGGCGCGATAAACCGGGTCTCTGGCGATTCGATCGGCCTCTGCGATGGCTCCCGAATGCGCTGTTGCTTCGGTCTGTGCCAGTGGCGAGCCTGTCGGTTGGACGTGCCCTCGCGTTTCAATTGGAGAAGCTAGGTTTCTGACAGCAAGGCGAACCAGCTCGCTGGCTCGGCGGGCGACTTCGGGGTCGGATGAGCGCGTTGCCTCCACAATCTGCGCTAGTGCGCGCAGACCGAATACCCTAAGATCGGCAGATGCTTGCTCGCGTGTTGTGTACTGAGGACTACCTAAATTAGCAACAGATTCGGTGACGCGCCTTCGCTCTTCTTCGCTTAGCGGAGCCCCGAGTTCCTGACCACGAGTTAGCGGCCTTGTTTCCACCCGGACCGCTTCACCTTTTTCGGCAGGCTTGCTTTCAGAAGTTTTTTCAGATGGTTTTGCGGCGGGCTTTTCGTCCGGCTTTAAAGTCGGTTTCCATCTTAGTCCTGTAAGCATTTCTGCGGAAACGGGAATGGATTTCGCGGGAGGGGCTTCTGCACCGTCGCTCTCTCTGGCTGCCACGGGCGGCCATCCGATGTTGTTTTCGCGTGCCAGAACTCTCAGTCCTTCTTCTGCAGCTTGAATAAAGTTTGTGGCAGCCTGGCCGGTCAGCTCCGAACCATTGACGCGTACGGCTGTGATGCGCCCTTCGGCAAATGTGAATGACAGATGGCGCTCAACACCGTCAACGGTTTGTACGATTTCCAGTTGGTCCGGCACTCCGTTTCGAAACGATGTGGTCTGGCGTTCGTTGCCTCTGACGACTGTCAATGACAGATCCCCGGCATTGGCTCCTCTGGTGGTTTCAATAGTCATCGCCGGTGTATCTTGCGACGATGACAGGTCGCGAACTTCTCGACGTTCCAGCAGTCCGTTTTCGGTGTCTTGGTAGGTTACAACCATCCTCAATGCTGCTTCGCGATTGCGAGCTGCTTGCGCGGAAGGATAGACATCTATCTGTAATGCGCCGCTTTCGTTCCTGCGCATCGAGAGAACCGTGCCGCTATCTCTGGTCGCGAGATTGGTGATTGGTGCACCGCTTTGATCGTAGAATTTTGGGAGCTCAGTTAGGTCGTCAGGTAGGGCTGCGCCGTTTTCCAGGCGCTGGTCAATCGTTCCTAACACTTCGTTGAGCAGATTGTCTGCAGATTGCAGATCTACTACCGGTTCGTCGGAGCTGGTCAGGTCGTAATCTGTTCTGATACTGGGCATCGTGTTCTCCCGCCTTCAATGCACACCTGTAATCTCTTGCCCGTCAATTGTCATGATGCAACGGTCCTGCGGAATCTATCTTTGCTCAGTTTCCGGCTGGCGAAAACGTACTAAGATGCATATTGGCTTACCGAAACTCATTGTCGGGACTGCACTAAAACACACTCTTCAGCATGCAAACTCGAGTCGCAACGATTTAATGTTGGCGTTTGAACTTTTTCGGTGGTTTGATCGTACTAGAGTATGGACCGGAAATTTTTGAGCGGGGTAGGTCAATGGGAAAATCGATTGGCACGAAGTGTGCGGTAGCAGCACTTGTGGCTTTGTCAGCGGTGACGCTTGTCACTCTATTGCCTGCCGATGCAGCCAGGGGAGCTAGAGCCGCGCGCGGTAGCCGAATGGTCTCGGGCGAGCAGGGGCTTCAAAATCTGAATCGACTGTTGAGCGAGGTGCCCTGGTACACTTCGCTCGATTTCGCACAAAAGAAGGCCCAACGAGAAGATAAGCCGATCTTCTGGGTTCACATGCTCGGACCTATGAACGGCGCCACTTGAAGCGCCGGGCATAGCCTTAGGGACGTGTCCCTTTCTAACGAACTTATTCTCGGGAAGCTTCAATCGCAGTTTATCTGCGGAACGAAAGATATCGCAAATGAACCTTATTGCGGTGTCTCCGGAAGGCATGAGCCGTCGGGCAAGGCCATCCGTACCACCAATGGCGCCGGTCCCCACAATCTACAGTTGTTTATGATGGCGCCTGATGGCACCGTGCTTCATTGTCTGCCCGGGTTCTGGGCTCCGTCGGACCTCGCTCGCGAGATGGACTTCGGGCTACAGATGCATCAACTTTGGAAAGATCCGTCACTGTCGGTTGCGCAAAAGAAGCAAGTGTTTCAACGCGCGCAACTGGCTCATCAACATGCGCATCCACCTGAAATGGTTACGCGCAGTAACATGCAGGGCTTCGACCAGAAGTTCGAAGCAAAGAATCGCTTGTATCAATCAGACACGGTGAAGAATCCAAATATGGCGATTCAGGCTCTGCAAACCAACGACAATAAGTTGCTCAAGCAGGCATTCAAGACAACGGATCAAATCGTTCACGAGCGCATGGCGAGCCGTCCGTTTGTGCCGTATTCACAATTCGACGTCGCCGTTTTCTCAGATTATGGGCGACAAAAATATGAGAAGCACGAAGACGATCGCGATATGCTCGGGCGCCTGCCGCCAAAGCCAGGCAAGCAAATGCGCAACAAAGGCGTTGCAACATACGGTCGGTTGCGCGGTAACAACCGTGTTTAAACATACTGCTCCGTGCGCTTAGCGGGCGAAGCGGATGACGCGCTTTTCCTGGTCGATTACGAATTTGCGATCGCCGAAGAATATCTGTCCCGCCAGGGGATAGGGAAGCGAGCCCATTAAGACTCGGACAGGAAAATTTGACTTTAGCCCGCACCGTGCCGCGTCTGTCGATCCAAAAACGACACCCGCGGCAAAATTGATGTTGCCGCACTGCAGAGTGGCAGCTAGCGATGGTTGTTGAGCTTGTGCATCACTGAATCGTTCTTCGCTGGGCGGGGGCTTGATAGAACTGTTCTAGCTCCCATTTCGAACCAGTCATCAACAAAGCTTCTCTTCGATGAACCGTCGTCATCCTTTGCTAGCGCCTTATCTATGAGATTGGCCAACCTGGCTGCTTTCGGCGATGGTCGGGATCGCAACTTTTTCGAGACCTCACTCCAAAATGAACCCGGATTCTTTGTGACCACAATCGTTTTTCTTCCAGGCATTTCATCGCGTACATAGTCACCTAATTCTTTGTAGAGCTCCGAAAACGTTTCCAGGCTAGCCAAGCGGCGCTCCGCTCTTGAATCGGTTTGTGGTTCGAGCTTCGAGGCGTTCAAAAGTTTCAAGAACTTGTCGTATAAACTGACATATTCGCTGCTACCAATGCGTCTTCCAAGAATGAAACTCATAGACTCAAGCCTGTCGACGCCGACGAACATTTTGAATGCATCGGCTGCGACCTGGTCGGAAAACTTCAAGTCCGAATTCTTGATACCATCTTCGATCATCGTTCGCGCGTAAATTGTATTGCCATGCCCTAATTGGGCGCGTCTGTAGTAGGCTAGCGGGCCGAGGACGCATTTTGGGCTATGTGCTGAAGAATAGATGATTGTTCCTTGTCGAAGTCCGTCGGGGAACCAGGCAACCTCGCTAACCGGGTATTCAGGCGTCACCCTGAACGTGTCGGTAAAATCCCCCGCTAACCCCACACGAACGAAGACCGGGCGAGAAGATGGTTCTAACCGCAGGATCTCATCATTCCAGCCGCAAAGAATATCTCCGAAGTAGTCGTCATAGATTCTTGCTCGCAGGTAGCCGGGGCCATCGAACTTAACAAAACCACAGAGTTTACCGTCTAGAAGCTCCAACTGGTTTCCCTTCCAAGTTCTTGGAGTCACATTCGGGTCAATGAGGTTGACGCATCCTTCGACCCGGGGGGCGTAGGTCCAGTGGTTTCCGTCTTTGAAAGGACGATATCTTTTGACGCTGGCTGCGTCGTTTTCCGAACAAGCCGAACCGGGCCTTCTTTGCGCAGATATTCTTGCGTATTTGTTTTTTTCCCTCTCTACCGCTGAGCGTCTTTCGTCTGCCGACGGTGAGCACGCGCTAGCGGCAAAACTGACAAACAATGCCAGAGTGAAGGTGCTGATCAGTGTTCTTGGTGTCATGTCAAATTTCTATTTATGGCAGTGGCCGCGCTTCGATGAAACAAGAATAGTTGAGCGTTTGTCCAAATTTTGTGACAAGCGACTGGACTTGGTGTAACACAAGCCGCGACGACTCTAGCACTGAACACTCAGACCATCTTGGCCGCTATCTTGCAAAACGAATCACTCGCTTCTCCTGGTCAATCACAAATTTGCGATCGCCGAAGAATGTCTGTCCCACCAGGGGATAGGGAAGCGAGCCCATTAAGACTCGGACAGGGAAATTTGACTTCTGAATTGATCCCATTCGAATTGTGCGCACATTGAATGCTGCTGATGGCACCGTGCCTCCAATGCCGCCGGATTGAACCAATCGAGCGTCTTCCGGTATCTGCAGCCCGCATCGTGCAGCGTCGACCGAGCCAAAAACAACGCCCGCTGCGCCTGTGTCGAAACACGCGGCAATGGGACGCCCGTCTACCTCAATGGTGACCATCATGTTGCGACCTGCTAACGTGTAGGGCACATCAATGGTATCGAATCCGACACTACCGGCATTGCGTGTTCCCTTTTTCGTAAAACGAATGATAGCAGCGGAATTGTCTATGTCGTATGCGTAGCCCTCGTAGAAGGTCTCGCCAAGCAAGGGTGGAGCGGAGAGTTTCTGTTGAACAATAATTGGAATTTTGCGTTTGAGATTGGATACCTGAATCTCTGCCGTCATTTGCGATACTTTGACGTGTCCACCAACGCCCTGCGCATAGCCTGCGAACTCGCCTTTCTCGGTGATGCCCGCAGCGTCAAGATGATTCTGCCCAAATGCGCAGGACTCTGCTCCAGTATCAAATAGCATTTGCATGCTGCGACCGTTCACCGTTCCGGTGACATAGAGGTGACCGCCGAGTCCTTTGCTAAATGGAATGATTACTTGATCCGGTAAGTTCGGATTATCATCACTTGCACTGCCTGTCGTCTGGCTGCCCGTTCGAGCTGAGGAAGCCGTGGTACTGCCGGAGGTGCCCGCTGAAAGGTATGACGTTGCATGGGTGGCTTCGGCTGATTGTGGAAAGGTCGTCACGATTTCGCGCATCAACCTCTTTCCGTTGAAATGATCGCCTTGATATAGGCGTGCTAAGGCAGCGTAGTACAACTTGCGCGCTGTACGCCCGCTGGTCAGTGAAGTATCGAATTGCTTTTGCGCTTCTGAGTACTTCTTCTGGTTGAACAGGGTTACTCCGTCTGAAAACGAATCGGCGGCTTGAGCCGGAACTTCAACAAAGGGCGTCAATATTGTCGACATCGTTATCACGATTACGGCGAAGGGATCTGCGGTCGGTCCCTGTCGCTTAGCCTTTCCTGTCATCGCCGCTCCTGCCCCCGGTCAACTTATGAGATCATACCCGTGACATGGCTAAGGTATAACCGATCCCGGCAACGGAGCAGGGGCGGATTGTCGGCCGAAACTTCGTGTAAATGATATGAAGAACCCCGAAAAGTTCTATAAAATTCCCCAAAACCGTTATGCATAGCGCCTATGGGTCGGTGCGGCGTATGGTAGCACTATTCGGGTTCTGGTGTGTGGCGAGTTCGCGAAGAGCGCAACTGCAGGACACGAGGGCCGTGATCAGCGAAGATAAAAAAACGCCCCGTCGCGTTAGCGACGGGGCGTTTTTTTTTTAGTGGCGCAGTACACGCCTAGTCCTTCAGTCCAAATTGACCCAAACGCTCTTTACGTTGGTGTAAAGCTCGATGGAGTGCTTGCCCAGTTCGCGTCCGTAGCCGCTCATCTTGTAGCCGCCGAATGGCATTTGCGGGTCGAACTGGTTGTAGCAGTTTACCCACACCGTGCCAGCTTTTACGTGGCTGACCAGCTTGTGCGCTTTCTTGATGTCTTGAGTCCAGATGCCAGCCGACAATCCGTAGAGAATCTTGTTGGCTTGCTCTGCGACTTCTTGTTCGTTTTTGAAGGTTATGACCGAAAGAACGGGACCGAACACTTCTTCTTGAGCGATACGCATGTCGTTGGTGACGCCGTCGAAGATTGTCGGCTTCACGAAGTAGCCGTTCGGCAGATCGGCCTTGGGCGATTCGCCGCCGCAAACCAGCTTGGCTCCTTCTTTCTTAGCGATATCGCAGTAGTTGAGAATGCGCTCCATTTGGTCCTTCGACACTTGCGGTCCAATCACGGTTTGCTCGTCCAAGCCATTACCTTGGCGCATAGTGCCAACGTGTTTGGTGAGTTTGCTCATGAACTCGTCGTGTACTTTCTCTTCGATGAAGAGACGCGAACCGGCGCAGCAGACTTGTCCCTGGTTGAAGAAGATACCGAGCATTGCGCCGCGTACAGCAGCGTCGAGATCGGCATCGGCAAACACGATGTTCGGCGCTTTGCCGCCCAGTTCAAGCGATACGCGCTTCAAGTTTCCAGCAGAAGCTTTTACGATTTCGCGGCCGGTTTTGTCTTCTCCGGTGAATGCTACTTTGTCGATGTCCATGTGGTTGGAAATCGCAGAACCTGCCGCATCCGGACCGAATCCGGTAATGATGTTGAGGACGCCCGGCGGGAAACCGACTTCGCAAGCCAGTTCGCCGATGCGCAGTGCCGTCAAAGGTGTTTGTTCAGCCGGCTTCAACACTACCGTGTTACCGCAAGCCAGGGCAGGACCCAGTTTCCACGCTGCCATAAGCATCGGGAAATTCCAGGGAATGATTTGTCCAACTACGCCAACCGGCTCGCGCAGGGTGTAGGTGAAGAATTTGCCGTTGACGCTGGTGGTTTCGCCTTCCAGCTTGGTACACCAACCGGCGTAGTAGCGGAACGTTTCAACGGTTTGAACAACGTCAACCCAACGTGATTCACGCACAGGCTTGCCGTTATCCATTGTTTCTAGTTGCGCAAACTCGTCGGCGCGCTTTTCGATTTCATCGGCCAGTCTGTATAGAAGTCTCGCGCGCTCAGCTGCAGCCATCTTGCGCCATGGACCTTCTTCAAATGCTCTGCGTGCAGCAACGACTGCTTTCTCAACGTCGGCTTTACTACCTTCTGCTACGCGGCACAGCGGCTTTTCTGTAGCAGGGTTGAAAGTTTCGAACGACTTTCCTGATTCCGCCGGCACCCACTTGCCATCGATGAGTAGCTTCTTCTCGGTCTTCAGCCACTCTTCACAAAGTGATTTTTTTTCTTGGACTACAGCCACGATCTGACCCTCCGGAGGAATACTTCACGCGTCGGCTCCGAGGAGACTGGCTCCTGAAGCGTTTTCTGGCTATAAGATTATCATGTCGACCGTGATAGTCGTATATGTCATGCGCCTAACCTTGATCTAATAATTGATATCAGTAGGATGACCTGTGGCTTGATTTGTTATTTTCGTTTATTCTGTTGGTATGAATATGCAATCTCGAATCCCCCTATCCATAGCGTTGTCCAGTGTCTTCGTCGTAGCGGCGCTCAGCGGTCCGGCTTTTGCGGCAGCCAAGCCCAGTTACGACAAGAAAATGCAGCTTGGGCAGCTGCTCTATTTCAATGGCAACGTCGACCAGGCCATCAAGGCGTTTCGCACAGCGGCAACATTGAAGCCTACTGCTTTTGAACCGCATCTCAATCTGGTCAATATCTATGTCCAGAAAGGCGAGATTCAAGAAGCAGTGGATGAATGCCACGAGGTTCTCAAAATCAAGGAAGGACACAAGGACGTCCATCTCATTTTGGGTAATCTACTGCGCAGTTTAGCCAGTTCTGAGGCCGATCCGGAAAAGCAGAAGAAGCTGCTTGAAGAAGCCGTTGCATCGGTGGAAAAGGCCGCAAGCCTCAAGGCGGACCCCGCTTTGATTCACAATACTCTCGGTATCATCCGTGTTCAGCAGGGCGATCACGAGAAGGCCATGAAGCACATGGAAGACGCTCTGCAGATCAGGCAAGCTCTACCAGACGCGCATCTGGTGAAAGGCGTGCTTCACTTTAAAAAGGGCGAGAAAGAAAAGGCTTTGCAGCATCTGGATTTGGCCATCAAACACAAAGGCAACAAGAATGCTGAAGCGCGCACAACGAAGGCGGACATCCTGTTCACCATGAACAAGCATGATGAGGCGATGTCCGAGTACAAGAAGGCCGCTGAAGACGATCCGCGGCATCAAGCCGCATGGGCCGGTCAGGGCAACATTCTCATTCAACGAAAGGAGTTTGAGAAGGCCAAAGACTGCCTGGACAAAGCGGTGGCGATTAAGGCTGATAAGAACTCGCTCTATTCGCTTGCGGTTTGCAAGGAGAAGATGGGGGACATTCAAGGTGCGATAGCGGATTTCGAATCCGGTATCATGACTGACACCGATCCGACAATGAAAGCACAGATTCGATTGCACGTTCAGCAGCTCCAAAACGGACAGTTGTTCAGGGGAGTAGGACAAATCGGTGACAGCGTTCCCGGCATGGGGCCCAACAGCAATCTGAATAATCCGAACTTCTTCGGCTCGTCTTTTAAAGACATGATCAAAGTTGGTGGACCTCTGTCAAAAGAGCAAAAGAAAACCGAACAGTAAGGACTCTAATCGCATCGATTGCGGGTAGGATCGAATAGGTCGATTCTCGTTCGGTGGTGTGTAGTGAAAGCGGTTTACAGGTATGTTTCGACAAAGAGTAAATGCCCGTATCTGTCCGACCAGATGTGGCAGTTGGAGTACGTCGAAGTCGCTGAGCTAAACAGCGAAGAGTATCTGCAATTTATCAATCGCGGTTGGCGTCGCTTTGGCTACATGCTGTTTAGACCGGTTTGCGAGTCGTGCCGCGCCTGTCAGCCCATTCGCGTGCCAGTCGAGCGTTTCGCTCCGAATCGAAGCCAGAAGCGCGTCATCAAGTCGAATAAAGACAGTGTCCGCATGGTGATCGGTGAGCCTCTGTTCACTGAATCGCGCGTTCAGCTCTATCAGCGCCATCATGAGCATCGCACGGAAACAAGGCAGTGGCCTGTCCATGAGCCTCAGAACGCCGCGTTTAGTCTATTCAATTTCGTCGATAGTCCTACAGAAGTACAAGAGTGGGCCTTCTATCTCAAGGACGACTTGATCGGAATTATGTACATAGACGAATTGCCGGACGGCTTTTCCGGTATCTATTTCTATCACGCACCGGAGCATCGCGACCGCTCATTGGGCAACTACATGTGCTTAGCGTTGATCGCTGAAGCGCAGCGTCGGGGGCTGCCGTACGTGTATCTGGGCTACTATGTTTCCGGTTGCATTTCGATGGAATACAAAGCGGCCTTTAAACCGAACCAGATTCTGAACACAGAAAATGAATGGGTGGATTATCTCGTTTGATCAGTTTTTGTGATCGACTTGCGCATTTCTTCATCATTAGAAAAGAGAAACCTTGGTTTTCGGGCTTGCTCAAAAAACAAGAAAGAACGCCGACCATTGTTATGATCGGCGTTCTGAATATCTGACGGTAGTGAGTTACGAGAACTTCGGACGCAGCTGCGGAGGAACATCTACCTTTTCTGCGTCTTCTTCGCCTGCACCGGATATGGTGCCCGTGTCGACTATGACTGCTCCCGGAGGGGCGCTGCCGTCGTCCTTGTTGCCCTTTGTCGGTGGGTCTTCCGGCCAGCCCAGTTCACGGTTTACGTTATTGATGATGGTTGCGAACTCTTGCCCGTCGATGGTTTCTTTTTCGAGCAGAACTTTCACTACGGCGTCCATGTGAACGCGGTATTTCTTGAGCAATTCGCGAACTCGTGCGTACTGATCTGTGATGATGATTTTGACTTCTTCGTCGATGATTTCGGCAACTTTCTCGCCATAATCTCGCTCGTGTCCGAAGTCTCGTCCAAGGAAGATGTGTTCGTTGCGTTTGCCGAATGTCATCGGACCAAGCCTGTCGCTCATGCCGAACTCCGTAACCATTCTGCGCGCCAGTCCGGTGACCTTCTCCAGGTCGTTCTGTGCGCCGGTGGTTACTTCGTTGTACACGACTTCTTCGGCCACGCGTCCGCCCAATCCGGCAGCTATGTGATCGATGATCTGAGATTTAGTCGTGCTCAGCATGTCATCTTCCGGAACTGACATAGTCAGTCCTAATGCGAATCCACGCGGAATGATCGTGACCTTGTGCAGCGAGTTTGCATGCTGCAAGAGGTGATACATGAGCGCGTGGC
>JAIELX010000020.1 GCA_019752635.1 Candidatus Obscuribacterales bacterium | reverse complement strand
GCTTAATTTTGCGACCCGAACGACTCAGACGATTAGTGAGCGGCACCGCCAGTGAGAGTATCTGATTGATGCGGGACGGACGGGGGGGGGGGGGCAATCGGTGCTCTGCTCTCTCTTCAGCCGGTCGGGTGGTGTCTCCTGCAGGCGACGCCCCGCACCGCGTACCGTGCTGCAATTTGTCATAAATGGCGCCCGAAGTGACGATACAAGGCTCCTCAGCGTGTAAACTGAAGCGATCGAGAACCGAAACTCCGGGTCATGCCCCGGGATACAGTGGCGAAGAGAGGATTCACAGCAAATGGCAAAGAGAACGGACATCCGCAGAATCCTGGTCCTGGGAGCCGGTCCGATAACGATTGGACAAGCCTGCGAGTTCGATTATTCGGGGACTCAAGCCTGCAAAGCATTGAAAGATGAGGGTTACGAGGTCATTCTCATCAACTCCAATCCCGCATCAATAATGACCGACCCCATGGTGGCGGACCGCACCTATCTGGAGCCGGTTACAGCCGATTTCACTAGAGAAATCATTGCGCGCGAACGCCCCGATGCGCTTCTCCCCACCATGGGTGGACAAACGGCGTTGAACGTAGCGGTGCAACTGGCCGAGCGCGGCATTCTCGCTGAGTACAACGTAGAGCTAATCGGCGCAGGTTTCGAAGCGATCAAACTAGCCGAGGATCGCGAACTCTTCAAACAGTTGATGATCGCTAACGACCTGGCCGTGCCGAAATCGGGCATCGTGCGAAAGATGTCCGAAGTACGCGATGTGGCAGCCGAAATAGGTTTCCCGATCATTATTCGCCCCGCATTCACGCTTGGTGGCAGTGGCGGTGGCATCGCATATAACCACGAAGAACTGGATCAAATTGCCCTGGAAGGTCTAAACGCAAGCCCGGTTAACGAAATCCTTCTGGAACAGAGCGTTCTGGGATGGAAAGAAATGGAATTGGAGGTCATGCGTGACAGACTAGACAATGTGGTCATTATTTGCTCCATCGAGAACTTCGACCCGATGGGAATCCACACAGGCGACTCGATCACAACAGCGCCTGTGCAAACTCTCTCGGACAGAGAATATCAAGACCTCCGCGATGCGGCTATAAAAGTGATTCGGGCCGTGGGCGTCGACACTGGTGGTTCCAATATTCAGTTCGGCGTAGACCCGGCAACAGGAAAATTCGTGGTCATCGAAATGAACCCGCGCGTGTCGCGGTCATCGGCACTTGCCAGCAAGGCAACCGGCTTCCCCATTGCAAAGATTGCGGCAAAACTGGCTATCGGACTGACTTTGGACGAGATACCAAACGACATAACTCGACTGACGCCGGCCTCCTTTGAACCGGTGATTGACTACGTGGTAACAAAAATCCCCCGATTCAATTTTGAGAAGTTTCGCGGCAGTGATAACACTCTGACGACACAAATGAAATCGGTCGGCGAAGTTATGGCGATTGGACGGACATTCCAGGAGTCCATGCAAAAAGCGCTACGCGGACTCGAATTAGGACTACCGGGATTTTCCTCCGTTCAGGGGCGACAAAAGGCCGACCGCGCAGAGTGGCGTCGCAGACTGGCCGTCCCGAGCAATCATCGCATTACGGATATTTTTGGTGCATTGGATGCCGGCGTTCTCATCGATGAAGTGCACGAACTCTCGCATATCGATCCCTGGTATCTGGACAACCTTTTAGAAATTTGGCAAGAAAGCAAAGCCCTGACCTCTGCTGTCGGCTCGATCAATGAATTGGATGCGGCCTACTTGCGCAGGCTGAAACGGTTCGGATTCAGCGACAAGCAGCTCGCAAACCTCACGAGCTGTAAGGAAGACGACGTCTACAACCTTCGAAAGAAACTCAATATCGTGCCGGCCTACAAAACAGTGGACACCTGCGCGGCTGAATTCAAAGCCAGCACACCATACATGTATTCAACCTATGAAGACGAGAGCGAAGTTCCGGTATCCGACAAGAAGAAGGTAATCATTCTTGGCGGCGGTCCCAACAGAATTGGACAAGGAATTGAATTCGACTACTGCTGCGTCCAGGCATCTCTGGCTATCAGAGAGCTCGGATTCGAAGCCGTCATGGTCAACTCGAACCCGGAGACCGTATCGACGGACTATGACGTATCGGACAGACTCTACTTCGAACCGCTTACCCTCGAAGATGTCTCAAACATTGCAGAAGTAGAAAATCCAGTTGGCGTTATCGTGCAAATGGGCGGACAAACTCCGCTCAAGCTGTGCGCGGGCTTGGAGGCTCGTGGCATCAAAATACTGGGCACCTCACCCGACTCCATCGACCTGGCCGAAGATAGGAAACGATTTGGTGCGTTGCTTTCCCGACTCGGCTTGCGGCAACCGAAAGGTGGCACCGCCACTGATGCCAAAGAAGCATTCGCCGTCGCAGACCAAATTGGCTATCCGCTATTGGTCCGCCCTAGCTATGTTCTGGGCGGTCGAGCCATGAGAATCATCTTCACCGCAGAAGAGCTCGAGCAATGGCTTACTAGCGGTTTTTCCGTTCAACCGAATCATCCCGTATTGTTGGACGAGTTCCTGGAAAACGCAATTGAGATAGACGTAGATGCCATCAGCGACGGTGAAACTACAGTCATCGCTGGAATAATGGAGCACATAGAGCAAGCAGGTATCCATTCTGGCGACAGTACTTGCGTATTACCGGCGCAATCGATTCCCCTTCATATAATAGAAGAGATCAGAGCAGCGACAAGATCGCTGGCGTCCGAATTGAAAGTCATCGGTCTAATGAACATTCAGTTCGCGCTGCAAGACGGCTTGCTCTATATCCTGGAAGTCAATCCGCGAGCCAGCCGCACCGTACCGTTTGTATCCAAAGCGACAGGCGTGCCATGGGCTTCGATTGCAACGAAAGTAATGTTGGGCGTATCGCTCAACTCACTGGGCTTGAAAGATCGACTCCTTCCGCCTCATGTGTCGGTGAAATCAGTGGTGATTCCCTTCAAGAAGTTTCCGGGTTCGGAAATTTCACTCGGTCCGGAAATGAGATCAACTGGAGAAGTGATGGGTATCGCATCGCAGTTCGGTCTTGCATTCGCAAAAGCTCAAATTGCCGCAGGGCACGATCTGCCAGTAAAGGGTCGCATTTTTCTCAGCGTATCTGATTCATTCAAACGTGATTTGGTTCCGGTTGCTCAAAGCCTCTATCAACTCGGCTTCGACATTGTCGCCACCAGAGGAACAGCAGCAACTCTTGCTGCCGGGGGGATTCCCTCGACGGTGGTCAACAAAGTGTCGGAAGGTAGACCGAACCTGGTCGACCGCATCAAGAACGGTGAGATCAACTTGGTAGTCAACTGCCCGTCGGGACGTTCAGCTCATCAGGACGACCAGTGGATTCGTCGTGCGGCAATCAACTACAACGTTCCCGTGGTTACCACCCTGTCCGGAGCCAAGGCGACAGCAGCAGCCATTGCGGCGCTGCAACAGGGAACGCTCGGAGTTAAGAGCTTGCAGGAATATCACAGCAAGATCGAATACTGGGAAAGCAACCGCACCGTCACCCGCACGACTTAGTTTAGTCAGATTCAAAATTTCGCCGTTCGCACTGCGCAGGAACTCTCTCTTACCGGTCCTGGAGCTCTTCGGCTTACTTTAAGGCACCGTAAATAGTGTCACGATTTGGTTGCTCAGCGTAATCATGTACTTTAAGCCGCAGTTCACTCCGCCTTCACTGCACATTGAGTATCATTGGATTAGAGAGCTGCTCTAGGACTCGCAAGAGGTGGAGGACATGGATCACGTACACGACAATGAGAATAACGTTTCGACTTTACTTGAAGGGGCCGCGGCTGAACTGTTGCTCCAGAACGGATCAAAAGCCGAGCTGCTCCTCAGAAAAGCATATGGCCTCGTGTATGACCAGCTGACACCTCTGCACTTAAAAGTCATAGAGATTCTACGTCAGTTAGTTCTCGCATTGGAAATGCAGGGCAAAGTAATCGAATCCACCGAAGTCAGTAAGTTTATTGCCGAGATGGTGAACAAGAACAATGCTTCGTTTGAATCGTAAAGTTGGGTCAGAGGCTAAGTTTATAGCCGCGACCTTGCACCGATGTGATCAGTGACTTTGTGCCGGGTATGTCAATCTTCTTCCGCAATGTCTTGATGTGCGTTCGCACAGTGTCAGAAGACGAAGCTCGATTGACTTGTCCGCGCCACACACGCTCATGCAGTGTGCGAGCGGTGAAAACCTGATTGGGGTGCCGCAGCAGAAACTCAAGCAGATTGAACTCCATCGGGTGAAGGTGAATCTCATCGCCATTCCGGATGACAATGCTCTCGTTTACATTCAAAGTGATCGTACTGCTCGAGACGAAATCGTCTGCACCGGAGTCTAAAGCAGCTTCAACGCTCGCCGGTGTCCCGCTGTTCACAGCGCCGAGGTCGGGATCGGATGAAATCACTAAAATGGGCGTCTGCCCACCATTGCTGAAAGCGATGCGTGCTTCCCACAGGAATGTCGATCGCGACATGCTGAGACAGATAGAGAAGAACGCGGCAATAGTCAGCGTGCTGATCGATCGTCAAGCCGGTCCGTACTACGAACCGAAGGTTGAACCTAACACAGGCGTTGCCATTGCGCCCGACGAGAGAATCTATTAGGGAAATTCGGTCTTACGCAGGTGCCCCGCCAGCGGGATGCCTGCTTCCAGGTTAGTGGCGCCACAGGATCGATTTGAACGCGTGATCCGCGGCACCCTCATATTCAGCAAACAAGCCGCCCGGTGCTTGAAAATAAATTACTTCGATAGTGTTCGCAGAGGAAGCCACAAAGAGGCTGCGGCAGCGATGACCGTTGGCCTTGTATGTGCCCTCAACTGCAATGACAGGCTTGCCTCGCAACTCCAACACCAGCGCCAAGCGCATCGAAAAAACATCGGGATCGGACATGTTTCCCAATACCGGGGCCAACATCTCCAATTCCTGCACCGAAATGGTGTGCTCACCGAAGCTCATCACTCTACAGATTGCAAGGTGGTCAAAGTAGCTAACATGCCGACTAAAGACGGCCAGCAATACGTCCGGCACTCCATGAGGCTGGAAGTGGAACGAGTCTCCATCCAAAGTCTGAGTTTCCTGCCAGCCCTTTGGCAAGTCCATCGCTTTGATCATGGTAGTGGAAAAGTCGATCAATCGGGTTACCATATTCTTTACGGCTGCCCCGCTTGATACATCTGCTGGACCGTCATTCGACGCAGACCTTCGTTATCGGAGCGACGTCCCCACTGATTATCAACCAATACACGTCCGCTGCGATCCACGTTCCAGATCGTTACCACATGCCAGCCCGGAGCATGACCGGAGCGACCTTTACCAGTTTCAGTGTAATAAGGCTCTTGTTTCGTGTTCACCATGATGATCGCAGGAAGCTTGTCCTTCTTCTGCAAATCCAGAAGTTGAGTCTGCAAATCTTGAGCCGACGAGAACTTGTTGACGTTGTTGTCATTCAACTTATTGCTCTCGAAGATATTGCACGCTACACCAGCAACTTGAACACATGCATCCTTCATCTGATCACAGGTGAGGCTAGGTACCTTAGCGACAACGGCATTATTGGTGGTATCAATCAATCGTTCGCCGGTGTCTTCCGGACCTTCGGGGGCACGCTGCTCGTAGCGGCGGTTCAAGCCTTTGCTGGCATAGTATGCGTTCACAGCGGTCAGCTGAAATAGCTGACTGGCATAACTGCGACCATAGGAATTACGAGCAGGATCGTAAGGCTTGTAGAGTTTCGCTTGCCAGTCAGGCCTCATGCTCTGAGCATCAAGACTAAACTTAGTGCCGTTGGTCGTTTTGAATGCACCGGTGGTGGCGACTTCTCTAACAGCGTCAACGAATTTTTCCGGATGGCGTGCAGCCAGTACAACCTGAACAGTGGTGACGTTACAGGTATCGTGATAGCCCTGATCAACAGCACGAGGGTATGCAACGTGACGCAATAGCTGCTTGGCCAGCTCAACACGATCAGCCTTTTTGAGATAAGACGTTTTATCGTCCGCTTCCATCAGCGAGCTTATCGATTCAAATGTTTGAGCGACCTGATCGTCCGATACCTGTAGCACGGAAGCTCTTCGATAGAATGCTTCCATGTCTTTCTGAAAATTCTTTTGATCGTTAGCATCAGGCATGTTCCCCTGAGCCAGAGCCCACAGTTTGGCGCTAGCCTTCTCAACTTTTTCAGGAGCGACAATGCGTTCGGGTTCAAGATCCTCAGTGCCATCGAGCAAGTATTTCTGAGTTAGACCGTCGTCGCGGACAAACTTGTATTCGCCATCGCGGTCGACCGCTACATCCGTTCGGTCTTCCTTCACCGAACCGCTGGTCCAATCATCATTTTTTCCACGATTCCAGGTTGCCGCACCGGAATGAGATTTTTCCACCACTTTGACGACATCGCGGTTGCCGTTGCGTTCGAAGGTGCGTGCATTACCGTCGATATAGCGAATGGACGTGACATCATCGCCTTTGAGTTCGACATATCTGTAACCGGCATCTCCGTCCACAGCGACATGACGACGACTTTCTCCAGGTCGAGTTGCTGAAGTCCAATTGCCGGTAGCCGCGTCACGCTCCCAAACGGTTGTTGTTCCATTGCTGGTTTCTTCCACACGGTTTAGAGTTGTGTTGTCGTATCCGCACTTCAGCTCAGTCTTGTCAGCCAGCGTTGAAGATATGACTCGCTGATAGAGGTCCAGTGAGATCCGCGCACCGTCTTCCTTCTCGCGAAGTTGACTCGCGTCGACGTTGACGGTGTACTTGGTGCCCGCGACACTATCGTAACTGACAGAGCCCTTCGAGCTGACGCTCAAGTTGATGCGCTGTGCTCCGGGGAAATCGGTAGAGAACCAACGCTCTGTTCCGGATTTTCGTTCCCAAACGGCTTTCGAACGGACCCAGTCCTCCGTGACCTTGATCATTTTGCCGTCTTTGTATTCGCACTGAATGTTGCTACCATCAGGTCGGGTGACTTTGGAGACGGTGCCGTCCGAATTTATGTCGATGCGCGCCTTATCCGCGGTTTCGATCCAGCGCTTACCATTGGGTTGAACATACTCTTTGTTCTTGTCCGGGGTCGAATAGAGGCAGGTTCCATCAGGCAATACTTCGATGTTACCTTTCCAGGGAGTGCCCGGTTTTCCATTCTCAGTGAATGTCCAGTCGGATGAGCCGCCATCTGTGCGCGCATATTTTGAGCTGCCACCAATTGTGATGCTCAGGACACGTTTCTTGTCGTCATAAGTACAGTCGACGGTGGTGCCATTGGAGCGTTTGACCTTTTCAATCTGCCCGTTGCGCACTTCCAAACCGGTGCCATCAGCATTCGTGATCGCGTCGACTCCGGTACGATTAACAGAGTGTCTGGCCCGATTCGAATCTGTAAAAGTAAACACGCCTTCGGCATCAACGCCAACGGCCGACCGACGCGAACCGTCTTTCGCTGAGACAAAGTCCCCTACAGTGGACCGATCCCTTGTCCAGGTGGTACCGTCGACTTCCGTTATAGAGACAATGTCGCCTTTGTCACGAACGAATGAGCGAGTCGTCTTATCAGGATACGTAACTGCAACCGGTACACTGTTGGCAGTCTCCAGGATGGAACCGTCGGGACGCGAGTGAAGCATATTGCCGGATTTGGCAACAGTGAACTTGTTCTGATCGCCCCGGGCCTGAAATGAGTAGCCACCGCCGGCAGTGATCTCAATTTCGCCAAACCACTGGCCTCCAGCACCATTGGTATTCTGAACATCCCATGTATCCGAGTTTCCACGCCGAACAAAGGTTCGGGTGTCTACCTTCATTTGAGATACTTTGAAGGTCCCATCGACAATGAACTCGACGTTTCTTCCATCATCGAGTTTGACGACTTCTTTGCGCGGCTCGCTTTTCCCTTCTTGGGGATGGTTCACAGCTACAAGCTGCGCACGCTCGCCAGACTCACTTGCGGTCACGCCGGAAGGTCGTCCAAGTGCATCCAACAACCTTAACCGCGTCTCATCATGGCTGCTTTGGCCAAACTGGCCTTCTATATCTGAAGGTCGTCGAACCGCCGCATCGAGTCCCGCCATCAATTCACCCACTAGCGCACACCACACGCCCGCATCGTATGGCCGTGCGTATACGCGGACAAGGGGGAAAAGCCCCGGGGGATCGCAAATCCGTGTATCTTCTAAGGCTGTAAAGGCTTCTCCCGAAGACCAAATGAGCAATTGCTAATTTTTGCTATAGCCGGCCAGCTCCGCCTGTGGTGCGCACATTCTTCGACGCGGCAAGCGCCGTTCACCAACTACCTAAACCGGGGGTCACTCTTTCGAGGGATGGCAGTCGCAGTCGGCGATCGAAACGCTGTCAAGCTGTAGTGAAAACACGAGAACACCCCGGGGCAAACCCGCAAGGTAGAACCCGGCGGAAAAGGAGCATGTTATCGTTTCCATATCGTTTGAATCAGACAACTTCCCCCTGAAAGGAAAGCTGTCAGCACATTGGGAAGAACGATTCACGAGGTATTACATGATGATGTCCGACAGATCACTTAACTGCCGCAAATGCGGATCACGCTTTTTGTTTTCCATCGGGGAGCAGGAATACTTCCAAACGAAGGGGCTTTCCAATGAACCGAAAAAATGCCCGAATTGCAGAGTTCTTTGTCGAGTCGAAAGAGATGGCAAAGATGTGAACACCACAACGGAAGTTAGTTGTGATCAATGCGGCACCGCTACCCGCGTCCCCTTCCAACCAAGAGGCCATAAGCCTGTTCTCTGCACGCTCTGTTTGGTTACTGCAAAACAGAACGCTCCCAAAGAGCTAGCCTCCGCCTAAGTTTCCTCGCCGCTTCGGAACCACTAAAGTCTGGCTTTCTCGCAACCTGCCACACTTTTTATAGACGCGACCAACGGTATCAGCAGCAACAACGCCCCCGGCAAGAAAGCGTTGTTGTTAGTTTCCGCCGTTGGCAGTCCCGGAGTGCAGTCAGCCTGGGCATCACGTCGCCCGGCCAAGGCATCTGGATTTTACTGCTGCCGACGTAGTTCGCCAGCAGGCGGGAACCGTGCAGTCCCTGCGGACTGCTTCGGTTTACCCGCGTAGCTTTCATCGAAAGAGCAGAGGATGAACTAATGAGCAAAGTTGAATACATGGTCTCGTTGGCTGAGACATTCGAAGAAACCGGTGACTATGAGAGAGCAGCTCAAATTCTTCACTCAGCGGTACGAATCAAGGAAAGAAATCTTGGTCCCGAGCATGGCGAACTTGCCGACAACCTCTTCAACCTGGGCTTGCTGTACCAGGCGACTGACAAACATATTGAGGCGGAGAGACTCTTGCGCCGGGCTTACGAGATTTACACACGCTCCAGCGGCGACACACATCGCGATGCCCTGGAAGCAGAGCAGGCACTAAAAGACCTGCGAGAAGAGATTGACGCCTACTCACTTCCGACCTCGCCCGGTTCCATTATGCCTGGCGAAAAGCCCCGGGTCTGGATTTCACAGCAAGCGAGCTAACCAGCTGGCTTCCGGATTAATCACCGTTAGAAACAGTTATTGTGCGCAGCTTAATGACAACTTGCTCGCGCACCACCTGCGTCTCTATAATTCTCTTGCGCAAAGAAGAGGATTAATCACGTGAGCTCAGAAATAGCTAAGTTTATCGACCACACACTTTTGCTTCCGAACACGACCAGCAAAGAAATCGAACGCTTGTGCGAAGAAGCCAAGGAACACGGTTTCTTTGCGGTATGCGTCAACCCGTACTTTGTCCGCCAGGCTGTCAAACTTCTCTCAAGCAGCAAAACAGCGGTGGCGACCGTGATTGGATTTCCTCTGGGACAAAACCTGCCGGACATCAAAATTGCTGAGACGCAGAAGGCAATTTTCGAAGGCGCCGAAGAAATCGATATGGTGATCAATGTTGCAGCGCTAAAAGACGGACAACATGACTATGTTCGCGAAGAGATCCGCGGCGTCGTTCGGGCGGCTAAAGATCATATGGTCAAAGTGATAATCGAATGCGATCTTTTGACAGACGAAGAAAAGACGACCGCCACAAAACTAGCGGTGGAAGCTGGTGCAGGAATGGTAAAAACGTCGACCGGCTTCGTCAAAGATGGTAAAGGCGCAACCGTTGAGGATGTCAAACTAATGAAAGCCGCCATCGGCGGAGCAAAGGTTGGTATCAAAGCCAGCGCCGGAATTCGCGACTACGAAAAAGCGCAGTCGCTGATTGACGCCGGAGCCACCAGATTAGGCACATCCGCCGGGGTCGCTATCGTCCACGGCACAAAAGCAGTACAAGGCGCATATTAGCCCAGTTGCACTGATCGCGGCATCTCAGCGTCAACACAGCTCCAGTCGTGGTGGTTTTGCAAAACGCTGTTGCCGCTCTGAAATCCAGCTGTTTGCGGATTTCAGAGCGGCGAAGTTACATTGATTCAGGGTCTGTCGATAAGTTAACTAATTTTTGTTGGCGGCGTTCTTCTCAATTCGATTATTGATCTTTGCGCTCACTTTTGTTAGACGCTCTTCCACCAGAGACATGTCTTCCTTGCCGGTTTTGCCCTTATGGTCGTCACGCACCTGCTGCTTTTTCACAGCGATCTTACTCAACTCTTTACGCAGAGACTTGGCTTGTGAAACGGTCAGCTGCTTGCTTTTCTCAGCGTCGTTTATGCGATTCATCAAGTTGACCTGGCGTTCATACGTCGTTAGTTTTTGCTGCGCTGAAACCACCGAGGTCTGCGACAAGGCAAGCACAATCGCCGCAGACAGAACCATTTGTAACCTCGTCATTGCAAATTTCTCCCTAGATGGAATCACTTAGATCCCAAGCCCCTATTCCCCGTGCCTTGTCCGGCTTTATCCTGCAACCACCCGGTCAGAATTCGGCAGATCTCCGGCGTCATCTGCGCCTCTTCCAACATCAAATGCTGACTATTGCCATCGCCAATCATCAATTTTTGCGATGTTGTCATCTCACTGAAGAGGTCAACTGAACCTGCAGCAGTCACCAATTTATCTTTGTACGCAACCAGCATCAGGGACGGGATGCGCTCTATAAGCGGGGCTGCATCGTGGGTCTCTTTCATGAATCGCTCAAACTGCGCAAGCTCTTTTTTCGAAAGCTCCATTCGGTTAAGCGGCTCGGCGTTAATCTTGCGCCTTAGCGCCGGATCGTTGGTTGCGCCGTCAACTATCACCGGCGCCATATCCACGTTGGAACCAGGGTTCTCAGCAGTCTTATACGCTACAACCATTCCTGACCGCATCGAACCGCGGTCCTCACTGGAAGGCACGGCCGCAACCAAACCATTTACAAGGTCCGGGTAACGTGCGGCAGCCTGAATAGCAATGGCCCCCCCCATGGACTCACCAACAAGGAAGATCGGCAACCGCGGATACTTTTGGCGTAGCGCTTTCAGCCCCTGCTCCACGTCTGTGAAGCAAGCTTTGAAGTCCATGTGAGCTTTGTCGGGTTGCTTGATCCACGCTCCGAAGCCCCTCACGTCCAACGCGTATGTAGGAATTCCCGAGGCCGCCATTCGTCGCCCGAAGTTATCGTAGCTTTTACTGCTGAACCCAAGAGCATGAATGCAGAGCAGGACAAGTCTCGGATTTCCTCGTTTCGGTAACCAGGATCGATACGCGGGGGACGGAGCAGCGCGCCGACCGATTGCCGGCATGTTTATCGACGCAGCAGAATGGCGCGGACTTGAAGAACCTGCACCTCGAATCATCAACCGGCTTGAACCAGAACGACTTTCGCCTTGAGCGAACACTGCCGTCGTTTGTGTCAGAGCAGCTGATGCAAGCACCATTGCGATTAAGACTTTTTTGGAAATTGTCCACAAGGACGGAACCATAATGACCTCACTTTATTAGACTAAAATTGTTTTGTATTGTTCATTGACGGTTCAGCGCCTACTCAGCGCGGAACCGGTGAGCATCGCTTATGCACGGCGGTTGAATTGGCGGCTGCACAAGGAAAGACCGAACACCAGAATCGCGGAACCGACAATGCACGGCACCAACGCAATACCGGCGAGATTCGGACCGAACGATCCAAGCAGATTACCGCCAACCCACGCGCCGATCACTCCAACAATCGCCGAAGTAGGAAAGCCGCCCGGAATCACTCCAGGGACGCACTTCTCAGCTATGAATGCACAGACAGCGGCAACAACCAGATAACAGATAATCGCTAGTATTCCCATAAAACCTCCTCGGTTCTTCATGAATCCAGAGGTCTTAGGGAACGAGAGTTGCTTTAAACTCGCAAGCTATAAACAGGTGGAACTTCTACTTCTCTAAGTCAACCATGACCAGCGTTAAAGTCAGGTGAACATCGACATCATGCGCTCAAGCTAGATTAGGTAGTGTGCGAATAGGAATCTAGTTTGACTGCAACTTTATCGAAAGCTTTGTAGATCTCTCTGGCCTCTTTATCGGATAAGCGTCCGTTGACCCTGTTGCTTCTGCAAATGTCTTCCCTGGCCGCTATGGCGTTGAGATCAGAGCGTAACTCCATGCTTTGTTGGTATGAGATCTTTCCGCTAGCTAGCCGATCAAGGATTTTGTTTTCCAGTCCAATTCTTCGTACTGCCAAGTCGTCAAGTTCAAGAATGTGTCCGTTGAAAATGGTGAAATGAGATCCTTCTATGATTGGAACGAAAGTGTAAGTGGTGTAAACAGTTCTGACCTGGTGTGCCAATACATCAAGATCTTGAGCCAAGGAAAGCGATCTTGCCAGGCTGGGATTTGATTGACTTTTTAATTCTGCTATCTCGGCACCGGCTCTATCTAGCTCTCTCCTCAGATCCGCTGACTTTGACTCCGAAAGAGTTCCTGCAGAGCGAGCCTCTACGATCTTTTTGTCAATCTCGGATCTTCTTAAGTCGATGGTTTGAAGCACAGTCTGGGAATCAGAGAGGGAGAGAGGGACTACTGTTAGAATCGTACCGGAATTGGTGCTGTCGGTTCGCTTCGTGGTTGTAGTGGTAGTTGTGGTACTGCTTGTGGCGTCCGCTGGTTGCGATTGGGATTCCACAGTGGTAGTTCTTCTAGTTTCCACATACTCATCTGCATTTGCTGGCGCTAACGCTTGTGAATATGCCGCAGCAATCGCCAAGATAGCCAATTTAGTAACTCGATTTTTGTGCATTTGTAATCCTTTTTCAGAAGTATGATTTGTTTGATTTATATTGGGTGTAGCTGTGATTGCCAATGGCAATCTGTAACAGTTGGAACTTCTCTAACTAGACCACGGACAGTGTTAAAGTCCGGTGAACAACCGAAACACCTTATCGAGCAGTAACACTCTGGAATTATTCCTGTCGCCTGGTTCGTTTCTGCGCACCACCACCGGTGACAACGCCGATGACGAGCATGAGTAAACCGCCCCAAAT
The DNA here is from genome assembly GCA_019752635.1 of Candidatus Obscuribacterales bacterium. Taxonomy (GTDB): domain Bacteria; phylum Cyanobacteriota; class Vampirovibrionia; order Obscuribacterales; family Obscuribacteraceae; genus JAKFUT01. The sequence continues at coordinate 167,769 of JAIELX010000020.1, read as the reverse complement.
CGCCGGCTCCCAGCCTGAAAAAGACATAGAGTCCGGCATTACATCGGCAACGCATCTAAGAACCAGAGCGGGAAGCAGGAAGAAGCCCACGATCCACGCCGGTATCAACACAAGCAGGGCCATACCCAGCGTACCAATAGTTAACAGGGCACTAAGAGCGATAGCAATCGATTCAACAACCCAGCCCAAGAATCCGAACAACAATCCCACACCAATGGCGTGCAGAAAGTTTCCGTGAAACTGTACTCCCGGAATCATCGGGAACACAAAGTAAAAGGCACAGGCGATTAGAGCCAATCTGATCAGAAAAAGCTTCATTTATATTGTCCTCCGGATACGTATCAAGCGGGTCAAACGGACGCTCGCTTCAACAGAAACACCGATCCGCCGGTAACGGCCGCGAGAATCGCGATCTGCGCAAGCAACCGATAAAGATCGATATTGTTTGCGGCCTGTGTCTGGACGTTGAGTTGCAACTTGAAACCAAGCAATTCCGCGGAGCTTTGGCTGCGCGTAACCGGCGGCTTCCAGAGCGGCGCGTATCCCATCGGGTGCTGAACCCTGTCGGCGTCGACGAAAACCCATGGCGGGTAGACGCACATGAGAATGAGCGCACCCAAACCTAGAAGAACGACGATTTTTTGAATTTTATGCATATGGTTAAGACTTACCTGTGTTCACGGCGGGTAGTGTTGCTCGAAACAGCCAGCTAGCGTTCGAGCGAGTACAACACCGGAGTCACTGTCGTCTTGTTTACCGATTGAGTCGTTGGCGAACTCATTAATGCAACTGAGTTAATTACACCATCTCCAATGTGAAAACCTGGTTAAGAGATCCAAAGCTACACAAAACACCACATTTAGTATCAATTGCCTGTTCCGGTTTTGGCTACGTCAAAGTTGTCAAACGAAAAATCAGCGTTTTCTTACGTCAGCGACAGAACCGCTCCTGATTTCTGCAAGTCTCTTTCTTATCTCGGGAAGCGCCTTACGCGTAGCGACTTCACCTGCTCTAATCGCTTTTCTTGCATCGTCCGGGCAAGCCTTGATCACTGGCAGTCCGCTTACGTCCGGATTTATGATCACGTCGGCGAACGGAAGCTGCCTGGCGTCAGCCACGGCAAGCATAACATCGCCGAGGCGTCCGGCTATTCCACCGATGCTTCGAAACTGTGTTGCTGGAAGTCTACGCAGCGGCTCATCGACCAACACCCCTATAACTATGTCAGCACCGGTATCTCGGGCTGCCGATGCAGGCAAGTTTGCACGGACCCCTCCATCCACGTACACCTTGTCGCCGATAGCCACTGGTTGCAGAAGTCCCGGAATAGTCGAGCTAGCACGTATTGCGGTAGACAGCTTACCGTTGCTTATTCGGTAGGCCTTGCCATCAATCAAATTTGTGGCTACGGCAGAAAATGGAATCAGAGTATCTTCTACATTCACAACACCGACAGGCAATTGTCGTTCCAGAAAACGAGCAAACTTATTGCCCGTCCAAAGTCCTGCATAATGCTTTCGCACCGGATGCATCAACTTTTCGAGAGGGCTGAGCAACAGTTTGGGCGGAATCAGTCCGGGAATGTATGACTTACGCAATGAACCATCAAGCATAATTTTCTCAATGTCATCAAGCGAGACACCAGCGGCGTAAAGACCACCAACGATTGATCCCATGCTGTTGCCGACAATATAGTCGATCGGAATTTTTTCTTGTTCCAGAACTCTCAACACGCCGATGTGCGCAGTTCCTCTAGCCCCCCCGCCTCCCAGTGCAATTGACACGGTGCGCCGACGGATCTCGTTATGGGTTGGAACTTGGTAAACATCCAGAGGGTCATCTCGGCCAACATCAGTAGAGGCCCGCGAGGCATCCGCCTTTTGTTTGGTATTCACCATTATGCGGCCGGTGCCTGGTGTTACAGGTAGTTCCCCCTCTTTCAGGCTCTCTTCGATCTGGCGCTGCGCCGCCTTTTGCACGGTTCGCGTCGGAGCCTCGTCCTCCGGAACGTCAAAGATAGGAACCTGATCGATTACGTGCGTATCGCGCGATCGCTCTGCCGCTGTAGGCGGCGCCGTTTGAGCTACCGAAGGCAGCGCAACGGTGGAATAGCAAGCGAAAATAGAAAGCAAACAACTCAAACCAAGACTACGAACAAATGCCATTTCTCCGACCTCAAAAAGACCACGCATGCAGTCCTCTATTCAGTTGAGCATTGGCGACGTTAAACTCGAGTGAAAACTGTCGAACAATTCGAATGTATTCGTATTCGGCTTTCAGACTCAGCGCTAAAGTTGTATGGTTTTGTACCCCAAACCACGCACCGTTGTTATTACAGAAGCGCTGCCGTGCGCGTCAATTTTCTGACGCAAGGTGCGGACATGGGTACGAACAGTGTCTTCCATTGAACCAAAATCTTTTTGCCAAACTCTTTCGAACAGAGCATGAGTACTAAAGACCTGGTTGGGATGTCGCATCAAAAATTGCAGCAACTTGTATTCCATCGGATGCAGATGAATGGACACATCGTCGCGACTGACAGTTCCTCCGGCGGTGTCCATTTCAATGCCACCGGAGCAAAGAATACGCTCATTTCTAAGCGCAGGACGGCGCATTAGAGCTCGTACATGGGCAGCCACATCATCCATCCGCAGCGGTTTGGCCAAATAGGAGTCGGCTCCTGCGTCTAGTCCGCCCTGCAATTCCAGCGAACAGTGCGTGTCTCCCAGCAGCAAGATCGGAGCCACCCCGCCGGATGCTCGATAAGCCCGAGCGATACTGATTCCGTCCAACCCTGGCAGGTTGACATCTAAGACAATCACGGAGACAGGCGAGCGACGCAAACAATCGAGAATGTGAAGTCCGTTGTTTTCCCATTGAATCGCAAAGAGTGGCGCAAAAACTCTCTTAAACTCTAATCCGACGGCTTCTTCAACCTCACCAATCAACATCTTCGACATAACACCTGATCCCCACTCACGAGTTGTACTGATAGAGATTCCAAAAAACCGCCCCCTCCAGGGACGTCACTCGAAAAGAATCAGCTCGATCACCGCGCGAACAGAGGCAGCTAAAGCGCCTCGAAAGTTGATTATAACTTCATTATGTGGCGCAGCAGAAAAAAGCTGCACCTTAACCTACCTTATTGATGCAATTAATGCGGCACATCTGGCTACAGCTCATCCGCCAGCAATGGAATAATCCGAAATTGGGGCTCTCGCGTGCAAAGCAACAACTGATCGTCGTAAAACAGCAGGGACTCAATAACACGACTTGCGCCTTTGAATAACCTTGCCGTTCCGTTCAAATCGACAAAGCCAAGCTGCCCGCGGTTAGTCCCGAATGCTAACCAACCGGTAGGATGCCAGGTCAACGACCGCACTTCGCCGTCGATCCACTGACTAAAACATTCACTATTCAGAATTGTAGTTCCATCCTTAACCGAAAGAACAGCCAAGCAATGCTCATCGTTCTCATGGCCGGTCAGACCGCCGACTGCCAGGTATTCGCCATCCGAACTGAGCCCCATAGCATAAATGGCAAGAAATCTACTTCCTATGCTTTCTCCCAACTTTCGCCCCCACAACACCTGATTGTTGGAAAGGTCAACGGCGCCTACCGAGCAGCAAGTCGCGGCGTAGAGCGTACCCTTGTCGGGTGATAGTGCGATGTGGACAAACTCTGCAAACTCAGGACCGATATCTTTGGCAAATACTTGCATTTCGGCTTCATTTTCGGAGTTCAAAATGAGTAGTTTTCGATCGGGCTGCTCGATCTGTTTTTTCAGTTGCGGATACTGTTGCAGCAGTGTCGGCGCGACTTGCGGATGCGCATGCAGCTCAGGGAAATAGGCCGGAGTTTGTCCGATCAATCGCGCGCCGGGCAAGCAAAGAAACGGTCGGCAAAGCGGCAATGTTTTCAGTACTACGCGCTCGGCAACATTTACAACTGCCATGCTCGAGTCCCTTCCTTCATAGAAGGGACCTGCGCACAGCAAGGAATGGTCAAAATCAAAAGGACCAGCCACACCGAGCATTTCATCAATCAAAGATAAATCACTACGCCGTCGGACCTGCAGCCCACAGGGCGAGTGAATATACTGACCGCGGTAGCCGACTACGAAATCACCGGTTGGTAAAATGGCAATATCCTGGTAGCTTTCGCGTGGATTGTCCTTCCCGACGATTCGTCCCTTCGGGCGAGCTTGCGCAAGCTGCGCGCCTTGCTTAATGGTGCTCATCGCCAGCGAATTTTTTGCTCCACCGGCAAGCGGAACTTGATCTTTGAAAAGCTTGCTCATGCCTTGCTATAGACTTGTGTCGCGACCGCCGGCAGCGACTCTAGGACCAGGAGATTGATCAGCCGCGACGGACGGAGCCGTAGTGCTATCTTGCACCGGCGCCAGTGCGGCCGGCACCGCCTGCGGTGCAGCGCCGCCATCTCCCGTGCTCTGCCCCGCGCCTGCTCGGCGCTGAGCCTCTTGCTTTGGAGTCAATTTGGAGACCTTGAGCGGAATATTGCTGTCTAACCCTAAGTTGATGTAATCGACATGCTCTTTGATAGTCGCCAGCACAGGAAGAATCGAAGGAAGGCGATTCAACCGTTTCAACAAACTGGAGTCGGCTGCGCCCAAACGCAACTGCAATTCACCGGCCTGCATTCTTATATCATCTTTCTTTCGCAGATCGACAATATCTACCGTGGTGCCTGTTTGCGCTGCGACGAAGTTAACACAGTTAGCCCAAGACCGCACTTCACTTTGACTCAACTTGATGCAAGGCTCGGCAAAAATCCGCAACGGAGGCTGAGGCACATTGGGAAACTGTGAAACAGGTATATAACGTCCCGTTTCCGAAACGACGCCGCAAACCGGACTCTCAGGTCCCGCAGCCACACTGGCCCACGGAAACTCCTCCATGATGTGAACGTTGATATGTGGACGAGGGAAGAGATAGCGTCTGACGAAAGCGTTGTTCACATCCGGAAGCGATTTGACGCGAGCCTCCAATTCTTTGGGGCTCAAACTGTAAACAGGCTTCTTTAAAAGCGGCATCAATACCTGCTTTACCTGAGCGCTACTCACCACCAAGTTACCGGAGACTTTTACATCCATGTCCGGATCAGGAAGAGACCACTGTACTTTTACAAAGGCGGCAACCCCCACATAAAGCAAACTGAAAAGCAGGACATAACGCAACACCTGCCTGCGAAGTCGAGCAGTGCGAGCCTGTTTTCTCTTAGTTCTGCGCCCGCGAATGCGATCGGCGCGTTCTTCAATATACGCCATCAGGGCACCACCTCCAGTATCGCGGTGCTCACGTTTCCTGTGAACGTCACGACAGCGGGACCGGTAATGCGAACGTGATTATCAACGTCGCTCCATTCAACTTCCAGAGGACCACCGGGTAACTTGACGGTGGCCCGTCGCTCCAACTTGTCTTCCAAGACCCCGGCAACCAGAACCGCAGCGGCAGCACTGGCACAGGCCAAAGTCGGTCCGCAGCCCCGCTCCCAAACAACGACGTCCGCATGGGTGCGGTCATACCGACTGATGAAGGACACATTCACTCCCTGAGGAAAGAACGGATTGCATTGAATCTCAACTGCAACTTCCCCATATTCAACTTCTTCGAAATCGGGCTCAAAAATCACACAGTGAGGATTGCCCATGCTGACGCATGTTATCTCCAAGGTCCGCATTGTAAGCGGCAACTCAACCGACACGACACGCTCACTTGCCTCGCCGCCGACCGGAATCTGAGAGCGACTCAAAATTGGCTCGCCGAGATCGGTCGTGATTCGTCCCGAACTCTCATACTTAACTTTGATCGGTCCCTTCCCAGTCTCTATAGTGAACTCGTCCTTGTTCACCATGGCGTTGGAGACAGCCCACTGGGCGACGCAGCGCAAGCCGTTGCCGCACATGACGGAGCCGGAGCCGTCGCTGTTGATGTAGGTCCAACCGAGGTCGCAGCTCTCAGACGTGGAGATCACAATGAGGCCGTCGGCTCCAATACCGAAATTGCGATTGCACACTTTTCGCGCAATATCCGAAAGTGAAGGGGCGCCACCGGCAAAGCCGCGCTGAAGCCATGCTCGCAGGTTCTCTTCTTTGACCACGACAAAATCATTACCGAGCCCCTGCATTTTAGTAAAACTAAGCAGGACTTCATCGGCATCCGACGACTGCGTAGTCGCAACCTCAGATTTAACTCCAACCATCCAAACCCCGGCGAACAAGTTCGCCAACTAAACCAGCCCCACCCCTACTAACAGCATCCAGATCGATCTCTCAGCGTCTAACAAATTATAGCCATTTAGACTTGACATGGACCAAAGCTTGACAACATTTCAGGCTTTTCTTCTGCGGGTTTCCCCATAGACAGGAAAGAAGCGCCATCGCTTACCACATGTGGTGCCGACAAAATGCCCGTGCCGATTGGCTTAAGTTGCGGCTACTCGAAGGTTAGCTCGCAGATTGAGGAGCAGAGTCGGTCAGTGTAAATTGTCTCATCTTGTGCTTATCAGAACTAATGAAATCACTCACAATTTTCAGAACAACGACTATTTTGTCGCGCACTTCCACCGGTTACCAGCGTCGGCGCACCGATTAAAGGATTGCAAGCAGTTAGAATTCGAACGGCATCGTCACCAGGTTGTATATCAATTCATGCGTATTTACATATCCGCCGACCTCGAAGGTATTAACGGCATAGTGCATTCAAGTCAAACGCAGCCGGGAGAACCCGGCTATGAGCGAGGAGTGCAATTGATGCACAAGGAGCTGCACGCGGTCATCGACGGCATCCGTTCATCCGGCGCCACGGATATATACATCGCCGACGCCCACTGGGACGCGCGGAACCTTCGCTGTGAGCTATTGCCGCCGGGGGTTCACCTGATCAGCGGTTGGCAACGTCCATTTTCCATGGTCTCGGGTGTCTCCGGAGCCATCGGCGAGAAGGCTCTCTTGGGTAAGCCCTTCGACGGGGCATTCTTCGTCGGTTACCATGCGCGCACCGGAGTAGCCTGCGGCGTGCTCAGCCATACTTACCGCGCGCAAGTTTATCTGGATGTGCGCTTGAATGGAGTTTCTGTTGGCGAAACCGGACTTAATGCCTCTCTTGCCGGTCACTTCGGCGTACCGATGGCATTTCTAAGCGGCGATGACGCCGCCTGTTCCGAGGCAAAGAGCCTTTTGGGCGACAGACTGACGACCGTAACCGTCAAAAGAGCGGTCTCTCGTTACTCAGCGGTTTGCCTGCCTGAAGACGAAGTACTGGCGGCGCTCAAACACGGTGCAGCTGAAGCCATTAACAAAAGAGACTACTGGAGCCTCTACACTCCAGGTAAACCAGTGACATTGACTTTGACTTTTGTCGACCCTGCAATGGCAGACGCCACTGAGCTTCTTCCCGATATTAAGCGGCTGGACGACCGTACAGTCGAACTTTCGCAAACTGATTACAGCGTTCTGTTTCGCCTGTTTCTGGCTTGTGGCGTCCTTGCAGCCAATCGGAAGGACCCCTATTTCTAAACCCAATCTCATTAAATTTTGCCAATTTGCCTCTTGACTTGAAAGTTCGGTGACGAACCCGGGTATTTAAAAACTGTCGAGGAAAACACACGATACGGCTCTCAGAGCCTCGGACGGTCTCTTATGTCACTACCCGGTCAACCGATGGATGAAGGTCAAATGTTCCAGCCTCCCTCCCAACATATTTCTCTCAAACAGCAAGTTATCGCTCTCAGCCAGAGCTACCCGTGTCCGCGTTGTACGCCTGGCGTTCTTGAACCCTTCGGCCATACCGAGACGATGGCGTGCAACAGTTGCAAGCGCAGCTTTGTGCCGCTTCGAGGCGGACGGCTTCTATATCCCGCTAACCGATTGGGATGGAAGATCGCTCCGACGTTCTGGTGGGATGGATACCGTTGGCACTGGGGCGGTACCACCGCCACCACGAAGCAACTGTCGGTAATCGTGATGTGCAGCTTGATGCCCGTTCTTGGAATTATTTGTACCGCTACTCTGCAAACAGCCTGGTGGCAAGGCACTTTGAAGTGCGACACCCATCAAGCCGGTTTAATTAGTGCTCTGGTTGGCTTGGTTAGTATGCAACTTATCTACTTCTTCTGCTGGGACTTCGAGTTCTACCGCAATAGGAAGTAAATTTCAGAATTAGATTCGGCTGGATATGGTCGGGACCCGTGCACTGCGCGGGTCCCGTTATTTTTGCCGTTACTTGCACGTCGATTGAGGGTCCCCGGAGCGCCGGCGTCCAGGTCTTCACGCATCTGCACCACGGCGGTTTCCGAAACTAGGTGTCAGTATCGCGACCACACGGATATGCGTTACATATCCAGAGCGATCACGCGCGCATTCAGCGGTTCCGGGGTACTATATGCCGTTCCCGTGCCAGGCTCGACGTTGCATGTTTGGCACAGTTCGTTGGCGCCACTAAATTCATGCCTGAAACTTCCAGCGATATCCACAAGTCCGTCATGCTCACCGAGTCCGTAGACCAGCTGGGCGTGAGCCCTGCCGGTAAGATCTGGGTCGATGCCACGGCAGGAATGGGTGGACATCTTAGAGAGATAGTGAGGCGCTGCAACGGGTCCGGCACCGTCTTCGGTATCGATCAGGACAAGACGGCACTAGCACTGTGCCGCCAATCGATAGAAAGAGAGTTCCCCCGCGTACCGATTCGGTCGGGACCGGATGCTTCCGCCAAAGAAGGAAGCAGTGAGAATATATCGGTTTCACTATTGCATGGCAATTTTTCGGATATCGCAACGCTAATGGCGGACTGCGGCGTCGAAAGAATAGATGGCGGCATTCTCGCCGACATTGGTGTTTCATCGCTTCAGCTGGACAGTCCTGAACGTGGTTTCAGCTTCATGTCCGACGGCCCGTTGGATATGCGCATGGATACCAGCCGCGGTCGCACCGCCGCTGATATCGTCAACAATATATCGGAAAAGGAGCTCGCGGACATAATCTACATATACGGCGAAGAGCGACTTTCTCGCCGCATCGCCGCCAAGATAGTGCAGTCCCGCCCCTTAACGACCACTGCCGAACTTAGAGAAGTGGTAGCAAGTGTAGTGCCACGAATGCACGCCTCGAAAAATCGCCCCGCCGACAAATCGCATCCGGCAACCAGGACTTTTCAGGCTTTGCGCATTGCAGTCAACGACGAGCTTGGCGTTTTAGAATCATTTTTACGCAGTACCATTAAAATTCTCGCACCCGGAGCGCGCATCGTTGTCATCAGCTTCCATAGCCTTGAGGATAGGGTAGTTAAGCAAATTTTCAAGGAGTTCGCTTCCCCCTGCATTTGCCCGCCTCGATATCCCATTTGTACTTGCGCCAAACAGCAAGAGTTAAAGATTCTCACACCAAAACCTTTGCAACCTTCAGAAACAGAAATACTTGCCAATCCCCGTAGTCGTAGTGCTAAACTACGAGCTGGGGAACGAGTGGTGAAGGAGCCGTAAATGCCAGCACTTCAAGCCGCATTAGACGCCGAGTCCCGAGACGATTTTTCAGTCTCACTACCAGAAATGGTGTCATCAGCACAGCCCGCTCCTGTAAATATCAACTCAAGTCTTCCTGAATGGACTCCACGCATCAACACACGCCATGTGTCGGTGTTCGTTAAAGTCAACCGCGTTTTGCGAGCCGCTCTCATCGCTTGTTGCGGATTAGCTATCCTCGGTTATGGTCTTGATGTTGCTTATTCGGCCGAGGTTTCTAAACTGCAAGAACAAGCGCGACGTCTGGGCGAACAGAACACGGAATTGTCGGCCCAACTTTTGCGGGCAATTTCGTTTCAAGGTATTCAAGCAAGCGTAGTCGGGAGAGCAGGACTGCGAGTACCGGAGCGTGTATTTGTCGCCAAAGAAGTTAAGCCACTATCGGTGAAACCATTTAGAGCACGGAAACATTTCTTGCCTTTGATGTCGGGTTATTAGTTGCGAGACCCAAAGGATGCCACCAAAAGCCATGGAGTCTAGTCAGCAGAGCTCGGCGCGGAAACGCCCGGGTCCTCGATCGCCGCTTTGGCGGCTGCGTGTCTGGCAATTGCTCATTGTTTTCGGGCTGCTGGCCATCGCAGTCAGACTCTATTATCTGCAGGTCGTAAAAGGACCGGAACTAACAAAGAAAGCCGCTATTCAGCGTGAACAAACGAATCTTCTAATTCACAGAGGAGCAATCACCGACAGGCATGGGCTGCCGCTGGCGATTGATACCACCAGATACGATGTTTACGTGCACCCTCCTCTTATAAAAGTGAGCAAAGATCTGGCGGCGGAGACATTTGCACGCATCTGTCATCAGGACTTCAAAAAAATCGATCGCCTGATGCACAGCGACTTCCCCGTAGTCACCATTGCCAGACACCTGGGCCGCGAAGAGATTGAAGAACTGCAAGACTTGAACTGGACGGGAATCGATATAGTGCCTCGTTCATTCAGGCATTACCCGGAAGGCAATCTGGCATCGCATATTCTCGGCTACGTCAATATGGACACCCGCGGGCAAGGCGGTATTGAACAAGCTCAAGATACGAACCTGCAGAACACTGGCGGAATCCGAAAGCCGCAACTGGACGGACACGGTCGCCCGATTCTGACTGGCAATGAGTCGTCCGTCACCGACATAACCCCTCCCATGGGGCACCATGTCGAATTGACCATCGACAATTACTTGCAGCACCTGGCCGAAAAAGAATTGTCGGCAATGTGCATACACTCCCATGCGCAAAAGGGTTGCGCCATTCTCACAGACCCTCAAACCGGTGAGATTCTGGCCTGGGCAAATTACCCGAATTACGATCCGAACCAGTATCACAAGTACGCCTACGAAGTCACAAAAAACTGGGCGATGGTGGATGTCTATCAGCCCGGATCTACGTTCAAAATTGTCACAGTGGCGGCCGGACTCGATCTGGGCGTCATCAAGAAAAACACGCGTTTTGCCGACAGCGGCTCATTACGAGTGGGCAACCGGACACTGCACAATCACGAACCGGGCGGACACGGTATGATTGATTTGCTGCAGCTCTTCATTCATTCCAGCAATGTGGCCTCGGCACAGATCGGACTGATGATGACTCCGCAGCAGTTCTATACCAAGTTGAGCGAATTCGGACTGGGCTCTGTTACCGGCGTTGAACTGGCCGGCGAATCGGCGGGGCTGCTTCGCAACTATAAGGAGTGGCAACCGATCGACTCTGCCACAACAGGATTCGGTCAGGGCGCGATCGCGGTGACGCCACTGCAACTAGTGCAGGCCGTTGGTGTCGTCTGCAATGGTGGCATGAAGATACAGCCACACATGATCCGCCGAGTTTACGACCCTCGCACCGGTGTCACGGAACGGTGGACGGAGCCGAGGAAAACACGAGTGATCTCACCGGAAGTATCTAGACACGTCACGCATTTGTTGTGCGAGAACGTATCAATCGGCACTCAGATGGCGGGCAAAGTTCCAGGTTATCGCGTCGGCGGAAAGACGGGAACGGCACAGAAAGTAACCGCAAATGGTCGCGGTTACATTGCCGGTGCCACCATCGCATCATTCATTGGCTTCCTTCCGGAAGAGAATCCGCAGCTCCTCTGCCTGGTTGTTGTCGACTCTCCTCAAACAGACGGTCGTTGGGGCAATACAATTGCCGGTCCCGTGTTCAATGCCATCTGCATTGAAGCGGCGCGCTACCTTGGGGTGCCCCCTGCCGGCGGAATCGAATTGGATGCGAAGAAGAAAGGTGCAGATACGTTCGTGCCTCCATCAGTAAAGTATGCAGCAGAACTCCAATCTCACAAGGTCGGCGGCGGTGACGCAAGATAGCGGCGCCGAAAAACCTGTCAAAGCAAAAGCCGGACTCGGCAAGACCTTCGGACTAGTAGCCATTATGACGGTGCTGTCCAAGATCGTTGGACTGGCTCGCGACATGGTAATCGCGTCCTGTTATGGAACGGGAATTGTAGCGGACGCGTACAACTTCTCCTATATGTTTACGGGAAACATATTCGTTTTGTTTGGCGGACTTGGCGGGCCGTTCCATAGTTCGACCGTAACTGTTTTGGGTAGCAGAAAGGACGACCCGAACTCCGGCACAATGATCACACAAGTGTTTGTCTACACATTTGTTGGTTTGTCGGTAATAACAGGGCTCCTGGCTCTAGCAGCGCCGTGGATTGCCTCTTATATGGGATCGACATACGTTCCTACCAAGACGGATCTGGCAATCGGCCGCCAGCTATTCGGCGATCAATTCTTACAGCAGTTATTGATCATGCTTCCGCTCATTGTGCTTGCCGGGCTGGTTGGCATCGCCTACGGCATCGTCAATGTCTTTAACAAAGTAGTTTGGCCCTCGTTGTCGCCCGCGCTTGCAAGCCTGGCGATCATCGTGGCAGTATACTTCTTCTCAAACCCGGAAACGCGCCTCTACACAGGCATTCCACTTGCGATTGGCACCATGTCCGGTGCGCTGTTGCAGTTACTCGTGCAACTGCCCGGGGCATTGAACACCGGTCTTCGATACAGATTCAGCCTACAAGTCGACGAAGGATTTAAAGAATACTGCGCGGTGCTCTGGCCCGCAATATTTAGCACCTCCGTCGGATACCTGACCGTCTATGTCGATAGTTGGTTTTCGCTGAAGTACCTGGAGGAAGGTGCATGGACGGCCATCATAAACTCCAACCGTTTGGTGCAATTGCCGCTCGGTGTGCTGCTCACGGCGATGTTGGTTCCTATCCTGCCCCGATTCACCGAACAAGCGGCAAGCGGCAGCATTCTTGATCTCAAGGAAGAACTCCGAAGAGCGCTACGCTTCTTGTGGTTTCTCTCGCTGCCGTTAGCCGCCATCTTCTTTGTTCTTCCGACACCAATCGTAAGGTTGTTGTTTGAACGAGGTACTTTCAATGAACATTCGACCGCGCTAGTTAGCTGGGCTCTGCTCTTTCTTGCTCCGTCCATATTCTTCTACGTAGCTCGAGATTTAATGACCCGAGTGTTTTATGCGTTCAAAGACTCGAAAACTCCGTATCACATTGCCCTCGTCGCAATTTTCATAAAAGCCGCCCTGGACTGGTTCTTCGTCACGAAAACGAGTCTGGGTGTCGGCGGACTATCCACCGCCTCCACCCTGATGACACTGGTTAATCTCACACTATTGACTTTCTTTCTGAAGAAGAAAATCGGCAATCTCGGATTTGTACAGCTAATAAAACCAGTCGGCACGATGTTGATTGCAGCTGCACTCTGCGGCGCCGTTGTGTGGGGAGTCTTCACCACCACCGACCAGTGGTTGCAAGCTCTCGTGCGCGACGCAACAGCGCACTATCCGCAAATAGCCAAACTAAGCTTCTTACCGCTGGTGATCTCACTCGGCGCATCTTGCACCGCCGGAATGGCGGTCTATTGGGTCGCTTGTATTGCAGGCAGATTAGACGAGCCGCAAATGTTAAGCAAACGGGTGCCGCTACTGAAGCGATTCGCCCCACCACAGAAGTAGCAGACGCTATTTTGTGGCGATTACGAAATTCTTCAGGTCGGCGAAATTTGCACGCGGTTTGACCGAATCGAGAGCGGAGAGTACGTCTTTAACAAGCGACGGCGACATGCGGATGACGTAGCCATCGTCCTCATCCTTCCAATCACTTTGTTCGGAAGGAACCAGAAGCAAGCTACTATCCGGACTGACAAGCGTTAACTGCCGTCCGTGCAATAACCGTCCAGCAATAAGGCGGCGCACGCTTGAAAAATCTTTCGGCACCAATTTGAACGTCAACTCACGACCGCCTTTCGCGCCATCATCGGTGCTAATTTCCGAATCACCGACATAAAGCGTACCGCAACTCGACCCGTCCTTCTCGGTCTCAGCCGCAACTAGAGCCGCGATAGCAGGCGTGTCCATTATTGAACGCCTACTCAAGTCGGTAACCATTAGCGGATTATCTTGCGCCAGAATCTCGATAAACTTCTTAGTGTTCCACGCTTCGGCAGCATCAAGCTCATCGTTCGTGGTGCCTATAATCTGCAAGAAAGTGAACTGTCCATTTTCACTTTGACAAACGCCAAGCTGGGGGTCAACAGCGAACATGGCGCCACAGAGCAAAGTATCCTCGTCCTTGCAGATGGGAGAATTAAGCGGAATTCGGTGTCCGTAGTCAAAAATATTGCCGGTCTGGAAGACATATCTTGCAAGATTCTGCATCAGTCCAATCGGCCACGTCGGCGGCTGGTCTTCGCCTGTTCGCGCCAAAAGGCGAAACGTGAACTCAAAACCGTAACCGCTGAACTCCTCATTGTCACTCTCCTTTCCGTACAGCTCCGTCAGTCCATACGAAACATAATGCCAATGGTCCGGTGCACCTTGATTGCGGAAGATACTTACGCCATCGAGAGGATCGGGTCCGCCTACCGACCATTTGATGATAGTGCCATAGTGAAAAGGCTCGACTGACGGGTAAAGCTCGCTTGTTTTGGCGTCGATACTGTCCCAACCGGCAGCAGTCAACTCGTCCTCACCATTTTGCTCATCATTAGACATATTTGCAATCATCCGGCAGTGATGCGCATCACTTTAACACATCGCGGTCCGGGGCTCACTCTTGTTTATACGCAGGTAACTCAAACCAAAAGGTGGAACCTGAGCCGGGGATTGATTGCACGCCAATAGTGCCTTCGAGCTGCTCTACTATTGACTTGCAAATCGCAAGCCCTAAGCCGGTGCCTTCTTGCGCGCGAGCATCAGAAGAATCAATTTGTTGAAATTTTCCAAACAACAAAGAGAGATGTTCATCTTTGATTCCGGGTCCACAATCGCTTACTTGAAAGCGAATGCGATCGTTCTCCGCATCACGCACGCTAACGTGCACCACCTTGTCGACAGAAGAAAACTTGATTGCGTTAGAAATCAAATTGGTAAGAACTTGCAAAACACGATCGCGGTCGGCCAGAATCGCTCCGCTACACGAGAATTCACTGGTCAACTTTACCGATCGGCTTCCTGCGAATCCTTCAATTTGATTCAGACAAACTGCTACCAGTTCTTGCGGTTGGAGCCTTTCAATTCGGAATTGAAATTTACCGCTTTCCAATTTCTTCAGGTCGAGAATGTCGTTTATGAGCCGAATCAGCCGATCGCAGCTTTCCCCGGCAATGCCCAAAAGTTCCATGGCATCCGGTGGAATTTCTCCGGTCAAACCACCGCTGATCAATCCCAGCGAACCTCGAATTGACGTAAGGGGAGTGCGCAACTCATGAGAAACAATCGAATAGAACTCAGAAACCTTCTTCTCGCTCTCTCTTCGTTCAGAGATGTCACGTATCACCGCGACCAGGACTGGTTTTTCACCAAATCCGGCATCACTCAAGGCAATCTCCACCGGGAACTGTACGCCGTTGAGTCGCCGCCCGAACGCTTCCCAGCTCTTAACTTGTCCGGCACGCAATTCCGCGGTTATAGCGCGCCATACATTCAGATCAAAATTCTGAAGTCCGTAATTCGGTACCAGATCCCAGAGAGATCTTCGAGCCAACTTATCTTCGGCGCCACCAAATACAGTTTCAGCGGCTACGTTGGAGGAGATGACTAAGCCATCCTCATCGAGCGCAACAATAGCTTCCGCCACGGAGTTGTGAATTGCCCGCAACATGGCTTCACGAGCTTTAACGGTGCGCTCCGCCCGATAGCGGGTAATATGTTGTCCAAGATTTTCACCAAGCACGCGTAGTTGCGAAATAGCGTAGTCATCTAAGCTGCTCACCCGCGTTGATGCCAACTTCAGCGTTCCAAGCCACTCAGCACCGCTCATGACCGGAACAGCCAGATAACCGATAAACGCACCCAGCGGCTCAAGGCACAAAAGTCCCTGCGCCTTAACTTCCGCTTCCAGTATGGCTGCGAGCATTTCGTTAGAAACGGTCGCTGCCTGCCAACACGTAGCGCTCTCGTCACACGAAGGACAACCTCCGACGCTTTGAAAACAAGCGCAATCCCAATCAGCAACCTGCGCAATTTCCTGAAGGATCATTCTTATGGTGCTGTCAAAATCAGTCGCCTCAACAAACGCAGAACTCATAAACCTTTCGAGCAAGAGTTTTTGTTCTGTAATTTTGAAATCGGTTATATCTTCAACGGCACCTATGTATCCGCGGAAATCACCTGACTCATAAAAAACCGGCACGGCATTGGTCCGCAGATGGATGCGCCGCCCGCTGCGCCCGATAATAGCAGCCTCAATTCTAAACTCCCGTTTCGTTTCAATAGACTGTTGCCATTGAGCAGCAATGTCGACAATCGTGTCGGAGTCCAACAAGCTCTTCCATCCACCGTGCAGTAATGCGTTTGCATCGCAATCCATCAACACCGGCAGTTGAGAATTCATGAAGAGATTCGTGCCATCGGCATCGGTTTGAAAGATTCCTACAGGAGCGGTCTCGGCTAACTGCCGGAACGCTTGCTCGCTGGCTTTTAACTGCGCAGTGCGAACAACAACCTCTCCTTCAACCGATTGTTTGGAAAGCTCAAGCTGGCTCTGCTGCTCAGCTCGGCGCCACTTATCCCTCACCGATTGGTTGACGCCTATGATCAACCAGAGATCTTCAAAAGCTACCCAAAACACGTGCTCCATAAAGCGCCACGGCTCAGGGTGCAAGGTCCCGTAAATCGATTGCGGCCAGTAAACGCCACGAATGCCATGTGTTAGTGCCACCACTGTCGAAGCTGTAACCAAAACGCGCCAGTCTCGATAAAATGAAAGGAAGGCAAGGCTTCCAAACACGCTAAAGTGCGTTTCGATACGACCGCCCGAAAGCTGGATGAACAAATCTGAAAACAGCATCTGACATAAGGCCACACAATTTCTGGTCGCGGAGCTACCCGGTTGAGTCTTAATTAGATACAACGGCAACGCGGTCAACAAACCACCGTAGACAACAGCTGCAAACACATGGATATGCAGGTAACTTTGCGTGCCGGACCATGTTACAGGAGAAATAATGAGCGAAGAAACGATCGCGGCGATCCATTCGAAAATCAACAACCATTGGAAGTTGCAGTCTGTCTCGCTTCGCGCCTTCTGCAGATCTTCTTCAAAAAGCTGACGCGTCCTGGAACCGGCGGGGCGCAGGGTGAGGCTCTCCGCAACCAGGACTTGTCCGCCCGATACCTCTGTATCTCGTGCCAAATCGGCCTCCATAGGTCAGGGATTCGCGCCCGGGTCGGGCAAAATTCGGCATCCAAAAACAGGTCCGCTCAGTGCGGCAACGCGCGCATCTGCGGGGGATTCCGGTCGAAGCAGCGCTATCACCGCATCCTCGCCGGCATTGTCGCCCTGGTGTCCTCGTTCAGCAGTTATCCCTCCCGAGTAGCGTAAGACACCGCCGGCGTCGTACATCTTCAAATGACCGGAGGTAACAGCACCAAAGCGCTGTGTCTCCGTTCCACCGAGATCCTTAACCACAGTGACGCCATTCATCTTTGATGCGGTCTCGACAATGTCGCTCTCGAGCCAAGTTGCGTCTTTGGCATCGGGAGCGAAGAACACAACATACGTTCGCAGTCTCCGGTCTTGCACGCTTGAAATAATCTTCTCCAGCTCAATCAGACTGGCACGGGTGCATGGGCATCGAGGATGAGCAAACATCACAAGTGAGTAACCGCCAGCAGCGCGCTGCAGCTTCGAAGCCGCAGGCCAGCTGCAAGTTGCCGTCGCAACTTCGCCGGGCGTGCGTTCATAAATAAGCAGTCCAGTCCATGCCAGGCAGACACAGAGCAGCCAGATCCCGATCAATACAGTTTTTGTCGAGGGCTTTGCCATTTACAGCCGCAGGGTCCTACTCTCATACTTCGAATACCATATTCAATACATACCCAAAAGCAGCGGTGGTCGGCATCGAGCAGAAGGGGGATTTCCTCTTCCGCAGGTTTGTTGAAGGGGCGGAAGACTCACGCGCACGGGGGAGGGTGATCGAGGTGGCGGGCAAGCAACTTTATCGGGCGCCGAACACCCGGAAGACTTCGACCCACCAAGGATTTGGAGAAAAATAGGAATTAATGCAAATTCGAAAAAAAAGACAATTTCCAAGTGGCCGCGATATCAAAACGCAGTGTAATGTATATACACTCTTCAAAATCTAAATATATCTGCAGGAGCTTTGCGATGAGTTCCCAATCCCGCACCGTGTGGGCTGGGCTCGGAGTGGGCGCTATCTGTATCATGATGGCGTCGCTTAAGGGTCAGCACCTACTACTGTTTATTGCTTTGTCCTTTGTGAGCTGGGCCGTTTGGTGGTTTAAGTCCGCCAACCGGATTAGTCCACCCGTTGTTAAAGAGGAGCCTCGTCGTACCTCACGACGCAGTCGCTCCACTACGCGAGACAACGTCTACAAATTCCCGGGCGCGACCTGGAGTGTTTCTGACGCGGCTGGTTCCTGAACCAGACTGTCTCGGCTGAAAAAGCGCCTTCATTTTGCTTAGAAGAAGCGCTCGGCATTACTAAGTCATTCCAAACAAATTGATGTGCACGAGAGAAATGCTCTGCTCGACGGACAGTTCGCCATGCGCATGAATTTCAAGAATCGATCGCTGAATCTCAGCTCCCTGCGCTGTTGCACCAATTCGGCGCGACAGCCGGGCTAATCGATGCAGTTGTCCCTCTGACGCTCAGCGCCTTAATGCTTGCAAGCATTGACGTTGCAGCTGCGGGGAATTGCGACTACCGAAAGTTATCCGACGAACGTTTGGCAAACGCTTTGAATAAGGCCAATGCCGCTTACAAGCGCTACCTGAGCGCCAGAAAGACTGACAGAAATACGCGTCGATTACTAGAGGCCTTCGCTGCCTTTCGGGGGAGCCGCGGGTGGGGCGGCACCGCCGCCTTCGAACTCCGGTCCAGCCGTGCCACCGTCGCCACCGGAAGAGGCGGAGTCCGCCCCCGGAGGCTTGGCGATGTCTTTCATTTTTTCGCTTTCCCAGAACGTTCCATCCGCATAACGAGCCGTTAGAACTCGAATCTTAACCAGCGTCGTACGAGGGTCAACCTTGTCCCCCCGCCATTTGTGTGAATTTTGGGACCCGGGAGACAGCGGTCGCCCGTCGGGAGCATGAAAGGTGCCCCTCACCTTGCCATCCCGGTCTATATAGCCCAGGCGGAACTTTACCCCTTGAAGAGGTCTGTCGGAAACATTGGTATAGTCGATATAAATCCGGCAAGCCATTGGCGCACCGAAGCTATCGATTTCCATACGCGTTTCTGCTTTTACGATTCTTACCGGACAGCCGGCTTCCGGGATAAACTGATTCTGCACGTCATGAAGCTCAGGCGATGTCTGAGCAATTACTTCTGAGGAAAGGAAGCAGGTCATTATGAGAACTGCAGCGGCGAAGACCCGAAAAACCATCGATTTGCTTTTGCATCCCCTCATGCTGACAATGAGCCTCCTCGCCGCTACCGGTCTCCCTTCATTTGCGCTCGACAATCAGCCGGAAGGGAACCTGTCATTCACCATCTTACATACCAACGACATTCACTCCCATAACGACTCGTTCACGGAAGGCGGGCGAGTGATCGGCGGCATGCCGCGCATCGCCCATCTGATAAAGACAATGAAGAAATCCAACCCCAACGTGCTCGCCATAGACGCAGGGGATATTTTCCAGGGAACGCCCTACTTTGAGCAGTATCACGGGAAAGCCGAAATTGAGTGTCTGAACAAATCAGGATATGACATTTACACCATCGGCAACCACGAGTTCGACGATGGCGCGACGAACCTCGGCAAACAATTAGAACTGGCGAAATTCGACGTCATCAACTGCAATCTCGATTTCGGTCCTCACGCGAACATGGCCGCGCTAGTGAAACCGGCAGTGGTGAAGACGATAGCTGGACAAAAAGTCGGATTCATCGGCGTAATAACTCCTGAATTGAATGCCCTGACCACGAAACTGGAAGGGGTGAAGCTTAAAGCGACCGGCAACAATTGGCTGGTGCCCGTCAAATCCGAAGTCGAGAAACTGAAAGCCCAAGGCATCAATAAAATCGTAGTCGTTTCGCACAGCGGGCTCGACTATGAAAAGGCACTGGCGGAGGCGATTCCAGAGATTGATGTAGTTGTCGGCGGGCATAGTCACACCCGACTCGACAAGCCGGTGATTGTCAAGCACGACGACGGTTCTGCTTGTTACGTGGTGCAAACCGGCAGCTACACCCGCGCGTTAGGACGCCTGGACCTGACGTTCGATAAAGATGGAAAGCTGATTCAACCGCAAACGAAGTATCGACTGGTGAATATCACGCAGAAAGTTTTCGAAGATCCAGAAGTCAAAGCATACGTTGATGAAATGGGTAAACCATTTGCTTACCTGCGTTCAACAATAGTCGGCACCGCCCTGGCGAACTTCGACAACAAGTTCAAGAGCTACCCGTTCGATTCTCCCATCGGCGACCTGATCTGCGACTCGCTCGTCGAGGGCGGGGCCGGTGCGGGAGCCACGATTGCGATGCAGAACAGAGGCGGCATTCGAGGCAAAATCGAACACGGTCAGATAACACTGGAACGCTTGAAAGAGATTCTCCCGTTCGAAAACCATCTGGTAATTGCCACTGTAAATGGTGCCACAATTTTGAGCGCGCTGGAACATAGTGTTTCCGGAATTCTCGGTGCGCGTTTTCTGGACGTAAAGGGACTGAAATTTGCTTATGATCCGACGAAAGAATCAGGCAAACGAATCGTATTCGCATACGCGCAGGATAAAGAGGGGAATTGGGAACCAGTAACAGCAACGGATCTCTATCGCATTGCCATTAACAGCTACAGCTTCGGCGGCGGCGAAGGCTATGATTTCTCGTCTGCAAAAGATGTGGTCGATACGGGAAAACGCCTGTCGGTGATTATGCAGGACTATCTCGAGAAGAAGAAAGCTGTATCGCCGGAACCTCCTTCGCGATTGCTCGCGGTCATCGGCGACAAAGCATCACTCGTGGCAAACGGCAAGCGACAAGAATTTGTCGTGCAATTAAAAGATGCACCCGGTGCGGAAGTAACATTGGTACAAGGCAGCGCAACCGGAGTCGAATTCTTACCCAAGACAGGCGTCGTACCGGTGAGGGACGCGAAGGTTATTGCGTCCGGCAAACTAAATCAAAACAGTGAGTTTAAGTACGTTCTGAATTCAACCTCGCCGAAAAATGGCAGACGGAAAACGGAACAAGGCTCCGCAGTTTGGCTCACCGCAGTGATACGGACAAGAGAAGAAGGCGCCTTTCAACGAATCGTCACGACACCAATCAAAACGAGCCAATAGATTTGCATTGAGCCGGGAATAACCACATAGCATAACAGAGGAAACAGGATGCCAGTGGACCGAAAAGTCATCGTGCAGTCAGCCGAAAGAATAGTTGTAAAACTAGGAACGGCAGTCCTGATGCGCGAAGAAGGAGGCGTTGCGCTCAGCAGATTCTATTCCTTTGTAGAAGGCATTGCCGATCTGATGAAGTCAGGCAAACAAGTCATCTTAGTCACATCGGGCGCCGTCGGTTTAGGGTCCAAACGATTGGGCTTGACCAGAAAGCCAGGGAACTTGCCGCAGAAACAGGCTTGCGCCGCAGTCGGTCAGGGCAGACTGATGGCAATGTATTCGGACGCCTTTGATGTGCTCGGAATAACAACCGCGCAACTGCTGCTGACCGAGGAAGATTTTTCCAATCGCAGACGCTATCTCAACCTCAGAAGTACACTCAGCGAGCTGCTTGAAATGAAGGTGCTTCCTATAATCAATGAAAACGACACCGTCTCCACCGCCGAATTGGAGCCGATGAAAGATGGCACGGTAAAAGTAAGTTTCGGCGACAACGACAAACTCTCCGCCCTGGTGGCAAGCAAGATGGAGGCGGACTTGCTTCTTATCCTTACCGATGTCGAAGGCTTGTACACGGAGGATCCGAGGAAAAACGCCCAAGCAGCTCTGATACCGGTGGTTGAAGCAATTACAGCGGACATCGACGCAATTGCCGGTGGTACGGGTGGTACCACCGGTCGGGGCGGGATGCGCACGAAGCTGGAGGCTTCGCGTGTAGCCGTTCAATCCGGATGCTCCGCCATTATTGCCGGAGGCAAGATACCCGGCGTAATCAATCGCCTCTTCACCGGCGAAGAGCTAGGTACGCTATTCATGTCCAAACCGGCACTGAGCGGCAAGAAGAGATGGATTGCATTTGCCACCACGGTGCGCGCCGCAATCATGGTGAACGATGGTGCTCATCACGCCTTGTCGACAAGAAAAGCAAGTCTGCTCGCGGCCGGCATCGTCGAAATTCGTGGTCAGTTTGACAGAGGCGATGTCGTGAGCATCATAGACGGGCGAGGCACTGAGTTCGCCAGGGGAATAGTGAACTACTCGAGCGCGGAAGTAGACAAGATCTCCGGCAAGCACTCTGCCGCGATCGACTCGGAAAAGATTTTAGATCGCAACTACGACGCAATTATAACCAGAGACAATATCGCGTTGTTGGAAACAGTCAAAGCAGGTGAGCGCGAATGAAGGCAGAGTTTTCGCCGCAAGATAAAGCTTATCGCGCGAAATCGGCATCGACCGAAGTCGGTCGCTATTCAGCCGAAAGAAGAAAAGATGCACTTCTTGCAGTGGCCGATGCATTGCAGCAAAACGAACAAGTTATCATCGATGCTAACGCGAAAGATTTATCAGCAGCAGAAGCAGCACTCAACAGCGGCGAGATGACAAGCTCGATGTACGGGCGACTAAAACTGGATCGAGACAAGCTCACATCGTTGATTGCAGGAATCAGACAGGTTGCGGAATTACCAGACCTGGTCGGCGCGATGAGCATGGCCCGAGAGCTAGACGAGGGACTGGTCCTATACAAGCAGTCCTGCCCGATTGGTGTGGTCCTGATCATTTTCGAATCAAGACCGGACGCACTGCCTCAGATAGTTTCGCTTCTGATCAAGAGCGGCAATGCCGCGCTGATCAAAAGCGGAAAAGAGGCCAGACACTCAGTGCAAGCGCTATTCAAGATAATAATGGATACCCTGATCGACCGGGACTACCCCCCGGAAGTTTTCGGATTGCTTGAGAGCAGGGAAGAAGTGAATAGCCTGATGAAGATGGAAGGTGTAATTGACCTGGTGATTCCTCGGGGCTCGAATCAACTTGTGCGCCAGATCCAGGAATCAACGCGCATTCCGGTTCTCGGTCACGCAGACGGAGTCTGCCATATTTACGTGGATGAGCACGCGGATTTTGAAAAAGCATTGCGCATTTGCACTGATGCGAAGTGCCAGTATCCCTCAGCTTGCAATGCCGTTGAAACAATCCTGGTGCATAGGAAGATAGCGCCACAATTCTTGCCACGGCTAGTAAAAGTGCTTCAGGAGAAGAAAGTGGAAGTGCGCTGTGACGCAGATACTATTGCGGAACTCAATCTAACCGGCGCAAAACCTACAACACAATTAGACTGGTCCACTGAATACTGTGACTTGATTGTTTCAATTCGCGTTGTAGAACAGCTCAATGAAGCAACCGGTCACATCAACACCTACAGTTCGCGACACACTGATGCCATAATAACGGAAGACAAAGAAGCATTCGAGAAGTTCGCCGGCGAAGTAGATTCAGCAGGTGTTTACTGGAATGCTTCCACACGGTTTGCCGATGGTTTTCGATACGGATTTGGCGCCGAAGTTGGTATCAGCACAAGCAAGCTTCATCCACGCGGTCCGGTGGGCATCGACGGTCTGCTCACATACAAGTACCGGCTAATAGGAAACGGACACATCGTCGGTGATTATACGGGGCCATCCTCGAAGAGTTTCACGCATCGCGACATGGACATAAAACCTTTTCATTAGCAGCGGTCTCCGTTGACTGCGCAGTTCAACAGGTAAACACACTTCTTGGGGCTCCTACCGGTACGGTCTCTACGCATGCCTCCGCTATCGAAGTCCTGGCTCCTGAATACTGCGATCCAAATCGACATTGGTGCTAGAACAAGGCTCAAAGCCGGGCGACTTAGTGTCCTCTAACTTACATTGCCACGAACCAATCGCCATTGTGCTTCCAAAGGTCCGCGTAATAAACTACTCTGAAAATCCATCAGTCTAATTGGAGTAATGAAGATTTCAACGGAACATCGCTCGGATAAGTTGACAAAGCCTGACCTGAGCCCCACAAGGATCAGATCGCAGAATTCGATTTTCGCTCTCTGGCAGCAAAGATCAACGATAATCGCGGTTCTTTCCGTAATTGCAATCATTGTGCACATGTCGCTCCGTTTTGGCTTCCAAGCCAAATCCGACGATTATCAGATTCCTTTGCTAGCCACGCTTATTCTCGGCGGTCTACCGCTGCTTTACGACCTTATTCGAAAGCTCGTGCAAAAAGAATTCGGTTCCGATCTTTTGGGCGGCATTTCCATAATTACCTCGATCTTGTTGGGCGAATACCTGGCAGGCTCGATTATCGTCTTAATGCTCGCCGGCGGTGAAGCGTTGGAAAAGTACGCGTTGCGCAGCGCCTCGTCGGTATTGGCCGCACTAGCCAGACGCATGCCTTCAATCGCCCACCGCAAAAGGGAATCGGAAATCACGGATGTCGCGCTTCAAGACGTGGACGTAGGCGACACGCTAGTGGTCTACCCGCACGAAATTTGCCCGGTCGACGGTGTCGTGATCGATGGACATGGCGTGATGGACGAGTCTTACCTGACCGGTGAGCCTTTCCAGATTACCAAAACCTCAGGATCGAACGTGATCTCCGGCGCCATAAACGGAGAATCAGCTCTCACCATTCGCACAACCAAGCGCGTCGCCGATTCGCGTTACGCCAAAATTATGGAAGTTATGCGCGAGTCAGAGGACAAGAAGCCTCAATTGCGACGGCTCGGCGATAGATTGGGCGCGATGTACACTCCTTTAGCACTGACGGTAGCTTCCGTCGCATGGGCTGTTACCGGGGACCCCGTCCGCTTCCTTGCTGTTCTGGTTATCGCCACGCCTTGCCCGTTACTGATTGCAATACCGATTGCTATCATCGGCTCAATCTCCCTTTGCGCTCGTCGAGCCATTATCGTCAAGAGCCCCGTTGTGCTCGAACAAATCGCCGAGTGTCGAACCGCGATTTTCGACAAAACAGGGACGTTAACTTATGGAGAGCCGAAGCTCACCGAACAACTGATAGCTCCGCAATTCGAGAGAGAAGAAGTACTGACGCTGGTGGCCAGCCTGGAGGGTTACTCTAAACATCCTCTTGCGCGCGCGATTCTTGCTGCGGCGAAGGAAGAAGGGATAGTGGTGCCTGAGTGCACCGAGGTCAGCGAGCCACCCGGAAAGGGATTGCAAGGAACAGTGTCCGGGAGGCAGGTACAAATCACCAGTCGCAAGCAGCTCGGAACACAACAGATTGAGGGGGGAGAGCAGCTTCCTCCTGTCGCAGGCGGACTCGAGTGCCTTGTGGTGATCGACGGGAAGTACGCAGCAGCTTATCGCTTTCGTGATGCGCCACGTGCCGAAAGCAGCTCCTTTGTAAGTCACCTCGGACCCAAGCATGACTTTTCGCGGGTGATGATAGTGTCCGGAGATCGGGAGTCTGAAGTTCGCTACCTGGCGAAGTTGGTAGGAATAACCGAAATATTCGCACAGCAAAGTCCAGAAGAAAAGCTTTCAATAGTGCGGAAGGAAACACTGGCGGCCAAGACCCTCTACGTGGGAGACGGCATCAACGACGCACCATACATGATGGCTGCTACTGTCGGAATGGCAATAGGGCGGAATAGCGAAGTAACCGCCGAAGCGGCGGGAGTCGTCATTATGGATAACTCTCTTGAGAAAGTAGATGAGTTCATGCACATCAGCCGCCGGATGCGAATGATCGCCATCCAAAGCGCAGTCGGCGGCATGACGCTAAGCGCCATCGGAATGATTTTTGCATCAACTGGACATTTAAGTCCCGTCAATGGCGCCATTCTTCAGGAAGTCATAGACATTCTTTCCGTACTCAATGCCTTGCGGGCCGCTTTTCCTCCACGCGTGATTCATGATCTGTGGCCGAATGGGGCTCCGATTTCGGCATCTTGATGATCAGTGTCAGCGCTGAATGGGCACTAGAGCATTTTTCTCAGCAAGATGACTCCATCTCCAGCCAAAAGGTCCCAGACTGTATAGAAAAACAAGATTTGCACGCTCGACTCTTGGCGCCGAACGGGGTATCTTATCGGGGCGTGGCACAGGTAGGGGTTGCTCGACAGCCAGTGGAAGCCACCACAGACTCTTGACGATAGAGGGATGATTCATGGCACGAAAATACAAGCTTGCCGTTATCGGCGTCGGTAAACTGGGCGAAGCGCTGATTGCCGGATTACTGAGGAAGGGTAATCTAACTGCAAGCAACATCTCAGGAAGCGTGGGTCAAGAGAAATCGATTGAGCGCGTAAGAGAGCGACTGGGCATAGAATCTAGCTTGGATAACAGAGAAGTCGCTCGCAACGCCGAGGTGATCATACTTGCGGTGAAGCCACAAAATATGGATCGCGTGCTTCAAGAGATTGCCGATGACCTGGAGCCGGACCAGCTCGTCATTTCGGTGGCAGCATCAGTCACCACCAAATTTGTGCAAGATCGCTTGACCAAGAACATTCCAGTAGTGCGCGCCATGCCCAATACCCCCTCCGTAATCAACGCCGGCATGACAGGACTTTGCATGGGACTATATGCAAATCAGTCGCACAAGAACGAAGCCGAATCCATATTTAAGTGCGTCGGGGAAACAGTGTTCGTTGACGAATCTTTGATGGACGGAGTAACCGCGCTTTCTGCCAGCGGTCCGGCCTATCTCTACGTTGTTATCGAATCGCTGGCGGAAGCAGGCGTTAAGCTCGGCATTCCGCGCGAAACATCTACGCTTCTGGCTTCTCAGACCATGCTGGGCGCAGCGCGCATGGTACTGGAGTCGAACGCGCATCCCGCGCTGCTGAAAGACATGGTTACCACTCCCGCAGGTTGCACCATAGACGGTTTGCTCGAACTGGAAGAAGGCAAGCTCAGGGTCACTCTAATCAAGGCCGTAGTTAAAGCCGCAGAGCGAGCGAGGGAACTGGTAAACACGCAGAACGCCGCTCCGGTCAAGGTCAAGTCTACTTTGAGCTAGATTTGATGCCCCTAGATTCATTCGTGCCCTGCTGAAACTTTCGGTCTCCTGCAAGGCCGGCCACCGTTGTCAGACCTTTGAGCCCCTTTTCTATCGGTCCATTGGCCCGCGCAATTTCTTGCTCGCATTTTTGCTTAAGTTTCTTTGCCTCGGTGTATTGCGGATTGAGTTTCAGCGCAATGTTACAGTCCGCCAGACTCTCCTGAAAGAGCCACAAAGCGGCCTCGTCATCAGCCCGTCTATAATAGTGTAAGGGATTCTTCGGCTCGAGCTCAATGGCTAGATCGAGGCAGCGCAAGGCTTCCTTCATTTTGAAGACGCCACCGTAGTAGTTGTGGAGGCTTAGCAAGAACTTCGGCGTCCCAATTTTTCCGAGGCCGCCCTTTTCCATTAACGCAGATGCTTCGCGCTCACGCCCAAGCAACAGCAAAGCCTCAATTTTCTTGTTCATTGCGACACTGTCATTAGGGTCAATCTCAAGATATCTGTCGAAGCGTTTTATAGCTTCCTCATATTTTTTCTCCAGCATCAGGCAGATGCCTTCGGCCGTATCGATTCGCGGTGTATCCGGTGCATAGGCAATCGCCTTAGCAATTGCCCTGCGCGCCTCGTCTTTTCGTTTGCGAGAAGCCAGAGCGGTAGCAAGGAGAGCGTACGCAAAGCCGCTTTTTCTGCGGTGAAGGACTTGCGTTATCACAGGCAACACTTCCTTCATCGCGCCTGAACGCACCAGAGTTTCAGCCTCAAGAAGCGGCTTATCATCGCGCACATGAGGGTCAATGCGGGTCATCAGGTTCTGGTACAGGATAGACCCATAGGATTGACTGGCCAGAAAAACCATGATCCGCTGGTCCTCCGGATGCTCTTTCAAATATTCTTCAGCAACGTAGTAGAGCCAGTAAACTTGCTTGCTTTTCGCCAAGCGGCGCTCAACGTCTCTGAGCTTAGAATCGGTGTCGCTCCAAAGCGATGTGAAGGACATCATGCCCACATACGCAAGAGACCGATTGCGAGCGGTCTCGACAGAGAGGTTGTTCGGTACAACTCGCAGCGAGGCCTCATAAGCGTCGACCGCACCCTGGTAGTTGCATCTCTTCAGGCAAACAGCTCCCAGGTTATTGAAGTAGAACTCAGGACAATTGAATTGAATTGAGACAGCCTTAGCACGAATCACAGCCTCATCGTACAGTCCTTCTTTCATAAGTTTCCCCACGGACCTTCTTGCGGCGATCTCAGCGGCAGACATTTCAGGAGCCTTTGTGGCAGCCGCTGCGATTGCAAAATTGGTAGCGGGTTGATCATCGAATCTTGTGGCCGAGCGGTAACAGACGGGCAATAGAAATATGAGCTGAGAACTCACCAGCAGACCGACCGCAGCTCGACGTAGCCCCGACATCAGCCCGTCACCAATTCACAAGGCAAGTCAATTTTGGAATCACAATCGTCGTCCGCCGGGGGTGAACAAGCTTCGACAAGAGGGATGGAAAACCAAAACTCACTGCCCTTGTTCAACTGCGATGTCACGCCAATCTTTCCATCATGCTCTTCAACTATCATTTTGCAAATTGCAAGTCCAAGCCCTGTTCCCTTTGTCGGTCCGCTCGTTTTATTATGGGTTCCTACTTGCACAAACTTTCCAAACAACTGCAGCTGATCGCTCTCGCTAATGCCGGACCCTTCGTCTTTCACACGAAACCGAGCCTCACTGCGGTCGGCGACGCACTCCACATAGAGAGCACCACCGGTGGGGCTAAACTTGATCGCATTTGAACACAAATTGAACAGAACCCGAGTAAGCAGCTCTCGATCCGCATACATCACAGTATCCTGCACGCTCAGATGAAGCTGAAGCTGCTTGCTCTCGACCAGCCCCTGCACAGAATCGATAGCTGAGTTAACAACCTCAGACGAGCTGCACTTATCAGCGCAAATCTCAAATTTTCCGGACTGCAGTTTCTCCATATCCAACAAATCGTTGATCAAATGGGTTACCCGATCAATACTGCGCTCAGCCTTTTGCAGGCGTTGCTTGTCATCGGCTACGCCCATAATCGTGAGTTCTATAGACGCCTTTGCAGACATAAGTGGACTGCGCACATCGTGCGCAATCATCGCGTAAAGATCGCGCTGCTTCTGCTCCAACTCTTTTCGACGAGTAATGTCGTGAGCTGCGACAAAGAAGTATTGTTGCCGTTCCGACCAGTTAATATTTACGGAAAGGAATTTGGCGCCGGCATCGGGATTCGAAGTTGCCAACTCAACCAGTTGAGGGCTCTCCATCGCCTGTTCAAGAGCCATTCTTAACGATTCCAGCGACGACGGCGCAACAAAATCGCTAAAACTACTGCCGAACAGCGCGTCCTGGTTGACACCCAGAATCGCGGACGTAGCGGGATTGAACAAATTGAAGCGCCCCTGCAAATCTAGAGAACAAATCATGTCCTGCGATTCGGTTACGAGGGCACGCTCCTTCTCTTTTGCTTCATCAAGGGCCGCTGCCATCCGACGAAATGTCTCATCAAGATCTCTTATCTCGTCCTGTCCGCCCACCGGGGGTAAGAGCGTCTTTCCCGTGCCTAGCAGCAAGGTGTTACTTTTGATCACTGCCAGACGAGAACGAATCTCGCGACTAAACAACATGCCGATAAGAATACACAGAGCAGAACTGGTAATCGCCGCACCAAGAATCCACTGGCGTTGAATGGCGCGACGCCTCTCTTGAAGCTCCGAAACCCGCTGTGATAGCCTGAGCGACAGATTCAACAACTGTCCGTGTTGCTCAAGAAACTGGGGCACAACGACTTGAAACCGCTGCCGGTAGTCATAAAGTTCAACCGCGCTTTCTCTGTTCAGCCCCGCGAACAGAATGCTGGTACTGTTCTTGAAAATATCCTGGAGTTCATCTGCGGTCTTTCCAAAGTCAATGCAAATCTTCGCTGTGTCAGGGTCGAAACTCGCAGCAGTTCTGATTGCGGCGGTCTGCTCCTCAAGATTTTTGATGTTGGCACCGACGGCCATCAGCGAAGCTTTGTCCGGCTTGCTCATCAAATTATTCAGATGACCGCACACCTGAAACGATTCAAGAGCCATCTGGCCGACAGAAGTTAGCAGCTCGCGATAATGTCGCTCATTGTTGGTTGCGCGTTCCAAATCGTGATTCTGAACCATGATCATGCCCAGAAACGCAAGCTGGAGAACCGTAGGCAACCCTACGATCAGAAGTCCCTTCTGAGCAAGGGTGCCAGGCAACGAGGAAGGAGGTCCGCCCTTCATGCTTGCCTTCCCGATTCTCTTCCCGCCCGAGTCATGCTTTCTTCCCTGCTGGACACTTCTTCGTACCGTTATGCCCGTATCCGGTGTCTTGTCAAACCTTTCGCGCTTGGCTGGACTGCTCAGGGTACTCTGCATGACTTATTCTCCAACGCTTATCGACGCAGTTTGGAGCATTTTTGTGAAGATTCCGTACACG
Organism: Candidatus Obscuribacterales bacterium; assembly: GCA_019752635.1. GTDB lineage: Bacteria > Cyanobacteriota > Vampirovibrionia > Obscuribacterales > Obscuribacteraceae > JAKFUT01. The sequence continues at coordinate 137,114 of JAIELX010000020.1, read as the reverse complement.
AAAGTCCCTAAAAGCAGGCAGTGGTCCAGCTTCGATGAATGGAACAGCCACCGGCAGGTAGCTGTTGATACTGAACCGACACCGTGCGCGACCAAGGTCAAGAAGGCACACGATTAACGACAAAGCGGGAGAACGCGCTATCGTTTAGCACCGACTGAGCCAGGGTAGTTAGACGATAGCCTTCAGCGGAGTCATTATGGGTAAATTGCTGCTCGTCGAAGATGATGAGTCTCTCGTCGGAGAATTGAGGCACTGGCTCGAAACAGAGAAACATATGGTGGACTGCGCGGGAAACGGCGAGGACGCCATGGATTATCTTCGAGTCGGTTCCTATGACCTGGTCATACTAGACTGGAACTTGCCCGACACAACGGGACTGGATCTGCTTCAGAAGCTTCGGGCAAAAGGTGCATCCACACCGGTTCTGATGCTAACGGGACTGGCAAACATCGAAAACAAAGTTATGGGTTTTGAAAGCGGCGCGGATGATTATCTGACGAAGCCATTTCATCAAAAAGAGTTGTTCGCCAGAATAAAAGCACTACTGCGACGCCCGGCAGCCGATGTTGAAAACGTGGTCTGCTGCGGCGAGCTGAAAGTGAACATGAATAACTATCAGGTAACCAAAGACGGCAAGATTCTCAGACTCTCCCCGCGCGAGTTCAGTTTACTCAATGTCTTTCTTCGCCATCCAAACGTAACGTTGTCGTCCGATTTTATCCTGCAGCGCGTCTGGCCTACTGATTCCGAAGCAACGGCAGATGTGGTGCGTAAGTACGTGCAAAAGCTTCGCGACAAAATCGATACCACCGGCAAACCTTCGCGTATCAAAACCGTGCACGGCACCGGCTACACTTGGGACAACAGCGAACGCTAAACTCCAGAATGATTGAACAATGCGCCCTTGCAGAAGCAAGAGCGCATTGTTGCCGCAACCGCACACGTCGAGGAAAAGCTTATGGCGGGGTCGGACCAAAAGTCCCGACAGCGTCGTCGTCCTGCAGAATGTCTAAAAGCGCTTTGTTGGCACCGGTTCCCGGCGTCATATCAACGTGATGAGTCCACTCGGTCTTGTGAAACTTCTGAATTGTCATGCCGTGGGGGATCGGACCAACGGGAAAAACATGTTCGACAAAATGCAACTTATTTGGAGAATCGGTGATTGAACCATTGACCGTTCGCACAGTTCTACCGTCGGCAACAGCCGATAGATCTGAATCGGGAACGATAGCCAAGTTTGAGCCCACTAACTTTAACTTGAAAGGTCCTCGATTGTTCCTGATAGAAGTTGCATGCAAGAGAGCAGCAATCTGCTGCCATGTAGTGCCTGGTTTAATCTGGTTTGCTCGAGTTCGCAGCATGTTTCTGAGATTGCCATAAACACTCAGGTCATCGGGGTCGCCCATTCCGAACAGAGCCATAAAAAGCGTGGGTTCATTGCCGTTTGCGGGATCGTGGTACTGGTGCCCATAGGAAAATGCGAGCTTGAAATACGAAGTGGGATAAGTAGGGTCGGCAATGTTAGTGTCTGAATAAGGTCCCGGGTCCAATTTCGGAAGCGTATTTACTCCCGGATACTTCCATCCTCCAAGGTGATGGTCCCCGGCAAGACGATAGACGTACCTCATAGTGTCCTGGCCCAGGCGAAAGCGAATAAACCCGTCCGGAACCTGCGGAGTTGTACGCGTCCTAACATGGGACAGAGCCACCGAATCAAAAGTGTGTCTGCGAGCCCCCGCATCGTCGACAAATGCCACGGACTCGAAAGCATTAGGCACCGGGTTTGTCCACGTTGGCATCGGACGTTTAGCAAGTGTATTGGCAACGAAAGGTTTCAGCGAAACATGGTGAGGGGCGCCTTCAAACTCAAAAGGAACGAAGTTAATGAACCTTCCGGCCGCTCTGATCCCACGGTATCCCATCCAGAACTTTCTCTGCTGACCGGTCTTTGAGTCGGTTTTCACAACGGTCGGAGTCCCCAGCGATGCCTCGGTAATACCGGGGGGCAGCTGTGAATCAAGAAAATTCAGATTGCTCTCCGTGCCTCGATTCATACAGGACGTGCGCCAGTCTCCCGAGACATCTACCGATTTCTCAAGAGTAAGCATGTTCACTCGATTGCGATCGGCAACATTCTGATGGAAACCTTCCTTCGTGGACCTTGTATTGAGAGCTCTGCTCAAGCTCCTGCTAATGCTCTGCGCTCGGGCCCAAACTTGAGCGGCATTAGCGCTGGATGCGGACGTGCTCAGCCCCTGCTGCTGCATCGCCTGCTCATTGAGATTTATCAGAAGAGTCTTGCCCCAAACTTGATTGATGTTAGTCAAATCAAACCGGTTGGTCGGCGAGATATCCAGAAAATCCGCTCCGGCGGCCCCCCCGGAGACCTGAATCAATGGAGCGCATTTAGCGACATTCAGGTTTCCGGCATCGTTGGCGTTCGTGCCCTGCCTATTGCCGCCGATGAGCATAAGCAAGGTCGCGAAAGCTATGCCTACCAGGACTACGACGAAAATCGCCGCCACTATAAAAGAAAGAACGGCTCCGTGCGGTTTGCGAGCTAATTTCATTGACTTTCTCCAACCTGTCAGCGAATTGTCTCCTCCATTTGTGAATGTTTTGTCTCTACGCATCGGCACGCCCTGTTCACAAAATGAGGACAAGGAATCAGTAAAACTAGATAGTCGAGTTCAGTCTGATTGGGGGAATGAGCTGATGATTTACGCGCTAAACAACGGGCAGGGCACCATGTCACAATCGAAACTTTTCCAAAAACCGCTTCAAAAGATAGATGAATATGTGGACGAACCGAAAGTTGACATAAGAAAGATGAAACAACTAACAGGGGAAATCAAAGTACCTGTATCGAAGAAACAGTGGAGCATTCGGGGCGCAGTTACGCAGTTCTATTATGATTTAAAATTCTACCTGGGCTTAGACGGGAAGCATGAAAGAACCAAGAGAGAAGTAAATCGCAAGCTGTTGGTCGTCGCGGCTCTAACCATCCCGGTCGTCTTCCTCGGCGTCCAGGAATGCCAAAAGTCAGCAAGCTCGGGTTCCCCTTCAGAGAGCGGCGCAGCAATATCTGCGAGCGTTCAGGCGCAGTTGACCAGATCAAAAAACATTGTCGACGCAGCCACAAAAGGTGACGCTGCCGCAATTTCCAACGCATTTGAAGGTACAACCGCCGGTCAAGCCACAACCGTTCCCGAACAGTTGGAGCCGGCAAGTGCAGCGGTAGCGCAGTACAGCGCCGGTCCGGCCCCGCTAACTGTTATGCAACCGGTGGGCAGACACGCGCCCCGGACCATAAAAAACTTCTACGCTACAGAAGAAGAGTTCTGGCGAGCGCACCCGGACCTGGCGCGCTCGGTAAAGGGAAACAAGTTCGGACAAACGGCAGCCGGACAGGCGGATACAATAGAGTCAGGCGCACCCGCCAGCGGCGGTTACTCCAATGCGGGAAATAGCACTGAGATGCCGACATCGGCCACACCAAGCAATGCAGAAGCACCAGCAGCGACACCAGCTAGACAAGTTTCAAACGCGCACAATCAGATGCACATGTAATCGAAGTCCGGACTGGTGAGAGCCCCGGAATGCGGGCATACACGCCCAGCTTGCAAACGCCGTCTTGCGCCGTTCGAACGGGAGAAGTCCGCCGCGTATAGCAGCTAATGCCCGTGCAAGTGGAGTTCTTTTTCCATGTTGTGCGGAACGCCCAGAACTTCGATGTTGTGGTCCAACAACAGTTCAACGAGCGCAACATCAGTTTGATGATCGAAATACCAGGTCGGAATCTCCAGGTCGTGAGTCCGACCGCGGAGTACAACGGAGTTGGTATCAGACGCTTTGTAATGCTCTGCGCGAACGATGTCCTTGAGCGCAAGCGAACGCGTGATGCGTGTGTGGTGATTCTTGTCTCGGCTAGACAATGTGATAGCTTCATCGTCTATGAGCAACTCTTGGGTCAAATTGCCCTCATAAATTACAGACCACGTCATAAACCCGGCGAAGGCAATTAGTGCGAGCGCTATAAGAAATTCAAAATATCCCAGTATCGAATACCGGGAGTAGTGAACCACTGCAGCGATTAGACACCCAATCGCCAGTGTCCAGCCAATTACCAGAACTACAGCCGAAGGCAAGAAGCCGGGTCGTTGCACGTACGGACGAGAGTAGAACCTGAGTGGACCTCCGGTTGCGGTCGTCATGTTGTCACCTCCGTCTTCCTTCAATTAGAGACGGTTTCATCAAGTTGCTGTTCCAATTACTTGGAGCGCGGCGCCTTTTGTATGTACTTATCGAACCACTGTGCCGACTTTTCCATATCCGCGAGAAAATCGCTCATACTCCGAAAATCGTGACCATAGCCGGGTTTCACGACCAGCTCGCACGGCACGCCAGCCTTTGTCAGCCGTTCCGAAAAGATTTGAGATTGTTGCAATGGAACAAGTAAATCCTTGTCGCCATGAAACATTATGGTCGGAGCTGAAGCTGAACTGACATGATTTATTGGCGAAAACAAACGTCCAATCTCCCGACGGCGCTTTTCGTCTGTTATCTGTGTGAGCCCACCATTCTTCGCCGTTTCCTCGAATGCGAAAGCACCGTAGTATGGCGCCAAAGGCCCGGTGCCAAGTCCGTTTACACCCGTTTTTCCATAATTGAGATAGTCGCTCGGCGCCGCTATGACTGCGGCTCCCTTCATTCGCAACGGCTCCCGTTCTTTGGAATTCGTCGACTGCGGATCACCGGGTACGCCGGCCGTAGCCAGCATTAATGCAAGGTGCCCGCCGGAGGATGCACCATATACTCCGATTTTTTCGGGATCGATACCATACCCGCGAGCTTTCGCTCGAATGAAGCGAATCGCCACCTGAATGTCCTGCACCATGTCCGGAATCGTGTATCGAGGTTGAGCTCCGTGAGTCACAGCGAACACAGTGTAACCATGATCAAGTAGTGGTTTTATCAACAGCTCGCCATTTTCACCGGGCGGATCGGAGAAATAGCCCCCGCTCATAATCCAAATTACCGCGGCACCGTTGCGACGACCTGGCGTAAAGACGTCAAACGTTTGTGCCATACCGTCTTTCCGCCGGTAGATCACATCTCTCTTGCGATCGGCAGCAGCGTCGCTACTTTTGTGATTGCATGAAAACAATAACAAAATAGCTAACATCAACCATGCGCAACGATCGCCCGAAGTTCTAAAGTACATCACAATTGTGCGCCCGGTGCGCGGACCAATGGGTTAGACTCCTGCTGCTACAATGAGCAGCACTTTGATATCAGTATAATTTACCCCGAGCCGGACATCAGCACAATGAGAATTATCGACTTACGCAGCGACACGGTAACAAAGCCAACACCGGCCATGAGAGAAGCAATGTTCAAGGCGGAAGTCGGTGACGATGTTTATGGCGACGATCCCACAGTAAACAAGCTGGAAGAGTTAGCCGCAAAAATGCTCGGCAAAGAAGCGGCGCTGTTTGTCTGCAGCGGAACCATGGGTAATTTGCTCGCGTTGTTGACTCATTGCACCGCACGCGGCGACGAGGCGATCGTTGGTAGCGAATCACACATTGTCATCCACGAGCAAGGCGGCGCAGCCGCACTAGCCGGCGTTGCCTTGCGCATGGTGAAAACGCAACATGACGGCACGATGCTTCTGGAAGACATAGAAGAGTCAATCAATCCGGACGATATCCACTTTACGCGCTCAAAACTCTTGTGCCTCGAAAACACCTGGCATGGTGTCCCCCTATCCTTAGAGTACATGAAGGACGCCTGCGCACTCGGGCGCAAGCATGGGTTGCTCCTTCATCTGGATGGCGCCCGCATTTTCAACGCTGCCACCGCGCTAGGCGTTACAGCAAAAGAAGTGGCCGCACCATTCGATACAGTGCAGTTCTGTTTCTCCAAGGGACTTTCCGCCCCGATGGGATCTGCTCTTTGTGGCAGTCGGCAGTTCATCGAAAGAGCGCGTCGTCTACGCAAAATGGTTGGTGGTGGAATGCGGCAGGTCGGAATAGTCGCAGCCGCAGCCATTGTTGGATTGGAGCAAATGGTAGAACGCCTCGCCGAAGATCACGCCAATGCCAAGATTTTATGTGATGAACTTTGCAAAATAGATGGTCTTAAGGTGAACAAAGAAGGTGTTCGCACCAATATGGTCTTCTTCAAAATATCGCAGCAGATTTCACAGGAAGAATTCCTCAATCGTTTGCAAGACAATGGCTTACTCGCTTGCGACGAAGGCAGGGGTGGCATACGCTTTGTTACCCACTACGGAATTGATGCCGACGATGTAAGAGAAGCAGCCAAGCGTGTAGCCTTGACAGTAAAACAAATCACGGAAGGCACCTTAGCCGCAACAGCGCGCTAACCTCTCGGCAACGGATTTCAAGATCGCAAAAAAAATCAAGACGCCCGCCCGCGTCGCCGGTAGGATACTCTCATGGCTCAGCGAAATAGCAACAGCCCGATTGAACAAGCAATCAACTACATAGAAAGCAATCTGCAAGACGGACTGACACCAGGCAAAGTAGCAAGTGAAGCAGGATTCTCCGAGTATCACTTTCACCGCATGTTTGCCTCAGCGCTCGGCGAATCAATCAGCGAGTATATAAAGAAACGCCGTCTGGCTCTGGCAGCCGAAAGGCTTCACAGCAGCTCGGAAAGCATTATGGAAATTGCGCTCTCCTGTCAATTCGATTCGCAGGAAGCATTCACTCGTGCGTTCAAACGCGCGTTCGGAGTCACCCCCGGAAAGTACAGGACTGAAGGACCTTACGGGTATGTGTTCAAGCCGCGAACCACTGATGCCATGATTGCACACCTGAGTGGAGGAATAACCATGAAACCTGAAATCGTCGAAAGAGCGGCGCAAACTTGCATCGGCATGGGCGGCAGTTTTGAACCCAAGGCTGTTAACGACATTGGTGCACTGTGGGGCCGATTCATGAAACGCTATGAAGAAGTCCCCAACGTGAATCACGAGTTTACCGTCGGCATTTGCTGCAATCAGCATCCGGCAATCGCGAAACAGGAGGGGCATTCGATTGTTTACATCGCAGCTGCCCCAGTCAACACTTGCGAGACAGTGCCACCGGGCATGGTGCGCTGTGAATTGCCCGCAGGACGTTATGCCAAGTTCACACATAGGGGAGCGATTGCCGAGCTTCCGCACACAGTGGATTACATCTGGGGAACATGGCTGCCCAAAGGCGAGTACGAGTTTCGCGACGCGCCGGATTTTGAGATCTATGACGAAAGATTCGACCCGGAAACGATGCAGGGCGAAATCGATATCTATGTGCCGGTTAAATAATTCAGCGCCAGTCCTTCGATGAGATCGACATCAAAAAGGGAAAGAGGGACGGCTGCAGAACAGCCATCCCTCTATTCAATTACAGCGCTTGCTGATTAGCGGCGAATTGATTGTGTAGCCACCGTTTGACCGGTGGCCCGAACTGTCAGGCGGTAGACGTGTTTGACGTCGCCGTTAGCTCCAACCTCTTTGGCGGCTGACACTTTGAACTTGCCTCCAAGCCCTTCCAGTTGGGCATTAATTTTGTCAATGACGTTAACATTGCGCCCCTGGAAGTGCTGCACCAGCGAGTCGATGGTCTTCGCGTCCAACTTGCCGGTGGATGCATCCTTAGCAGCTCCGGTCAGGCGTGCTATCGCCTTCGCTTCAGCTGCAGCTTGCAGTGCGGCTGCGTTGAGTTGCTTTTCCTGCACTTCTTGCTTTTCCTGCACGTCTTGAGGCGCAAGCTTCTTAACTCTAACCAGATCGACGGCGTCGCCCTTAGCGGTGCGGTAGGATTCTATTCCTTGCGGCCCCACAATAATGCGATCACCGGCGGCCGTTGCAATGACTGTCTTATCGCCTTTCTGACGAATGGTGGTACCTTCGCCGGCAACGGAAACGGAACCATCAGGATTGATAGTCACATGCTCCATTTGAGCGGTATTACCTTGTTGATTGAAAGTCCGTCCGGTATAAATGGTCTGCGTTCCGTCCTTCTGTTGGACATACATGCCGCCGCCAGGCAGCTCGCGCTTCTCAGGACCGAAGGGACTAATGAAAATTGCCTCGACTGCGGGCTTAATCTTCTCAATTCCACCCATGAAAGCCACCGCTTCCTTCGCCTTCTCCTGAACCTGTTCATTCTCTTCCAACATGTTTGCCGCGGCCAGCTCGCCGTCGGCCAGTTCCGCACCACCGTCTTCTTCAACATCCGAGCTGTCTTCCAACAACTCCATTTCATCGGTATCCATAAACTAATCTCCTACTCTCCTTCTCCCATATGAACGGGGAGCGAAGCGAAGCAACGATCGCAGTGTGCCGCTGCAACCGTACTTGTGCCGTGTCCGACCTGGCCGGCAGCGTCGGTTCGCTGCTCGAACACTTGCAATTTTGCTCACCCCCTGCTTCCTCAATTAGAATGACAGCAAAAGGGCAGGTCGTTAACGTGTATTTGAGCTGTTACCGACTGCAGAATTAAACAGCAATCTAAGCTCCGCACGCACGCGTTTCTGTCGAGCGCTGCCGGTGAAGCTGCGGTCCAGTCCGCAAAGCTCCGGTAGCCGGCTCGCGAAGCTTGATCGAGCCCGACTTTGCTTTCGCGCGGGTCGTCCGACGATTCGCCGTTGTGATTTGGTACGTCGCAGCCTGCGAAAGGAAAGATCGGCTCCCTGAGACGAAACCCTTCCCGTTACAGGACCGGTTTTCGAGTCACCATCGGTAGCGCCGTTGCACGACGTACGCTTGTGAATCTCAATGTCGAAGCCCTCTTCTCGCGCTATTTGAGTGAGCTGCTCCAGGACTTTGTCGGTGACGCGCCCCTGCCCGCAGATAACAATGTCGCCGCAGTCTCGGCGATAGCTCCAATTGCGCACCCCGCAAAGTCCATTGACTCGCCGGTCCAAACGCCTACAGATCAGATTGGCGATATAGACGGACGTCGGAGCCCCCTGCGGCAACGCATTCAGAAAGGTCGTGAGACGCGCCAACGAAACAGCAACACTCTCAGGAAAGAGCAGCGAGCGAAAAAGCCCTTCGACGCGCGCGCGATTCAATGTGGCGAAAAAGCTTTTCAAAGAGGCCTTGAGCACGAACGAATCAGCGTTGGGGGTCGACCGCGAACGGCCCTCTACACAGGCTTCGTGAAGTTCGAATCGACTAAGGACATTCTTGAGAATCCATCGCTGAACAGTTTTGAGTTCGGTAGCCGGCGAGGAAATGTTGTGCCGCCGGCCGGAACGTCCAGGCAAAGAGAAGCTGCTATAGAAGGATTCGCTTCTTAAAATCAGACGTTTCAAGCAAAATTCGGATAAGCCGATACGAGATGCAAAATCGTCTACGGATGAAATCATAGGCAGGTCACCAGATACGGTGAGTGTTTTTACTCTGAGAATGCTGCTTGCGGCGCATCGGCACGCAACACACCATAAGGATACCGGGGACTCCGGAGAGAAGGAACATCGCTGAGCGTTGTTCTAGGTGACACTATAGATCTAAAGCATAGCCGCCCGGCTGTCAACGAAGAAGACGTCAACTAAGAATTTTCGAAAGACGCACGCAGCCAGGAATCCACACATATCCAAGTCGGAGACTAACGCATATACGCCCGGGTCGATTACATTGAAAAACAGGCTTCCCGACGCCGCATCAGCTATCATTAATTCTGACTTGCACAGGGTGGAGCAATGGGCATATTCGATCTTTTCAAGAAAAAAGAAAAAGTAGCAGATGAGGGATACATCGACGAAGAACTCCGAAACGAGCTTTTCGACGCGATCAAGCGCAATCATCTCACTGAGTTTGAACTGCTCTGCCGTCAAAATGAGGCACGCATTCTCAAGAGTTTCAACTACTGGAAAAAAACGCCGGAAGAATACAAGCGCGATCCCGAACAAGCGCAGCTGTATCTCAATTGCCTGATTATCATGGCGAACTACTTCGCACGCGAACTAAAGCGCAATGACTTGCACCAGATACTTTCCGGAATTGACAACAGCGAGTTTTCACAGCAGTGGCAAGAGGCGATGGTGAAAACCAGAAAGATGATGGAAGAGCTGCGCGTGGCGGAGGCGATTCCAATTTTAAAAGAATACGTGGATAAGTCGGAAGGCATGACAGGCCCCACAGTCTCAAGTTTATTACCGCTGACACTCGGTCACTTGGGCGAGTGTTACTTTCAGAACGGGCAGGCACGCGAGGCGGTAGAACCGACCGCCCGCGCCATGAAGATGGTCGGAGAGCAAGGCGATCCGGACGCCACAATCGCTTATTTGCGAAACCTCTATGAGATCCACCGCTATCTCGGAGAAGGTCAAAACGCAGCCGACTATGCCCGCCAGATTGCCGACAAGCTTTATGACGCAGGCAACCTCTTCCTGGCCAGTAACTGGCGACACCAGGCCCGTGCGGTGGAAAAGGGTGAGCCTCTTCTACGAGTCGTTGTTAAAGTCGGCGACGAACTGTTTGAACTAGACGAAATTCCGGTGTCAAAAACGGAGAAGGTCGAGTTCGTCTTCATGCGCAATAGATACGAGCTACGCACGGCATCCAGGTTGTGCGAACAAGGAAAAGCTCTCGCGGAGGAAGGAAAGGCCGATGAGGCCGTGGCCGTTTTTGAGCAGGCGGCCGCACTCGACAAATTCAACCCTACGCCCCATTACTTCATTGCCGCAGTGCGGATGCATCAACATAAAATCGAGCAAGCGATTGCCGCATATGAAACGACCGAAGCGCTGGCACCGGGATTCGAATCCTGCAGATCCGAGACTTGGCTGGCCAGACAGATTGCCGCAGACAAGCTGGATTTCGATTCATACGGAGCGATTCTTAGAACAGTAAATGATGCAGTGCCGGCAGAGGATCGGCTCGCCCTGATCAACCAATTGGAGCAAAAGTATCCGAACTTCACCGAATTGCTCTACCAAAAAGGCAAGATTCTTGCCCACACCAAGAACCGCCCTGAAGCACTAAAAGTCTGGACAGCAGCGTTAGAAACAGCCGAAGACGCCGACCTGAAGACTAGACTCTTGGCGGACATGGCCCTGCTGGTAGACGATAAGACAGAAAAGCTTAAAATCGTAGCTGCCGGTAAGGACGTCGAGAAAGGAAACCTTGTTGCCACTGCCATGTGCCAGTACCTCTGGGTTCAGCTGGAGGACGAACTAAAAAATAGTTAGAAAGTTTTTTGGAAGACGTTTAGGAACTGTTGGCAAGTGGCATAAAAGAGATACCAAGTTTTGATGTTCTTTCTCCTTGTTGTGTGTCGCAGAAACCCCCGGTTGTTCGACCGGGGGTTTCTGTTTGCTGAGAAAAAGGCGTCGCCATGGAGAGATGGCGACGCCTGGCACGGTTAAGGTCCATTGGGGAAGGAAGAGGACCTACGAAAACTCTTTCTGTGAGCGGGGTGGGCGCTCTCGATGGAAAGATAATAGATCCGGCTGCGTTACGGCCGGGTTACATCAGGCCTTACTCATTGCCTCAACCGAGAACATTGTTCTTCATAGTAGTCTTTTTGTGATTTCCACTGTTTGTATTCCCGCTTCTGATCCGGGCAATGCGGCATGGCTTGCACAATAGACAGGATTCCAGAGTATTGCGCATTCATCGCTTTGCAGTCGCCCTGCCTAAGATACAACGCCGCCAACGCCTGTCGTGCCTGAAATACGCCGTACATGCAATCCACAGTCGGAAACGCGCTAAATTTCGGATTCAGCGTAGACAGCATCTTCTCGGCCTCGGCAGCGTTACCGCTTAAAGCTACCGCTCTGGCGCAGGTAGAGAAACACTGCACATAGAACAGGTCAGTGGTTTTATTAATTGGCGGTCTTGCATCATCGAGAATCGCAACCGCTCGCTTCAGCATCCGCACGGAAGCGTCGTATCTGCTGTGATACAGTTCGTCCAGCCCGCCATGGAACAAGGCGGCGGAAAACTGGTAACGCTCCTTCTCAGTTAGTTCCCGGTCGGGGATCTGTCTTGCTGTGGCGATCACTGCTCTACCAATGGTCAGGGCGATCTCTTTTGCCGCTTTGGAAGAACCGCTACCAATCGATAGCGTGAGCATGCCGTTCAATCGATCGTGCGGGTTGGTCCGAAACTGCCCCAATTCTTCAATCAAGATTTTCGCGTCAGCGATTCGGTCTCTTTCAATCAGTTCGATAATTTGCTTAGAACAAAACCCAAACAACCACGTAAGGACCTCTTCGTAATGCCTCCGTGCATCGTTGCGCAAAGAAAAGCCTAGCCCCTGCTCCAAAACTCTGGCGGTCTGAATGGCTTCGGTCCACAAACCTGCAAGACGCAACAATTCGATCTCGCGACAGAGTTCTTCCATAGTGTTCGCGCTACTGGCGCCAAACAACCCCGTGAGCAGTTCCACTATCCGACGTTGGCACTTTGCCGCAGACGCCAATCGGCCCGTGCGTTGGTACAAATCGCGATAGCGCCTGAAGTAGCGAACAGCAACTAGCGTTTTGGATGAAACGTTGTCTTTGTAGCGGCGTCCAATTGATAGTAATAGCCTTTCGGCATCGCTATACTTACCGCAGTCAATCAGCGACATAGCAACGGCCAATTCAATATCCATACGTTCATCGGACTGAGCCGAGATCGGCATTAAGGCCAACGCTTCCCTATAGGAGTCGACAGCACCAACAAAGTCTTGCTCTTGCCTGCGTTGAAACCCTTCAACACTCTTCGTCCGCCAGCTCATCCCCGCCGCGGTCACACCGGGTACGGTCAGGGTAGCAACCGTCGCAACGGTGCACGCAAGAATTCCGGGCCGTGACGACATCATTCTTCCTTCACCGGAAGTTCCACCCGAAAACAAGTGCCGGGAGAGGGCGTGACATCGCAGGAAGAAGCAGGTCGGACAACCGGACTATGCACGCTAACTGAGCCATGGTGCGCTTCGACCAACATTTTGCAAATATATAGACCTAGCCCGCTCCCCTGGACTTTCTGATCGCTGGCTTGTTCCAATTGGGAAAATCGCTGAAACAAATCGGCTTGTTGCTGCGCCGCGATTCCAGGTCCAGAGTCAATAACATCAAACAGTACACTCTGCGGCGTAACTTCGATGCCTACTTTAATGACGCTGTCAGCTGGTGCAAACTTTACTGAATTAGACAGAAGATTCACCAGAACCTGAATAATACGGTCTTTGTCACAGTAAACTTGCGACTCACCGGGATCATCAACTTGAAACTTGATCCCTCTTACCTCGGCTGCCCCGCGCACCGCATCTAACGCTGCGTCGAGCAAATCCTCAATGAACGTGTCTTTCTTGTCCAGGTCTAGCTTACCTGCTTCCAACTTTTCCACGGCAAGAAGGCTGTCCGACATGCGCACCAGTCTCTTCATTTCGGAATTTACTCGGCGAAGTTTTTTCAAATCATCGCTCTGAATTTTTTCAGCTACCGACTGCACGAGCATGGACATTGTCAAACTGCACGACGATAGCGGTGAACGCAAGTCGTGACTAACCATTTCCATAAGGGTTCGCCTCATTTCCTCCGCGCGAGTTCTCGCCTCGGCCATCGAACGAAAGCTGCGATCCAGTTCAGCCAGTTCATCTTTTCCTTCCAGACTTTGAAGCTGCATTTTTCTCTCAGAAAACAGCTGCATGTTCGTCATCAAAACGTTCATTCGCGCCAGAGTTCTCCGCCCGAATGCTATAGCCAGAGAAAGCACCACTAATACGTTGCCGGCGATACCGGCGAAGATCACCACCAGGAGCTGTTGCCGATTGCGTACGGAAGTTGGTTGAAATTCACTGGCCACAGGCGAGAACCTGTCGGTGATCTGCCGTTCATGCCGAAGTATCTGCGACAGCGAAATCAGAATTTCCTCCATGTACTCATGCTCATTGACAAAGCGCGTCATGGCGACTTTGGAAGGTTGAGTCGACGACAATTGAATCTCCGCGTAGGAAACAACCTGCAGGAAACGCTTGATGTCGGCAATGTACGCATCGAACATTTTTCTAGAAACAGGGTCGGTTTCGCTGAGCCTTTGCAGTAGAGCAATTTGTTGCGGCAAGATCCTCGCTAAGTCCTGGCTGGCGGATATTCCTTCAGATACGGGAAGAAATCGACGCGCAGCCTCGAATGTCACGGTTTTGAACACGGCGATGCGCACTTCCTGACACGAAGTCAAAACTTGTTTTGCCGCTGCTTCACGAGACGCTGCAGTGTCGATTCGACGAAGGTTGTCAACCAGGACAATAGCGAAAAATATCTGGCACAGCAACGGTACGCCTAACAAGATTAGCCCCTGTTGCCAAAGCTTCACAACCCGAATCTCCTTTGTTTTCGCAGTTTAACACCTTTTGTGCTCGCCGCAAACGCGGCGCAGCACAATCGCGGCAACCACTTGCGCGAGGGCAGTCTCTCAAGGCTACCGGCGCTACCGCGGCGCGGTTTCGCCGCAGTCTCACCGTGGTATAGCAGGTACGTCGCGTCCTGTGCAGGTGATTGCCCGGTGGCAAAAGTTTTGGTTATTGAAGACGATCTTTCGTTGGCAGCAGCTTTGAACGAGTTTCTACAATCGGAAGGTCACCGCGTCGAAGTAGTGCATAACGGTTCCGACGGACTTGATTTGCTAAAGTTCTCCGGGTTCGACCTGGCACTGATCGACTGGCAGCTACCGGGTATGCAGGGACCGGACATCTGCCACGAATATCGTCAGTATGGTGGCAAGACGCCGATACTGATGCTGACCCAGAAAGCGCGCATTGAAGACAAAGAAACCGGGTTGGATAAAGGCGCCGATGATTACCTGCCAAAGCCATTTGAGATCAGAGAACTTGGTGCACGTGTCCGCGCTTTGCTAAGGCGGTCTAGCGCGTTTAACACAACCGCACTGGAGAAAGGGAAATTGTCGCTGGACTACGGTCGACAGAGCGTCGTGATTGAGGGGCGCCCCGTCCAGCTGATGGCCAGGGAGTTCGCAGTGGTGGAATTCCTGCTTCGCAACTCGCAAGCATACGTATCGTCGGATCGCTTAATACTGCACGTATGGGAATCCGACACGGAAGTCGGAAATGAGGCACTGCGAGTCTGCATCAATCGTATTCGCAAGAAAGTAGATCAGGAGGGAAAGCCATCTCTCATAGCCTCGTCAAAGGGTCAGGGCTACAAAATTGCGGACGACTATTTGAACTAGCGGCAATCACGTACTTCCCCGGAAACAGCTGCATTGACAGAGACGGACTCAACCAGGAAAGCGAATTCCATTGACGACCTGGAACCGGGCACTGTCTGGAACGGAAAATTCCGCCTTGAAGCGAAACTGGGCGCAGGCGGTATGGCGGTTGTCTATAAAGCGCTCCATACGCAGCTCGATATCATTGTCGCGCTTAAACTTATGCCCCCGTCCGTCGCTTCGCCTCAGCATTCGGCTCGATTCATGCGTGAAGCAAGGGTACTTAGCGCACTCAATCAGGCAAACATCGTAAGACTGCAGGCATTCGGAGAGACTGAAGACGGCGTTCATTACATGGCTTTGGAGTATGCAGAAGGACAAACCCTGGAACAAGTGCTTCAGGCGGAGCAAAGCCTCGTGCCTTCACGCGCAGTGGCAATCGCCGAACAGATCTGCGCAGGCCTCGAGGCCGCTCACGCAGAAGGGGTCATTCATCGCGATCTCAAACCTTCCAACATTATTATCGGAACAAACGCAGACAAAGAGACAGCGAAGATAATCGATTTTGGAATCGCCCGAGTAAGTGGAGACAGACTCAGAGGGAAAGAGCAACACACGCTCACGGAAACCCTTATTGGCAGCCCCTGTTACATGAGTCCTGAACAATGCATGGGCTTATCGTCAATTGATGCAAGGTCGGATATCTATTCGCTTGGATGCATTTTATATGAAATGCTCTGCGGTCAACCGCCTTTCAAGGACGACAACTACTACACAGTTTTGTCAGCGCACATCGCGACACCGGTTTCGGAATTGCCGACAAAACATGCCTGCCCGGCGAGTCTGCGCGCAATCGTACTGCAATGTCTAAAGAAGGAACCCGACGAGCGATTCCCTGACATAGTCGCACTGAGCAAAGCACTTGCATTGATCGACTGGGACACACTGCGAATGCTCCGAGGACATTCCGCGCAGCAAAAAACAGCAGCAAGCAAGAAAGTTGTTCTCTGCAGTCTGTCGTCACTCTTAGCACTGAGCGGTGGCCTCTTACTTTTGAAGCATCGAGCTAACACCACCGAACAAGAATACAAACTCCCTGCGCGAATTCGAAACAGCAGTCAACTGACGCCTTCTACGCTGCCGGATCGCAATCATTTCTGGAGCACTCATACTTACGCCCCCGAACGCGTAAATTGGTACAGGAACTGGCTCTCAAAAAACGGAAACAGTAAATACAGGGCGGATGCTAACTACTATCTGGCGCAGGATCTGGCAGACGCAAGCGACGCGCGACAAGAGGTACGGACCCAATTCCGAACAGCGGCCAGTCTTTACGCGGACGACATGCCAAGAATCAGGAAGGAACGGACCGAACGCGAAGTAGTATTGGCCTATCGCAACTGGTCGACGGCGCTGAGAGCGCTGAACGATTTTGCCACCGCGCGCAAGCAGCTTGAGCTAGCGCTGAAGGACTACCAAGACTCGTTATCACCCGGCGCACGCGGCGATTTGCTTAAAGAGCTGGCGGAGACTGCATTACGACAGTGCGACTGGAAGTCCGCCGCTAAATTCAGCAACGAAATGGCGGAGACCTTACAGGACGAGAGCGATCGAAATGTCGAATACATCGAAGCGAATCTACTGCGTGCTCGCGCCGCTATAGGAGAGGGTCGGAAAGCTCAAGCCATCGACATAGTGGACAAAACGCTGCAGTTTACGGCACCAAGGACCGCAAAAAGGGATCTAGCCGAAATAAATGGACTACTCGGCAACTTTTATCAGCTGTCAGGTTTGTATTCCAGGGCGATCGCGCCCCTCGATTTAGCGCGAGAGGTCCACCAGGCAACTCATCCGTATCCATCCCTTGCCATGGGAAACTGCTTTGAAGGGTTGAGACAATGGCGACAAGCGGAGCAAGCCTATCAGCAAAATCTTTCGATGGCAAAAAATGTAGTGGAATCAGAACAGTGGCAGCCGGTAATCGCACTGGTGAAATTAGCTCGATTCAAAGAAGCCCGCATCGACCTAAATAAAGCCATCGCCAAAGCATTCGCCAACTGCATTCCGAAGGCTCCGTCGAACAGATCCGCGTGCATTGCGCAAATGTTGCAAACCAGCACTCTTCTATCGGAACAAAGGCAGACAGAATTGGCAGGCACAGTACTGAAGCACGCAATCATCATGGCGAAAAGCGGCAACGAAGGTTTACTGGACAATGACCCGGAAACGTTGCTCAATTTAGCGAAAGCATTGCTGCTGAACCGAGAATTCAAAGAAGCACAATCCACAGCAGAGAGGCTAAGTTCGCATTTGAAGGCAACAAATGCTTCCAGCGTGGTCGCGCAGCAGGCCGAAGTGCTTCAGAGCCTCGCACTGTCGTACAGTGGAAATCATGACAGAGTCAGGAACGCCCCGTTAGTTCAATGGATAAACGAGGCAACAAAAAAATCTTCGCCCGATGAGTATATGGCTGCGATTCTATCCTGCGCCCTCATCAGCTTCAACAATGAAAACGCCCCCGAAGTAGAATGGACTTATTGGCTGAACCACATTCGAAACAAAACAGCGTCGGACAAAACACAAATCAACGCAGCAGTTTTTGCAATTGAAGAGGCCATTCGGTACGACCTGTGCTGCGGCAAGGGAACCTTCGCAACTAAACTCTACAACGTCGGCAACGAGGTAAGCAAAGACGACCCGACAAGCAACAACAAGCTTCGTAGACGTTTCGGAGAACTCCTGTTTTCAAACGGCAGATTTAAAGAAGCCTCTGAACTGTTTGAGGAGGCCTGCACCAAATTCACTGACTCTCCGCATGATGTCGTAAGCGAGATAGAGCTGTTGAACATCACCGCAGAGGCATTTGATCGAGCCGGTCTGCGTGAGGATGCAGCGATGTTCCGGAAGAAGTTGTCCACCATTTGCAACTAGCATTCGCGCAATCTACTTCTTTTGAAACACTGTATGCAAATCGTACGGTTGATCGTTCAACAAGGCCCAGCCATCACCATTGGTGCTAAGCCAATCGGCAATATTGAGAATGTGAAAGTCTTCAGGACGGGCGGTTTCCAAATCCGACCAACTTAACGGACAAGAGATTGTGGCCTCGGGTGCAAAACGAGGAGAATAAGCCGCAACTACAGTGCGCCCTCTACCATTGGGTCCGTGGTCCAAATAGACACGTCCAAGTTTTCTGGAGGAGTCAGTATCGAGCGCGATATGATCTCGATGCGCTTTTCCCATAAACTGCCGAACACTTTCGGCGACGAACCTGACGACCTCAAATTCGACGTTGCGCTGAATCGGCAAGACAACGTGCACGCCATTCTTACCGGAGGTCTT
Source organism: Candidatus Obscuribacterales bacterium (assembly GCA_019752635.1). GTDB lineage: Bacteria > Cyanobacteriota > Vampirovibrionia > Obscuribacterales > Obscuribacteraceae > JAKFUT01. The sequence goes on along the minus strand of JAIELX010000020.1, from coordinate 118,594 downwards.
AACGAACGGAGAAAGGCCCATCGACAAGAACACTTCGCGCAACATGAATGCAGCGCTGCGAGTTTTATCAAAAGCACCGCGATCGAGCGGGCGAGCCCTCACCTTCTCGGTTTGCGTATGAAAGTCCAGGTCGAATACAAGCAAGTCCGGATAGTCCAACCATGACTCAACTTCCGCCGAAACTGTCCCGTTCGGCGCAGTGGCATGCTCCTTCTTAGCTTCGTTGTCCGCGTCGGTAAGAGGCGACAGCAGCGACGAAAAAGTGTGAAACTCCAGAACGCCGTTTTGTGCAAGAAACAAAAGTGTAGCGAGATTATCGCAAAGCAAATACTCCTGAATGCCGTCTTCCTTCTCCGAATCTGTCAGACGCACCATATCCATATACTCAGGCGGTGCCCAATTCCAATGTTTTTGATAGAACCGTTTACCTCTGACTCCATCAGGAGAGCGCACCAGCGTCAATGGTCGTGAATGTAGGTAACCGAGCAGAAACGGTGATAACTCTGCGATGGCGCGAAGATAATCTCTTTTCGTAATAGCTTCGTGCTTATCGGTTTTTGGCCATAACACTTTGTCCAAATGGGTAAGCGAAACCTTCTCACGCTGCACCAACAGTTCAAACTGTTTTTCCTTGCCGGTAAGTTGCGACAACACGGCATCGACGTCCTCACGCACGAGTATCCTTTTGCGAAATGCAATCGGCTCAGCTTGCGGGAGCGGCATTGATACCGGCGCACTAACCGGAATCGAAACCGGCGTTTCGGATTCCGAAGGCGGATCAGGACTGCACTTGGCGCCGACGCGCTCCCTCAGGTCCAGCCCTTCCAGCGGAACTCCGGGCTCCTGCTTTTTCCTGCCACCGCTAGAACTGCGTTTTTCTCGAATCGCGGCGGCGGCCTGCGCCCGAACCACCGCATCCATCTCCGCAGTCAGGCCCGGTTTAGAATCGTTGCTTCCTCGCGATGGAACAAGCGGCACCGGCTTTTCCTTCTTTATCTCTTCCGGTAGCTTGTCATCGCGAAACCTCAAGAACACCGGAGTGCGAAGGTGACCATCACGAGTCCAGTCCATGAACTTCACTTCTATGACAACTTGCGGTTCCAGCCACATTGCATCGCGCTTATCCACCGGCTTCTTCAGAAAGGGGCACTTGCCGGTATTCAGTGGACCGATTCGCCTCATTGTTTCATTCAAAAGCTTGTCATCAAATCCGGTGCCGACACTGCCCGCATAGATGAACTTGCCGGCATCATCGTAATACCCCATTAACAGTGACCCGAACGTGTTAGCACGCCAGCCTTCGCCGGGAGTGAACCCGCCCAGGACAAACTCCGCTGTTTGCTGAGCCTTCAACTTCACCCAGGAGGGCGAACGACGTCCCGGCTCGTAACCCGCATCGAGCCTTTTGGCTACGATTCCTTCAAAACCATTTTCGACACAAGCGTGATACGCAAGCACGCCGTCATCTTCAAAATGCTGCAGAATTTTCACTCGGGTGGACTGCCCGAGAATTTCCCTGAGAATCTTTTTCCTGTCTGTCAATTTCACACCGGTCAGCACGGTGTTTCCGACCTGCATAACGTCAAATACAAAGTAGTATGCCGGTACCAGCTGCTCAGCACGCAAGACATCGGTTTCTTTTGTCAAATTCATGCGTTGCTGCAAATGCTGAAACGAGGGCAAACCAAGCTCGTTGAGCGCAATAATCTCCCCGTCGATTACAGCGTCCACCGATAACAGCTGCGATAGCTCCGCAGCCAGCCCGGGATACTGTGATGTCAGATCCAAGTTTCGTCGAGACAAAATTCTGACTTTGCCATTCTGAAAGAGCGTGATGCCTCGAATGCCGTCCATCTTGGGCTCATAAATCCAACCAGCCTTGGTAAAGGGCTGCTCGGAAAGTGCAGCCAGCATGGGAACGAACGCCGCGGGAAAAACCGCGGAACGCGCACCGGGCACGGTGCTGATACGAGCCAACAATTCCTCGCAAGGTGTAGTCACAAGTCTAACCGCTCAGCGCTGCTGAGCATATTATACGCACGTGTGAGTGCTGGCGGCACGCCCGTTGAGAACACCAATATCGGTGCTCAAGTTTCCAGCATTGCGATTCGTTAGCTTGGTAGTTCCAGGCCAATCTAGTACGAACCATTAGCCCGCTGCGGCACGTTTTCTCTTGGGTTTCGCATCTTCTTCGACCGGCGCAGCGGCGGTCTTCGCGCCGGCTTTCTGAGCCTTCATCGCTTCCATGCTGGCGGCTAGCGCCTCCATCAGATCGACTACTTTGGCAGGCGCAGCTGTAGGCACGGCTTCCAACTCGCGTCCTTCGAGTTTCGCTTCGATAATCTGCAACAAGGCTTCTCGGTAATGGTCCTTGTACGAATCGGGATCAAACTCACCTGTCATTAAATCGATCAGACTCTCAGCCATGGCCAGTTCTTTGTCTGAGATGTTGACTGACGGCAATTCCTTGCCTCGCTGCACTCGAATTTCATCCGGGTACAACAACGTGCTCATCATCAGCGTACCGTCCATGGGGCGCAATGCACACAAGCGCTGCTTCGTTCTTATCGCAACACTGGCAACAGCCGTCATGCCTTTGTCCGACATCGCTTTCATGAATAACGTGAATGGCTTCAGAGCTGCATCATTGGGCTCGATGTAATAGCTCTTGTCGTAGTGGACAGGATCGATGTCCGACTGGTGCACAAACGACGTAATTTCGATAACATTCTTGTTGGGCAAGGGCAGCTTTTCGAGGTCGTCTTTGTTTACCAGAACGTACTGATCTTTTGCGTATTCATAACCCTTTTCAATCTCGTCTGTTTCAATCTTTCTGTCGCAGGTCGGGCAGAATTTTTGCTCGCGAATTCTACCCTTGCATTCTTTATGCAACATGTTGAAAGAAACATCTTTGCTTTCAGTCGCAGAGTAAAGCTTTACCGGAATACTGACCATTCCGAATGTTACTACACCTGTCCAGATTGCTCGTGCCGCCATATCTTCTACCCTTCTTCTTGCGGTGCTACCAGTAGTAGCGACGTATATCGATCGCGCCATGCTCCGATATCGTTCCCGCCCATTGTAGCCTCTATTCAGCAGCGACCGCTCATACACATGTATGGCAGAGCAATGCCCGGACTGTCCTCGCGTACCTTTCGGGTCTCGCCACTTTTTCGAAAAAATAAAATTCGAAATTTATTCGGAAACTCAGCAATTGGAAAGCGGACATGTCCCGGATCTACCATACGCACATATGGTAAATTATTCGATTGAGTCTGGCATATGCGGGAAAAAATATGGCACCCGCCCGGGAGAAACTCATGGCATTCAGCCTCACTTCGGACCAAATCATGGCGATGGCGCCCGACGACAGCTCGGCTAAAGCGGGCCGCGATCTGGCAAGGCAAGCTAAGTGGGGCAACCTTGGCGCGAACGGCAGCGCTGCGTGGGGCGAGTGTCAAGGCAGTGGTGCCAAGCCATATCAAACAAGCGCGGACCTGACGGAAATTGCGTTCAAGTGCAGCTGCCCCAGCCGAAAATTTCCTTGCAAGCACGGTCTTGGACTGTTGTTGCTTTTAGCGAAAGAGCCTGCAGCGTTCGCCACAACAGAGATGCCCGAGTGGACCAACCAGTGGATGGCCGGACGGCAGGAACGCTCGGAAAAGAAAGTCAAGAAAGCGGAAGAACCGGCAAAAGCAGTGGACGAGGAGTCTCGAGCCAAGCGGGCCGCCAAACGCGAGCAAAAAGTTGACGACGGCGTCGCCGATCTCAGCCGCTGGCTTGAAGACGCAGTGCGTCACGGGCTGGCCGATTTGCAGGGTAAGCCCTACCAGTTCTGGGAAGGGCAAGCCAAGCGATTGGTGGACGCGCAAGCCTCAGGACTGGCACGCCTGGTGCGCGAATGCGGTGGCATCGTGTCATCAGGATCGCACTGGCAAGACAGGCTTCTCGACCGACTTGCCCGCATCCACCTGCTGTTGGAAGCCTATCGGCGCATCGATGCGCTACCGGCACCACTGGCGTGTGAGCTACGCAACCTGATCGGATACAACGTGCCGCAGGAGGAAGTGCTGGCCCGAGCGGGCATCAACGATACCTGGTACGTCACCGGTCAGTCCGTGGAGGAAGATGAGCGACTAAAATCACAACGAACCTGGTTGTACGGCGAAACCACCGGAAAGTCAGCACTGGTTCTTGCCTTTGCTTTCGGCAATGCCTACTTGGACACGAGCCTGCTTCCGGGCACGAAAGTGGAGGCGGAGATTGTCTATTTTCCCGGCAACACGCAGAGCAGAGCCCTTATCAAATCGCGAAGAGGCCAGCCCTGCCCTTACAATTCGATTCCCTGCAGTGCAAACACAGTCAATAGTGTCTTTGCCGCCTGGGGTGAATCGCTGGCGAAAAATCCATGGACGGAACTCTGTCCGGTTGCACTGAAAGACGTTCGCGCTGTGCCTATCGACGGGGGAAAGCTCTGGGAGCTTCAAGACGAAGCCGGTCACTGCATACAAATGAGCACCACTCGTGATGTCGCCTGGAGCATCATGGCATTGAGTCGCGGTGCACCTATGAACTTGTTCGGCGAGTGGAACGGCAGACGTATCTATCCGCTTTCGGTATCGCAAGAGGGAAGGTTTATGCGATGCAACGCATTCGTTGCGAAGTGAGAGAAAGATGTCCGACTGGAAAAGCATAGTGGCGGCAGCGGTGCTCGGAAGCGAAAGGCAGCAGATGCCGCAGCTCACTTCCGGCGGTATTCTCGGCGTTACCATAGCCGCAGTCTGCACTGACGATCGTCGCAACAAGGAACAAAAGCTTCTGGCAGTAGCAGCGATACTGGCTGTCCACTCAGCGGCAGGAGCGATGGCACAGAAATCCACGTACCCTGCAGTATTAATGGAGAGCGACAACGGTGAAGGTTGGTGCGAATGCAACCAAAAATCAGCAGAACAACTCAATGCAGCTCTTCTACCGAAATCAGACCCTGGATTGTTGGACCAATGGCTTGAGTGCGCCGTTAGCAGCAAAAAGTTAGCACCACCACATTTGATACCACGACTGCTTGATGTCGCAGCGAAGGATCGTTCAGTCGCCGCAATCATGAAAGTAGTTGGTGCTGTCGGTCGAAATCTGGCAAAATTGAATCCCGAATGGCAGCAGCTAACCGGCGAACAATCCAGCAGTCTACCGGAATCCATCGATGCTGCGTGGCAGACCGGACTTCCCGGAGAACGACTCGGTTTGTTGAAAAACTTACGCGCAATACGATCGCAAGATGCGCGGCGTCTAGTTGAATCCACGTGGGCGGAGGATACGCCCAAAGATCGGCAGGCATTCGTGGATGCTTTTGCAATCGAATTGAGCATGGACGATGAGCCATTTCTGGAAGAGAAAGCCCTGATGGATGGACGTAAAGAAGTCAGGACTGCGGCACGTCTGCTCCTGAGCCGACTACCTCATTCTCGCTACAATTTGAGAATGATTGATCGAGCATCGGCGTTGCTTACAATCACCGCTAACGACTTCAATTTAGAAATGCCCAACGAGTGCGACAAGAGCATGCAGCGAGACGGTGTCGAACTAAAGTCTTCAGACAAACGACTTGGTGACAAACAGAGTTGGCTATGTCAGATGATCGGATTTATCAACCCGGCGCACTGGTGTGAAAAGTTTTCGCTGTCGCCGCCGGAACTTGTCGGACTGGCCTTGAAGAGTAAAGACTGGCAACACTTGCTACTGTCCGGGTGGGTGGCGGCAGCCCAACTGCACGGTTCTGCGCCGTGGATAGAAGCGCTATTTGCAGTGGCGGCTCAGATACCTGAATACTTACAAGAGCCGGCACTCTTGATTCATTTGAGCACAGAACAGAAAGAGAAGGCTGTAGCCACGGCGATCGCCGCATACGGGGGCTTCAGCACCAGTAAAGATTCACACCGCCTAACAACACTGCTCCTGGCCATTGAGGCAACGTGGAGTGCTCCATTTACGCGAATGATTTTGGACTTGGTCAAGAAAGACCTTTCTATTCCCGAAAAGGTAGCGTGGGAAATCTCGCACGCAATCACTTTGATTGGACACAGAGGAGATACAGGTCTCTTTCCGGAGCTTGACGGACGATGGGACACAAAAGCGGCTAATTGGCCCTACGTGTATCAGCAAGTAGATAGCGCTATAGCGTTTATGCGGGAACGACGCGAAATTATCGCAACCATGAATAGTTAGAAAAGAGGGAGAGAGAAAATGCCCGAAGTAAAGTCGGAAGCGTCGGAAATTCTTCGCGGTCACGCTGAGCATCAGTTTGCAGAAGAGCTGGCGGAACTGGAAAAGCAGGACAAGCATCAACGACCGCCCAGCTGGCGAGTGTCACCGCGAGCAGTGTCAACATATCTTCTGGGCGGGAAGCTGCCCAACGGATTCGAAGTCACTCCTAAATACATCGGAAGCAAACGATTGATGGAGATTGCTATAGCGACGCTGGCGACCGATCGAGCACTGCTGTTGCTCGGCGTTCCCGGCACCGCGAAATCGTGGGTCTCAGAACATCTTGCCGCAGCGATATCCGGGGATTCGACGTTAATTGTTCAGGGCACAGCCGGCACAGCCGAAGAATCGATTCGCTACGGCTGGAACTATGCGCGCCTGCTGGCGGAGGGTCCATCAATCGCAGCGCTGGTTCCAAGTCCGGTGATGCGCGCAATGAAAGATGGAAAGATTGCCCGAATAGAAGAGTTGACGAGGATTCCCTCAGACGTTCAGGACACACTGATCACCATACTTTCTGAAAAGACGCTGCCAATTCCGGAACTCAATGAAGAAGCGCAAGCAATTAAGGGCTTCAACGTGATCGCCACCGCGAACGACCGCGACAAAGGCGTAAATGACTTGTCCAGCGCCCTGAAGCGCCGGTTCAACACGGTGGTGTTGCCGGTACCGGAAACTATGGAAGAAGAAGTAGAGATCGTGCGCCGCAGAGTTGAATCGATGGGCCGAGCGCTGGAACTACCGGCTGAACCGCCGGCACTGGAAGAAGTGCGACGCGTTGTCACAATTTTTCGCGAGTTGCGTAGCGGTTTGACAGCCGACGGCAAGTCGAAGCTGAAGACTCCCAGCGGCTCCATGAGTACAGCCGAAGCCATTTCGGTCGTAAACAGCGGCTTGTCGTTGGCGGGGCACTTCGGCTCAGGCAAACTTTCTGCTGCAGACGTTGCATCCGGCATCACCGGCGCGGTGATCAAAGATCCGGTACAAGATTTGATAGTGTGGAAGGAGTACCTCGAAACAGTAGTGAAAGAACGCGAGGGATGGAAAGACATTTATCGCGCTTGCCGAGACATTACCTAAAGAGGTTCCCATGACAGACTCTGAAGTCCGCCTGCTCGGCATTCGGCACCTCGGTCCGGGTTCTGCAAGAAGCGTTGTCGAGGCATTAGCGGAAATGCAGCCAGACTGCATCCTGATAGAGGGTCCACCCGATGCGCACAGCGTGCTCCCCTTAGTAGTGCACACAGACATGCGCCCTCCGGTCTCGCTTCTCATCTACTCGCCGGAATCGCCACGCAGGGCCGTCTATTATCCGTTTGCCGTGTTTTCGCCTGAATGGCAGGCAATCTCATTTGGCTACAATCATCGGGTCCCCGTTCGCTTTATGGATCTGCCGCAAACCAACTGGCTTGCGCTCTCTGAGGCAAGAGAAAAGGAAACGTTGGACGAACGCTCAGAAAACGAGACTGAGACAGTCACAAACAGTGAAAGTGAGGACAAAAAAGACACTGACAACAATCTTGCTGACAGTGACGTGGAAGCCGAAACAGCAGACCCGGATAAAACTGTTTCAGTTACAGAACGAACAGCCAAAGACGATCTCAGTGCGATAAGTATTCGCCGCGATCCGCTTCATTGGCTGGCTACCGCGGCCGGCTACAGCGACAGCGAGCGCTGGTGGGAACATATGGTCGAACACAGAAGCAACAATCGCGATCTGTTTCTTGCAATCAAAGAAGCGATGACGAGTCTGCGAAGCGAGATCGTCGATCCGGATCCCGATGCGGTTGAACCACTGAGAGAAGCCCACATGCGTCAGACCATCCGAACCGCTATCAAGGAAGGGTTCAAGAAAATTGCAGTGGTCTGCGGAGCCTGGCACGTCCCCGCGTTGGATAACATGCCACCGGCCAAAGAGGATGCCGCGCTTCTAAAAGGATTACCAAAGATCAAGGTAGAATCGACATGGATTCCATGGACCAACGGACGCCTCACTTTCGCCAGTGGTTATGGTGCCGGAGTAAATTCTCCGGGATGGTATCACCATCTGTGGACCTGCAATGGACTTGTTGCAGAGAAGTGGATGTCTCGTGTCGCCCGACTTCTCCGAGAGGAGGACATGGATGCATCGTCTGCCAACGTAATTGAGTCCGTACGACTGGCCGAATGTCTAGCTGCTCTGCGCGGACGCCCCCTGGCAGGGCTGGAAGAATTGATGGAAGCGGGACAATCAGTTCTGTGCTTTGGCAACGAAGTGCCACTGAAGATCATTCAAAACAAGCTCATCGTCGGCGAAGAACTCGGAGCGGTACCGGAGGAAACACCTTCGATTCCATTGCAGAAGGACCTGGAGCGCCAGCAGAAGCGACTGCGCATCCCCGCTGAGGCTACGGAGAAAATCTACGAGCTGGATTTGCGAAAGGAAATGGATCTTGATCGCAGCCACTTGCTTCACAGGCTCGATTTAATCGGCACACCATGGGGGCGAATTGAGAGACAGACCGCAAAGGTCAAAGGCACATTCCGTGAACACTGGCGAGTCAAATGGCATCCGGAGTTCAGCATCCGCATTATTGACGCTGCAAGGTGGGGAAAGACCGTAGGCGAGGCAGCAGCAAATTTCGCTGCGGATCTTGCCAATAAATCAAAGAGTCTGCCAGAGCTGACAACACTTCTGGATCGAGCCTTGCTCTCCGACATTCCCGTAGAACATATAATGCAGCGAGTCGAAAATGAGGCCGCCATTGCCAGCGATATCACTCATCTAATGGCTGCGGTTCCTCCCCTAAGCAATATCGCCCGATACGGAAATGTGCGCAAGACCGATCTCAGTTCGGTGGACCACATAATTGACGGGCTGGTGACCCGAATATCCGCTGGGCTTGCGTCCTCTTGCGCTTCTCTAAACGATGAAGCGGCGCAAGATATGTTCAACCATATCAACGAGCTGAACTCAGCGATCACTTTGCTCCAGAAAGCAGACTTAACGCAGCTTTGGCATGAGCCTTTGTTCAAGTTGGCACAGGACTTCAACATTCACGGAATCATCTCCGGTCGAGCCTGCCGGATCTTGCGCGACGCGGGGCAAATTAGCGAAGCCGACGCAGCCACTCGCATCGGATTGGCTCTTTCGCAAGCAGTAGATCCTGTGAATGCGGCAAACTGGGCGGAAGGTTTCTTGAGCGGCAGCGGTTTGGTTTTGATTCACGACGAGCCCCTTTTTGCCGCAATTGATGATTGGCTGTCGTCTTTGAACGATGCCGTATTCACCAACGTTCTACCGCTAATGAGAAGAACTTTTTCCACATTCGCCAAACCGGAAAGACGACAAATGGGCGAACGGGTCGTCGCTGGACACCGTCCCGCCGGCAAGATGCAGCAACAGCAACTCGGAATTGACTCGAAAAGGGCGGATGCGGCACTAGAAGTAGTGGCACTATGTCTGGGACTTTCACCGCCGCAAGTGCAGGAAGGAGATTGACCTCCCTCTGCGCGACTGCGCACGACCCAAATTTTAAATGTGAGAAGACTTAAGAGGGAAAACGATGAGCGCCATTACCACGGATGAAAGAGTACGACGCTGGCGGCTTGTGCTGGGAGGCGACGAGAGTGACGGCACAGGCGCAACATTGAGCGCGGAAGATGTCGGCATGGATAAATCATTGTCCGCTCTCTATGATGCTGAGCAGGATCGCCGACGCGGCGGACTCGGAAGTTCAGCACCATCCGTATCACGTTGGCTCGGAGACATTCGCAAGTATTTCCCTTCTTCGGTAGTACAGGTAATGCAGCGCGATGCGCTTGAGCGACTGGACATGAAGCAAATGCTTTTCGAACCGGAACTCCTTCAGTCCGTAGAACCCAATGTCCACCTAGTTGCAGATTTGATGGCACTATCCGGTGCCATGCCGACCAAGACAAAGCACACAGCAAGGCAAGTGGTTGGCAAAGTAGTCGATGAACTGATGAAGAAGCTGGCGAACCCTACGCGCCAAGCCGTGGCAGGGAGTCTGAACAGAGCCGTCCGCAATCGCCGCCCGCGGCATCGAGAAATTGATTGGAACAGAACAATCAAAGCCAACTTGAAGAACTATCAAAAGGAGTTCCGCACGGTTATTCCCGACGCGCTCATCGGATACGGGCGAAAACGATCAAGCCTTCGCGACATTATTCTTTGCGTAGACCAGAGCGGCTCGATGGGCACATCAGTTGTTTATTCGGGAATCTTCGGCGCCGTGCTCGCATCAATTCCTGCGGTGAACACTCGTATGGTTGTGTTCGATACAGAAGTGGTTGATCTGACCGAGAACCTCAGCGACCCAGTCGAGATTTTGTTCGGGGTACAACTAGGTGGCGGCACCGATATCAACCGTGCACTCGCCTACTGCCAGAGCTATGTCAGGCGCCCGAACGAAACAATTCTCGTTTTGATCAGCGATCTGTTCGAAGGAGGAAACAACGTTGAGATGCTCAAGCGCATGAGCAGCTTGACCGCAGCCGGAGTGACGTGCATTGCATTGCTTGCGCTAAATGACGATGGTGCGCCGATGTTCGACCACAGAAACGCATCGGCATTCGCCGAGATGGGGGTTCCATCCTTTGCTTGCACCCCGGACCTGTTTCCTGACCTAATGGCCGCAGCCATCGGCAAACGCGACATGAGCGCATGGGCCGCAAAACACGAAATCGTCGCCGCGCGTTAATCCTGCTCCATTTTGCAAAAAACGCCAAGAAGCAAGAGCGGGAGTAGTTTCCCGCCTTCCGCTTCGCATGGTGAGACCACCAGGGTCACGTTGGGGTCACATTGAGGACATCCTCCCGTCACACCTGTTTTGGTTGAATAAACCCATCGAGAAGTCAAGGAGAACTGCACTCCTTCGAACTGCTCAACCGGGTGGAGAAAAGTAGATGAACTCATTTTATGAATCGCTTGATCACGTCAGCACACGCCGCATCACGACAGAGCATCCAGATGCGGCCGGAGTGTGGCAGAAGCAAATTGCACCTTCGTCGCGCAACGCCAAAAGCGACAATTCGTTTTCAGGAAAATCCATGGCGGTTTGGTCAACAACCCAAGTCGCGCTCAAGACTACTCACAAACCTGTAGCCGTGCCGTCCACAGAGGCCAGGCGAACACCATACTCAATTCTGGCAGCCGTATTAATCACAATGCTGGTCCTGGCCGCAATGACCAGCAAAAAAGCATCCGATACGAGCAGCGAAGCGCCGGGAATGGGCAGCGCGACCGCAGGACTTGTGAGACCGGTTCACCACGAGCGTGCACCGCTGAAGTTGTCGCCGAACACCGGACCGGGTCTTGCAACAGGTAATCCCGCAGCTGTTCTTCCCATCAGCAACCTGAATGTAAGTGCCCCACCCGCTCCGGTGTTCGCGACGGACATTCCACCGAATGTAATACCGGCCAATTCGCTTACTCCAATGGTTCAGCAGCCCGCATCGTTTATGACGGCGCCGCCGACCTAACAAGCCAAAGGGCTGACAATTACTTTATCGGGCTGTTCAGGAGGATTTTTCAATGAAATTAGTTATTAAACAACGCCACAACTACGATGCAATCGCAAACAGAAGAACACGCTCAACGACAGGTTCAGTTTTAGTGGAATCAGCTTGCGGAACAGTAGTCTTCGTTATCACAGCGGTAGCGCTCATCATGGGTTTCATAAACGTGTTTGAGTTCATCAACAATTATCAGAAAGTACAAATAGCGGCCAACGCCGCCGCACAAGTTGCCAACAATTCGCGTTTCTGGTTGGGCACCTACCGTCCGGATTTCAACCCTGACTCTTCTCGCGAAAACTCGATAGCAGCAGCCAATGCGGTGTTGAGCGCTATGGGTCTGCCGCCCTGCACAGTTGAAGTTTTTGAGCCCGCCACTCAAGGTCGAAGTGCCACCGGTTTCAATGGCTTCGTGGTGTCGCACGTCAAAATCACGGTTCCCGGTCTGCAGTTTCCATTTGCCAATGCAATAGGTTTTCCGGCACTGTTCAACATTACGGCAGACGGATATTCGGCCGCCACTTCCTACACCCCCTACGCAGCTTGCACGCTAGGCATCCGCTCTGCAGACGGTTCTTCGCGCCGCAGAATTCAAATTCCGGTGATCGGCTATGGCAATCAGGCAATCGGCGGTGAAGCAACTAACGCTTCAATTGGCGGAAGCGGCTCAGCGGTGGCAGGCGGCACTTATTTCGGCAGCGAGGTTGACCTTCCCGGCGCCACAGTGACCAACGATCGGCTCACCGTCGTTGATACCAGGACCAATCCAAACTCATTCACGGCATTGTCCTTCAGATAAGGACGCCCGAATCTAAGCGTAAAAGTTTACCGGACCCTCCATCCCCCGGGTAGTGTACGCCCCGAACAAGAACTTCGGTTCTCTTTCGGGGCGTACATCCTTAATCATCAAAGTCGCCGGACAGCGGCCACAGCGAGTCATCATTGTATAATCATGAACTCGATAGTGCAGAGGTGCAAATGTTGCAGAAAGTCAAAGACACGGCATTGAAGGCCGCCCGCGCTGCAGGCGCAATCCAAAAGGAACGCTGCGGCAAAATCCAGAGTTTAGACTACAAAAGCGCCTTCAATATAGTCACCGATGTTGACGCAGCATCTGAAAAGGAAGTCATTCGCCTTATACGCGAAAGCTTTCCCGATCACGAAATTTTAGGCGAAGAATCCGGAGCTCACTCGACCGGGTCTAAGTGCAGATGGTTGATCGATCCCCTGGACGGCACAACGAACTTCGCTCATTCTTATCCCTTCTTTTGTGTATCAATCGGCTATGAAGAAGATGGCGAAATGCGGCTGGGAGTCGTGTTCAATCCCATTGCAGACGAACTTTTTGTAGCAGAAAAAGGCAAAGGAGCGACCCTTAACGGACAGCCAATCAAAGTCTCGGCAGTATCGTCGCTCTCCACCTGCTTACTGGCAACCGGTTTTCCTCCCGATAGTGCCAATGCTCGGTTCACCAACATCACAGAGTTTTCTCGATTGACCGATTTGTGCCATGGCGTGCGAAGAGACGGCTCCGCAGCCCTGGACCTGTGTTTCGTGGCTTGCGGAAGGTTGGACGGCTTCTGGGAATTCAAACTGGCGCCGTGGGATCTGGCCGCGGGAACGTTGATTGTGCGCGAAGCAGGCGGCACAGTCGTGTCACTGACGGGTGGCAAGTTCGATATGGACAGCGGTCATGTCCTGGCGTGCAACGGTCTGGTAACGCAAGAAATCGTATCCGCCCTCGCACTGGAAGAGCCAGTCGGCACCGGCATTTAGTGCCGCAGGTCATTCCTCTTCATCAATTCATGCTGCCGGCCCTAACGATGACCGCTTCCGCAGTTCTTAGATTGCAGAGCGATTTACGGGGTATGCAGAAGCTATGACTCGCGTGTGGATTCTATTCTTAGTGCTCGCCCTGGTTGTGCCGATTTTCGGTTACTTCTGGTCTTCGGTCAATTTTCCCTCCTATCGTTACAGGCTCTGGCTCAACCAAGCAGAAACAGGACGCAGCGAGCTGCGCAAAGGACACCAGCTCGAAGCGCAGAAAGCGTACGCAAATGCGCTAAAGATCGCCAAACACTATCCTAACGCCAAGATAGAGCAAGGCATGAGCGAGTTGGGGCTGGCCGAGGTAGCCATGTCGCAAAAGCGATATGAGGTCGCGGCAGACTACTTCAACAGTGCGCTCAAAAAGATTGAGACAACCGCCGGGAAACCAGAGAAGCACGCAGCGCTGCAATTCAAGGTCGTTGACTGCATTCTCGGGTTAGCGCGCGCCTACGCCGGCACAAAGAACCTGGCGCTGGCGGACGAAACTTTCAAGCGAGCGCTGTCGCGCACAGAGTTTCTGCCGGAGCAAGTTTCAGCCACCAAAGTCGAAGTGCTAAACGAGTATGCCGCTTATCTCAAGAAAACGAAGCAGAACGAGCTTGCGACTTACATGCACCTGCAAGCCCGGTGCGAGGAGATAGACTCTGCCGATACAGCGAAAGAGTCCGAACAATGGCGGCAAATGAATGAATTGAGCGACGAACTTCTCAAAGCCGCAGAAGCATTTACCAGTGCACATTCGTTCGACAAAGCAAAATGGGCTTATTTGCAAGCTGACAAAATTTACAGCAAGCTCTACGGAAAGAACAGCGGTGAACGATATAGTCCACTGTCCCGCCTGGCAGGAATGCTACGAGCCGCAGGCAAAGACGCCGAAGCGTTCGCGATTTACATGCAGATTGCCCAGATTCTGGAAAGAGATGCAGCACATTTTCCAGACCAGTTATTCAATACGTACCTGTCCGCCGGCATATGTCTCATGCAGACAAATGAACACGCCCGAGCAGTGCGGTATCTCGACAAGGCCATCGCTATTGCAAGAGCCCCGGTAAGCCAAGGCAATGCGAACCAAATGCCGGTAGTGCAATTTTTCAAGGGCGAAGCCCTTAAGTATGCCGGCCAGCACACGGAATCCGCCATCGCATACACACTAGCGGTAGAGGGGCGTCGCCGATTTCCGGTAAAGGACTATCCCGATTTGGCGGACATGTACTTTCACTTCGGAGACTTGCGCTTGATTGCAAAGCAATTTGCCGAAGCAGAGAAGCTGTTCACTATGTCTCTGGCGGCACACCAGGCGGATCCTAACCGCAATGAGCAAGTCAGCATGATCAAATACGAGCTAGCCCAAAGCCTTGAATTTCAAGGGAAGAAAGCTCAGGCTGCCGCCGTCTATCGAGAGGTGGTCGATGGGTGCACAAGCGGAAAACTGTTTAACAGAAACAACGCACTGGAAAACAGTAAGAAAGCATTGAAAGCGCTGGAATCACATGGCAGTTAAGCTGAAGATAACCCAGAAAGCAATCATCATGGTGGCCGTGCCGCTCGTTTTGGAATTGGGCTTTATCCTGGGATTGGCCGAACTTCTCAACAGAGCGCAGGCAGCCCAACAGCAGGAATACATGGCAAAGCAGGCGGTAGCCGACGCCAATGAGCTACTGGAACTGTCTTTCAATCAAGGCTTTGCCCTATTCCGCTACAGTTTTACGCACGCTTCTTCGGACGCCAATCACTACAATCGGCTAGCTAATCGATTCGAACAGATCTTATACGACCTGGAACTGCGCACTCTGCATGACGATAAACAGTTTACTCGTGTGCGTCGACTAAGACACGCAGCGGCGGCAATTACCGCCAAGCTAGAAGGACAGATGGACGCACTGGCGGAAAGACGCGCGCTACCATCGATGAAGTTAACGGAGATACGCCATGAGTTGGAACCGTTATCGCGCTCACTCATTGACACCGTTCACGAGTTTACCGAAGCCGAAAACCTCAACAAAAGAAGCAATCCCGAATCGGAAGCGTTTTACTCGGAGCTGGTTAACAGAAGTCTGTTTGCCGGAGTCATACTCAATTTGATCGTTGCCTCCGCGCTAACCGGATACTTTAACCAGAGCATCAGCAGCCGGTTGAGTTTACTAATGGACAATATTGTCCGTCTTTCAAAACGGAAGGAGCTGAATCCACCGGTACCCGGAACCGACGAGATTGCCAGATTAGACGCAGTGTTCCGCGAAATGGCGGATGCACTGGCAATGGCATCAGCCAGAGAACGAGCGATTCTCGCCAACGCTGCAGACGTGATTTTCTCCACCAATGAGAACCTGGCGATCACCGCTGTGAGTGACGCAGCGCAAACGGAGCTGGGCTTCGACCCCGCGGCGTTGATCTCAAAGTCCGTTGATGCATTTATTGTGCCGGAAGAGATGGACAAGGTCAGAACCAAGTTTAAAGAGATACAAAAAGAAGGTGACATGCCACCATTCGAGACCATCGCAATGCGTGCGGATGGCTCAACCATTGATGTAACCCTGTCGGTACGTTGGTCGGAAAAAGAACGAGCGTTCTTCTGTGTAGCGCACAACATCAGCACACAGAAAGAGCTTCAACGTATAAAGCAAGAATTTTACGCAATGGTAAGCCATGACCTCCGCAGCCCGCTCACTTCATTGCAGATCTTTCTGGAAATCATGACAAAGGGAGTTTACGGGCACCTTTCACCGGAAGGAAATCGCAGGGCGAATCAGCAGCTCAGCGAGATCGGTCGATTGGTGAATATGATCAACTCATTGCTGGACATGGAAAAGGCCGATGCTGGAAAACTAGACCTTGCGAAAGAGGAAATCCGCCTGGATACCGTAATTGAAAAGTCCGTTTCAGCACTATCAATATCAGCCGAAAGAGCGAAACTAAAAGTAGAGTGGGAGCCTTCTACCAGAGTCATTTTTGCCGACGAAGATCGGATAGTTCAAGTGCTGGTCAATTTCCTTTCGAACGCCATTAAGTATTCGCCAACGGGCGGAGAGATAAGAATAGAGAGTATCGAAACCGACGAATGGGTTGAAGTCCGCGTTATCGACCAAGGGTGCGGCATTGCAGCAGAATTGCAAGGCACCATTTTTGAAAAGTTCGAGCAAGTTAAGAATAAAAGCGCAAAACGCGCGAACAGTACCGGTTTAGGACTGACAATATCGAGGAAGTTAATTGAGGAGCATGGCGGTTCCGTCGGAGTGAACAGCCTTGAGGGTGAGGGGAGTACTTTTTGGTTTAGACTGCCCACAGAAAGTACACTCAAGCAAAGTGAAAGCGGTGATGTAGCCAATGCCTAAAGTGCTGATAGTCGATGACGACACGAATCTGAGTCAGTTAGTTAAGGATTGGCTGTCGAGTGAGCGTTATGACGTCGAAACCGTGAGCACCGGAGAAGACGCGCTCGATCGCCTCGCATGTTATGAGTATGACGTCGTTGTTCTAGACCGCAATTTGCCGGATATGACAGGCTTCGATATTTGCCGCCGTTTTCGCGATCAGGGGGGGCAAACGCCTGTTCTGATGCTTACGGGGGACAAGTCAATGCAAAGCAAAGAAGAAGGTTTCGGTGCGGGCGCCGATGACTATCTGAGTAAGCCGTTTAACATGCGTGAACTCGTTTTGCGGCTGCAAGCGCTACTGCGGCGCACTCAGGGGAAGTTTGTTTCATCGAAGCTCAAGTGCGGGCACCTGGAGATGGACTTGGGCACGAAGAGAGTGTTCAAGAATGGTTCGGAGATTGAACTAGTACACCGCGAATACGCGTTGCTCGAGTTCCTCATGCGACATTCAGGACAATATTTTACTGCCGATACTTTGCTTACCAGGCTCTGGCCGTCTGAATCGGAAGCATCAGTGGACGCAATAAGGCAATGTGTCAAAAGGCTTCGTACAAAGATTGATTCACCGGATGCCACCAGTTCACTCATCAAGAATACGCATGGACTGGGATACAAACTGGATCAGCAATAAGTAGCTCTGCTCAGTGCATTCTCCTATAGATATCGAAAAGTCCCGCCTCAAATGAGTCAGGACTTTTCGACTTTGCCTAAAACCGTTACCGACGTTTGCGCTCGTTCGGGACGGCTTCGCCTGGTTTATACCCGCGCTCCTGAAGCTGACGTATGTGATCAAGAGGCTGAGTGCGATCTTCCGGAAGCGGTCGATGATTTTCCCAACGGGGCTCGGGCTTGATACGACGCTGCGGATACATGTCACTCAATGCTCCAGCAGGATCGGTGGCGACTTCGCCTCCGCGCGGACGGCTGACCGTAGCACTGTGGGTGCCATCACTACCGACCATGACTCTTGTAGTTTCTCTATCGAAGGGATTGGAGTTTGCGATGTGCAATCTGACAAATGCGTTGCCCTTATTATCAGTTCCAGACTCCCAGCTTACGCTGGTGAACTTGCCTTCCAAGCGCTCTTTCAACGCTTCCATTACGCGCTTGACCGACTTCGGATTCTCGGCAACGGCAGCTAACATGTCTTGTGCCGACTTCAGGTCACCACTGGTAACAGCATCATGTACGCTGTTCAATAGCATGCGCTCGGTGCGAGAGAGAAATGCTTCCGGCGACATCTTCTTACCATCAAAGTTTTCCAATTTCTTCAGGAGCTCAGCCTTGTCTTCAGCAGAGATAATGCCTTCTGCGGTTACTTCGCCGGGCTTGTGTTGTTCTTTGCCCGCTCGAGCAGCAGCTGTGACGCCCTCAGCAATACCAGCGGCGGCTTCTTCCGCAAGCCGCAAAGAACTCGCACCTTCATCAGCAAGATCGCCAGCTTCACCACCTTCGTCTCCTTCTTCCTCGCCTTCGATTGCCAGGTCTTTTTCCATCTCGAAATCTTCGTTTTCCATGACTGTTCTCCCCTCTGGTGTTTGCCGTAAAAGGTCTTAAGTTCCAACTGCAATTTGTCTTGCGTCTATCGATACTTTGAAGTTTACGATTCCAAGGCGAGGTTCTCGATGGGTGGACACGCAGACTTTATTGCATAGCTACACTTGGTTGTCCTGCACATTTACGCAGCCGCGTCTAGAAGGAGAGTGCCAGGGTTTAGCGACTGAGGCGAGACGAAAATAGTCGCCTGTCAAACAAATAGATTAGGGCTTGGATAATCCGGAGACTGCAAACGCAGGGCAGCAATGCTCAAGTCATTACGCAGTCGAAAGAAGAAAAAACCCCGCCCCGAGTCCTGAAAGACTCGGGGCGGGGGGGGGCACGGAATGAAACTCGTTATTTCTTCTTCTTATTTTCCAAAGTGGACTCAGCGCCCTGAAGCAATTCTTGCAGCGTGCCTTGTGCGTTCGGCTTCACATTGAACGGCTTAAGGTTCCGCCATGCAGCACCGGTCACATCGCGAAGGGCTTCGGCAGGATCAACGTTGCGACGCGGACTGTCCCAGGTCTTGTTGCTCGATGCAGTGTTGGTTCCGTCGCTTCCGATCATTACGCGGGTAGAGCCGGAACTCTTGGAGTGGCTGTGAGTCTGATCAATGTGGAGGCGAACAAAGGAGTTGCCATCGCTGTCCTTGCCTTGCTCCCATCGAACATGATTCAGAGGATTGGAGCTCTCCAAGCGAGCTTTCATAGCGTTCATTACTGAAGCGACCGACTTAGGATTTTCAGCAATAGTGGCCAGCATTTCCTGGACAGACTTCATGTCACCGGCTTTGAGGGCACCATGCAGTTGGTTCAGCAGCATGCGCTCCGTTCGATTCAATAGCGCTTCCGGGTTCTTCAGGTTCTCGAGACTGCCGATTTTCTCAAGCTTGTTTATCACTTCCTTCTCAGAAAGTCCTTCTGCAATTCCGCCGACGGCACCATGTCCTTCAGCAGCGCGTGCGGCGGCTGCAGCGGCAGCAGCAGCTCCAGCTTCGCCAAGAGCCTCTGCAGCGGCCGCAGCAGCGGCGCCAACAGCTCCACCTTCGGCAAGAGCCTCTGCAGCGGCCGCAGCAGCGGCGCCAACGGCTCCACCTTCGGCAAGAGCCTCTGCAGCATCTGCGCTTTCGTCTAACAGTCTTTCGGCAGCGGCATCTTGATCGACAAGGTCTTCGCCTTCTTCGTCGCCCTCGGTTTCCTCTCCGGCTTCTACCAATGCTTCTTCGTCCATGTCAAAATCGTTGTCCATGATAAATACTCCCTTTCCTCGCAAGCATCCCGTGTCGCAGGTGCTGGTTTTGTGTTGCGTTCGCCGCTCTGTGAATTGATACTAGTTTCCGCGGTGCTCCAAATCGATGGAGAGTCGCGCAAACTTGTTTGCACAGCTATGCGAAAATCACTGTGGATTTGTGTAGAACACGGTGAGGAGTCTGCGTAACTGCAATTGCTCCAACTATTTCATTCTTCGAGCGCGATTCTGATTCAAACGCTCTAACTGCCGTTCCGTAGTAATTTTCGCTGTGGCTGCGGTGGGCTTGCGGCGTGAGGTAGGAGGTCTGTCGGTCTGGAGCCTTGCCATTACAACCCTATCCATGTCCTTGCAAATCGCAGCTGCAATTGACGGACAAATACGCCGAAGGACAGCCAGTAAAGACGAAAGGAATGAAGCCAAAATCGCACGGTAGTTTCTCATTGGTTCCATCCGCTTGAGTAACCTCATTATAGAGACCTATCCTGACCAGATCCTGACCAAATTCTGGACAGAAGGGTCGGAAGCTGCCAAAATTCGCTCGAATCCACAAGGTGCGACGAACCGCATGGAAACTAGAGGAGTCGATCCATTCTCAGTGCCGCGACCGCCGTACAAGTGGTGCGACGTGGTGACTACGCTGGCAGACTTTGCCATCATCACTTACGCGGTCGAACCAACGGCTTTGGCACAATATCTGCCTCCCGGCTTCGAACCGGACGTGTTCACTCTTGCCGACGGCAGTCGGACAGCCTTCGTGTCCGCGGTGCCGTTTCGCGATTTGGACTTTCGCTTTGCCTGCGCCACTTGGGCGCGATTCGCATTTGGGCAAACCAACTACAGAGCCTATGTAAAATACCGAGGGAAGCGCTGTGTGTGGTTTTTCGGCACGTCATTAGCAACCCCATTGGTGAACATTCCTCGACACATCTGGCAACTGCCCTGGCACGCGGCGCAGATGCAATTCAATACAACTTGGAACGGTTCAGTCTGTACTGAATACAAACTTGAAACGTCCTCCGGCAAAGCAAACGCAAAACTGGAACTGCTCCCGTCGGTAATACCGGCAGGCACTCTCGACGGTTTCAAATCAGCCGATGAGACATCGGAAGTTCTAACGCATCCCTTGGTCGGATACTTTCGCCGTCGTGACGGCAAGCTCGGCAGCTATTCCGTGTGGCACGAGCGCCTGAACCTTTTCAAAGCCGAAGTTCGCACAGCGCAGTTTGACCTGTTCGTGCAGCTGGGCCTTGTCACCCGAAATCAGGCGGTTCATTCGGCGCTGGTGCAGCGCACAACTGAGTTTGTCGTTCAGCTTCCACCCTGCATTGTGCAATGAACTAGCAAACTCGCTAGTTTCTAAAGTTGTCCCTGCGCCTAAGAACTGTGTAATTTGTCCGAAAAGAATGCTACAACGAACAGAACATGCTATTGTCACTTTTTGCTGACTTACCTGTTAGTAATTAGTCTTTTGCCTTAATTTGTTTGTTTGCCATAGGTACTAAAGCTCGAACTCAAGAGCCAGCGAATGCTTCGTGCACGAAATCAACTCCCATGTCGGACGATGAGAAGGAACTTCAACCACCGATTAAGCCCTTCGCCAGTGGTGAGGATCGCCTGCGTTTAGTGATTGAAGCCTCTCCCAGCGGCATGATCATGATTGACAACTGCGGCAGGATCACGTTGGTCAACTCACAAATAGAAAGGCTCTTCGGCTATTCCCGCGAAGAATTGCTTGGCAATCCCATTGAGATTCTCGTACCGGAATCTGCTCGCACGAAACATCCGGTCTATCGCGAGTCCTTTACCAAAAATCCGACCGTAAGGTCCATGGGGGTTGCCAGAGATCTTTTCGGATTGCGAAAAGACGGTACGCAGATTCCCGTAGAGATTGGATTGAACCCCATAGAGGCCGAAGGGCAACCGTTTGTTTTAGCTTCTATCGTCGACATTACGGAGCGCAAGCGCGCAGAAGAAAGACTGCGCCTGGTGGTTGAGGCTTCGCCAAGCGGAATGATCATGGTGGATCAGCACGGAGTAATCGTGCTGATTAATGCCCAAGTCGAGCGGCTGTTCGCCTACACTCGCGAAGAACTGATTGGACAGAAGATAGAAGTTATCGTGCCTGAAAAATTTCGTCCAAATCACCCCGCGCAGAGGGCAAAGTTCTTCGCCGATCCAAAGGCACGCGCCATGGGCGCAGGAAGAGATCTTTACGGCGCCAAGAAGGACGGGACCGAGTTTCCTGTAGAGATTGGCTTAAATCCAATAACCACAGAGGCAGGACAGTTCGTACTGGCCTCTATTGTCGACATCACCGAGCGTCGCCGCTCCGAAGAAGCGTTGTTGAAAGCCAAAGAAGAGTTGGAAATTCGCGTAAACGAGCGCACGAGAGAATTGGCAGAAGCTAGAGATCAAGCTCAAGCAGCATCAAAAATGAAGTCGGAATTCGTGGCAAACATGAGCCATGAAATAAGAACCCCGATGAACGCCATTATAGGTATGTGCAATGTTTTGCTCAGAACCAATCTTGAGGAACGGCAGTATCAGTACGCCAATAACATCCGCGACGGCGCAAACGCTCTTCTTACCGTTATTAATGACATTCTAGACTTCAGTAAGATCGAAGCGGGTCGACTAGAGCTGGATTCCGTCGATTTTGATCCCGTGCGCATCGTTGAGAGCACATGCGAATTGCTCGCGCCTTCCGCTCGCGGCAAGAGACTGTCTTTGATGGCTCACATTGAACCTTCGATGCCGAGTCAACTTCGTGGTGACCCCGAGAGAATTCGACAAGTACTCATTAACCTTGCCTCAAACGCCATCAAGTTTTCCGAGCATGGTGAAGTTGTGGTTCGTGCCACTTTGGAATCTTCCAGCGAGGGCATTGCTCATGTGCGATTCGCAATCACCGACCAGGGAATCGGTATCACTGAAGAACAACAGGCAAAATTGTTTAAGCCGTTCGTACAGGCCGACGGATCGATAAGTCGCAGGTTTGGAGGTACCGGACTGGGACTGAGTATTTGCAAACGCCTCGTGCAACTGATGAACGGCACAATCGGAGTTGACAGTACTTTAGGTGTCGGGTCGACATTTTGGTTTGTTGTTCCGCTAGAGACCAGAGGAGAATCGGCAGGTGTAAATCTTCGAGAGGAACTTCGCGAGGTACGGGTGCTGATAGTCGATGACGAGAGCCAGTCCAGCCAGATTCTGCACAACTACGTCCTGTCGTGGGGTATGAAAGCTGATACGGTGAGTTCCGCAAAGGAGGCTCTAAGCTCGCTGCGTCGAGGATATTTAGACGAAGATCGCTTCAGGCTCGCCATCATAGATTATGTACTTCCAGACCAGAATGCACTGGAACTAGCGTCTGAAATTCTAACCGACCCCGCAATTGCTAACACGAAACTAGTTTTGTTGACGGCGTTCGATGCTCCGGGTCTGGGAACTCAGGCGATTGCATCTGGTTTCAAGGCCTATCTAACAAAGCCTGTCCGACGCTCCCACCTGCTCGACTCCATTGTCAGCGTTTGTGGCGGTGGAGAGACAATCATGAGTAGCACCGCTGCGGACATCCGACTAAAGAAGGCGAATCAAGTGGTTGCGCGTGATGAGCTGATTTTGATTGCAGAGGACTATCCAATCAATCAACAGGTAGCGCAACTCTACTTAGACGAAATGGGTTTTGCGTCTCACGTTGCCGGAAATGGTACCGAGGCGCTGGAGGCGCTTTCTAAGACCGACTATGATTTGATTTTGATGGACTGTCAAATGCCGGAGTTAGACGGTTTCTCTACCACACAGGCCATACGCAAAGCTGAGCTCCTGACCGGACGTCACATTCCAATCATCGCCATGACGGCGCACGCAATGGGCGGCGACCGCGAACGCTGCCTGTCCGCAGGCATGGACGACTACATTACAAAACCTGTAGACCCGGATCAATTGCGAAGGATGCTCGACGCCTGGCTTCCTCCCAAACAGGGATCAGAGAAAGTTGACGAGCCGCCAGTCGATCTAAGAGCCCTTCGTGCGCGATACCGAGAGTCCGGTCAAAAGCTATTGAACCAATTCTTGCAAGATGCTCCCCGGGATCTCAGCAACCTGAGAAGAGCGTATTCAGACAAAGAGAATACTGAGTTTTTACAAGTACTACATGGATTCAAAAGCATTTGCGGAGCTATTTTTGCGACAAAAATGCGAGCCACCTGTGTCAATCTGGAATCAGCGGCCAGAGAAGGAACGTGGCGCGAAATCTCAGGTCTAATCAGACGCCTGGAGAGAGAGATGACCGAAGTTCAGGAGTTTCTAAAATGCCAATAGAAGAGTCGAAAATCTCTGTGTTGATCGCAGAAGATCAACTAACCACCAGAATCGGATTGACGGTGATAATTGAGCGTTTTTCAGACCTCGTTCTTGTTGGCGAAGCAGAAAACGGAGAGATTGCTCTTCAGCAAGTAAAGGATCTGAGACCAAACGTTGTTGTTATGGACGTTGGAATGCCCGTTATGGACGGCATCGAAGCGACCAAGAAGATGAAAGAAGTGCTGCCTGCGACTAAGGTTCTAATTTTGACCAACCACGATCACGACGATGATGTGTTCGGGGCTTTGGCTTCGGGCGCGGATGGTTACTGCCTCAAGGACGCAAGCCCCGAGAATCTGGCTACAGCCATTCGTACGGTCAATCAAGGAGCAGCGTGGCTCGATTCTGCAATTGCCAAACGCGTGCTCAGAGCTAGCACCGTAATTCCGGACAAACAACAATCAAAACCGATGCCTGCACATTCCGGAAAGAAACGTGACAAGTTCGCATTGTCCGACAGAGAACACGAAGTCCTTGAACTGTTGGTAACAGGTCTGAGTAATCAGAAGATGGCCGAGAAATTGTTCATCAGCAACGAAACAGTCAAGACGCACATGCGTCACATTATGGAAAAACTTGCAGTATCGGATCGAACACAGGCAGCGGTGAAGGCTCTGAGGGAAGGACTGCTACTGGTTCGTCAAGACTCTGATAGTTAGGCACCCTGTCGAGTCCGGCAACGATACCGCCAATGGTGTCGCGCGCAGCGGTCCCATCGCTCGCGCCTGGCACAGAACCGCAAGGTTCCGGTGGTGGCAAGCGATTCCAGGCGTCAGGAAGCTATAACTCGTGCGATTTCCGGAGTCCCATTCCCATAATAGCCTGACGGCAGGGGCAATGAAAGGCGATCGTGAGCGCGCGCTGGAATCGGGAATGAATGATTAAACGCCCCCCACCCGTTTCCGATTGATCACCCTTCGGTTTCATCGTAAGAGTACCAGTTCTTGCGTATCGCCTTGACGATTACTTCGACGCGATCTGAGATCTCATAGGCCTCTGCTTCATGGTACCCGGCACGGCGGAGGTCCGAATTGCGGCGCTCCAGACTACGCCACTCTTCGTTAAGTACCTGCATCAACACGGTCTTGAGCCGATCGACTATGTCATTAACCGGACTCTGCGCATCCGACAGCCAAAGTTCCTGCGCACGCGCAATGGCATCCTGCTTCCCCGGCAAGTCTCCTGCGGTAGCCCCGACAAGTTCGCGAACGTCTTGCCTGCAACTCTGGATCTCCTGCAAGAGGATGCCCGGTACACGACCATTTTGAAACAAGGATCCCGGGCTCACATCATCCCGCAGAAACTCAAGCAAGAACTGGTCGTATGACCCGTTTTTCAATTCGAAATAGGATGCTCCAATCCGTTCCAATCGCTCACCGATGCGCTCCAGCTCCGCAGTATTTGCGCTGCATTCTCGAGCAGCTTCTGAAATACGTTCAGCTCTGACGCGTTCGAGTTGAGTCAATGGCAGGTCGGCTCGCCGTCTGAGTACTTCCAGCAGGAAAATACTGTCGGGAGCATAACCCATTAGCGCACAATATCGCTCGAACAGGGGCTTGAGCAGGCGCGCATGCTGACCGAACTTCAGATTCAGGTCATCGGCAATCATCCGAATCATCAAAACATCTTGCTCCATGTGCAACAGCTCGTGCAGCACGGAAGCCATAAAATCCTCGGACAGCGGTCTGTCATCAAATAGCACGCGACGACTGAATAAGACGGTGCCAAACCCGATCGCATAAGCGGCGCAGGCATCAGTATCACTGGCCACCAGCTTTGCATGGGGCAAATTCATATAACGAGTAATGGTGTCTATCAACGGCTGAAGACTTTCAACTCTGCGCTCGGTGATTTCAATCAGCTGTTCTTGAATACGCTCAATGCGATCTTGTAAACCGAGGCTGCGCTGCGACTCCGGATCGAGCCTCTCAATTTCCGCCTTGTCGTCACACAACTGCTTGTGCAGTTCGCTAACTCCAGCCGGTCCGCTCCATTGAAAAGCAGCACTCATTTGGCACAAGAAATACAGAAGCGAAGTATCAAGCATGCTGAAGGGCTCCAGCAGCTCAGGCACTTTGCCGCTTTCCGATTGCCAGTAATCCATCAGTGCAACAGTGGCGTTCCAAGCTGTAACATCGTCTTCGCTGCGGCTTGCATACCACAAGGTGCGTATATAGCCGGGAGGGCGGACCGCAAGCAGAATTTCCAGCGCTCGCAATTTCGCTTCCACTGGCACCAGATTTGGTTCCGGTACATAGCGAAATCCACCCGGTGCTGAGTCGCCGAATACTTCAGCGAGCAAGTCATACTGGCGCTGTGGCTCCGAACTAAGACAGTCCCAAATTTGATCGAAGTGAGCCACTGAGTCAACTTTGACACCACAACGTTCCAAGGCGCCGAATAAGTCGACTACCGAAAATGCCTTTGCTCGTCCGTTTGCAATCAATGTGAGCATTTCACCGGACTTCAGGCGGCTTGCGAACAAGGGCACCATTCTGTCGCTCAACTTCTCGTTAAACAGCGCCGTTATTGCAGGAACCGTAGCCAATGAATCACCGTGCCCGAGCCGCACCAGGCAGGAAGCCATGGATTCAGGCTTCTCAGCCACAATCTCCATAACGACCCACATTGCTTCGTCCGCAATCTCAGTGGTTTCAGCAATCTCCAGAAGTTCATCAAATCGTCCGCTTCGGGCCAACAAGTGCAGCAGGATTCGCCTCGATCGCTCCTCTTGATTTTGGCGAGCCTCCACGCAAAAATCGTCTGAATTGGCAGGTTCGACAAAAGTTCTCAGCTTATCGCCCAGCGAACCGACCCACGATGATCCGGACGCCAGAAGACGCGAGACACTGTTTCGTGCACCGCTGAGAGCACCGGTGGTTGTTAAGCCTTGCCACATCGCCCCTACCCATACGCATCACCCGATCTTAGCGGCCGTCTGATACGGTGCAAGGTTGAAAATACGAATCTGTTTTCCCGCCCTCCGAGGCGGGTATGAGGCCTTAGAGGCGAGAAAAGCACAGCCTCGCGATAACAGGTCGTAATGGTGCGAAGCCTTGCAATAGGTTAGTATGATTTCAGATTGATCAAGCAGGAGGAATTATGAACCAGCTGACCCAACAGGATGGCGTCGTTGCCGTTTTGAAAGAAACAGTAACGCCTTTCAAAGAGAACATCGCGATTCTGATGGGAGGCTGCTGCCTCATGCTCTATGTTCCGTTCTTGGTTATCGGAATTCCCGTGGGCATCGTTGCGTTCCTCGTCGCGCTCATGGCTGGCGATAGCAAGATATTTATATTCATTCCGCTTACCATCGTTGCTATGGTTCTGTTCGCTGCGGGTTACAATCTCTTTCGGGTAGGCTGGACTCGCATTTTGCTGAAAATAGTGGATGGTCAGCGTGCAAGCATTGCTGATATGCGCGAAGCGATGCCCTGGTTCGTCAATTTCCTTCTCTGTTGTACCCTCATCGGTTTGGCCACAGGGCTTGGCACCTGTTTCCTGATTGTCCCGGGCATTTACGTAGCAGTCAGAACAGCGTTCGCTCCATTCCTGGTGATTGACGAAGGACTGGGTCCCATTGAGGCTTGTATTAAAAGTAACGATATGGTCACCGGCTACGCCTGGCAGATCTGCCTGTGGGGAGTTATCTACGGCCTCACCAATATGATCGCAAGCTACGTACCATTTGTAGGTCTTGCGTTGACACCGGCAGTAACGGCTTTCTTCGACCTGACTCTGGCAAAAATTTACCGCACACGCACCGGTCTTTTAGGCTAGGAAGCCCTAAATCGAAATTGAGGTCGTTGATGCGGCGCGCCAACTCCGCCGGTGGTGGCACCGACTTGGCGGCCAGTACTAACGTGATTCATCCGTGCCAGTCGTACGCAACATCGTGCAAGGGCTCGGGCCGAAGGAGCTCGCTGCAGGACCGAAGCTCGATAGTCTTGAGAACACCCACTGTTGGCTTTCGATGGCATTTTCCCGATCAAAGGCTGCCCCCTGTGTCTAGACTAAGAAATTCAATTCGGCGAACTATATAAGAATCATTAATGGGAAGGGGCTTAACTGTTGACCGTTTGGGGTCCTTTTAGGTCTAATATTTATCTGGTGATCCTCAAGAACTTCGCCCCGGGGCAATAATGCTCGTTCGGATAATTATTATTAGCAGTTGAACCGCTGGTGCAGAAGACGTCAAGACGTGTCTGCTCCAGCGCCGGTCGCTGGAGTTTTTGTTTTCAAAAGGTCAATGAGCCAAAGGTGCCGTAATGAGTGAGAAATACAGCGTAAACCTACCGCAAACCTCTTTTCCGATGAAGGCTAATAGCGCGGTTCGCGAAGTCGAGATCCAGAAATTCTGGGATGACGAAACGGTTTACGAGAAAAGTCTGGAGAAGCGCAAGGATGGTCCTAAGTTCGTGCTGCACGACGGACCACCATACCTCAGTTCGAGCAAGATCCACATAGGAACGGCGCTCAACAAAATTCTCAAGGACATTGTCACTAAATACAAATCACTGAGAGGCTTCTATTCGCCCTATGTGCCCGGCTATGACAGTCACGGCTTGCCGATCGAAAATGCGGTACTGAAAGACGTAAAGGGCGGCAGAGCTTCAATGACTCCCGTTGAGCTGCGCAGAAAATGCAGAGATTTCGCGCTTTCAAATCTCAAAGGACAAGAGGCGAACTTCCGGCGCCTTGGCGTTTGGGCCGATTGGGCGCATCCCTACATCACGCTGGACTCTAAGTTCGAAGCGCAGCAAATTCGCGTATTCGCAAAAATGGCAGCGGCAGGTTATCTGTACAAAGGTCTAAAGCCGATAACCTGGTGCCCTAATTGCGAAACGGCTTTGGCTGAAGCAGAAGTTGAGTATGCAGACCACACATCGGATTCCATCTACGTAAAGTTCACGGTTAAGCCGGAGTCTCGAGACAAGTTACCGGAAGCAGTGAAAAACGAAGCGGAAGTATCATTCGTTATCTGGACGACCACCCCCTGGACACTTCCTGCGAACTTAGGCGTGGCGCTGCATCCGGAATTCAACTATGTGTTCGTCAAAACCCCGGAACACGGAGTGCTGGTCTTGGCCGAGGCACTTAAGAGTGCGGCGTTGAAGGGCTGTGGTATCGAAGAAGACACCACCACCGTGCTAGCGACGGAGAAGGGTTCGAACCTCGAATACGTTCAGTGCTCGCATCCGTTCATTGACCGCAGCAGCTTGGTCATGGTCGGGGGGCACGTCACGGCCGACACTGGTACGGGCTGCGTTCACACTGCTCCGGGACACGGACCGGAAGACTTTATGCTGGGCAACCAGTACAAAATCGGAGTGCTTTCACCGGTAGACGGTCGCGGTTTGTTTACGCAAGATGCCGGTCAATTTGCCGGACAACGCTACGACAAAGCCAACCAACCAATCGTCGAGCATTTGAAGGAACTAGGGAAACTGCTCGGCCACGCCAAAGTTTCCCACAGCTATCCGCACTGCTGGCGGTGCAAGAAACCGCTCATCTTCAGAGCGACCGAACAATGGTTCGCATCTGTTGACGGCTTCAGGAAACAGGCCTTGGCGGCCATCGACACTGTTGAATGGTTGCCGCCTTCGGGCAAAAACCGCATTTTCGCTATGGTGGAGAAGCGGGCCGACTGGTGCATCAGCAGACAGCGTGCCTGGGGCGTACCGATACCGGTGTTCTACTCGAAGAAAACCGGCAAGCCTTTACTGCGTCAAGACGTTATCAACCGAGTTGCCGATGTCTTCGAAACGGAAGGTTCCGATGCATGGTGGGAACGCGACGCGTCGTACTTCCTTGGAGCTGACTTTAAAGACGAGGACGGCAGCACCGAATTCGACAAAGAAACAGACATCATGGACGTTTGGTTCGATTCCGGTACTACTCACGCAGCGGTCCTGGATTCGCGTCCGGAACTTCGAGGCTCGCCTTGCGAATTGTATTTAGAAGGCAGCGACCAGCACCGAGGATGGTTCCAGTCGTCACTGCTAACCAGCGTGGCCGTGCACAATCGCGCCCCTTACAAAACAGTGCTAACGCACGGCTTTGTGGTTGATCAAAATGGACGAAAGATGTCCAAATCCCAGGGCAACGTAGTTGAACCGGATGAAGTGATCAAACAATACGGCGCTGACGTGCTGCGTCTTTGGGTAGCATCGGTTAACTACACCGACGATGTTCCGATCGGCAAAGGCATGTTGGCGCAATTGTCCGAAGTTTATCGCAAGCTTCGCAACACTGCGCGCTACATGCTGGGCAACTTGCACGACTTCAACCCTGCAACCGATTCAGTGAGTTACGATGAACTGACAGGGATAGACAAGTTCATTCTTCACCGCCTGCAGGACTTGATTGTGCGGGTAAAGGAGGACTTCGACCGATTTGAATTCTTCAAGTACTACCAGCTCTTGCAGAATTTCTGCGTGGTCGACCTGTCCAGTTTTTACTTCGACATCGTGAAAGATCGGCTCTACACGGGAGCTAAGAATTCACGCTCGCGCAGAGCGGTGCAAACCACTCTCAATGAATTGCTACAAGTGTTGGTTCGCTTGCTCGTTCCGGTAACCCCGCACATGGCGGAAGATATCTGGCAAAACATGCCGGAAGCACTGCGCGGCGCCGAAAAAAGCGTGCTGCTGACCGACTTTCCCTGTGAGCGCAAAGAGTACATCAATCAAGATCTGGACAACTTCTGGAAGGATCTGATCACCGTGCGTTTCGTTGTTAACAAAGCGCTGGAACAAGCACGCGGTGAAAGAAAAATCGGCAGCTCACTTGAAGCACTCGTACAGCTCAAGGTCGACGATGCAGCGTTAGCCGCGAAGTTGCGCTCGCTCAATAACGACTTGAATGGCTTTTTCATCACATCGCAGGCGCAGGTGTTCGGCGATCAGGAAACCTTTAACGAGGGCGACAGTTATCTGGCGCAAGTGGCGGAAGCAGGTGTAAGTGTCGCCGTGCTTCAGGCTTCAGGCACCAAGTGCAGCCGATGCTGGAAGTACTCGCACGAGGTGGGGCAGAACAAGGAGCATCCCGAGCTCTGCGTTTCTTGCTGTGACGCAGTCAACACAGATTCAGCGCTTGCATTGAAGTAGACCCCGATAGAAATGAGAAGGGCGAGATTGTTCTCGCCCTTCTCATTTAACTCTCGTTAGCTTCGACAATAACCTATCGTCGTTACGGGCACCCCGTTTTCCTTTGTCAGCCGCCCCCGCTGCTCTTACGAGCAGCTTCCGCATCTAAGCGGGCTTCCTCCGCGGTGCGGTTCGCCCGAAACTGCTGTCCGACGGTGTTGGCGGGGCTGGCACGGTCGAAGTTGTTCCCCTGCCCGCTATAGGCACGGTGTTGACTCCATTTGTCCATGGACTTCAATGCTTGCCACGCGTTGTACTTTAGGGTGGCATCTCGTCCCTTGGAGTAAACCCACATATATTCAGACTTGGCAGTAGCCATCTGATTGATGCCCTGATAACAAAGAGCCATGTAGTAGTGCGCTTTGTCGTTAGCCTGCCCGCCACGAGAAAGTCCGTCTAGCTTCGAGAGCGCATCACGATACTTCTTCTGGTTATAGTCCTGCACGGCAGAGGCTAAAACAGGACTATCACCGGCAAATGCCGGTGCCGCAAGCACTGACAGCGCCAGAAGCGCCAAAATACTGCACAGCGACCGTTTCACGACTATCCCCCGGGAAAAGACTCCACGCTGCTTTACATCCAATATACCTGTATTGTCCCTGAATTAAGCCAAGAATTAATGGACTCGACAAAATAATCCGCGACCGCTGAGCATTATCGCCCGGTGGAGCGGACCCCCCGGGCGATAATCGGTACTAACACTCGAGCGTGCAGAGCTCGACCCGTACGTCCTATTTTCCTATCCTGAATATCATTGGAGCGTGCAGGTGCTCCACGATAAACCTGTCTTGCGAAATTTCGAGCGTGCAATGCCCGGGATACCGTTTCGATCCGAGATACCGATGTCGTTCCGGTAAACCGGCGAGCGCTGCCGGAATTCCAGTAATCGACTTTTAATCGGTGGATGAGCGTGAGATGCGATGTAAGCGCATACAGAGAGCGCCCCCGCGCTATCTATTTTTTGCTTTAGTCGCGGCTCCAGGTTGTGGTGTAAGGAGCACTCATCCGACCGTGTTTTGATAATACGCAAGTCGCATGGAGTAAAGCTGGATCAGATGTGGAGTATTTGTGGGGCCGCGGCGTAAGCGACAATCTCAAGGCCGTAACCGTTGAGGAGAATATTGACGAACCAAGAGGTCACGCCTTGCGCCGCATAGCCTCAGCCGCCAAAGAAGTGCCCACGGTTACGACAATCATTAGGGTGCTCAGCGCGTTAATACGCGGACTGACGCCGAACTTTACCGAACCATAAATCCACAATGGCAAGGTAGTGTCGCCGACCCCGGCTGTGAACTGTGTAATGACAAAGTCATCCAGAGATAATGCAAACGCCAGCAAACAACCGGCAACAATTCCCGGCATCAGCAAGGGCAAAGTTACTTTCAAAAATGCATCGACCGGAGTGGCGCCGAGATCAAGCGCCGCTTCTTCCAAACGCGGGTCCAGCCCCTCCAGTCGAGCCATCACCGTCAAGGTTATGTAGGCAACGCAAAAGACTATATGAGAGACAATCACCGAAGCCAGACTGAGAGACACCCCCATCGCGACGAAAAGGCTGAGGGCCGCCACCGCCATGGCGATTTCGGGAATGATTACCGGAAGCATGATTAAAGCTCTGTACAGCTCGATTCCAGCAAATTTCGCTCGAGACATGCCAACAGCCGCAAGGGTGCCCATCACGGCCGCCGTCGCCACGCTCGACACGGCGACAATCAGACTGTTCTTGCAGGCTGAAATGAGCCCGGAATCGCTGAACAGAGACTTATACCAATCAAGGGTAAATCCGGTCCAACTTACCGCTAGCCTGGATTTATCAAAACTGAAAAGGATCAAGACGAAAATCGGCGCATAGAGGAATAGATAGCAGCTAAGCGCTATGATATTCAGCCAACGAAATCTACCCGGGTGCGTCAATCTTGAAATCGTTACAGCGTTAAATCGCTCAAGTGGTCGCCGACTAGTCTATCAGCAAGCGGTTTCCATCGCGTTGATACTCCTGATGAGGGAAAAGTGCGAGACATTTCACATAAAGTAAAATCGCTGCGCATTGCCACGGCAAGGGCAACACTGCTTACCAGTCCGTCGCTGATCGACAAGATTAAGCGACAAGAAGTTCCCAAGGGAGACCCGTTGCCGGTGGCACGAGTAGCAGCCATACAGGCAGCCAAAAACACGGCAAGTATTATTCCGTATTGCCATCCACTGCCAATTGATTATGTTCGCGTCGATTTCGACTTGAAGCCGGACCGTGTTGAAATTGATGTACAAGTAAAAGCTATCTACAAGACCGGTGTCGAGATGGAAGCAATGACCGCCGCTTCTGTCGCCGCGCTAACAATTTACGATATGTTGAAAGTGTTCGACGAGTCGATGGCCATAGTGGACGTAAAGCTGCTGTCGAAAAAGGGCGGAAAATCGGACTTCAAATCGTCTGAAAATAAGACTTACACAGCCGCGGTGCTCACTATCTCCGATTCAGTTTCGAAGGGAAAGAATCTGGACGAATCAGGGCGCATCATCGTTACCGCATTGGAAGAACAGAATCTTAAGATCGTCGAATTCCGAACTGTTTCAGATGACCCATCAGAGATTCAAGCATCGCTAATAGAGTTTGCCGACAAAATGCGGGTCGACGTCATCATCACTACAGGCGGCACTGGCATTGGTCCGCGCGACAACACACCGGAAGTGATGAGCAAAGTGGTTGACCGCGAGATGCCGGGGATAGCCGAAGCAGCCAGGGCTTACGGGCAGGAACGGATGCCGAAAGCAATGCTTTCAAGAGCCCGGTCGGGAGTTAGAGGAAAGACCCTCATTATCAATTTCCCGGGCTCACCCGGCGGTGTGCGTGAAGGTATTGATGCACTGTTTCCGCATGTGCTGCACGTCTTCCACATTCTGGGCGGCGGTGGTCACGACAAGTCCACCCATCATCACCTCGGATCACATTAGGCAGGTTAAGGCCAATGCACAACGACATTGGCACCAGTGTCTTAGTTCTAATCGTGGCGGCATTGTATTCATCTGTCGGTCACGGCGGTGCCTCCGGCTACCTCGCAATTCTGAGCCTGTTCGGATCTGCACCGGCGGTAATGGCATCAACGGCGCTTGTCCTGAACATACTGGTCGCGACACTGTCAGCGGTCGCATACTTTAGAGCCGGGCACTTCAAATGGAAGCTGGTCTGGCCCTTTCTAGCGGGGTCCGTACCGGCAGCATTCATCGGGGGATCACTCAAGCTGCCACCGGGTCTGTACTATCTGTTGCTTGCACTTACGCTTCTGTTCGCAGCTGTTCGGCTGGTATCGACCGGCGTCGCAGCACGCAAAGATGCAGGGACCGATATTCCGACATCTACAATCAGTGCGAACGTTCCAGAGCCTAACGGGTCCGGGCGGGAGTCGAACACCGATGCGGGTTCGCCCCGAGCAGACGCTCCGGGATTATCAGGACCGCGGAGCGGAATCGGTATCGCCACCGGTGCGGTACTGGGACTACTCTCCGGCATGGTGGGCATCGGAGGTGGTGTTTTCCTTACGCCGCTCATGGTTCTAATGCGCTGGTCCGGCTCAAAAGCAGCAGCAGCAGCATCCGCAGTCTTCATAGTTATCAATTCCATAGCAGGCCTGCTCGGCCGCTCAGCATCCCGACAGCTTGAACTTGGCATAGACCCTTTGTTCTTGGTCGCGGCTTTTATTGGCGGGGCGGCCGGCTCCTACTTCGGCGCTGTCAAATTCTCGGAGACTACACTCAGACGCGCGTTGTCAGGAGTATTGATTATTGCAGCGTTCAAGCTAATACTTGTGTCCGGCATCCTGCCAAAGATTTAGCCCCAATAACACTGATATGCGCTACGGGTTGTTCATACTGGAACCAGAACCAAGACGCAATATTACTTCTTCGATCTCGGTCCCGCGAGCATTGGCATACACAGTTTCATAGCCATAAATTTCAAAACCGCACTTTTGCAATACCCGAAAAGATGCCACGTTGTCCGTCGCTGCACGAGCGTACAACGGACGCAACTTGATCCCGGAGATTAACTGAGTTAGAGCAATAGTGGCAATACCTTTTCCCCAATGTTCTCGGGCGATCCAATAGGACACCTCCGGTAATGCAAACCGTTCGAACTTAAGAACATTACCAATCAGCACGTCATTCAAAAGAACACTCTTCTTGATGATTAGTTCATTAGCTAGAAGGCGTTCCCAATGAGTAACGAATGCATCCTTGTCGAATGGATCCTTGGCGGTGAATGCAGCCATGTGATTGGCTATCGGGTCGGTGCGATGCTGAAAAAACACATCGAGATCCGCTGCGACTACATCGCGAAGGACAATACCCGGTGCTGATACGGAAACGGATACTTCGCCAATCATAAGTCCCATTTTTTCACAAATCTCCGGCGACTAATTCTAATCGAAACAAGTTCCCGAAGACAAAGGAGTGATTACATTTGCTTCAGGCGCGAATCACTTGCGATAGCCGGCCTCGGGAGCAAAGGACAGCCGAATGCATCAAGCTCCGGCAGCCTGGATACCTTGGGGCTAAGCGGATGCGATATCGCCCGTCCATCGTCCAACGCCTTGAGAGTCTCGGCAATCATGTACTTCTCGGCCGCACTGCCATTCAAATGTAACAGGCGAGCTTTGAGCCCGATTTCACGACCGACTATATTATTGGCAAGATCCTTCTTAGTGTCTAACCAATGGTCGAACGTTCGCCCGTATGAGGACAAATAAGCATCGCGATACTCATTGACGCGAAAACCGAAGTCCGACGCTGCAGAACCAACTTCAAAAGTCGTGAGCGCCGAGCCAAAGGTGTGCTGAAAGCCGTTAATCAGATGATAATGCACGTGCACCGTCCGGCCGTCTCTGTCGAACGAGTATGTCTTCGAACCAAATGAACCGGAAACCGGTGGCTCATCAAACTCCGCCTGAGCAAACACTTTTCCGAATAAGTTACTACGACCGAAACATAACTCTTCGGCCGCGCTGACACGCCAGAACACACTGGCGCAATAGGTCAGGATGCTCACACTGGCGAGGGCGACGAACACCCCGTAGCGTGCCGGACTTGCCGCGCCATTGGAGGCGAAAGGACCGGCTTGCTTCCTCCTGGTTTTGATTTGGAGTAAGGAATGCATTCTACGTCCCGAATCCTGCAACCATAGGATAGACGACAGCAGGGGGCGGATGCAAGGCTGTTCTCGTAATAGCCGCATCTTCCGGTTCACATTTTATGGAACAAATTTCGCACTATTACGATCGCGCGGGATAGCTCGAAGACAGGGAAACAAAAGGCATGAAAGGGCGTCTTGAGTGTACATGCAAATTGCATTTGGTTGGATTGAGGAGATTGAAAAATGAAACGCTTTATAGCCGTTGCCAGCCTCGCCATAATGGCGATTCTGTCCCTGTCGAGCCCCGTAAGCGCGCAACGCGGTTGGGACAACAGATACGACAATCAGTTTTCTGGACGCTACGGTGGTGGCATCAACAACACTCAAGCACAACTGCAAGCACGCATCACCGCCGGTATCAACTCGGGCCGCCTGAGCAGCAGAGAAGCATCAAGACTTCAAGCGAAACTCGCGAGAATCAATCAAGTAGAGATGCGCTTGCGTGCAACAGGCAATCGCCTTTCTTTCGGTGAAAGACAAAGACTTAACCGACAACTAGCAAACCTCAGTTCAGAGATCACCAGGGACATGAACGACTTTGACCGTAGATTCGCATCCGGTCGCCGAGGTGGTTGGCGTTAACCTGGTTCGACGCAAAGCGGCGCCCTTCCCCAGGGCGCTGCTTTCACTTTGCTAGACGCCGCGGACACAAGCAATCCAAGGTCAGGCAATCCGTATCTGATTCGCATCAATTATGCTCCGCCTCGAATTGGTGATTTCCCAAGCAGATTGGCAAACTAACGAGAAAGCTGGAAGCTTGCTGGTCTTGAGGGATCGGGCGGCGATGCATCAAGCAACTTGTATGCTTGCCTGGCCTTGTTCAACCCCTTCTTATCCTCAGCCACCTGCAACAACTCACAGGATTTATTGAGCAGTTCCCTTGCCGCGTCCATTTCTCGTTTTCGAATCAGGAGTAGCGCCTTGTTGTAGAATGCCAATCCCAACAGACCTTTAACATAATTCCGTTTGTCTTCGGGCGTCAAGCGAAGCGCCTCTTCGAACAGGCTAGCGGCGCCGTCCGGTTTTCCGGAATTCAGTTCCGCTACCCCCTTATTGGCTGCGGCTACCCACGCATTCTGAGCCGAAATCGCAAACAGCTTGTCGGTAGGCGTAGAGTAAATGCGCTTAAGCGTCTCGATGTCGCGGACTGAAATCTTATCAGGAAAGTTGTTATCGATAGCCCCCAGAAACATCACGTCTCTGGCGTCGGGGCTATGCCCTGCAATACCGAGAGCGTGCCCGATTTCGTGACTCGCAGTATATTTCAACTTAGCTGTTGAAACTACGCTGCCGTCACTGCGATTAACTATCAACAGAATAATGTCGGCGACGCTGGTCCCTTTTTCGTTACCCGAGACCTTGCAGTGTCCCGACTCAACGGGGTTCGGCAGGTCACCAGGACTCTCGGTCCAGGCTACATTTATGCCGGCATTCTTCGAAGAACCAGTGTATTCAAACGACACCACGCCACCAGATGCAGTGCTCCACTCATCAAATGCAGACTTAACAACTTGG
Organism: Candidatus Obscuribacterales bacterium; assembly: GCA_019752635.1. Classification (GTDB taxonomy): domain Bacteria; phylum Cyanobacteriota; class Vampirovibrionia; order Obscuribacterales; family Obscuribacteraceae; genus JAKFUT01. Next base: position 80,609 of record JAIELX010000020.1, on the reverse strand, counting down.
ACAAATTCGGGATTGAAGCCCTTTAACTTGCGTTCACCACTGATATGGACCTTCAGCGGCATTGAGTTATCAGCCCAACGCGTAGCGCCATCCTTGCAAGCGATGTTGAAGTAGTTGTCCTTTTCGTCGGCGCCGTCGGATTTCAGCGGCGTCCCCGCGCTTGCCCCGGTGAAACTTTGAACGAGCCCGACGGCCTCCTTAATGCGACTGTCATCCGGAAAGTGCTCGATAAAGTAGTTGAGATTCTTGAGCGCATTGCTGAAACTACCCAACATGCCGTACGTTACGCCCACATTGAACCAATATGTCGGATTGTTGTCTGCAGGCGGACGCGCTTGATCCAAACAAGCCAGGCCCTCAGCGGTCTTGCCCAAACGAAACAAGGACATGGTCATGTTGATCCGAGAGTTAGTTTCAGCTGGATCCAGTTGCAGCGCTTCCTTGAACTTCTCGCAAGCAGCTTCATACTGTCCCGCCTTATACAACTCCGTTCCAGTGCGTCCCACCTGATACGCACGGTAGCGGTCTTCATCAGAAACCATCAAACCGTCTTTCGCGACAGTTGGCGAAACATCGAACGCGGTTGCGCTGACGCAAGAGAGGACAAACGCAGTAGCGCAAACAACAAAAGGGATCAGAACATGCCGACGCCACAACGCGGTCACACAATGTACTCCTGTCAACGAGCGCCATTGTATCATTCAACGCAACTGCACAGCCAGAGTCCGCGCGGTCTTTCAGCAGGTCTGATTGAAAGCGCTCGCGAACGTTCTTAGTAGATGCCGGCTTGCTTGTACGCCATTGAATACTTGGTCAGCGAATGTTTGAGGCCGGCCTCACTGACCTGACCTGGCTTGAATTCCAGGGACAACTTGCAAGAATCACTTTTTCGCCACGACACTCCGTCGGATGAACTGGCAGACGCAACACAGGCAGCCACAGGAACTTGTTTGGCGTCATAACCAAGCTCACCGTAACACAGAGACAAGCTGCCTTTTGTACTGGATATGCGCGGTCCCAGGATAGTGACTTGATTAGATTCGCAGCCGTTGGACAAGCGTGCCGCCGGTCGCAATAGCAGCCCGGCCAGACCATAGGGAGACTTATCGGCTGCCAGCTTTTCAAAGTGCCTACCGTCGCTGGAAAGCGCCAACCCAATCGAAGTAGCATTGCCACCGGTCGAGAGTTTATCGCGTACCGAATACACCAGAACGAACTTCCGAGCACCGCCTATTCGATGCTCGGTGACATCAAAACTTTCAGGACACCCCGCATCCCATGAGTCGGATAAAGTACTGAGCGCAGGCTCCTTCGAAACCGACCAGACCTTCTTGTCCCTGCTCGTGGCGCAGAAGATAGCGTGTTTGCCGGCAGAGTTCTCACAAACAGCGGACGAGAGAACCCATTTTTTCCACACTTTTTCGTGCTTGTCGAAGATGGCCTCAGAACCGCTGGCTACATCGCCGCTTACGGTCTGTGCACCAGCGGGAGAACCGCTTGCGGCTATAGACGCAATCAATAGGACCTGGCTGCAGATCTGCTTCCACGACGCCTTGAGCATTCGATCACACTTTCTAATTTGTCAGTCGGCTTTGACAAGAACATAGCCATTTCAATCGGGTTTGTCAATCACATTATGCTGGAGCGACAACCACCTGTGGTGCCGTCTAACTGATCAAATTTTCTCTAATCGCCTTGACGCAAGCTTGCGTCCGGTCGGACACGCGCAACTTGGCAAGAATGCGCTTTACGTGTGTTTTTACCGTATCAATAGTAATGGTAAGCCTTTCCGAAATCTCTTTGTTTGACAGCCCATCAACCATAAGTCGCAGAACTTCAAACTCTCTAACAGATAATCCCAGTTCCTTTCTATCAGACACACCAGCGACACTGTTCTGCGGATGATAAGTGGCAATGCAAGAAGCAACAGCCGGATCGATCCACACGCCGCCATTCTCTACCGCGGCAATTGCAAGACCGAGTTCTACGCGATTCATACTCTTGCAACAGTATCCATCCGCACCAGCCGCGAAGGAAGCAAAAAAGCTTTGCTCGTCCTCCAAACTGGTCAACATAATGACGTAGACACCGGGAAAATTCTGTTTGATCAACCTCGTAGTTTCAATGCCGTCAATCCCCGGCAGCAAAACATCCATCAACACGATACTCGGTCGGGTCGACGCCAGCAGGTTCAGGGCATCCTCACCGGTAGTCGAATCGCCAACAACTTCCATTCCCAGCTGTTCCAGCAAATAGGCGATCCCCATCATTACGACGGGCTCGTCCTCCACTATGAAAACTCGTGAACTCATCTTTGGTCCTACAGGGTGAATGTATTTCGCAATGCCAATACGATGAGCAAATCATATGAATCTGAAAATGAGTTGAAACATGCAATTGCTGTCAAAGTCCCGGTCGCCACAACTCTGCCATTTTAATTCTTGCATAAACAACGCTCTTTAATTGTCGGGATCTTTCTCGGTCTGAAGTCCCCAATGCCTGAATCCACAGGGATTTAGCGGCTCGCTCACAGTCGAACTGCCAAAGGAAGGAACAAAACCGTCACATTCTTGAATATTTTTGCTATAGTCCGGACGCTTCGACCGAACGACCATAGCCCAACAAGATGCGCTTTAAGGACACGGCAGGAACTGCTCGGGCGGTTTCCCGGCTATGAGCGACTGGCCTGCAACTATAGGTCGCAACCACTCCTTACTTGAAACGCAAAGGCCAGGAAGCTGCGTTACCTGGCTCTTACGATGATGAGGGCTGTTCCATTTTTAGATGATGCCGCGGCTAAACCTCCGGAGGAACGGCTAGCCGTTAGAGGCTTGATCAGCGCTGGTGAAGTGTCTCACCAACCACGGGAAAACCTGTCCCTTGCGCCCCTCTGCTTTGTTAAGGCGTTGAAGTGTCCGAGTGGCACGATGTGCAACGTACGGGTTCTCGTCTTCAGCCAGCACTTCCAGTACCGAGACGGCGAGATTGTGGTTTTCAGCCAGGGCATAGCGCACATCCGGGCTAGAGTCGGTTACGAGCTGAGAAATAATAGACTCTGAAACAAACGGATTGTCACATACTGCAAGCCTAACTTCAGGTAGTTTGTGGTTTGCAATTTCCGCCGCAAGTTCAGCCGTGCAGTTCGGATTTCCTGCAATACGCTTCAGTAGCCCGGGAGAACTCAATTTGGCCATCATGAATAACACGGCCGAAGGAGTCTCAGGATTGCTAGCAATGTGTTTGAGCATGGCAAACACGTTGAGGCAGCTCTCTTTCTCGCACCAGTTTGCGTTATCTCGCACCTGTTCCATGTGATCGCCTCCTTAAATGAACTACGAATTTGTGTGCGCTGTGGGAAAGAAAAGACAAATACCGAATGGTGCGCCGAGGTATTTTGTTGAGGTCCCTGCGAACTAGCACACAAGTCGTCAGGGCTGCCGAAGGTTTTTCGGCTGCGGTTAACGTCGATAGCGCCGACTCTGCGTGCAATAGGTTCCGCACCCGGGACCACGAATCACTGGCGTGCCGAGCAATGCCGACGGAATGCGCTGTGCGCATGGGCGAGTGACTGAAGCTGAATGTCCCAATTAGACTGACTTGTGCATTGACGCCATGCAGATCCGCTTTGTTTCTGGGTTCTCGCAAAAATGTTTACATTTCATTTATAATTGGAACCTATTACGCAGCCTTCAATCTACATCCAACACGACGACTAAGACACGCATTGCCCATTCTGTTCGCGTTCGCTAGCTGTCGGTATCGCTGATGATACCAATCAGTTTACATAGTATTCGTATGAACCGCACGTGAAAGTCACAAACTGTTCACGGAACTTAGTCGATCGAGCCGCAAGCTCAAGCGCCGCTAGGCCTTGGTGGACGTGCGTTGCCGAAGCTCTACCATTCGGGCCTTCATCTCATTCATCGGCGTGATGTCACCACGTTTTGCAGCCGTTGCGATACCTTGCTCATAGGTTTGAATGGCGCGATCGACATCCGCAAGATCTTCGAAAGCTTTTCCTAAGGCAAGCCATGCCACGGTATGACCGGGTTTCACTTGAATTGCCTTAGCCAAAAATGGTACGGCTTCCGCAGGCTTCCCCAGATCCGCCAGGGCTGAACCCATTCCGTAATTCGCGAGCAAGTCATGCTCGTCTATGTTCAGAACCTGCTGAAACATATCAATTCGCTCTTGAGCTACAGCCGCTTTCTGCTGTCGTTCCTCTTCCTCTCTCTTCTTGCTCACAACTTCGCGAGCAATCTGACTCATGCGAATACTCATTGCAATCGCTTTCTCTTCTTCAGCTTTTTCAATTTCATTCAGCTGCATGTAATAAAGCGAGAGATTTGCGTGGGCCATGATGGACAGTGGGTCGAGCTCCGCCAAACGATGCATCAAAGCAATCGCCTCATCCAACTGATTCTGCCGAGACAGGATCACGCCGAGCGACTCGTACGCATCAGCAAAGTGAGGATCGCACTCGACAACATGGCGAAGCATTTCTATGGATTTCGCTTCCGAACCGCCGGCAAACTCTGCCAGAGCGGAATCATACAGGCGCTTGGCCCGCTCTTTGTTCGACTCCGGTGTGTACAGCGGCAAGAATGCCACCACGGCGTCGTAAATCGGGTCCGGAGCATTCTGCACCGCTGTGCCCGGAGGAACGACTCTGAAGCTCATCTGCACCCCGGGGATTCTATATTCACGCGCTATGTACGTCAGCGCGACATGGCAGTTACGGCTTGGTGAAAAAACGTTTGATTTAATGACGCCAACTTCCTGCCCGTTGATCACCATAAGGCTATCCTGGCGGAACGCGCTCTCCACCTCGGTCCGAAAAATGATTCCGACCAGCGCCTGCTTAGGTGCACCATAAGTTTTTATGCGAGCCAGCACTTCTTGTCCCTGGAAGCACCCCTTGTTGTAACTCGCGGCCACTGATTCCAAGGCTGTTTCCGGAAGGAGAAATTGCTCGGAGACCTCGCGCCCGAACATCGGGATTCCGGCCTCAATCCGAAGAGTCTCCAAGTCACAGGGCGTCAACATCGCTAATCCAGCGCGGTCGGCGGACGTACGAAGATCTTCTTCTTGAGCTTCGGCGTTATCGTTCTCAGGCAGCAATAGAACAAATCCGTTTTCGCCGGTAAGAGTTTTATTGATGGTGTAACGTGCACTGTTCTCGTCGAAGTGACAAGAGTATTCGTCCGGCAGGTCGGCATTCCAGCCACACTCTTGCAATACCGAAGCAGAAAGGGCCCCTTGCACCGTCCAGACGCGAAAGAGCGACGTAACATCACCGAATTGAACTCGTTCGCGAAAGAGATACGTTTCCAACTCCTGAACTATCCTTTCCACCTGCGTTCGGTCGCAAACAATCAAGTACTCGACCACTCCTCCTCTGTTCAGTTTGTGCAGCGAAAAGAGCGCCAGTACGTGTCCTTTTCTATGAAGCAAACTCGTCAACTGCCCTTGCCCGGGGTTCAACGCGTTGACGTCGTTACTGGTGCGTCCCTGAAGGTAGGAGGTCGCATCTTCGCCTGTAACCCTGATAATTGCAAGATCATCAAGCTTGGCGATTCCGCCCTTGCTTCTAGTGATTACAACGTTTTCCGCCAACTTCGCCTGCGCCATGATTTGCTCTCTTTTCGTGTCGTTACTTCTAATAAAGAGCCAGCCAGCCTGTGGGCTGACTGGCTCAAAGTCTTAAACGGGACCGCTTATACCGAAAAAGAATTACCGCAGCCGCAGTTGCCTTTAGCCTGGGGATTCTTAATCGTGAAGCCTCGGCCTTCTAAGCCGCCTTCGAAATGAAGCATGGTGCCTTTCAGATAGATTGCACTCTTGGGATCAACCATAACCTTGACGCCCAAGCTTTCAACTATGTGATCGTTTTCTTGCGGGTTGTCGAAAGTAAGCCCGTAAGAAAACCCGGAGCAACCACCGCCACGCACTTCCAAACGCAAACCGGCTTTGCCGGGCTCTTCCGCTAGGAGGCGTTTTACTTCTTCAGCTGCTTCCGCTGAGATAGTGACGATGTCTGCTGGAGCCGCTGTTTCTGACATGGTGTGGACCTCGTGACTAATACACAATCAATCTAATATACTACCACAGGCGCGCTTGCAACAGTTTTCCACCCGGGCTTCTCACTTCTTGAGCTTCTTGCTGAAGTGCCTAAAATCAACTAGTTCGAGATGGCAGAGATATTTGGCAACACGCGTCGTTGAACTTAACGTCGCCTTAGCGAATTCTGCGTAACCCGCCGCCCGACCGAGCTGGACTTCGATCAACCGGATAGGTCGAACGGAAGCCGTTTCTGGTCCGAACTTCCGCTGCCACCACAAAGCGGCTCACCTTTTGGACCGCTCAAAAAACTTGCTCGTTGCGTTACTCGTGACCCTACCGCCGCTATATGACCATTTTTGAATTTGCTGAAGCCGCAGCACTTCTCCATTGATCACCTGCTGAGGCTTACCGCCATCGGTAAAAATCATTTCATTGACACCAACGCAGTACAAGGGGCTCTTAAGCGTAAATTCCGAACTGTACAAGATACCGTTTATGACAGCATCAAGACCGTCTTTGCCAAGCACACTATTCCAGTGAACCTGCTCTTCAGGACTTACTTGACGGTTCAACAAGCGCTTGTACAAAAACGCTACAACCTGGTCTTGCCTGGCTGGAACAGTGGAACGAAATTCGCGAAGCTCATTGTTAATAACGGACCTGACAACATCGGGATATGGGATGCCAGCTTTGATCATATCGGCAAAGCCACCTGAGCCTTTATCAGGCTGGCGTCCGAGCACCGTGCCATACAAGATCTCGACCACCGACTGCGGATCAGTAAAAATCTGAACCGAAGCCGGACTGGTGTAATGAGTAAACTTGAACTCGGTCGCACCGAGGTGGCAGGAGGGTGCCTTTGCTTTAAACTCTTCGGTTTCTATGATTCCATTGATTACAGCATCGATTCCTTCCTTCTCCAACAGTTGCCCCCACCTGTCCTTATCTTCGCCGGGTGTGTAGTTTCTACCCAGCAATCTGAGATACAGAAATGGAACAACGTCTGCCTTGTTGCGCGGTATCGATTTCTTGAACTCTCCAAGTGAATCATTGATGGCAGCCTTCACAACATCGCCATATTTAGCGCCTCCCTTGAACATACTCACAGCCCAACTTGAGTCAGGGTCTGCAGTTCTGGAGAACAGCCTGTTATACAAGACTTCAGCCACCTCCTCGGGGCCTGCTTGCTTTTCAATTCGCAGTGATTCTCCCTTAGGCAAAATCAGTAAAAGGGGCTTGGTCAATGTGAATCTAGATAAGCCTTGAAATGCTTCCTTTTGAAAATCTTTGCACGCGCCGCACCGCATTAGAAGCGCCAATGTCTTCACCGCCTGAACCTTGCAGGGGTGAGTATTTGGAATGTTTGATTCCATCACGAGCATGGCAGCCGCCATCCGAACGCGTTCATTGGTATCGCCCATGGCAACAGAGAGACTCCCGAACGCGGGGTCATTAATTTTGAAAGAATGCCCCTTGTAGGCGCTGAACATTTGCTGAATCAGTTGATCGGCGCTGGTTCTGTTGGTGAGTGCAGTACCAAGCCTGGTGGCACGGTCCTCTGCAGAAGACACAAAATCAATCGCAGTAGCATGCCAGATTAGCGGTACAGAATCTCTCAGTTCTTCGAGGGTCTCCTGCGCAACCTTAGCAACTTCTTCAAACTCTCGACGCAGGTTGGGGTCCTCAATGTTCACCTTACGTTTGGCAATTGCTTCAAGAGCTGGATACATCATCCGATTTTTCATCGCTGCCAATTCTCGAATTAGATAAAGTTGCAGCCACGGGCTTTGATCCTTAAGACTCTTACCGGCGAAGCCCCCTTCGGCGCCTACCTCATGTTTGAGAATGACGGCGTAGATGGACGCCAGGCGTTCCCTGGAAATAGCCACGTTTCCAGATGCATCCGGACGGGCCAGCTCTTTGAGCCCGGCCAGTAAATCGGAACCAACGGAATCGGTGGCGATGCCCCCGAGCCTGGTAGTGAGAATTTCTTCAACCCTGCCGGCGACCAGGTCTCTGCCGGAAGAAAGTTCCGCCGAACAGCATTTTTGAAGTATCCGTGCAGCTTGGCTCTTAGGTTCAATGTCGAAGAGCCGGTGCTTTCTTGACTTATTGCAGTCGCTCTGAATCTCGATTAGATCAGCGCCACTGTATATGGTGCGAAAATAAGGATGGTCGGATACGACAAGGTAATACAGCGCTTTGCGCGCTTTGTCTGCTTCAAGCCCCTTGCCAGTTGCCAGTAACTCAAGGTTTTTCCAATAGCCCATGCGCGTTTCCTGGACCTTCTTGAGGGCCTCAAGCTCGTCTAAGAAAAGCGACCCGGAGAGATTGACCAGCTTTCCACCGTAACTGGAGGCATCATCGATCTCTTTGTTCAGTGCAGCTTCGAACACCTTTACCTGAAGTAGCGGATAGCGTTCATTGAGCCAGTTAGCTGCTTCCTGTTCACCGAAGCTCTTCAGGTGTGGATACTTTTCCTCTTTGGCTGCGTCCGACAACCTGGTCAGAATTGCTTCATACTGTTTTTTGTACTCTTCGGAATCTCGTTCAATACGTTGGTTTTCAAAACGCACATCCCGTAATCGGGCAGCTATGTGCGGATCTGTCTCGGTGTTTATTAGCGCACCAATATACGAGGATAACTCGACATCTTTCAAAAAGTCCAACGCTTTTACAGCCGCAGCACGAACAAGACCATCTTGTTCACCGGCAACCAGACTAATTTTGCCAATTTGCAAAACAGGGGCAGCCGTGGCATGACTACGTATAAGGTTCACCGTTTCTTCAGAGCGCGATCCTAATTGACTGAGAGACTCAATGGCAGCAGCACGCATAAGCGGATAATACTGTACATACTCAATGTCATCTCTGCGCAACAACCGTTCCAATCGCATTGCCAAAAGCACCTTGCTCTCCTTGTCGGCATTTGCGAATAGCGCGTTGACATTCTTGAGAATAGCCACTAATTGCGGCTCGTCCGCTAATCCAACAGGGCACTTCAGCAGATCAACAATGGCAGCCCGGAGCCTGTACGCCGTTCGTGGATCATCGACGCTCAGTTGCTTTATTCTGTCTGGCAAGAGTGCTTCGATGACGCGCACTGTCAGGCGTAAATCGGTATTGCTAAGCGATTCTGCAATTGCCTGATTCATCTCCCTTTGTGATTCCATGTCTGCCGGATGTGAAATTAGTGCGAACGTCAAGGCTGCATCGAGCTTCCTTTGTCTGAGCCAATCAGCGAGCTCAGCGATGACTGAAGATACAGGCGCGGCCATTTCATCGCGCAAGTACGCCTTAACCTGTTTTGCCAGCTCGCCGGGAGACAAAGACGCGCACTGCTTCAAAAGCCCATGTACCGCGGAAAGTATGTCTTGGCGCCTTCGAGGATCACTCTCTTTCAATCCATAGAGCTGGAGTGCGGCCAACGCCCGGACGTCAGCGTCTTTATCAGTTCTGGCAACGTTTTCCAAAGTAACAAAGAGATCTTTTGAAGACACCTTGAAGTGGCGGCCCGCTTCTTCTTCGCGTTCAGAAAAAGTCAAATCGCCCGATAACACTTTTTCTTGCTGGCGTACTCCGTCCAAAATGGTAGCAAAACGCGCGCCAAAAGCATCCGATAGTGCGCGAAATTTGTCCCCCCTGGACGCTGAGGAATCAGTCAGAACGTCTTGAAGAATAGTTGCATACTGCTGGTGCGTTATCGCACCAATGCGGCACAGCATATCGCCGGTGGCAATTCCTCGATTGCCGAGCTTGCCTGCGGCCAGATCGCGCTTGAGAATTGCCACTGCGTCATCCGGAGTAAGTGAGCTTGAAAGTTCTCTTGCTTCCACCACAACATCTGTCTGCTTCGCCACCTCGCCCTCGGGAGTAGACTCGTAAGTGATCACTGTCCTTTTGTAGCGGGGAACAACAGTTTTAGCCTCGGCAAGGTGTGTCGGCAGCTTTCCATCTTGATCGCGACACAGATAGAAAAGCGCAATAGCGCAGGCGGCTTGCACATCTTTGTCCCGGCCGGCAAGAATGCGCCCGGCCAAATCTTGCACCGCTCGAGGAAGATTCCGGCAAGACGATGGATCAAGCAAATCATGAAGCTGCTGCTCCGTCAGGCGGAAGTTAGCATCTTGCTTCGAGGCGGGATGCGCAAGTTCAAGCTCTATGATCTCTTCACCTGTAAAGCTCATTTGGTGCAACAGCACCTGTTTGAACCTTCGTCGCTCCTCGCCATGGGTATTTGAACTCAATAGCTTTGCGCACTCGTCGAAGATCTGCTTTATTTGCTCAGCAGACTCCGGCGAGCGGCCATCGCGAAGAGTAGTGCTAAAGTTGTCGAGAACGCCGAGAGCTCCGTCTAACGCCTGCTTATTGTCGAAGGCAAAGTCGCCGGGCTTGGCGGCTTGCATCCCCCTACCGTCGCCGATTCTTGTCTTACCAAGCTGAAGCTTGGCGTCTGCCACCGGATCTCTTTTACCGGCGTCCTGAATTCGCCCGACCTGCGAGCGCAGCTCGCCAGCTATAACTGGCGCAAAACCGAACTCGCAAGCTTTGAAGGTGTACATGGATGCGGTGTGTACATGCCTCACCCACGCCATTCCTTCTAGCTTCTCTGCGCCGGGGGTAGCTCTTCCGTGAATGAGCAAATGAACTTTGTCGGATGACGATAGCGGTCGTGCAACACCGCCGCTGCGAAAGTAGTTCCATCCTCCGCGGGCTAGCCCCAGACTTATATCGCCAAGAAAGTAGATTCCGCGGCCAAGGTTGATATCCTCACCGGCATGCCAATTTCCAATCTTAGCTTCTCTTCCGCCCGCACCATTGAGCACTCCCAATCCGCCAATAGTAAAGCGCATAGTTCCTTTAGAAACTTGCCACGCAGTTTGCCCCCCCGACAGTTCAAGCCCGGTTGTTCGCCCGGCCGCGGCCAATTTTGCACCGCGAACAGCACCGGCAATTTCAATTGTGCCAGTGGTAATCATAGCGGCATCCATGGCGGAAACAAGCAACCTTTCCCCGTGGTAGGCAAACTGTTGCCCCCGTTTGTGCCCCGCCAAATGTTTTGCTTTGACTATTTCGACTGTGTCGCCCCGCTTAATAGGCATAAAGGTCTCGCCATCAACTATTTTTTCTTCAATGATCATGGAACCAACCAGTTTGACGCCCAAGAATCTATAGTTCTGATAGGCGAACCACGGTGCGTGTTCAGCCGTAACTGTCTGTTTCACGCGATACTTGCCTTTATGTGGTCCGTCGGTAATCGCCTCGGCCTCGAAGTTAAAACCGATGAGGTTTACATCTTTGAGTTCTTCACCGGCTTCCGGCACGTAATCGGCCTTACTGATCCCCTTGAACTGTCCTTGCTCATTGAAGATGCCTTTGCCGTTACGGATCTCGACGTCACCATACATAATGGCAGCCAAAGGATTCTCGTCCAAATCAGCGAGGCGGTCGACCGATTTCTCGATTCGCTCTGCATTTGCTCCTAGCCAACGCTTAAGACTATCAATTCTTTGCGCATTGGCCGGGTGGTCTTGGCGCAAGTCTTTGGGCAAATCTAACTTGATTTGCTTGATGACGCCATTCTTTAGAATACTTGCGTTGAGAGAGACGTCCTTATCAGTTACTTGATGCAGTTTGCCCCCCTCCTCGATTGTTAAGGTAGTGCCAGGCGGTAGGTTGAATGGGAAATCATTATGAGTCGAAATCTTGAACAGGCTGTGCATCGCTTCAATGTAATTCCGCATTTTTGCCGCCAGATCGACCATGGCAAAAGCCGATGTTCGCCAGCTGTCGGCAGATTCACCTTCTTTCAACTGCCAGGACGGCATATTCAGATCACCGATTAATCGGTTTAACGTAACCGTATCATGGCGTGCCCGGGCAAGCTTGACCGCGTCGTTGCCAATTTCGCACCAACGAACTGCTGCTTCAAATCTCTGTATATCGGCTTCAGATGGTATCACTGACGTGTCCAGGTTGAGATTGGCGCGCAAGTTTTGACTGGAAGCTATTGATTTGTATAGTTCGGGATCAATGGCGCGGCCGAACTCATCTAGTGTTAGCGAAATTGGGCAACCGGGAGGCATGGGAATTTGATAGCTGTCGACCAACCGCACCACATCGAGTACCGCTCTTTGCTCCAACCACTCCACCATTGCCCTGTAAGCTTGCTTGCTTGCGGGTCCAAACAGTCCGGCATTGCGCTCAGCTTGCAGTGTGTCCCTATACTGTTTTACTTCTTCCTTGACTCGCCTAATGTAGTCATTCTGATTCTCGCCTGCTTGCTGCGGCAAAGAACTTATAAAGAGTGGCGTAAGGTTGATCATGGTTTCCTGCATGTAGGCCGCACGGGTCGCAGCACTTTCTTTCGGCACACGTCCGGATTCAGTTCTTTCCAGAGTCTTTTCTTCAGATTTTGTTTCGGCACCGTCGAGCTTTGCGCCGAGGAAAGATTCGAAACCAGGGGCGAACGGATCGAATTGATCTTCGACAGGGTCGTCCTCAAAAACTTCAAAGTTCATAGTCTTTTCCTCAGTAAAATTGGCAAACTTCAATCTGATACTGGACCAATGTGATTACCAGTCGACCAGGTTATCTGCGAAATTACTTTAGTTGGACGTCGTTAAGATGCCGCAAAGAATCCGCAATCCTAGCCACTTCGGATGATGATTCATCGCAGATCAGTCAGTCTTGCAAGTTCTTTGCACTTGTTTAACACGAGCGGCCTACACTCGGCAAGCTAGCGAATTTCGAAGGAGATGGATGCATCATGGACAATTCGGACAGCCAAGAGTTTGAAGGATGTGCTGATTTTACCGAACAAGCAATAGTGTCTGCCAGCGGTCGACTCGCTGCCGAAGCAGCATCGATACTGAGCACCGAACACATCGACGGCAAGCGCGGTGACACAACATCGAACAACCCGGACATTGAATCTGGTGCTGCAGTTTTCACACCGGAGCAAATAGAGAAAGTGAATCCCCTTCTTGCCGAATTCTGCAGAGAAAGTCGAATCAAATCAGCGTTGGTTACGCGAACCGACAAAGTCCGTCGCGTATCTATCGAAAGCGAACCAACAGAAATTAAACTTGGCGAATCGATTGGGTGCCGCAAGCTGACAGTAGATTCGAAAATCTTCGCAAACCTTACAAACATAACTGAAGGTTCGGTCTCAATCGACAAAATCAGGGGAGTGAAGGCAGAGATTCCTGTTGGGCTCCGGCATGAAGGAGCACAGCTTTGGACGGAAGCAGACATAACAAAGATTGAGGTTACCAACGATCGAGACGATCAGCCGGCAATACAAATAACGGCAAAGTGTGCAGACGGACTTGGCACAACGACCATCCCCCTGCCTGCAGCATTAAAAATGCGGATCAAGGAAGTGATGCAGCAGTCGGCTCAAGCAACTGAATCGTCATCTAACATCAACGCCATTGAAACAATTGTGATGATCACGTCGGGCGCAATTTTGGCGTCAAGAATTGGATTTCTTGTTTGGGCTGTTCGGCAGCCATCGAAAGCAACCGAAACAGCATCGATCGGCGTCAAAGTCAAAGCACTAGATCCCGCCGATGAAACTCAAAAGAAGGATGCAACAAAAGGCGCACAGGAAGACAAAGTAACAGTTACAAGCAAAGACAAGCCGATTAGCCCGTCGACTCCAGCCATCGCAGTCGGTTCCAGCATCAAGACAGCGGAGGGTCACGGCAAAGTAAAGGCATTCGACAGCACCAAGGACGTTTATGTCCTCGAGTACGAATCAGACCGATCAAGGACAGAGCGATTGATAACGCCTACGGACTTTTCCCTGGCAAATGAATACAGCCCCGTCAAGATTGACGGAAAACAGATGCTTTACGACAAGGTAACTGGTGAAGTATTCGAAAAAACCGGCAAAGGAAATGAGCTCAAGCAAGTGCGGCAATACGAAGTGCTCACGGCCGCGGCGCTCCGTGTAGAGCTTGCGATGAACAACGTGAGCGACCGAGTTAGTCCCCTGCTCGGGGCGCAAGAAGTTGTATTCAAAAACACCAGAGTAACCGGCGACATAAGCGGTCATAAGGTCGCAGTCTCAACCAAGGGGGCCTATTTCAGAACAATGGAAATTGACGGGCGCCCATTCACTTTTTCTGGAGATACTTGGTTTCAGAGCCCTGCGTTTACCGACTCGAAAGGCGAGCCGCTTAAAACAGGCAATGTCAAAGTACATGTCCTTAGCCTTGACGCAGCGGAACTGGCGAAGATACAAGTTGAACTCATTCCGGAACTTTACCGGGCGTGCGCGCCGGGGGGACCATTACACGGCAAAGTCGCCGTGTTCAAGACGCACGATCCTATGTTCGCATTGGAGGCCGGCTGGGAAGATAAGGTACCCTGGAACACCAATGATTCAAAATTCAAGCCCGGGTCTAAGGGACAGCAGGCGAAAGGCTTTACGATCTACTCACCGGATGCGGCGGCCGGCAAGGAAGTTCAAGAGTACGTTGACAAATTTTTAAAAGCAAAAGGTCTTGCTCTTGAGGGAAAGGTCAATACAGGCAATGTTGGTGATCGCACGGTGAATCCCGCCGGGTCAAATCGGGTCACTATTGAACGAGACTACGCAAATGTCGGTGTTCGTACTAGCAATGGCACTGCAACTTCCGGAGCACTTCTGCCACGCGAGATGTCCGAAGCAATCACCGAATACGCCACCAAGAAGTTACGGGAAGGCAAGCCTGGATGGGAAACGTTTAAAGACACCACAAGCCTCTATCAAGGAGATCCGGCAAATGGCCAACTCAAAGAGGAGGTTCTGCGTTTGATTGAAAAGGATTTCAAAATCGACAGCGTGACCTGCCGATTATCATACACCGATGCGTTACCGGGACAAAAGCCAAACCTGATGCTTGAGGGTCAAGATATAAAGCAAGATAGAAAGCAGCGCATTTACCTCAGAGAGGCCGGTGCCGTCAACGATGCGAAGTATGATCCCGTTACTGGAGCGCTAAAGGAAGGGCTGACCGGTCGACCGGCCTTTTACGAATTGGCTACGGGGTTAGGAACAGCTCTAGACAAAGATCTTGACCCCGCCACACTTGAGGCAGAAAGGATCAGGAAACGCAGGACCGGTCCGGAAGCAGCACCGGCCTTGCCAGAAAAAGGCGCGGAGTTAGAGATACAGAATAAAAAATACAAGGTAGCGGCTATCATCGGCGCCAATGTAATTCTGTTTGACCCGACCAAAATGAACTTTAGCCCCACCGCGACCCAATTAACAAATCAGGAACTGGCAGACCGGTATGAGCGCGTGGAGGTTCTTCTAGACGGAAAAACTGAACCTCGATATATGGAAAAAGGGCATCCGGAGAAGGGCCTTTTTGTTTTGGCAGAGACTGGCGGCACCACTATACTCGGTGCAGACCCGACGATGAGTATGGTACCAAAAGCAGAACTACCATCTCTAATGAAGGCACAAAAGCCCCCGCAAAGAGTACCGGAGCCATCATCAGCACCGGGCACCGTCGTTCCTTTACCTGTAAACCCTCCTGCGGGAAAGCCCGCCGCCGACCGTCCGCCGATCACTCCCGATAGGCTGGGAGGCACGCTGGTAGCTATCAACCCGGATGGCACCAGAGCAGTGGAAGACATTCGAATCGGTGACTCCATGACAGCCGAACGACTCGAAAAACAAACCGCAGTGAGCGAAGAGCAAATCAAATTCATGGAGCGCGAAATCGAGCGTTTACGCAAATCGGACAAAGCGGAAGATTTGAAAAATGCCGCCCGACTTGAAGAAACAGTGAAAACCTTGCGCGGTGCCTTCGGTGAGGAAGCGAGAATTCGTGCAAATCAAGAAATACTCAAAGCAGCCAAACAGCAAGCGAAACAGAAACCAGGCGGGGGGTTGGGAGGAGCAATTGGTTGCGGCATCTTACTGTCGGCGGTGATTGGTTGGCATGAATCCGGGCACCGCCCCACAAACTCGCCGCTTGTCAGACCAGGCGTCGGGGGAAAGTGAACATTGAGGCATCTAGAAACTCAAGTCCGTGGTCATAGCCATCCAAACTTAGCGACGGCTTAACACCTAACCAGTAATGTTGTCTGCGTTGGAAGGCACAGCTTCAATGGAGCACACGCATATGTCTATAGAACGAGTTGAGAAACAGCCAATCAAGGAAACCTCGGGCTTACCGAGCTCCGGACCAATTGAAGTTGATATGACCCAGTTCAATTTGCTACATAAGAATGAGCTCGCGCGCGAACCATCCCTGCCGGGATTGACTTTGAGTAATAGAAAAGAGCAGTTGAGCGATGCGAAAGTTCCAGAAGCAAAACCGAAACACAATGTCAGTGATAACACCGTTGCACCGACATCCGGCCCGACCGAACTTCCCCAGAAGCCAAATACGCCACAGTGGGGCAAAGAATACTTGAAAAAATTCTCTCATGAAGTAATTGAGGCATATCAACAACAATTCCTGGAAGATCTTTCTCAAGAAGCCCTTTCAAAGGCATTCGAGCAACTGGAACAAAAGAAGCCCGAACGCGCGTGGGATATACTCTTCGAACAGAATAAGAAAGCCGAATTTTTGTCGAAGACATCTCGCGAAATCGCAAAATCAGCAGCCTTCGATGGCACAATGTCTCCGGAAGAGAAGGAGCAAATGGCAAAGGCATTCCGAACAGCACACCGGCTTGGATGCGAAAAGGAATTGGTCAAGTCAACCAATGATCAACTCAAGTCAGCAGGATCGAAGCATCGAGTTTTTCTTGACACCAGGCAATCGGATCCCGACGTCCACCCCATAGAAGGAGTAATACTCGGTGAAGAAAGAAAAATCACAGTTGTGAACATCGATAACGGGAGCGTGACAGACGATGCAACCTTCAGGACTGCTCCGTCGCTGTTACGCAGAGGTCCGCGTATGCCCTCGCGTGTCGACCCTGGTCCGATGCAACCGTCGGAACTAATCGCCCCTCGTCATCAGTAGACACCATCGGCATTCACAAGCAGGATTCAGTAATACCCGTACTTATGGAATCAATCGAACCTGTTCTTAGCGTTCATTGCTCAGTACAAGTTTGATCGTTCCTGTATCGACGCCGCTAAAGCTCCGAGATTTCACGAAGTCCTCAGCCTTTCCACGAATCTAAATACGATGATTACACCATGAAAAAGAGTTTGTTCTTGTTACTATCGCTGGCTGTTTTGGCTCCGGCGGCCGCGGCCGAGAGTATTAGAGAGTCCGAGGCCCAGTGCAAAATGGCTGAGGAAACAATGCTTACTATGATGTCCGAATCAGAATCTGTCTGGGGCGACCCAGTCGCACATGAATTGCTCGGTGATGTTTACGCCGCCAAGGGTCTTTCTTTTAAAGCAACCCGCGAGTACGAATTTGCTCGTGTCCTTGCCAAACGACGAACCGCAGAAGGAGAGGTTGCAACAAAAGCGGGTTGCGCCGGGACCGAACGCATCAGCTCCACTCAATCGTTCCGCGCAATTGAAAGTTCGACGGCCACGGAACTATGCGGGGAAACAGCCCGGAGGGGAGAGAATCCATGAATATCTAAATTGCGATTTTGCGACGAAAAGGCAACTCAGCGCTAGAATAAGATAAAGCACGCCTTATCTTATGCGGCAGGAACAGCAAGTGATTCAAATTCGTAACGTTGAGCGAGTCTATAACACAGGCGCCGAGCCAGTTTATGCGCTTAAAGGTGTTTCGCTCGAAATCGTTACCGGAGAGTATGTAGCAATCATGGGCACTTCCGGCTCCGGGAAGTCGACGCTCATGAACATTATCGGGTGTCTGGACCTCCCGGACTCAGGTACATACAATCTGGACGGGCGCGAAGTGCAAAGCCTATCGGAGAACGAACTGTCCGAAGTGCGCAATAAGAAACTCGGTTTTGTGTTTCAACAATTCAATCTACTTCCGCGTATGAATGCACTGGAAAACGTCATGCTTCCTCTAGTGTATGCCGGACTGAAAAGAGATGAGCGCAAAGCCCGCGCAGAGAAGGTGCTCCGTCTGGTTGGATTAGGCGATCGGATGCATCACAGGCCGACGCAACTGTCCGGAGGACAGCAGCAGCGGGTCTCCATCGCGCGAGCCCTGGTGAACACGCCTTCAGTGCTGCTGGCGGACGAACCGACCGGAGCACTCGATAGTCAAACATCTGCCGAAATCATGACGCTCTTCAATGAGCTTCACGAGGAAGGAATGACTGTGATTCTTGTAACGCACGAGCAGGATATTGCGGAGCATGCGCGACGAATTGTCAGGTTGAAGGATGGAGCCATCATCAGCGATCAGCTCGTACGAAGAGGCGCGCACGTTTAAAGACGGGGCTTTGCCGTTATTCGTTATTCGGAGCGCAAAGCGACAACCGGATCGAGTTGTGAGGCCCGCTTCGCCGGATAAATACCGAAGAAAAGCCCGACTACAATTGACACCGCAAATGATACCACCACCGAAACGGGAGTAACGACCGTTGTCCACTTTGCGAAGTACGCAATTGCGTAAGAGGCACCAATACCGAGTAAAATCCCGGCAAGTCCCCCGGATAAAGTCAACACGGTAGCTTCAATCACAAACTGCCAAAGAATATCGTTCGGTCTGGCACCCAGAGCCTTTCGGATACCAATTTCTCGGGTGCGTTCAGTCACCGAAACCAGCATGATATTCATAACGCCAATCCCCCCGACCAGCAGGCTAATTCCCGCGGTGGACCCAAGGAGAACAGTAAAAATCTCTGTGACAGATTCGGCGGTCTGCAAGAATTCCTTCTGAGTGCGCAACACAAAATCATCGCCAAACGGAGGCTTGATTTTGTGTCGAAGCCGCAGCAAGTTCGTAATTTGAAACTGCGCCGGTAGAACATCATCATCGGTGATTGCCCTTACCACAACCCAGTTCACAGCTTTACCCGCAACTGATTTCGTTCCTGTCAACCGGTGAAACCCGGTAGAGAGAGGAATGAATATCTGATCGTCCATATCCATGAACTGGGTTACGCCTTTGTGTTCCATGACGCCTACGACGTCAAAGAGCTCCCCCTTGATCAAGACAGACTTGCCTATCGGATTGACATCGTTAAATAGATTCTCTATTACTGTTCGCCCTAATACACACACACGCCGGTTGTGGTCAATGTCATCCTGCGTGATAAAGCGGCCCTCCGAAGCAAAAAAATTGCGGACCTCAGGGTAATCCGGAGTGGTGGCGGCAATAGTTGTATTGGTGTTTTGTCCCCGGAACTGCACTTGTTGCTGGCTCATAATTCCAGGAGCCACACAATCGACGGACGGACACGTAGAGCGGATAGCGCGAGCGTCGTCCCAGGTCAACGTAGCGGCGCTGCCCATCCCTTGAGAAACGTTTCCAGTGGCTGCTGCACCGGCTCGAACAAAAACGATATTCGTGCCCAGAGCCCGAATCTGCTTTTGCGTATCTTCTTTGGCACCCTGACCTATGGCCAGTAGCGTTATCACGGCCCCGATACCAATGATGATGCCAAGGACGGTAAGTGCACTGCGCAATCGGTTGGCTACGATGCTCTGCCATGCCACCACCACCAGTTCCAACACGTTCACGATTCCCGTTGTCCTCAAGCAGAGCAAACCAGCTACATTTTCTTGCCGCCGCCGCCAAGACCGCGCGGCACAGGAGCGGTCGAGTTGGAGCCGCCAGCACCGGGCATACTCTTAATCGGGTCCGTCGTGTATCCTTCTTCAATCAGCTGACTCTTGGTCAGACCGATGAAAACTTTGTCGCCTTCTTTCAGACCATAATTTATCTGCGTTTTGGTTCCCGCGCTGGCACCAACGGATACCGATTTAAACTCGGGCTGCCCCTTCTCATCAGGCACGTAAACACCGGTCTTTCCGTGTTTGGAAACAACGCATGAGGTCGGAATCAGCATGACACCGTCTTTCTTTCCGGCTAAAAATTCGGCGTTGACATTCATGCCTGAGCGCAGCATGTGATGAGGATCGTCCTGCAGAACGGCGTGGACCTCAAAGCTCGTGACGTTCTGTGTAACAACCGCTTCCGGTGCAATTAGAGAAACGCGGGCGTGAAACTTTTTGTCCGGAAATGCGTTAGCGATTATGACGACTTCCTGCCCCTGCGAAATGTACTGCATATCGGTTTCTGCGACAGCTGCCACCAGCTCCAGCCTGCCAGCCAGAGATACTATGGAGCTAGACGTTGCAGACGTGGTTGCAGCTGAAGTAGTTGGCGTGACAATCGCGCCCTCATCGGTGTACTTTTGCGTCACAATCCCGTCAAACGGTGCCACAATTCGCATGTCGTTCATTTGGCTTTGCAGAAACTGGAACGTCCCCTTAGCCTGTAACAGCGCACTTTGAGCGGCACGAACATCTTCGGTGCGAGACCCCTCGCGCGCCATGCTTCGCATGTTCCTGGCGCTTTCCAGATCGGACAGAGCCTGACTCAATTGCGCATCCCACGCTTTAACATCTTGCTTCGCCTTCTCCAAATTAGCCTTTGATACACTGGCTAGAGTCAAAGCATTCAGCTGCTCCTGCTCCGATATGGCACCTTGCCCGGCCAGCATTGTAAGGCGCCTAGCATTAATCTCATCTCGTTTCAGGCTGGCTTCTGCTGCGGCTAACTCAGCCTTGCTGCGCTCCATCGCCATGGTTGCAAACCGTACCTGTCCGGTTGCCTTCTCATAACGAGCCTCCGAGTCTCTTATTTCCTGCGGACGCAAACCGTGCACGGACTTATCATAGTTAGCCTGCGCAAGCTCCATCGCGGCGCGCGCGGCGCGCCACTGCCCTTCCAAATTGCTGTTGTCCATGTAAGCAATCACCTGCCCCTTCTTCACAACGTCTCCTTGCTGCACCATGAGCTTCTGAAGAAGTCCTGTAAATTTGGGGCTGATCTTGACCTGATTGTAGGGTTTGATTACGCCCGTGCATGAGACTTTAAAGTCTATTGTGCCTTTCTCAACCGGCACCAGGCTTTTGCCAACCGCACCCCGTGATGAAGGCGCAGGCGGGCTGAGGTAGAAGAACGCACCAACTCCGGCGGCAGCAACAAGTAGTACAAACAGCAATCCCATTCGCACTTGCTTCTTTACGGCAACGCTTTTGTTGGTTGTCTTGTCGAGCTTTTTACTCAGCATTCGTGACTCAAGCCGGCTCATCAGTGGTCCCAAATCCTCTATCCCCCGATGGGACGGGATTCTAACGCACCCCTGACAAGCAAGTTTACGTTTCGAACGCCTCGTGGATAACTTCCCCGAGTTCGCCCATCCATCGGAATGTAGCCTGGCAAACATCCAGATCCAAATTCTTGAACGAAATACCCTGACTAAGATAGAGGCCCTGATCGGTTTTAATCACCAGCTCCTTCATCTTGCAATACTTCTCCATCTCAAGCAGAACTTCGGGCACGCCGGGGTATTTGCAAAAGCGCAGCGCCGGCTCGACATTGTCGTAGGAGAAGATCAGCTTGTTTTCCAGCTTCTTGTCTCTTACTCCACGCCCTTTGGCTTCGAACAAAAACGTGTGAAAGAAGAACGACCAAACCCCCCTGCCCATTCGTGGCAGAATCGTAATCTTGGAGTGCTCATTGGGGTTTAGAATCTCCCGGTCGGGGGGGCTGGTCTCTATAGCGTACATGCAGCCAAACGGCCATCCCGTTGCGAAGGCTTGCAGCGTCGCAGGGAAGCCATTCACGACGCCCTTTACGTGCACCGCCACGCGGTCGGAATCGTCAACGACTTGTCCGTCGATGAGCTTGGCGAGCGCTAATTGTTTCCCCTCGAGTTCCGTCATGCAATGCTCCCTGATAGGACTCCGGTTAGGTCAAGCCATGAGAGCCTAATTGGACTCTGCAGGTGGAGCTACGATATTCATTTTTACTTGTGGCTCTGCGCCGTCTGTTCTAGAAAGTGAACCCTCGATAGTGTTCAACTGTTTGCGCGCTTCTGTGACAAACTCGGCATCGGGAGCCAGCTGGACGGCCTTGGCGAGCATAGTATTTGCTTGGGCGATGTGTTTCTGTTTCGCGAATAAGACACCAATTTTGTAGTAGGCATCAGCCATTCCGGGGTTGACTTTTATCGCTTGGACGTAGTTCTCTAAAGCCTTTGAGTTATCCTTTTCATTCTCATAGGCATTGCCTATGTTGA
The DNA here is from genome assembly GCA_019752635.1 of Candidatus Obscuribacterales bacterium. Classification (GTDB taxonomy): domain Bacteria; phylum Cyanobacteriota; class Vampirovibrionia; order Obscuribacterales; family Obscuribacteraceae; genus JAKFUT01. The sequence goes on along the minus strand of JAIELX010000020.1, from coordinate 58,394 downwards.
AATAGGCCGAAGCGAACGTAGGATCAACTTCCGCGGCGCGCTTCCAATTTTCCAGCGCTTCGTTGAGCTTACCCTTGGCGTACAGTACCGTGCCCAATCCATTTAGTGTGTAGGGATTTCCGGGCTTGAGCGAAATGGCCTTTTTGAAGGCTTCCACCGCTTTCGAATAGTTGCGTTGCGCGGCATAGATCAGCCCGAGATTGCAATACGCTTCTTCCATGCGATCTTCCAGTCCGATGGCGGCCCGGTACTTGGCGATAGCCTGGTTAAGGAAGCCCTGCTGGTGCAACTCAACGCCTTGATTATATTCGCGCCGAGCACCATCGTTGTACGGTCGATTCGGATCATCGGATGCACTGGTCGCAGAGGCAGACTCCTGCGTTTTGGCATCGCCTTGATCTGCTTTGTCGGATTTATCGGCAGCGTCGGACTTCTCAGCTTTACCAGCATCGCTGCTTTTCTTTTTCTTGTCGTCTTTTGACTTCTTCTCTTTCTTTTCTTTCTTCTTTTCCACTGGCGGAGCGTCGGTAATCGCAGAAGCCTCGCCGGGAGCGACCTCGTCTGCGCTAAGAGCCGGCAAACCAACTCCAGTCAAGATGACAGCGCTCAACATTGCCAGTTGAGATCTGCTAAGCCGCAGCACCATGTTCGGAACCTCCAGACGGATGAACAAAAGACCTAGAGATTATAGCCTGAACGGTGTACAGGCGCTCTTGAGGCTTCCTCGTGTGAAGCGCCTCTGCCGGCGGCAGATGCCTCACAACCTCGATTCATGAGCAAGGACGAATCCGTCGCAGGTCCGCAATGATAGCCGGCACCTGTTTCCAGCCAGGGGGCTCACCGGAGCAACAATGACTCGAATAGACCGATTGACAAAAGGAGTGGCGCCTGACAACCAATATTACAAAGTTTCAATACGCCAGATTGCAGGACAGCGTGACGCAAGCGCCCGCTTGATAAGCAGGGAACGGGACCGAGATCGCTGTCGATGATGTTCTGCCCCCCCCCTGACAAGGCAAGAGAATCAAATCCGATTTGCAAGAAGTCCGCAAGCGACGAACGCCGCCTATGATTCCGATAGATAAACGCAAATATTGGTTGTTTGCTGTATCTTTCTTCAATATGGAAAACTCTCCAAACTCGCCGAGACTCAGAGATCGCCTTGACTTGCGCGGTTTTGTCGACCGCGTCGTCCTGGCCATAAGTTTTAACGAAGGAAACCTGACGGCCATCAACCCTAATGACGCCGGGTACGGAATCTCAATTGGAATCAGGCAATGGAACCAGAAAGCGGGCGAACTGCCAAATTTGCTTAAGAGCTGGAAAGCTAGTCATCCAGAAAAATTCACGGCGATTTTCGGTCCTTATGCCGACAAAATGGTCGACGAATCGTTCGTGCGCTCCCACAACTTTGCTGATGACAGCGATTTGATGAATCGCATCAAACAGGCATTAGCTGACATCGAGCTGCAAGAAGATCAGATTCAGTTGTCTCGTAACTTTGTTACAGGCGCAGCCAAATTCGGTATCGCATATGGTTTCTCCTCCGAACTTGGACTGGCCTTAATTGCCGACATCGTCAACCAAAAGGGTAGGGGAGGCGCCGAAAGCGTTCTTCGCGGTTGTGGTTACTTGCCCGGCGGATTAATCACCGACGAACGCGCGGCAACTGAGAAGGTATCGGAGAACTCGTGCAGACCCGGTGCCGCGATCAGGTTCAAACAATTGAAACAAATATTCAGCGCCGAACGAAAAGCACCGGTATCAAGATTCTAGCAAGCGCTCGAGCTAGGGCTTAAGTTCCAGCGTCATATCGCGGCGCACCACTGGCGGTGCCCGCAAATGCGGGCGAGCAAATGTCGCACATCTGCAAAGCCGGTAATTGTCAGACTAGTGGATAACGGTCTGACCGGCAAGCGAAGCCCCCTGAATGCTTCTTGCGCTAACTTTTTCGCAGCCCGGCCAGGAGGCCGCGCAACCCGCAGAAATAACTGTCTTCGCCCATGCCGACCACCACGCCTGCGGCGATGTCGGACAAATAGGTATGGTGGCGAAACGGCTCGCGGGCGTAAATGTTTGACAGATGCACTTCAACGAACGGAATCTGAACCGACAAGAACGCATCACGCAGCGCAATTGAAGTGTGACCATAGGCGCCAGGATTGATCAAAATGCCGGCAACATTTCGTTCCGCCGCTTGCTGCACCATGGTGACCAGCCCGCCTTCATGATTGGACTGCTGAGTCTCAACCATCGCGTTCAACTCAGCGCCCAGTGACTTCAACCTGGAGTTGATGGACTCCAGCGTTGCCGCCCCGTAAAGCCCTGGCTCACGCTTGCCGAGCATATTCAGGTTCGGACCGTGGAGAACAAGAATCAGCTCCACAATTACTCTTCCGACATTGCTTCCAGCGAACACTGCGCTTCTATCAGAAATGGATCGTTGCGGGCGAGCACCCCGCGCTGACTGATAAATTGAATCAGCTTACCGAGCAAATCTCGCACCTGAATCTTCTGCCCGCCGCACTCAAGCTCATCAACAATCAAGAACATAAGCGAACCGAGCAAGACTCTCGCTTCCACATGACCGAGATCACCCGCAGACATTGCCTGCGCGAGCGTTTGTTGATCCAGGGCATGGTCGTAGAGCAGTTTCTGGCAAACCGCGCCCAGATTGCCTTTTAGAGGTCTGGTGCGCTCATCCGGCAGTGTCGCCGCAGCGCGAATCAAGTTAAGCTTGTTTCCGGCATCACCGAGCGACTCAGCGCTGTCCACAAGGTTCCTGACGTTGTTAGCCTTTGTATTGAACTGCCTCTTAAGCTCGTTTTCCGCTACGTTGGCGGTTGGCCGCATCGCCTGATCGAACCGTTTTTCGTAATAGTCTTGTACATGCTGTCTTTTCAGCTCAACACCAAAAGGGATTAGCTCCAAGAATATGGACTCAAGCCCTTCTAGCTGCGACTGCAAAAACATCAGCTCTTCTTGAGAAACGGTCAACGTATATATCCTCCTGGCACGAGCATATGATCTTTACCCCGGCAGCGATTCATGTCAAACCAATCAGCGTAATTATTTGTTGGCAGACTTCGCCGGGTGACAGTTCGGTCGTGTCAATTCTATAACGTGGACGGCTATAGGTGGTGGACCTTTGCTTCAGCAATAAAGAAAGACGCTCCCGCGTGGCCGCCAAAGAGTCGCTTTGCAGCAGCGGTCTGGTTTCCCCGGACAAAACTCTTTCTGTCAGCACGTCAACTTCAGCATACAGGCAAACAATTTGTCCCAGACTTTCCAGTAGCAGATAATTCTGCTCCCTGACCGGCAATCCTCCGCCACACGAGACAATGACCGCTTCGCCCGAATCTTTGCAGCCCACAGCCAGCTCTTGCACAACCGCACTTTCCAATTCGCGAAAATAGCCTTCGCCACTAGTAGCAAAGATACGATCAATTGGCATGCCTGCGCGCAGGACAACCTCACTATCGGTATCTACGGCGCGAACCCCGAGTTGCTGAGCCAGCAACCTTGCGGTAGCAGACTTGCCGGAGCCAGGGGGCCCTATCAAAATGACTGACTGATTCACAAACGCTATTGTAGATTAGCTTCTGTTGCGGCTGGACAATCGATACGCTTCTTCAATGCGAGTTTGTGCTTCTTGCATCTTCGGGTTGATCAGCAACGCTTGCTTTAACTCTTTTATTGCGGGCAAGTATGAGTGCGTTTTGATCAGCGCCACTCCCATGCCGTAGTGAGCGGAAGCCATGTTGGGATCGAGTGTCAAAGCCTTGTGATAGGAACCGATCGCATCATGGTACGCACCGGACAGAGACTGAAGTGAGCCAAGGTTGTTGTGGGCTCGGGCCGACGTCGGGCTGTGTTTCGTTGCGTTTCGGAGCACTTGCATCGCACCGTCCACGTCACCATCTGCCGAGAGCAGATTGGCGAGATTGAGCGATGCCTCTTCCGATGCCGGATTCAAGTCGATAGACTTCTCAAACGCCGTGCGTGCCGCCTGTGTCACGCCCATCTGAGCATAAGCAAGCCCCAAGTTGTTTTGCACGGTGGCCGACTGCGGATCGAGCTTCGCCGCAATCTCCCACTCTTGAACAGCACCCGGCAAATCATTGGACATGGCGCTAACTATGCCGATGCGCTCATGGGGAATTGCTAGTTTCGGGTTCATGGCCGCAAGGCGGCGATACTCGGAAACAGCCTCGTGAGGGCGGTTGGAACGCAACAGTGTTTCGGCCCGGGCCAGCGACTGAGACTCCAATGGACTGAGCCGTCCATCATTTGTTTGCAACTTGCCGCCACCCAGCGCGAGTCCGCTGAAAAATGAGCTATCACGATTAAGCTGATCTAGTTCAGCCATTACACGCTGCCGATCACCCTTTTGTTCATAGATTCGTGCCAAGTGCGAATGGGCCGCAGACAATTCGACGGTCAGCTGCGATGCCGCTATCAATTCTTTGGAGCAGTTATCCATTTTACCCGCAGCACGGTCACGCTCCATACGCGCAGTGCATTCGGACAGACTGCTTCGGCAAAGCGCAACAGCATTGGCAAAGCATTGTTCTGAAGCGGAAAGATCACCCAAACTCAAATACAAAAGTCCTTGACGATTTTGCAATGCAGGATCGCGCGGTGATTTCTCAATCTGAACCGATAGATTCTTCGACGCCTTGTCCAGAACCTGAATCCATGCAACTGAACTGGTGAGTGATGGTGATTTGATCGATACAGACGAAACTACCTTCTTTTCGACGGTAGGCGCGGTGGTGGCGCCGGGCGACCCGTGATTGAACAAAGCACCAAGATCGGGCGCTGGAAACTTGGCAAGTTGCCACAGAACGACAGGTACCGTAGCGCACACGACAACAGCGGCGCAAGCGACCACCGCCCCCCGGCTGATGGGGGGACGTCTCTGACGAATAACACTCGGAGAACTTGTCATTTATTGGCTGCGGTTTTCAGTAGAAACAGGTGACAACTGGAGATTCATCACATATATGTGAACATTAATTGGGAAGTCAACAACAGTCAATACGTAATCCCCGATCTTGTAGATTCAGATTTTACAAGGTTCTCAAGCGGAAACATGAGATCTGTTTCAGCATCCGCGAAGTATCAATACCGCTAGGTCTCGGTCCTCGCACATCAGATCAGCGAGGCAATTGCGATAATGTCTTATTCCTTGCCATTCGAAGAGAGGACCACAAAACATGTCCGGCGCAAACAGTGATATTGAAGCATTCTTGAGCGCACCCTCTTTTGGAGTGGCCGGAGCCAGCGAAGTTACCTACAAGTTTGGTTACAAGTGCTTCCAGTGTCTTATACAAAGCGGGCGAAAAGCCTACCCGGTGAATCCGAATGTCACTAGTGTCCTCGGAGAGACCGCTTACCCGGACCTTGCCTCCCTGCCCGAACCGGTGCAATCGGTATCGATCATCACACCGCCGACAGTGACAGAACAGATTGTAGCGGACGCCATCAAGTGTGGTGTCAAGAACATCTGGATGCAACCAGGGGCAGACAGTCCGTCCGCTGTACGCGCGGCGCAGGATGCCGGCATCAACGTCATCTACGGCGGACCTTGTCTGCTCGTTGTCTTGAGCTATTTCGACCAATAGAGACGAAGCGTTTGATACCGCTTCGTCTTTATTGCGTTCATAGAAGCAACTAGCTACAAGCCGGCTTTCTTGATTTTTTCCGGCAGATTTTCCAATTGACGTCTCATCCAATCAGGAGTTTCAACTTCAGGTGTCTGCGGCACGAGACGGGGGTAGCGAGGATGGCGCGGTACTTCGCCGCCAGGTGGATCCAATCGCGGTACGTTTGGATCAATCGGCTTAATCGGTGGATCGTTCGGAAAAATCGGATCGACCGGGAAAATCGGTTCCGGTCGCGGACGGGGCCACGGCTCGTGAATCGGCGGGCGGAGAACATCGTTATTAAAGACAGTGAACTTGTGCGAATCCGTCACTTCTCCGGTGTCGGTGTTAACAACGGCAATCTGGCGGTCCGCCATCAATGCCCTTCGAATCGGAGTTCTATCGTCCTCACCTTGGCGCGTATCAAGGAACACGCGGTGCTTCGATCCGGCCTCTTTTAGTTTCGCATTGATCGACTTGATCAATTCTTTCTCGCATCCCATGTCATAGGCCGATTGAATCGCGTCGGCGAGTTTTCCCTTTTCTTCCTTCGACATCGTTCCGTCAAAGGAAGCGGCCTTGGCTATTTCCCGCGCAGTTTTGTTAAGGAGTTCGTTTTTCTTCTCCTCCGTGTTATGAATTCGCTCGAATCGACCATCAATGGGCGGATGCTTCTCCATAAGGTCCTTAATCAAGTCTTGCAAGGGCTTCTGCCCATCGGAAGGCTTAGAGTCTCCGGGCTTCTCACTCTGAGCAGACGGCTTGGTGATCTCGCTGGCAATGTTCTGCCACGGATCGTTATCGTCTCCACCCGCGTTATGTGGTACGACTTCATCGCGGAACGAATTGAGGTTCTGGACTTCTTGCATGAGGTTCTTCTTCCTGGTTGAAAAGTCTTACGCGTCTCCCGACAAACACATGTATTCAACTATCAACACTTTCTGGACACTAAATTCTCATACTTGACAGCATTCTGTTTGATCGCCCCTCCCGTATACAACAAACGCAATCGCGATTGTCACAAGATGCCACTGGCATCCAAATGCGGCTAAAATAGACGCGCGAGGAAGAAAGTGCCAAAGAAGTTATCATTTACGGATCAAATTGACCGGCTCGGCTGCAAACGGTGCGACACGCGCAGGGCGGAGTTGAAAAATCTACTCGGCGCGGGAATCAACTCGTACAAGTCATTAGTGGCCGCGATACTTGATCCGAATCAGGATCCCAAAGTGCGTCGCACGGCCGCGTGGCTCACGGGCAGATTCCCTGCAAAGAGAAGCGGCGAACTAGCACTGGTAGCAGCGCTGTCCGGCGAGGATACGGATCTTTGTATCAAAGCGGCCGATTCCGTCGGCAATTTAAAATGCAAAGAAGCGATTCCTGAATTGAGTGCATTGATTCAGGGCGAGGACAAGCTCAGACGATATGCCGCGCTCAATGCCCTTAGCAATATTCAGGGCAAGAAGGCGGCATCAATTTTGCTTGAGTGCCTGCAATGCGATGAACCAGAATTATCATGGGAAGCAGCAAAAGTAATTGTTCGATTTAAGAGCAAAAAAATAACCGAACAATTGATCGATGTTCTTACCGAGCATCCCAACAAAGAAGTGCGTTCAGCAGCGGCGTACGCGTTAGGTTTTAAAGGAGATCGCGACGCGTCGAGGCCGCTGATGGAAGTGGCTTGCGATGAGTATGAAGTCGACTCCGTTCGAACGGAAGCACTGGAGGCTGTCGGCATGCTTGCTGCCCGCAGTCATGCTACAACGAAACAACTTTCCGAACTTCTCCGGCACGCGTCAATTGCGATCAGATTTTGGGCGGCCTACGCGCTTGCGTCAATTGCAAAACCGAAGGATAAGCGGGTAATTTCCGAACTTAAACGTCTGGAGAAAGAAGACAATGCTTTGCTGGTTGGTTGGTGGACCGTAAGCACTGAAGCTCGTTTCGCGCTGGCTTCTATACGTGGCGAACACTACGCCGAGCAAGAATGGCTCCAGAAGGAATTCGATCAATCCGTCAACGAACTTGAGTTAACTGACGGAATCAAAATCCAACGAAAAGCAGAAACGCAGATCCTGCACCTGTCACCGGGTGAGACGTTGAAGATTACAGCGGAGAATGATTTCGAATTTTCGACAACAGATCCGTTCATCGTTCACAAGAAGCAACCGATGGGAAGCACAGTCATCGAGAAAGCAAATGGCGACAACTTTGCCTTCGCCAATGGCGGCTTTATCCAACTGATTCTCGGGAATAAAAACATAAAGATCGCACAGAAGATACAAGATGCGGCGGACTGAGAGAAAGAAACGTGAGAACTGAATTTTGGATCGCTTGGGTATGGATTGCCGTACTAGTGCATCAGTTACCGTGCACAGCGGCAGAAACTCCGCCAGCATACAATTATAGAGACCAGCAACAATGGGATCGCTTTACGGGCGGTGAACAGTCCAACTTCTCAAGTCGGGGAACGGATCGTGTCCCTCAAAGAGTGCGCGAGCAACAAATGCACGATGCCGCCGCTCGCGAAAAGGCTCGCAATGAACATTCAGTCTCGGTCGGAAGCTTTCAGGTTCCATCATGGGCTGTGACCCAAGCACCAATCTACCAGCGACCTATTGAGATTGTTGGTGGACAAGGTTCCGACAGCACGGTTCCTTCCACCACGTTCCGAAGCTATACACCGGGTCTGGCGGCTGGCTATGCCGGCTTCCCCGGCTTTGCGGGCTGCTGGAGTGCGCCCTATCGGAACGGTAGCTCTTACGGATACGCTCCGAGCTACGGCTGGGGAGGTTATGGTGGTTGGGGATTGCCAAACCTCGGGGCAACACTAGGACTCCCGGGAGCAGCCAGCGCTTTCACCCTTGGAGGCGGATTGACAGGACTAGGCTATGGTGGCTGGGGATGGCCCGGTCTAGGCGGCTGGGGCGGAATCGGACCGGTAAGCTTGGGACGTTATGGCGGTTATGGCGGCTGGGGCGGCTGGGGCGGTTATGGCGGCTGGGGCGGTTACGGCGGCTGGGGCGGTTACGGCGGCTGGGCTCCGGCTTCAGCAGCACTGGGTTTCCGGCGGGGAGCTATCTGCGACCCGGGCGGTTCTGTCTATCAAAGCGCCCCCTCAAAATCATCCGGCAACTACTATCAACCCTCGACGGCAGATCCCTCAGCCTCCGGCAACTACTACGCTTCCGGCGGCCAAACACCGGTTCTGATTGCTCCGTCCGAGCCACCGCCCAAAGACTACTGGGGGCCCGACGGCGATCCCTTCAAGCAGCAACGCTAACAAACTGAGTGTAACGTTGTGTGGGCAACGGTCGGCAACCGTCGAACCTGCCATCCACAGGACTTCGACAGAATCAGAATGCACAAACCCCGGGAATTCCACCACACTCGGCTTAATCCTTGCTTTATCTATGGATAGGGCAATTGTATAATCATCATTAAGTTTGTTCCCGGCTTTGCAAAAAACGGCAGGCAGAGTGGAATAAAGTTAATTCGTCCCCTCATTCCAGTAGCCGGGGCACGTCCCTATTGGGGTCCCAAGCTACGGAGCAGCCGGTGAAGATGCGCGATATTCGCGGCAATGGCAAAGTCAAGAAAGCAGGCCAAAACCCTGCGCCTATAAACCCGCCACCGGGCGACGCAGAGAGCACAGCGATTCAAGTACAGGAAGGCGCCTCACCGGTAGTACCATCCAATGGCACCGGGGACGACAAGGCGGTTCTGGCACCCAAAATCGATGTGACACCAACGAAACCACCGGTTCCAACCAAGTACACCATGGAAGAGATTGGCAAACCGTTGATCGCTGCTCTGGAGCGGTCGGGCAAGGACGCCAACGAGATAACCAAAATTCGTAAGGCGTACGAGTTCGCATTTAAGAGTCACGACGGACAAGTACGCAAATCTGACGAACCTTACATCATCCACCCGGTCGAGGTTTCGATCTCGCTTGCCAATCTTAACGCAGACGTCGATACCATCTGCTCGGGACTGCTGCACGACACCATTGAAGACTGCGAAGTGAAGGGTGAGGAGCTGGAGGGGCGATTTGGCGTAGACGTACGCAAGATTGTCGAAGGCGTTACCAAGCTCGGGAAATTCAGTTTTAGCTCAAAAGAAGAACGCCAGGCTGAGAACTTCAGACGACTGATGATCGCCATCGCGGAAGATATTCGCGTTGTGCTCGTAAAGATGGCCGACCGTTTGCACAACATGAAAACGCTGGATCATATGAAACCGGCGAAGCAGATCGAGATAGCCCAGGAAACACTTGAGATATACGCTCCCTTGGCGAACCGATTCGGTCTCGGTCAAATGAAATGGGAACTTGAGGACCTCAGCCTCAAGTATTTACATCCCGAGGAATACGCTAACGTAGAAGAACTCGTAGCAACCGGTAGGCAAGAGCGCGAGACCTTTGTTAATGAGATAGTGCAACGTTTGCAAACCGAGCTCGATACGAAGTCGTTGAGGGCAGAAGTATTTGGACGCACCAAGCACTTGTTTGGAATTTGGAAAAAACTCAAACAGCAAGGCAAAGCCTTTGAAGAGCTCTACGACGTTTTTGCTGTCCGCGTAATCATCGACAGCCCGGAAGATAAGAACTACTGCGAACTCACCTCCGACCCCGACACACAAAAGTGTTACTACGTCATGGGTCTGGTGCACCAGCTCTTTCGCCCGATTCCCGGGCGCTTCAAAGACTACATTGCGATGCCGAAGCCAAATAGCTATCAATCACTGCACACCGCGGTGATGGGGCCCAATGGTCGCCCGGTGGAGATTCAAATTCGCACCCGCCGCATGCACCACGTGGCCGAGTATGGTATCGCCGCACATTGGCGCTACAAAGAATCGGGCTCCGTGATGGCGGACTCTAAAATTGACCGCAAACTCGCCTGGCTGAGACAGCTGGTCGAATGGCAGAAAGACCTGCAAGATGCGCGCGAATACCTCAACACCGTCAAGATGGACTTGTTCGGCGACGAGGTATTTGTGTTTAGCCCGCGAGGCGATGTTTTCGATTTACCGAAAAGCTCAACGCCCATAGACTTCGCATATAGAGTTCATACCGAAGTGGGTAATCATGTCACCGGCGCCCGGGTCAACGAGCGCATGGTACCACTGGCAACACCACTTCGAAATGGCGACATTGTCGAGATCATCACCAGCAAAGCAGCCCATCCGCGCATGGACTGGCTGAACATGGCCGTTACCCATGGCGCAAAAGCCCGAATTCGACAATGGTTCAAGAAGCACCACCGAGAAGAACACATTCAGCAAGGACGCTCCATGCTGGAGAATGAACTCGGAAAAGCAAACTTCGACGAACTGTTGAAATCCGAACGATTTAAAGATGTCGCGAAGAAGCTCAACATCACAGAGCCTGATGACATTCTCGCAGCACTAGGCTATGGCGACCTTTCTGTCGCGCAGATCGTCAATAGACTTCGCGAACAAGAAGCACAGGAGCGCGCCACCCGCAAAGAACCTCCAACTGTTGCACAAGATTCGCAAACACGAACTAATCGCAATGTCAGCAGTCTCCAGGGACTGATGCACAACTTGGCCCAGTGTTGCTCACCGGTTCCCGGCGAGAGCATTGCAGGCGTTGTCACTAGAGGTAGTGGCATAACCGTACACAGAACCGACTGCGCCAATCTTTACAAGGTCGAGAAAGAGCGCCAGATGGAATTGACCTGGTCTGACGAAGAACAAGGCAAGTACCCGGCATATCTGCTAGTCGAATGCATTGACCGAGTGGGCATTGCCGGTGACATCCTCAAGAAGATCTCGGACAACAAGATTAATCTCAGCGACCTGCGCGTTGAAACTCATCCGCATAAAAAGACGGCTACAATTCACCTGATGATTGAAGTTTGTGATATTTCACAACTGCAACACGTAAATACTGCAATCGGGCAAATAAGCGACGTCATTCACGTACAGCGTCAAAATCATCGCAAAAAGAGTCCTTTGAAAAGCACCGCGCGCGGCGCCGATCAAAGCAGCGGATCGAAGGCGAAACAGGCGAAATCAAAAGAATGAAGATAGTATTGGCAACAACCAATCCTGGAAAGCTCAAAGAGTTTACAGAGCTTTCTAAGAGCGAACCGTGGCTATCAATTGAAATGGCGCCGGAAAATTTTTCTCCAGCCGAAACAGGCAAAACATTTTTCGAAAACGCACGCATAAAGGCAACCGTAGCTGCCGAGATGACAGGCGTACTTTCTGTTGCTGACGATTCCGGACTTGTAGTTGAAGCATTAAACGGGCGCCCCGGAGTGCAGTCTGCTCGTTATTGCGAAGGCACTGATGCCGACCGGCGAAAGAAACTCTTGAAGGAAATGGAAACAGTTAAGTCGGACCAACGGCAGGCAGCTTTTTTCTGCGCGATGGTGGTATCAAATCCTGATGGCACGGTGGCATTCAACACCATTCGCTGCTGGGAGGGAATTATCGGCTATGAGGAGAAAGGCGACAACGGCTTTGGCTTTGATCCGGTGTTCTTCTTGCCAAAGAAAAACATGACGGCCGCAGAAATTGCCGCTGAGGAAAAGAATCGTATTTCGCACCGAGGGCAAGCGTGGGCGCAAGTGGTTGCTTTCCTGAAAAAAATGGCCTCGACGGAAGCAAATCGTTAGAAGTGCAGGAGCGCAAAAGTGGCAGCGGAGGCAGAGAAGAGCAAGGATCCAAGTGTTTTCGCTCTCAGCCGTTCGTCGCGCTGTTTTGGTTGCGATAAGAAATTAGCGGTCAATGACCTCGTGCAGCTTGAGCCTAAAGACGATGATAATGAAGTCTATTGCCTGACCTGTGCCAAGCTCGATCATCTGCAAGTTCTTCGCAGTGGCAATGCAAAAATTACTCGATTGGCAAAGAAGTATTCCCAAACCCGCTTCCTGATAATGAAGTGGTCGGATACATGGAAGTGCTACGAACGCCAGGGTCTGCTAGTCGAAGCGGCGGCGCTGGAGCGCGCCCGCAAAGAATCTGTCTAACTCGGGCCGCGCGTTAATCCGTTAGCAAGCACAAGTCAAATCTTGGTAGGACGCCCTATGGACGTCCGCTTTTATCGAGGTTCTTAAAACGGACGAGCATGGCTCGTCCCTACCCAGTCTTTCGTAACTGATAGCACATCCATTCTGCAACGTCCCGCCCCCCGATAGCTTGTGAGGCTATATCGGTTACGTGACAGCAACATCTTTGACGCGGACTGAGTTGAGGGCTGAGACAACAGTCTTCAATGCAACGTTAATGAAACCGGTCACTAATTACTCACAACTTCGCCCCATCTTAAATCCATTGGTTTTCGTTACCACGTCGGAAGTCCCAATGACAGTGAAGATTCCTCCGGTTCTACCGGTTGGATCTTATAGTTGCCGTGTTATGAGAGGAATTCATAGATGACCTTCAGATTCTTACTATCGTTTTGTTTAGCGATGTCCACCTGCACCTCAACCCTACCCGTGTTCGCCCAAGGTCGAGCAGATACCGGCGCCTATGGCGGGTGGAGTAATGGGGAAACCGCCGGTAATTACTACGGCGATGCTGGAAACACCTACAACCAGAATATTGGCTTGAGTCCAGCGTCCAGCGGCAATCCCCTGGCCAACGGTAGCTCCCCGGGCAACCTGGCATTACGACAATTGGGAAAGCGAACACTTCCACCCACCAGACTGAGCGGGTTTGTTAAAGCGGGCGGCGACGCTGTTTTTGGCGGCGATAGACCGCTTCTTCCCTTCTCCGAAAATAGGGACAAAGGATTTACCACCGAGAATCATCTCGAAAATGCGATGTTGCAATGCCCTGATTTAACCACGAATCACCGAATTAGCTCTCCCAGTGCCTGGGATTTCCCTCAGTAGCAGTTCGCCCCTAATTGCTTTCAGATTCGATCTTCGCGGGTTGTTGCAGACTATAGCCAACCCCGTGATAATTTTCGATCAGCGACGGTTGACCTTCAATATCAATCTTGCTTCTCAGCTTTTTCAGCAGGGTCCGTAAGGCCTCTGGCGAGCGCTCGGATTCAACCGGCCAGATTCGCTTCAGGATGGAATCCGTTGTGAATACGTGTGTTGGATGGCTCAAGAACAGTTCTAAGAGCTGATATTCCGTTCGAGACAGTCGGATTGGCCGACCGGCTCGACTGACCTGATGTGTTTCTGAATCCATCTCAAGGTCGCCTGCCATAAGTACTGAAGCTGACTTGATCGGCGGTCGTCGCAGCAAGGCCTTGATGCGTAACGAAAGTTCCGGCCATTGAAATGGTTTCGTTAAGTAATCATCGGCGCCGGATTCAAAGCCGGTCACTTTATCACTGAGCGCCGTAAGTCCAGTAAGAAACAATATTGGTGTCAAACCGCCACGGGCCCGGAAGCGCTGACATACGTCCAGCCCGCTCATTTCACCTTGCAGCTGTCGGTCCAGCAATATCACGTCATAGGTGCTCAACAAAAGCAGTTCCATAGCGGCTTCCCCAGTTTCGGTAGCATCTACGGTGTGCCACTCAAAAATCAACCACTCTTGTAGCCGCTCGCTTAACTCGAGATCGTCTTCGACTAGAAGAATCCTGGCCATACTGCCTCCTGTGGCTAATACATACCCGGTGACAGTGCATGGTTAGCAAGCCCCGAAAGAAAAATTGTCCAACGGATAAAGTTTGAGCTGCAACAAAACGTAGAGACCGGCGAATCGTGGATCTCGTAAAAATGAAGCTCGTGAAACAGCGGTGAAACAACACATCCTCTAGCCTGACGATGTAGATCCTCATCAGGTAAATACCATGTCAGACATGAGATTGATTTCGCCCGAAGCAAAGAGAACAAAAGTAGACGACGTCGCAGGAAATAGCACCCAAGCGAGCGACCGGCTGCGAGAGGCCGCAATTTCAATCGCTGATTCCAATATAACGTTAGCGAAGAAACACTCCGAGCTCCTCGCGCAAAAACCGCTGCCCGAGGTCGAAGACAATTCAACGATATCCCGTTTATTGTTCAGCGCAGCCGCAGGAGTTGGAACTCGAATGGGTATCTTCATGTCCCAACTCCACACAATTCCGAAAGTGGGTTGTGCACTGACGGTAGTGACACCCTTTGTGGCAAGTGGTCTGACTAGCTCATACATGAAGACAGGTGAGCTGACAGATCTGCGAAGCGCAGCAGAAGGTGTTGCCTCATATGGACTACTCGGACAAGGCTTTACGAATGTACGCAGGGACATTATCGCTTTTGCCGAGGTCCCCCTGATGAGGCAGCTTGGGTATACCAATGAGATTCGACTTGGCACTCAAAGCATCGAACTCCTCACCGGGGACGGCAAAGGTGTATACGCCGCCATAACGGAAACCGCGCTACCGATTCACCGGCAAAGTATTGTTACAGCCGAAAGACTTGCGAAGCCTTACAGCACCAACAAAGCTATTAGTAATGGTACCGCAGAAGGTGCGACAGCCCACACCACGTTGAGAGGCGCGGTCAAGAAAATGTTGGACAGGCATCCGTAGTTAATTAGCACCACTGGCAGTGCGAACAACGCCTTTCGGTAGCTAGCAGTCGACTTTGATTCGCTAGCCGTTGGAAGGCTTCGTGAAAGGCGGCTAACCGGCGAGGGATTAGATTAGAAGCAATTTCGGGTGCTCGCAGGTGACAGTTCGTTACCTGCGTCGTTCTGCTGTCGGCTTAAGAATACAGTGGAACAGCCCGTTAGAAGCGGCTTCCGTCCACAAGCATTTCGAATTCGCGGGTCGAATTCTTAAATTAAAAAGCCCTCAAGCAGATTCCATGCCCGTCTGCCTTGGCAATAGGGCATACATAGGAGAGAATGCAATAGGATATCTCCCGCAGGCTCAGCCGACCGTGCCTTCCCAAAAGAGGGCTGTTTTGAACAATCAAGCTTTTAGGAGCCCAGTGCCAGTGCAAAGTCGCGAAAACCCGGAACTCAATATAGACACAGGCGCGTTCGTGGCAGTCAAAGAATATGACGCACCGACGATCGAGGCGCCAAGGCCGAGAAGACCCCATTGGCTTCAGATGTGGCTTCTCCCGTTCACTCGCATGCATCGCATTCCCGTGTTCAAACGAGTTTGGCTCTATGTAGCGGTCATGGCGGGTTATACTCTTCTCGTCGACTATATCAGCGGCAAAGAGTTTAACGGACACCAACTGAAAGAAGCAGGCGGCGCCGCTTTCAGCAGTATCATTCTCGGTATGCTTCTCGTTTTCAGGACAAATTCCGCCTACGAACGTTGGTGGGAAGGCAGAAAACAATGGGGGCAACTCGTAAACGATTCACGTAACCTCTGCATCAAAGTGCGTTCATACGCGCGCGTCAAAGATGCAGAGAAAGCGCGGTTCGGAGAACTAGTAATTTCATTCGCCTACGCACTCAAGCATCACCTCAGAGGTACCATGCCGAGCCGCCCGTTGCCGGGCACGGCCTATGCGACTACATCGGATCTCGAGCACCTGCCCGTTTACTTGGCTGGACAGGTGTACGACAAACTTATCGAATGGCAGCAAGCGCAAGCAGTGGACGGGCTGGCGTTGCTTCAGCTCGACCGACACGCGCGTGCCTTGATGGATATCTGCGGTGCTTGCGAGCGAATCAAGAAGAGCCCCATCGCGGTTTCCTACCGTGCGTTCATGCGCCAAGGGATTATGCTCAACTTGCTCGCCCTTCCCTGGTATGCAGAACAAGAGTTTTCAATTTGGTTCTGCCTTCCGCTTAACCTCATCTCTACATACTTCCTTGTTGGTCTCGAACTGATTGCAGAAGACATCGAAGACCCCTTCGGATATGACGGCGATGACTTGCCACTGGACAACATCTGTTCCGATTTGCGCAACTCGATCAGCGGCATTCTGCAAGTTCGACAGAATCAGAAATTTACCAGCTCAATCACAGTACCGCGACTCGATCCACTAAAGCACGTCTAGCAATGGGCGGCTCGCGCCATGCGCGAAGTGGACAACAACGAAGTCCGATTGCGGATCATTGTTATGGTGAGTGCCGGCTCAAAGCACCGGTTCGCCAATAATCAGTGGACAGTCAAAGCCTGCATCAACGCTCGGGAAACACGATTCCTGCCGGGAACCTGTAATCGGCGAAGCTGGTGATTGTAGCCTGTTCCCAGAGTACCCAAAGATAAATTCAGTTCAGCCCTAACATTAGCGGGAATGTGTAAAAAAGCAATTTTGCGTTCCGCTGCGGCAAATTCGTTTAGACGCAATCTGTCAAAGGCCAGAGCTTTTAGCAAGTGATAGTTGGGGCTTTCATCGTCCATGAAGCACCAATTCAGATCGTGGGGTCGCTCCCCTGTGGCCGGAGACTTCACGTTGAACTGATCGAATGCCAGCGCATCTACAAAGCAAGTTTTTATTCCGGTGGTGTTGCTCATCAAAGCCATTCTGCTCCTGTTGAACATATCAGGAGTAACACGATTTTGCAAAACAGAGCTGCGCGGATCTTGTATATCAACAAAACTTCCTCTGACGGCAGCAGCCTTCTCGTACTGCTCTGTCAACAAAAAATACAATACCTGTTCCTGAAGCGATAGGGTTTCTAATCCGCTTGCACCGGGACAACCAGGGGGGCGCACCAGCGACGGCTTCGGCTCAATTCCAAGCGCAGCTTTAGCAAGGAACTGGCATGTTTCGAATTCGGTGTCGGCGTCTTTTGTTGTGAGGCATAGCTTGAACTCTTCCATAGCTTCTTTCGACTGTCCTGAAAACTTAAGACAAGCTCCTCGTAGTAAGTGCACAGCACTAGTCGCCTCCTCCGGAGTAGATTTCATAAATCTCTTGTACCGCTCAGCGGCCTTTTCATAGTTTCCGGTTTGCATATAAAGTTTAGCGATGAAGTCATCGCAATTGCACCCGGTCAGTTCTGCCATGGACTCAACCAGACCAACAAGATTTGGATGCCGAAAGTTACAGTCCCTGATTATGGCGAACACATAGCACATGCTGCTTGGGTGGACAGTGTGATAGCCCAATGATTTTGCTCGAGCGATGGTCGCTTTCCATCGAATGTCATTGGTCATTCCTTGTAGCCCGCCCAGGAGCGCCCAATCCAATGGTAGTCCACGATTCTGCGTGACAAACTCCATATCCGATACCGCACACGCCAAATCTTCGCCTCTGTCCAGAATCGACACATTGCGGACGCAGAGAAGAGCACGACGATATCTAAGGTTCACGTCTGCAGGGGAAGCTCTAATCTGGTCGCTAATTTGGTCAAGCATGGCTTGCTGCAGTGGAAATCGTTCGTAGGTTATATAAATGGGACGGAAGTAACATTCCAAAGAGTGATCCATGTACAACTGAGTCACAATGCCGCAATTAGGGTAAGCATTCGCGATCTTCACGATGTAGTTTTCCAAGAACGGATGCAGTAGCACTAGTGCGAGCCATGATGATCCGATTGTGATCGTCAGTGCGCTCACAGTGAGCACGACGGTTTTGATGAGATTGAATCGAATTTTCATCAGTTGGTTCCTCCGTCCCCGGCTGCCTTCTTTGTCTGCTTCCTTCCTAGTGATGCCTCACTGTTCACTCTAGGCTTGCAAGGTTGCAAGCAAATTGCAGGGGCCAGACTAGCCGCAGCTTTTCTTGAGCAGATAAGCCCCGGTTTGACATCTGAGCACAATCAATCAATCAATCAATCAATCAATGAATGAATCAACGCACCCGCCATCAAGGGCATACGGTTCGGTCAAGGGCACAGACATTGAATACTCCTTTCCTTTGTAAGAGTCCGGGAGTTCCGGCAACGACACTTTTTCAATAACAGCTTCCAGGTTAGCCCCGAATGGCTCGTGACTGGAAACAAAGCAACCAGTGACAACACCCTGTCTACTGATAACGCAAATGGCCGCAGTCCCGGGTTGCAGTTCAATTTGCGTCAGCTCGACTGCTTTGCGCACTGCATCACAAACCTTCTGACGATAAACGACCATATCCGGCGGATGCGGCTTGAGTCCCCGAATCCCCCAATACGCTGCTAATTCTTCTACCTGATCACGAGAATCTTCGTGCATAGCTGTCTCTCCTATCCTGATAAAAGATATTAGTAAGGCAATCGCAATGGTTGATGCCCAATTCACATAGTTGTTCGTTCTCATGAGGCGTTATTCCACGGGTGCCTGATTCAAAAAAGAACGCGCCTTGCTTTCGTCGAGGCTCAATTCAAATCTAAGGTCTCAGCGTTACAGGATCGTTACGAGGGCGCACCAAGGTTATCTCTATATGGCAGCGATGCGCTCCTATCGCTGTCGGTCACAGTCTCACTGGTCGTCTTAACGGTCCAGTAACTTTTGCGATGGTAGATTTGTGAAAAGGTATCCAGTCGAAAAAAGAGATGTCGACACAATGAAACTTTGCCTAGTCGAAGCACTCAACCATCTGTTCTCAACTTTGTCCGGATCTGGACTCTGAAGGATAGATTCTGCGTAGCATGAGTCAGGCAATGTTCAAGCAGGTGGATAGAGAATGTACTACGCCATATTGAAGCCCAACGGAAAAACGTCCAGGCAGTTTACCATTCGTACGTCTTACACCAGCGTTGGGAAGTTTGTGCGTCAAAGTAGCTGCCCTGGCAGATTTGCTATCGTCACGATCCAAATGGAACCAACGCAATGCGACAAAGCCAGCGATGGACTAGTGGAAGTATTGTGGGAAGTCGACCTCCGTAGATACTCAGCAGAGACAGCAAGGACCATGTTCGATGGTGTTGTAAGCGGTGCCCGTAATTTTACTGATGCAAGCGTGGACATCGACGGACGGAGCCCGGGTGCTTTAACGTGTTGCACCATTAAAGTCCTTGATGCTGAATGGCATCATGTCGACTCCTCCCAATTGAGTTATGCGATCGCCACGAGCGAGGCCATCAAAACGTGTTGCACTCAAGCAGGAATCATTCATCTGAAAGCTGGTGGCGGATTCTTCGACCTCTTCAAATAGCTTTGCGCGCTTGGCCGTTATTACTCGTTGACCAAGCAAATCTTGAATTACCGCTATCGTCTATGTAAGCGGTGGACCAGAACCAATTGCATCTGCACGAAAGCAATTGGACAAAGCACGAGAGACAGCCACGCGAACTGTTGGCTGAGTTGCGGTTCGTCGTCTTAACGGACTAGTAACTTTGCAATGGTAGATTGTTGGCTCCATTGTTGACAGCGGCGCCTGACAGAATTAAAAAGGGATATTCGTTAATAGTGTTGGCAGTCACTTAACGTGTTTGTAACGCATGCAGGGCTATAGTTGACAAACAAGCGAGTCTGAGTGGTCCCCTCACTCGGAATTGCCGCAGGTAGTTGCATTGCATCTCCCACCACCCGCCTACTGCATCTACCGCCGTAGAGGCGGCGCTTCGCCCAGCGCCGCCTCTTTCCTTTGTTTAGCGCTACAAGGTTACGAAGCGAACAGCACGTCATGTTGAAACAAAAACAATCTCCATAGCAGTTGTCGCAAGAAAATCCGGATTGCTCCCATTAGAGAACGACTTAAGTGGTGGTGGTGGCGGCGGAAAGGCGTGGGGGTAGCTCGAACCAGAAGCAGGCGCCGTTGCTTTCGGAGGGGCGATAACCGAGTTGCCCGCCCTGGGCCTCTATCAAGAGCTTGCAGATGAAGAGTCCCAGGCCGCTACCTTCCTTTCTAGTGTCTTCCGGCTGATCTAGCTGTGAAAACTTGCCAAAGAGTTTGCCTATCTTGTCGGCTGGAACTCCAGGTCCCTGATCGGATACTTCAAATCTCATCGCACTATCTTTTGCTTGCTCACATGAGATTGTTATCGTAGATTCTTGTGGAGCAAACTTAATTGCATTGGAAAGCAAATTGACGAGTACCTGAATCGTTCTATCGCCATCGCAATGCAGAACAAGACATTCATCGACCTGAGTCTCAACTGAGATCTTCTTTCTTTCGGCAAGCGCCTGCACTGCAGAAATGGATTGATCAACAAGGTCGACGCAGTAATGATGAGCAATCGAAAGATCAAGATGACCAGTTTCCATTTTTTCAATATCAAGCAACGTTCGAACTAACCTCGATAGCCTTCCCAGCTCAGACAGAGCACGAGTCAATCGGTTGGAAACTGTCGGCACTAGTGTCTCACCAAAGCCCTCCAGAATGAACCCCAAGGAGAGCATTACAGCAGACAGCGGAGATCTAATGTCATGGCTGATCATTGCTTGTAGTGACTTGCGAATTTCATCCAGTTTGTTTCTCTCATCAGCAACTTGCTTGAATGCTTGATTAAGTGCGGAGATTTCGTCCGTCCCTCTCAATTCAATATAGTCCTGGCGTGCGCGCGAAAAACTTTGCATGTTGTTCATAAGAATCTGCAGTCGCTGCAGAGTATTTCGGTTGACGTTGACCGCAAGAATTACAACTGTGAGAATGTTGATGCCGAGAATCAGCATTATGACCAGCCGCAAGTCTTCCCTCGCCTTAACCCCTTGAGGTTGGAATTCATCAGCGATGGGGGCATACATAGCAATAATCTCATTGAGATCGTGCTGAACTCTTTCCCAAATCACCTTGAACTGCTCCAGAAACTCGCCGGTGGTAAGTACCTCCGAGAAAAACAATCGCCCGGTTTCTGCGTCAAATGAGCGCATAAGTTCGTCAAAACTTTCGATAAAGCTTCTAGAATCGCGGGTGACGCGACGGGTCAAGATTACTGCTTCCGGGTTGTCTTTTACTAGTGATTGAAGCTCCGCAGATCTGTGCAGCAAGGACTTCACCAGTACCTTTGCGCGCGCGGGGTCCTTTTCACCAAAATAAGTCGGCGTAGCTAACTGGAAGATGATGCTACCTAACAACCCAATGGATTCCTGGCAAACCGACACGACTCGCTTCGCTTTCGCTTCCTTTTTCGCAGCGTCGTCGATTTTTGCAAAAGAGAATAGAAGCCAACCAATAGTAAGCAGCTGAATCATCAGTGGAACACCGAGCAAAAGGAGAATTTGGTGCCTTAGCTTTGTAGGCTTCAATGTGTCTTGTCCCCTTTGCCAAAAATCTTGTTTTGCTCAATATCCATCTGCAGCTGCTTCAAAGCCTCATACAAGGTTCCCAGCTTCGCTGGTGCCACGCGTAACGTCTTTGCTGCTAAAATCAGATCCCGTGTCCTTCGTACCTGCTCCTGAACAACATCCTCGTGATGATGTTGTTGTTGGCGATAAAGGTCAACGACAAAGCGACGCCCCTTTATCAAAATCAGAATGTTTTCGGCAGAAGGCTTCTCGCGTTGGAAGGCTAGTTCCAAATTAGCTGCCAGGTCATTGTATGCCACACGCCCACCAGTTTTTCTAGTGGTATCGAACCAAGTCTGACAGGACCTCAATAGGACTGGCAGATCTTTGTATACCTTGCAAAGTCCGGTCAACCTGTCTCCTGCGAATTGTAAATCGTGCTGCTCGTTTGCCGACTTGCAGGACTCTGCAAAGGTCGCCTGAAAGGAGGTTCTTAGTTTCGCATGTTGTTTCGAGGTCGAACTGTATACCTTATCGGCTCGGCTCATTACTTCCATCACTAAATCGAATGCATTTAGCTCGCACAATCTACGTACCAGGCGAGTGTATGCATCAATGGTGTGCGTACTATTAATCGCAAAGTGAGGCAATGCAATATCAAAGGCTTTCATTTCAGAGCGCGCAGCAGCCTCGCGCAACTTAAGGCTTTCTTGTAAGCGCGACCGACTTCGCCAAAATCTCGCTGGTAAAACAGGATCTAATGGCGGGGTTCGCTTGATTTCTGCTTCGACGGCGTCTAACAATTGCGTCGCATCTTTAAGAAGGCCTTCTTGCCGCCGGACCTCCGCAAGGTTCATTTTCAAATTGAGCAACGATTCCGAAGAGGGCGAAACAGCCGAAAGCGCAGCAATAGCCTCTTTCTGGCCGGCCGCAGCCTCCGGCAACCTTTTCAAATAGAGTGCCTTGTTCGCCTTGCGGCTAATCTCTCTCCACCGGCTCCTGGAAGCACTCGGAACTACTTTCACGGTGTCGCACCGACCGATTGGAACAGCCACCAGCAACAACAGCCCACATGCCAATGACAAGACTCTCGAATACCTGCGGCGGGTTCTGCCGTGCAATGAACCGGAGAAATTCAAATAGGCTCCATCCGATGAGCAACCGAGTTACAACAGTCGCCTATAATACTAGAGAATACTACGAAGGTTTTCTCCACCGGCGCGCGAGCACTGGCTTCCGGCTCAAAGCCCTCCCGCTCGGTCGAAAAGGAAAGGCAAGTTGTCAAAGATTCTTATTCTGGATGATGAGGAATCACTGACTACCGCAGTGAAAGATATACTAGAGATTCACGGGTTTCTGGTTGACGTATCTTGGGAACCGGATCTTGCGTTGACCATGCTGAAAGTATCCGGCTACGACCTGCTTATTTTAGATTGGCATATGCCGACAATGTCGGGTATTGAGTTTTTGTCGAAATTGCGTATGGGCGGCAGTAGTCTGCCCGTCTTAATGCTTACGGGAGCAGATACTTCCGAAGAGAAAGTGCGAGGTCTGGAGACCGGAGCCGATGATTATTTGACGAAACCATTCAATGCCAAGGAGCTTGTGGCGCGGGTTCGAGCCCTTCTCAGGAGACCTGGCGCGCTCAAAGAAGAGGATCTGAAGGCAGGCGGCGTTTCTTTGAACACTCGAACTAGAAAAGTCCTATTTCAGGATACTGAACTGAGCCTGACAAAGCAGGAATATTTGCTGCTGGAGTTTTTGATGCGCTATCCGGATACTCCTTTTAGTTCAGAGGCAATAGTAGAGAAAGCGTGGTCCGCCCTGACAGACACGTCACCGGATACGGTGCGCGTACACATGTATCGCTTGCGCAAGAAGCTTGAATTTAATGGAGTCGAGTGTCCCATTCGCACGATCAAAGGCAAAGGCTACTTTATCCAGTCCAACTGACCATCATCCCCTGGCAGAAATGGATCATTATACGAAAGACAAAGGTTCGGTAACAGAACCTTTGTCTCCGGTGCCAGTCACTAATTCTTTGCCCGGCTCTTTGCCGCCGCCAGCAGTGCAGCGAGTTTGTTCCATTGAGCCAAATCACCCAATGTCGAGAGTGGTAAGCCGACCTCTTCGGGCAGCGGCGCGCAAACTCTAACCGGATTGCAAGTGCAAGCTGTACACGCACGATGACGTTTTCGTAATAAGCAGTCGAAATTTTCAGCGTCACCGAAACTCCGCTGTTAGAAACAAATGAATAACTCGAGAGTTAGTGTCTCCGCTTGTGGTGGCGCAGACTCCGACTTTCCTCAGGAGACCCTCGCGTGGATCAATTGAACATGCAAGTCTGGAAACGGTTTGTTTCCATCGCAAAGCCTTTCTGGTTTTCAGAGCAAAAGAAATCCGCCCGCGTTTTGCTCGGCGTACTGCTGCTGCTAATGCTCGCAGTAAATGGATTGAACATAGTCATCAATTTCGTGGGCGGCGATTTTATGACTGCCCTTTCCGAAAAGAACGCGCCAAAATACTGGCAGATGCTTTTCATGTACGGTTCAGTCTTCGTAGTAGGGACGCCAATTGTAGTGTTCTACAGCTGGGTCCAACAGAAGCTCGGCATTAAATGGCGCGAGTGGCTAACCAGTCACTTTATGTCTAAGTACTTCGCCAATCGCAACTTCTACAAAGTCAGCTCCAATACCGACATCGACAACCCGGACGAACGGATCGCGTCGGACGTATCGGCATTCACTACCGGTGCGCTTTCGGTCCTGCTTGTGGTACTGGGCTCGATAATCACGCTAATATCATTCACCGGTATTCTGTGGTCAATTTCTGTTCCGCTGGTGGCCGTACTCTTGCTATACGCCTCCGTGGGTACAATAGCTACAGTCTGGTTCGGCAAGCGCCTTATCGGACTGAACTTCATCAGGCTACGCAGAGAGGCAGACTTCCGTTTCGGCCTGATTCACGTCAGAAACAATGTTGAAAGCATTGCCTTCTATCGCGGCGAAGAACAGGAAACATTCCAAATCAAGCGACGATTCGCTGAAGTAATCAAAAACTTCAACCTCTTGATCGGCTGGCAACGAAATCTCGGTTTTCTAACCACCGGCTACAGCTACTTCGTCGTCATCATTCCTTCGTTGATCATTGCACCGCTATACTTCGCAGGACAAGTGAAGTTCGGCGTCATAACGCAAGCAGACATGGCCTTTACTCAAGTACTGGCCGGTCTATCATTGATCGTCAGCCAGTTTGAATCGCTCAGCTCATTTATCGCAGTAATCAATCGTCTCGGATCTTTTGAAGAGGCGTTAGACAAGCATGCAGCAGAGGAGTCAAACGGAATCGATACAGGCACGTCCTCCGAACTGACTTTCAACAATCTATCTGTTGTCACCCCCGATCGCAAACACACCCTGGTCACAGGTCTGACCGGTGCTATCGCACGCAATGGCGGACTATTAGTCGTGGGCTCAAGCGGCGCGGGCAAGAGTTCTTTGCTGCGAGTCATTGCCGGATTGTGGAACACAGGTACCGGCGCGGTGACTCGCCCCCCGTTGAGCGAAATGTTGTTCCTTCCACAACGTCCTTACATGGTCTTGGGCGGACTAAGAGCACAGCTGGTCTACCCTTACGAAGATCACAAGTTTACGGAAGTAGAAATGCGAGCAGCACTTGAGAAAGTGAACCTCAAGGATCTGCCGGAGAGACTTGGAGGCTTTGAAGTTGAAGTCTCCGACTGGTCCAATTACCTGTCGATGGGCGAACAACAGAGACTGGCGTTCGCGCGAGTACTTCTGCACAAACCAAACTTCGCAGTTCTGGACGAAGCAACCAGTGCACTCGACATTCAAAATGAGAGAAAGCTCTACTTGACCCTACAAGCCAGCGGCATCTCGTACATCAGCGTGGGACACCGTCCCAGCCTGCTGGCGTTCCACGATCAGGTATTGGAACTTCGTGGCGACCACGGATTCCATTTCTGCAACGCGCAAGACTTCGCCCGAAGGGCTCTGGACTTTGCCCCTCCATTGGCGGTAACACCGGCGATTGGTCCTGAAGTGGCCAAGTCACACTAACACCTTTCTTGTTCCCCACCCGCAAGGCACATTGCTCTTCCCCTGAGCAGTGTGCCTTTTACTTTCTCCCACTGGCTCGCGGTAAAATCAACGACTGCACAAAGGTAAACTCAAATTTCGGATCCACAAAACGTGAAGAGCCGGGCTGGATGATGCCATTGCCGATATAGTGTTGGATTGAAGAGAGATCATCAAGTAGTGGTGGTGAGGACATGAACGACGGGAATGCCGATCCGCAATCAAAAGATCCGATGCATGGTGTCACATTAGCGATGATACTTGAATATCTCGTTGATAAACTCGGATGGGAAGAGCTGGGACGACTCATCAAGATTCGATGTTTCTTGAACGACCCTAGTATCAAGTCAAGCCTGCAATTCCTTCGACGCACGCCATGGGCTCGCGAAAAGGTCGAAGAGTTGTATTTTATTCATAGGTTCAAAAAATCCGATCACTAGCTCCTCTAGCAGGGAAGGAGCAGATAGTTCCAGAGCAGAGGAGGATTCCAGCGCCGGATACGGGTCGTGTTGTAGAGCGTACTATACTAGTAGCAAAAAATCGGCAAAGGAGCAGGCAAGTGAATTGGTATGAATCCTTCTTTACCGGGGCAGCGCTTGATTTATGGCGCCGAGCAATTCCGCCGGAGAAGACAGAAGATGAGGCAAGATTCCTTCAAGTCCATTTAGAGCTTGAGCCGGGGCTCAAGCTGCTTGACGTGCCGTGCGGAAACGCGCGGCTAGGCATACCGATCGCATTGATGAATTGCGAGGTCACCGGCGTGGATTTGTCCACCGAATTCTTGGAAGAAGCAGCAAGAAAAGCGAAACAATACGAAGTAGAAATGAACCTCATCCGCAAGGACATGAAGGACCTCGACCAGGAAAACGTTTTCGATGGCGCATTTTGTATGGGAAACAGCTTCGGCTATTTCGACCGCGAAGTGTCCAACACGTTCCTGTCCGCGATATCAAAGAGCCTTAAGAGTGGTGCACACTTCATTCTTCACACTTGCATGAGCGCCGAAACGTTTCTTGTATCTGGAGCCGAACGCGAGTGGATCAAAGCGGGCAACATGTACATGCTAATCGAAAACGTTTACGACTGCCGGACGAGTAGCGTAACTACGCAGTACACGTTTCTGCAAAACGGAAAAGAAGAACAACGCACGGCAACTCATTGGATTTACACTTCCGGAGAAATCTGCCGTATGTTAGACGTGGTAGGCTTCGACGTGTTGCATATGTTTGAATCGACCGACGAAGAGCCATTCACTCTCGGATCGGATGAACTGTATGTAGTGGCACGAAAACGCTAAGAGCAATCTCCGCTCGGCAATGTAAACCGGAGATTGCCGCCTTTACCATGTATCGATCAGGGTAAATCAGTTTTTCAGGGTTCCTTGATGCCCTTTGCGGTCAACGGCGAATGTGGAAGCATTGCCCTGGCGTATTTGCTTGTAAACCATCTCTGCGTTTTCTTGAGCAATCTTGTAGCCTTGCGCGCCGGCACGTTTAAACCACTTGAGCGCCTCTTCCGGATCTTGCTTTACTCCGCGTCCCTCAAGATACAATGCCCCCAGAGAATTCTGAGCCAGAGGGTCTCCGGCTTTGGCCGATTTGGAGAACCACTTCACAGCTTCTTCATTGTTTTGTGCAACGCCGACACCGCGAATGTAATGCTGAGCGATGTCACAAGCTGCTTTGACGTTTCCCTGCTCTGCCGACTTTTTCACCCATTCAAATGCCAGTTTCAAATCGGCGGCAACACCAACGCCATCGCGATACGCCAGTCCAACGGTTCGCTGTGCGTCCGCATTGCCCCGGTCGGCAGCAGATTTCCACATTGCGAAAGCTTTTTTGTCATCGGGCTTGCAACCGATTCCCCGATTGTAGAACTGGCCCAGCGTAAACCGGGCCTGTGCGTTGCCGGCATTCGCCGCCGAACTCATGTACTTGAACGCACGATCAGGTTCGCTAGCCGCATAATAATCGCCCAGTGCGGTTTGAGCGGCGGTGCTTCCAAGCTCCGCCGCTTGCATGAGCCACTTCAAACCAGTCGGTTTATCCGCTTCGACGCCCTCGCCGCGCATGTAGCACATTCCGAGAGAGAATTGAGCATCGCGATGTCCTTGGTCGGAAGCTAATCGAAACCATCGCACCGCTCGTTCGGGATTTGACTGTGTGCCCTGCCCCAACAAACAAAATCCACCCATAAGATACTGCGCACCGGAGTGTCCCTGATTTGCCGCAGCTTCCGCCCATTTAGCACTTTGCGTAAGATTTCGCGGAACACCTTGTCCTGAGAAATAAAGATTGGCCAACTCGTACTGAGCATTTTTCTCGCCGCCTTCCGCTAAGGGCGTCAGGATCTTGGCTGCGGTAACAAAGTCTTTTTGGTCGATTGCCTTTTTTATTGAAGGAAAAGCTTGCTTAAACTCCTCCGGCGACACTTTCGCGGCCGGCTTCACATCTTCGTCAGAAATAGTGAAAGAGGTATCCTTCTTTTTCTCAAGAAGTGATGGCGCACGGAACTCATCAGCAGCGGATTTACGAGTGGCGGCAGCGGTATCATCGGCAGTGCGCTCGGCAGTCGGAGCAGCGAAAGCAAGGGAACAGAAGGAAAAATACAAGCTCAATGCGAGGGCGCCGGTCAAATGGACAGTCGAAGCGGGCAAGATGCCCGCGAGCCCGGGCTTAGTGGCTAGAGGGAAGGCAGAGCTCCGGGGTTTAGCGGCCGTTGGTCGGCTTCCAGGAAATTCCATTGAACGTCGTTCCTCTTAGTATCGCGTCAGTCCTCAAAACAGACGAACGACCGGTTCGTCGAACCTAGTGGCGGCGTCTCTTACCCTTCTGCCCGGGAGCAACGGTAGTTGTTGCCGGCGCAGCTTTACCAAAATATTTGTCCAATACAACTCTCGCAACCGGTGCCGCAGCAGAACCACCGTGACCACCGTGCTCAATGAAGGCACAAATGGCAATCGTGGGCTTGTCCGCAGGGGCATAACAACAGAACCATGCGTGAGTTTTGCTGCCTATCGGAGGAGCCTCCGCAGACCCGGTTTTACCGGCGACTTCCACGTTCCCCAATCGGGTAGCACCGCCGGTGCCCGACGCAACGACGGCCTTCAGACCTTTGGATACTACATCCATGTACTCTTTCTTAATCTTCACCTTCTCCGGAACAGGAGGAGGAATCAACCTGTCCCCGACTTTGATTACCATGTGAAGATTAGGTACGACGCCGCGTTGACCGAGTCCGGCGAAAATGCGCAAGGCCTGAAGCGGAGTAACCTGCAAGAAGGTTTGTCCGATCGACATGTGCAAAGTGTTCCCCGGGTACCACTTTTCATGGCATACACGCAGCTTCCACTCAGAGTCCGGTACCAAACCACTGCTCTCGTGCGGCAGCTCAACACCAGTTGGGCGTCCGGCGCCGAATTTCATGCCCCACTCTTTGATCATCTCCGGAGTCATCTTCAAGGCCATTTGGTAGTATGCCGAGTCACGAGACCAGGCAAGACACTTAACCAAATCGAAGACTCCGCTGGCACTTGTCCAGTCATGGAAGAAGAAACCACCAAGAGCGATACCACCTGATACGCGAAGCTTGGTGTCCGGCTTTACGACTTTGTACTCAAGTGCCGCCAACGTTGTGATGGCTTTCCAAATCGAACCAGGCGGGAATCCGGACAACGCACGATTGAACAACGGGTGATCGGGCGCATTCAACTTCTTCCACACGTCCGGAGTAATGCGACGAGTGAAACAGTTTGGATCAAACTTCGGATTCGAAACCAGCGCAAGAATCTCGCCGGTGCGAGGATCGCAAGCAACTACGGCACCGTGTCGTTCGCCAAGTGCCTCGGCCGCCGCCTGCTGAAGTTCTGTATCAATAGAGAGAACAACCGGCAGTCCGGCTTGCGCTTCTTTGGTCACCACTGGCTTAGCCGTGTCGCGTGAGAATGTCTCACCGGCAGCATTAACGCGTACGCGTTGCTCGCCGTCTATGCCACGAAGTTGAGTGTCATAGAGGCGCTCAATGCCTTCTTGCCCGACAACGTCTCCCATGCGCCTTTCGGGACGCCGCGCCAGTTGTGATTCTGTAATTTCACCGCAGTAACCCATAACGTGACAAAACAACTCACCTTGAGGATAGTTGCGGCTGATGTCCGGCATAACTTCGATAGCCGGCAGGAAAAGTTTCTGATCGTAAAAACGGCTAACAATCTCCAAACTGAGATCTCGCTCGATCACAACGGGCAAGACGCTGTCGGATACTTTCGCCTTCTCCAGCCGCGCTTTGATATCGGCATACGGTAGTTCGAGAATGCGCGACAGGCGCACGGCTACGGCATCAACATCTTCCAGCTGCAAGGGTACGGCCACCAAAGACAGGGTTTGCTTGTTTGTCGCCACCATGTTTCCGTGACGATCGTAAATTATTCCGCGCGGGGCGCGGAGAAACGTCACACGTGTCGAATTTTCCAACGCACGCGCTTTGTAGAAATTGTTCTGCAACACTTGCAACCAAACCAGCCGCATAGCCAAAGCCGTCATCGCGATGCCTACGACAAAGAGCAGCACAGCGGCACGTTTGCCGGGATTATCAATTTCGGTACTTCCGCTACCGATACCTGATGATTGGACCATGTCCGGTTACTCCACGGCGAGCGATGTGCGTTGACCTTCCGAGATTTCGTACAATTGCCGCAGCGGAAAGTAAATGAACGGGGCAATGATGGCATTGATCATCGCTTCAGGAAAAACGACCTGGGACAAATGCTCAAAAACACCGGACCTACGCAAAAGAATCAACTCCCACGACATGAAACACTCGGCGGCAAGAGTCAGGACAAACGTCAATGGAATACACAATAAATTCCCCTGACTGATCGCCCGCAGACAAACGTAACCGGAGATCCAGCCCACTAACGGAAACGCAAGTGGATAAGTCGGCAGGTCAATTGTGCCTATATCCATTATTGAAACAGCAATCGGATTTGGCGGCAATATCTCGGAATAGAGGCTGGCGAGAAACAAACCCATGAGCAAGGCGCCGGGAGACCCGGCCATAAGTTGTCGGCGAAAGATTTGACCGGCGGAATTCTTGCGCAATTCCAGATTGGTAATTTTGGGCAAAGGACTGCCATAAACCAATCCCCAAACAATGACTATGGTCAAGGGTAAGCTGCAGATAACTCCGTTGAAATAGAATCGATTGAGCACGAGCGTTTGCAACAAAAACGCACTGACACAAAGGAGCCCGGCGCCGGCTACTTCAAAAACGCGCTTCCGCGTTCGCATAGACATTAGCGACATTTTTGTTCTCCTTAAATGCTGATCGGAGGAACAAGTAGTACGTGCGTCAAATCGTAAAGGTTCTCAGAGAGGCGCACTTCAATCGACAAAGTGGTGCCGTTGGTGTCGCGGCGAACCATGCTAACAGTGCCGACGGGATGTCCCGCAGGAAAGATACCGCCGTTGCCCAGACACGTCACCTTATCGCCAATATCCACAGGGCTTCCCACTGGAATGAATTCAATGACGGCGGGCTTCTTATAGTTGCCCTTCAAAACACCCGGCAAGTTTATACGCGGCATCACAACGCCAATTTTCTGCTCAGGATCTGTGACCAGACGCACAACGCTTGTATTTTCCTTCACCGAAATGACCTGGCCGACAATACCCTGGCTGGTAACTACGGCTGAGCCGCGCTGAACGTTGTCGCGAGAGCCCTTGTCGATGGTAACCTGTTCGTACCAGTTGTCCGGTCCGCGTCCGGTAACATCGGCACCTATGGTGTGTCGATCGATGCTCTGCTTGAGCGATAGCAAGCTGCGCAACTTACTAACATCTTTGGCTTCCTGCCGTAATTTGGTCAATTCAAGTTCGGAATCACCAAGTTTCTTTTCAAGTGTCCGGATCTTCTCGCCTGCATCAATCAACTGTGATGCCAGGTTCCGAGTCGACTCCAACTGAGTGCCGCCCAGACTGATCATGGACGAGAGCGAGGAGTGAGCCCAGGCAATCACGCCACTGACCGGACCGGCAGCCATCAAAACAATTACTACCAGGAATGCAGTTTCCGCCATCGACGCGGAGCTGATGGTGTATCTACTGGCGCTGCGATCTTGTAGTGGCGGCAAAAGGCAATCCTCTCCTAGCCTACGTACAGCGACTGCTCAAGCACCCGCGAGTATTTGGGATCGGTGAGCATTATGCCGGACCCCACAGCCACACATGAAAGAGGATCTTCAGCGACAAAGACAGGAACTTCTGTTTCGTTCGCGATCAATTCGTCAAGTCCGCGCAACAGCGCGCCACCGCCGGAAAGCATAATGCCCCGATGGTAAATATCAGCTGCCAGTTCCGGCGGTGTCATCTCCAGGGTGCGCTTGACTGCACCGACTATTATCTTGAGCGGCGCAGCCAATGCTTCGCGAACTTCTCCGCGACTGATAGTCGCTGTTCGCGGCAAGCCGTTAACCAGATTGAGCCCTTTCACTTCGTACTTGTCATTGTCGTGCGTAGTGTAAGCGGAACCAAGACGAAACTTGATTTCTTCGGCAGTGCGCTCACCGATGGCCAGACTGTGCACTTTTTTCAGATACTCGACGATTGCGTCATTGAGCTCGTCGCCGGCGACCCGAATCGACTGATTAACGACGATGCCGCACAGACTGATCACGGCGACCTCTGTCGTGCCACCACCGATATCCACTATCATCAACCCTGTCGGCTCGGACACAGGCAACGATGCGCCGATTGCAGCAGCCATAGGCTCTTCCGGGAGGAAGATTTGACCGGCGCCGGCTTTGAAAGCCGCTTCTCTGACCGCGCGTTTTTCTACCGTGGTCACACCGGAAGGGATACCGATGGCGATATCCGGTTTAACGAATGACTTCTGTCCTGCGACCTTTTGAATGAACGCCTCAAGCATCATGTGTGTGGATTTGAAATCGGCGATAACACCGTGCTTCAACGGGCGGCAAGTGCGCACCCCGGCGGGAGTTCGTCCGATCATTGCTCTTGCTTCTTCACCGACATAAAGCGGAGCTTTGGTTTCGTCGTCGATAACTATGACTGACGGCTCTCGCAGAACGATACCCTTGTCCGCCAGATAAATCAGGGTGTTGGCTGTCCCGAGGTCAATTCCGATTTGCTGCGAAAAAACTTTCTTGAAGAATGACACGCTCGACACCTCGCTAAGAGCAACCCTTGAAGCTCTCCGCCTCAAGTTTAGCATGGTACAAAAATTTAAGTTCGCTACCAGGGCAGCAAACTAAGCCGTTTTACTAGCTTTTTACGCTAACTCAGCAGATCGTTCAATCCCGCTGACTTCTCTGCTCCAGCTGAAGCAGGCTCAGATTGCACTGCCGCATCTGAAGCTTTCGTCGGCGCTGCTGGAGCGGGCGAGCCGCCCATAGCCCTGTAGGCAACGACCGCGGGGCGTAAGATTGTAAAAGACTGATCACCACCGGTGGTGAGACAAAAGGCCGCGTCATCGAACCAACGCAAAGTTCCATAAACTTTGTCGCCTGTAATCAGTACAAATTCGATACGCTTCCTGTCGCGTATAAATCGCTGAAGCTCGGCAATACTAGGACCTTTAGCGCCATCGGCCAAATTCATTGTCTCCCCTTCATCCGGTCTGCCTCTTGGCAAATACCTGAATCCTTCAACACATTATAGTCCCTGTTCAGATTGTCCTCAGCGTAAATGTATCTGAAGTGCCAGGACTGAAGCCGCCCCCGGACTATTAGCCGAGGGCGACTTGTTTTCGAGGCCGTTTACTTCTTAGTACCGCAAGCAGCCAGCTCTTTCTGCTCGTACTTGTAGAATCCTTTTCCGGTCTTCTTGCCGAGGTGACCGGCTGTTACAAGCTGGCGAAGAAGCGGGCAAGGACGGTACTTCGTATCACCGAATCCTTCATATAATGTCTCCATTACATGGAGGCAGATATCAAGACCGACAAAGTCAGCCAAAGCCAACGGCCCCATCGGGTGGTTGTAACCAAGCACCATCCCCGTATCGATTTCTTCTGCTGTAGACAGACCTTCCATCAAAGCAAACGCGGCTTCATTGAGCAGTACCATTCCCAAGCGGGTAGTGATAAATCCGGGCATGTCCTTCGAAGTGATAACAGTCTTGCCGATGGACTTACCGTACTCACGAATTTGATCAACCACGGCACAATCAGTGTCGATGCCCGGAATGATTTCCAGAAGCTTCATGACGTGAGCAGGAGAGAAGAAATGCATCCCGAGGAAGCGGCTGGATCGACGCGTTACTGCAGCAAGCGAGGTAATCGGTAACGAGGAAGTGTTGCTGGCAAAAATAGCGTCGGGCTTGCAGACTCGATCCAACGTCTTAAACAGCTCGTGCTTCATATTGAGATCTTCGGCAATCGCTTCAATTACAAGATCAGCATCGGAAGCATCTTCGAGCTTGTTGGTCCAAGCAACACTTCTCTTGACTTGCTCGCCCCTCTCGGCAGTAATAAAGCCTTTCTCCACCGAAGTCTTGACATACTTTTCAACACTGGCTTGCGACTTCTTAATTGCTTCGGGAAAGGAATCGTAAAGGGTTACTCGAGCGTCAGTCTTCGACGCAATCAGATACGCAATCGCAGAGCCCATAAAACCGGCGCCCGGTATGAAAACGCTCGAGAATGACACTGGCAGAACCTCTCTAAGTAAGTCAAAACTCAGCTCATCGTACACCACAGCGCGGCGAAAAAAACCGTGCATCGTTTCATCTACAAGCCGCTCTTCAAGCCATGTGGCGAATGTGTTAGGAGATTTCTAATTTCGCGGGGTTTCCCTCGCTTTGCTGATAGGTTGTTAGCGTGATTAAACATGATCGCGTCAGCAGTTAAAGAGGGACCAATGTTTAAGAAGATAGTCATTGCCAACCGCGGCGAAATAGCAGTCAGGGTCATTCGAGCATGCCAGGAGCTCGGTATCAAAGCAGTTGCGCTGTTCTCCGAACCGGACCGACTATCCAGGCACGTGTCCCTTGCCGACGAATCATGGCTGCTGGAAGGTGAGCCCGGCAAAGTTTACTTGGACTCAAAACAAATTATTGAACTGGCGAAGCGATGCGGAGCGGAAGCGATTCACCCCGGGTACGGCTTCCTGGCGGAGAATTCCGAATTCGCAGCCGCAGTGGCGACAGCAGGAATGGTCTTCATTGGTCCCAAGCCAGACGTCATTCTGAAGATGGGCAGCAAGGTCGAATCTCGACGCCTGATGGACGCGGCGGGAGTGCCGGTCGTTCCAGGCACTATCGATCCTGTCAGCGACATCGAGAAAGTAAAAGAGCTTTGCAAGAAATTCGGATATCCGATCGCAATTAAGGCTAGTGCCGGCGGTGGTGGCAGAGGACTGCGCGTCGTGCATAAAGAAGAAGAGCTGGAGCAAGCTCTGGCCGGCGCGCAACGCGAAGGAAGCAGCTACTTCGGCAATGCGGAAGTTTACCTGGAAAAGTACCTGGAGCGCCCGCGCCATATTGAGGTTCAAGTGATCGGCGATCATCACGGCAACGTGGTGCACCTCACGGAGCGAGACTGCTCGTCACAACGCCGACACCAAAAACTATTGGAAGAAACTCCCGCATATAAACTGAATCCGGAAGTTCGCCAAAAGCTACTGGATGCGGCGGTAAAAGCGGCAAAATCAATAGGCTACACTTCCGCAGGTACCGTGGAAGGGCTGGTCGCGGGCGACGAATACTATTTTCTTGAAATGAACACCAGGGTTCAAGTGGAGCATCCGATTACCGAAATGGTAACCGGCATCGATATCGTAAAGGAACAGATTCGCGTTGCCGCGGGCGAGAAGTTATCTTTCACGCAAGAGGAAGTGGTGTCACGAGGACATTCAATCGAGTGCCGCATCAACGCAGAAGATCCCTTCAAGAATTTTCTTCCGTCCCCGGGAACGGTGCATACCTATGTAGAACCCTCCTTGCCGTGGGTAAGAATCGATAGCGCTTGCTATACCGGCTACAAAATCCTGCCGTTCTACGATTCATTGCTGGCCAAGCTTGTCGTCTGGGGGCGCACCAGAGAAGAAGCGGTGGTCCGCACCCGCCTCGCCCTTAAGCAATTCAAAATTGAAGGAGTGTCGACCACTATCCCGTTCCATCTGCAACTGCTGGAAGACGAAGCCTTTCTCAAAGGCGAGATTTACACGACATATGTAGAGAAGGAGCTGAAGGCTCGCCTTAAGGCTCCGACGCCGCAAGTCGCCCCGAAATCCGAGTCCGACAAAACCGAATCGAACGGCGGTTCGCCTCACCTCGAGCGCACTCCATCGCGCACCTTTGAGCTTGAAGTCAACCAAAAACACTTCAAAGTCTCAGTTTCAGAACTGGTTTCGGAAGGCAGCCTCGCCCCGGTCGCAGCGAGCCCCGTCCGCGCCAACAGCGGTACGAATACCGTGGCAACGCAGGCCCCGGCGCGCCAAGCCCGCAAAGCATCGGTAAACCAAACCGGCGAAATCTGCTCCTCGATGCATGGTCTGGTTAAACAAGTCCTGGTGTCCCAAGGCGAATCGGTCAAGAACGGGCAAAAGCTTCTGATTCTCGAAGCAATGAAGATGGAGTCCGAGATCCTGGCCGACCGCGACGGAAAAGTGCAGTCGATTAGCGCCAAAGCCGGCGACACAGTTGAATCAGGACAACTCTTGCTTGTATTGGGAGACTGAGCCTTGCGCGTCGGTATCGGTTTTGACATTCACCGTCTGGTGCCCGGGCGGCCCTTCGTTATCGGGGGAGTTAGTATCCCCTTCGACAAAGGTCCGCTGGGGCACTCGGACGGAGACGCTCTTAGTCATGCGGTTGCAGACGCTATTCTGGGCGCGGCAAACATGGGCGACATCGGAATGTGGTTTCCGCCGGGCGATCCCGACTTTGCCGGAGCCAATAGTCTGGATTTGCTCGCAACCATTGCCGAAGCCGTTCGCCAGAAAGGCTTCGCCATCGGCAACATAGACTCGGTGATCATGTGCGAGCGCCCGAAGATGTCGCCACACTACAGTTTGATGAAAGAGCGCCTGGCTAAAGCGCTGGGGACTTCACCCGAGGTAGTTAGTGTAAAGGCAACCACATATGAAGGTATGGGAGAGATCGGTTCGGGCGAGGCAGTTGCGGCAAAGGCAATCGCCCTGCTAACATACTGACAAGACAATTGCATTCCAGGTGATTTCAAAACAAGGTGACAATAGGTTAAACCGGTCCGGTGCGGCGTTCTACCTGCGTATAAAGCGAAACTTATGGTTGTATCCCCGCACCATCAGGACGGTTGCGACAGATGATGGTAGGATCTTTACAGGTTGATCCAACTGGACCCAAGTAATAGCATCGTAATCGGTTCAGAGGCGACACCACTTTTGGTGGCATACCAGTAAGTAGTTCAACAGGTCCCGGTTTCGGGAAGCTCATCAAGCATGACCACGTTGATATTTTTTCTAGTAGAGACCGTGCTGGTCATCGTTTTGGCCGGACTCACGTTCACCTTCTTTCACTACTTCCGCCGCCTACCGGCTGAGTCGCTGCCCGAAGATGAGCTTCCGAACGTTACGGTTCTGGTTCCAGCCCGAAACGAAGAGAGCAAGATCGGTCGCTGTCTCGAATCACTCGCCCGACAGAATTACCCCCGCTACGAAGTGATTGCCATCGACGACCGTTCGGCTGACCGAACAGGGGCAATCATTCAAGAGATAGCGGCCAGGAACCCGCACGTTAAGTACGTTCGAGGAACGGATACGCCTCCTGGCTGGATCGGAAAGTGCAATGCACTGGTCAGCGGCGTCAACTACGCTAAAGGTGAGTGGTACCTCTTCACCGATGCCGACACCTGTCACACGCCGGAGTCACTCCGATATGCCGTTACTTACGCCCAACGCAACAGCGCAGACTTGATTTCGTTCATGCCGGTGCAAGAATTGGGCAGCTTCTGGGAACGAGTTGTGATGCCGGTTTTGCTTGGCTCATTCCTTTGCGGCGATCCGCTCAATACCATTAACGAACACACCAACGATCGGGCATACGCCTACGGTCAATATATTTTGATTCGTAAGAGCGTATACGAGGCTTGCGGTGGACACGCCAGCGTACACGATCAAATTCTCGACGATATTAGTTTCGCGCGCGTGGTGAAGTCTCACGGATTCCACATTCTCTCCGCAGATGGACGACTGCTCTACAAAGTGCGCATGTATACCGACCTTGTTAGCCTGTGGCAGGGATGGACAAAGAACCTGTTCGCGCTTATCGAATGTCGACTCCTTTATCTTCTAACCGTGATTGTGCTTCTGAACGCCGCCATCGTTGGTCCGTTCATATCAATCTTTTACGTCGCATCGTTATGGCAAGCAGGAGACATTTCCTCTCAGACCTGTTTCCTGACGTCATTACTGGGCTTCCAGATCACCCTCCTTTGCGCATGGTACGGTCGCACGGCAGAGCATTACACCGGCGTCGACTTGCGCCATGCATTACTGCTTCCGTTGGGAAGCCTTACTGTAACAGTGCTCTACCTGCACTCCGCGTGGCTCATTCTCAGCGGAAAGAAAGTAAGTTGGAAAGGCCGCCGTTATACAGTTCATTCCGACAAAGCAATCGATGGACAAGAAACGCCGGAAACGACAGACCTCTCGGGCGCAGACGCACCACCACCTTCGGCCGTACTTGATCCCGCCCTGGTTAAGGCAACCTCTAAGAAGGACTAGGAATCTGATAGGAGTCCCGTGGACTCTCGCCCTATGTCGGGTATCGATCCGGCAACGCACGCTTGCTGGCAACGCGCGTATGCAGCAATAAGAACGGGACTCAAGGCCGAGATCAGCAAAGCAAAAGTCGAACAACTGAGCCGAAACTACTATGTAACTGCTATGTTGGCGGGTATATCCGTTAAATAGGAGCGGCAACGGATGTTACAAGCGGGAACGACAATAGGGCAAGTCTTTTCGGTTCTAGAATGCGTCGGAGAGGGCGGTGGCGGCTCCGTCTACCGTTGCTTGCAAGCTGAATTGAACAGAGAAGTCGCCATTAAGCTCCTTCACCCCTCTTTGGTAGCCAGCAAGGAGGCCAGAGATCGATTCAGCAGAGAGGCAAAAATCCTCTCGACGCTTAAACACCCCAACATTGCTCAATTTTTCCAATGGGGAATGGACAACGATGTCACTCCTTACATCGCGATGGAGTTCATCACGGGCAAATCACTGCAAGACTGTCTTGCTGAGAGCGACGGTAAGTTGCCTTGGAAGCAAGCTTGCAGCTACGCCATTCAGATGTGTGCGGGGTTGAACGAGATTCACGCACGCGAGATTGTTCACAGAGACGTCAAGCCCGCAAATTTCGTGCTCACAAGCGAAGGCATAATCAAACTTGTCGACTTCGGTCTGGCAAAATCTAGTTCTACCCAAACACTCACAGACACAGGGTTGCTGGTCGGGTCGATTCATTACATGAGTCCGGAAGCATGCCGTGGACAAAGAGTAGATCACAGAGCGGATATCTACGCGATTGGTTGCGCGCTCTACACCATGATCTATGGTGAGCCCCCATTCGACAGCGACGCAGCCGTAGGACTGTTGCATAAACACAGCAATGAGGCACCAATCTTCGCGCAAACAACATTCGAACTACCACAGACTCTGGTGAGCATCATGCGCAAGTGTCTGGAAAAGAATCCGGACCTGAGATACCAATCCGCATTGGAAATTGCGCAAGACCTGGAAGCTGTTATCAACTCTCCTGGACCGGTTTATCGCACGCGATCAAGCCAGGGCGGTCAGAGAAGAGCATGGATAGTCGGACTTACGCTTGTTGCCTTAGCAGGCATCATTGGTGTCATTGCAACAAGGTTGGACCCAAAGCCAAATACGACACTGGATCAATCCACAAAAAAGACGGCGGGAGCTTATTCAAAGCCGCGGTGGATAAAGGAAAAGGCCAGACGCGCTAGCACCATCGCCGGCATCACAAAGGTGCTCGGAGAAAGATACCTTTCTCGGGAAGATAAGATTCTGGCGCTCCAGGAAGTTCTAAAGATGGAATCCCCTGCGAGTCTGGCAGCTCGTGGCGCAGCATTCTACTGGCTCGGAGAATTCGAAGCAACAAACGCTGCACAGAGGCACGAACAGGCCCTGACGCGGCTTCTCAAGGCGCAAAACATTGAAACTGGAACAGAACGGTGTTCGACAAAAGAACTCATTGCGCGCATTTATATTGCACGGCGTGACTATAGCAATGCCGAAAAATACATCAAGGAAGACCTTCTTGACAGCGAAGAATTCGGACCTACAACCCCAATACGAATTAACTGCTACAGGCTTTATATGCAGATTTGCCAGCTGAGCGGAAGAATGAAGGACTGCCTGCGATGGACAGAAGCCTATGAAGACGCCCTGCTCCAAAAACAGCAGGGTCAAGCCCCACAGATAATGAGCGTCCCAAATTCTTTCGTGCCCCTTAACGGAACTGTAGTTAGAAGCAACCGGCTTGCAGTCGCTGAAGCAATAGAAGCGGATTGCGCCCTCCTTTCCGGCAATCTGAAGCAGGGACGCGAACATGCAGAATACGCAAGCTCGTACTCAAACCCGATCCCGGATCCGGACTTAGTAACGGCCGGCGCTCTGTGCAAGAGAATCAGTCTTGAATCGGCGGAGAAAATCTTCAGAAGCGGGAAATCGCTCAGAAGTGAACAAGGCCTGATCTGCACGCTTCATCTTGCAGATTGTTTGGCCGAACGGGGCGCGTTTGAAGAGGCTCAAAGGCACTTGGCAGAGGTCACCCCACACCTGAAAGAGGTTACGGATCGCAAATACGAGGCTCTCTATCGGTACGTAGAAGCCCGGTGCAACCAAGCACAAGGCATGAGTGCAGAAGAGGCCTTCGCCCCGCTGCTCAAACTGACGACAGTCGGCCCCGCCGACCCGGCGGCGATTGAAGCGTTGATTTTGGCATCCCGTTCACTTAGGGCGCAGGCACAGTCGGCAATCGGGGGAAAAGCAGCCCAACCGGATAATGCTGTTACACCCTTAATGATTCATCACGCGCTGGAGCAACTGATAGGGCGATTACCCGATTCGCCCCGAACAAAGTTTCTGATCCAGAATTTGCTGGACCTGGGGTTACCGAATGAAGCCTTGTTGGCTTGCAACAAAGTAGGAAGAGCCTCTTGGCTAAAAGCTGATCCTGCTGTCGCTCTCCTTGAGGCTCGCGCGCTCAGTGAATCCGGTCAAGACAAAGAGGCCCGCAGAATCACGGCTAGTATCAGACTGGAGATACCACCGAATCCAGGAGTATGCCCGACAAGTTACTGTGAGTTACTGATGCTCGAAGCACGCTACTGCAATTCTGGAAGTGCCGACGCAATCAGGTTACTTAGAGAAGCCAACAACGTTTACCTGATGAACGGACTCGTCTGGTACCCTTCTCGGGTCAGACTCCTGCGCCAGTTAGCAACGCTTTGTTCGAAGGCAAATTTGCCGACGGAAGCAATACTGCTAGAGAAGGAAGCGACTACAATCACATCGCAAGCGCATCAAATACATCTCACATCAGAACTTTGATCAGAGAAAACCGGTAGCGAGTCCAATGCTAAGACCAGGGACAAAAATCGATTCGTACACAGTAGTTGCATGCATTGGCGCAGGCGGTGGAGGCAGCGTCTACAAATGCAACGAGGCGGAACTAAATCGCGTAATTGCTCTAAAGCTGCTCGCCTCCGATATGCTTACCAACGCAGATTCACGCGAGCGATTCGAACGAGAAGCAAAAATACTCTGCACAATTAAGCATCCCAACGTCACTCAGTGCTACAAAACCGGCATGTACGACGCTACTACGCCGTTCATTGCGATGGAATTCGTGGAAGGCCGATCGCTGCAAAGTATCATCGACGAAAGCAACACAGTCCCGTGGATAACAATGATCGAATACGCAGTGCAAATGTGCAATGCTCTAGGAGAGATTCACGCTCACGGGATCGTTCATCGAGATCTGAAGCCCGACAACTTCATGCTCTCCACCACTGGTGTCCTGAAACTCGTAGACTTTGGACTCGCCCACATTACCGGCTCAGCAACACTAACCGAAACAGGTTTGCTTTTAGGAACAGTCTACTACATGAGTCCCGAATCTTGCATAGGGCACAAGGTAGATGCAAGAGCTGACATCTACGCGCTCGGTTGTACTCTGTATTACGCCTTGTTTGGCCGACCGCCATTCGATGGCGATACGCCGCTGGCAATAATTCACCAACATGCTAATGCTACCGCCGTGATACCAAGTACCCAATTGGTCCCAAAGGCGCTTGTGCAAATTATCTCGAAGTGCCTGGCAAAAAATCCAGACAACAGATTTCAATCGGCCGAGCAGGTCTTATCGGCACTTAGGAAAATTCAGGAAAATGCCGGAGAGTTCTACACGCCGGATACGAAGCGAAAGAGGCGCTTTCACCCGGCCGCCATCGTCACGCTTGTTACTGTCGCAATTCTGGTGCCAGTGATTGCAATGGTGAAGCAAAACGCCAATACAAAGTCGGAGGTTCCCGCCACACGCCCGGCCCCTCATAAGATTCCGAAAAAAATGCGATTGCTGGAAACGGTATCGTCCATCAGCACGTTGTTCAATAGCTCATTCTTAACGAATGCGGATAAGATCGCAATATTCCGCGACTACGTTGCAAGCGACAAAAACAAAGACCCGCTGTTGCTGGGCATAGTGTGGCACCGGTTATCCGAATTTTCTGCGGACAATCCGCTGGAAGAGTTTCACTGCCGACAAGAATCGATAAAGTACTTGCAGCGCTATCTCGACAGAAAGCAGGAGGTCACGAAAGAGTCGCGTTCGGCCTGCATTGACTTTGCTGACTCGCTGATCTGGATGGGACGTTACCCGGAAGCAAAAGTTGCATTAAGAAGAATTGGAGCCGCAACGGACAGCTTGTTCGAAGGCACACTGGACAAAGTCTTTGAGACTCAACACCTTGCACACCTGTACGCCGGCACCGGTCAGATGGTGAACTGTCGACTGGCCTTGATGGCGGAACAAGAAACTCTCGCTCTGAAAGGAGCATTGGTTGAGTCATCCATGTCAAACAGAACGACAATTGATGTAAGACAGTTTCACTCCAGCGGCAGCTCAGGCATGCGCGCAGCCGAATCACAGGCGCGACTTGCGGTCGCCTTGGCTGTCCAGGGCAAAGTTGCACAAGCTCGCAAAGCGGCCGGCTTATCGCTCGATTACGCTCAGGCCGGGAGCGTCAAGGAGCATGAGTTTTTGCCGCGGATCGGTGATATCTGCATGACCGCTGACTATCCGGCCGCGGAGAAAGCATATCGGAGCTTCCTTAAGCCCGCAAAATCGCGTGATTCTCTTCCGACAAGAATAAAGCTCACGAGATGTTTGATGCTGCAGCAAAAATTCGAAGAATCAAATCCGTTGCTTGAGTCATTGCAGAAGGAGGTCAAGGCTTCGAATCTTCACTACATGGACGTGCTTCAGTTGCAAATACAAAGCGGAGATCTGCAGGGGGCAGATACAACGGAACTGTGCTCCCGATTGGTTCAAAGTATTGCCTCTCAGATATCAGCGCGTGCTCGTGTAGAAGCTTGGTTTACTTTGGTTCATCACTATCAAACCACTGGTAATACCGCAGCAATGAGCGCTGCACTTACATCTCTGTCAACACAGCTGAGAAATCTGCCCTTCTCTTATCAAACGGACAATGCGCTTCTACTGCTTCTGAAGGCTGGAATGCCCGCACAGATGCTCGAGCTTTGCGAATCCGTCGTCGTCGATCGCAAGTCTCAGTTCTACATAGAACTACAGCTCTATAAGATTCAAGCGCTCGCACTTCAGCACAAAACAGAGCAAGCCCGGGCCTTGATCAAAGAGCTAGCAATGATGCTGAGGTCCGGCATGGCCGAAGCGCCGCGTGTCAACGCCAAACTCCTTGAGCTGACCGCGTTGCACGCCGCAACCTCACAAACGAAAGCCCTATCCCTTCTAGAGCGAGCACTATCTATCTACGAGACCAACAGTCTGATCCTCTGCCCGGATCACTTCGCGGTCGTCACCGCTCTCATACAACTTGCAAAAGAACAAGGACTGTCGGATTTGGTAGTGAAGTATGAGGCAAAGCTGCTCTCGATGCGGAAAACGAGAAGCAAATTTCCACCCTTCGAAAATGTTGGACTGCTCCCGCTGTGGCGCTAGCGCTGGCGAAAGAGGGACTCTTACAGGATCGACTGCATTATGCTGCGTCGCAAATCCAAGAGCCCGCGGATTTTACAGCTTTGACCGCCTTCTGACCGAACTAATAGACCCGCACAACCTACAATGCTCTCGAAAGTGGAACGGGACATTTCACACTAACCTCACTTTGACATAGTACAAACAAGCAAAATATGGAGAGCAACTATGATAAAACTCGCCAGCATCAGGGCATCGCTCATGGGACTCAATGCCCGCCGTCCCCCTGTAAGAGCGCTTCGTGTAACAGCTGCTCGTCAGTACGCGTCAAACGGACCATCGCTGCAAGCTACGTTCGCCAATTTATGGCAAACCGTCACTTCTTCGCTGAAAGCATCATGGCTTGTGCCTAAAGTACAGAACAGCATGTGCAAATACTACGGCCATAAAATCGATCACAAAAATTGGAGCAAAGGATTGCCTCGATGCTCGGAGTGCAACGCGCAGATTAAAGACTCAAAGGACCTACGCAACGCCGACGGAAGAGAGCTGAGTAGAGCCACCCGGCAGACGAAGAAGAAGAAGTAAATCACTTGCACGGGCGAAGAAATTGAACGTGCTTGCGGGTATGATCGACCTGATTGTCGACCTTCCCTCCGGTGCTAGTTTTGAAATACATCAAAGTAAGATG
Organism: Candidatus Obscuribacterales bacterium; assembly: GCA_019752635.1. Lineage (GTDB taxonomy): Bacteria > Cyanobacteriota > Vampirovibrionia > Obscuribacterales > Obscuribacteraceae > JAKFUT01. The sequence continues at coordinate 13,797 of JAIELX010000020.1, read as the reverse complement.
GATACACGAATTTGACGATGAACCAATTTTGTATTTCGAAGAATTGGACGACTCGCGATACGAACGCAGGCGCATTGAAATCTACAGATCCGGAGTAATTTGTCCTATGACTGCCCGGGAGTTAGAAGCGCTCGGTCCTGTCGACCACATGCCGCTGCCTGAGGTCTCCGACCTCAATAGAGATGAGGACTTCGAAGCAGAAGAAATCACGGCCGCCGAATTCGAGACACAATGGCAACTAGCGACCGCAACTTAAGCCGGTAGCAGGTGAGGGTAAAGAGGTGGCGTGCATAACGAAGACAAACAGCCTCGCAAAAGATACATGAGCGAGGCTGTTCAAAATTACAACGAGCGTCGAATTACTTCAGTTTGCTTACTGCCTCGAAGTACTTGACGAACATTTTGATACCACCGGAGGTTTGCTTCCAGTCGTAGTTTTCGTTGATGGCGTGGTAGCCGTGCTCAGGCAGTGAAAGCCCCATGAAGATGGCGTCTTTGCCGAGAACGTTTTTCATGCTCACAACGGCGCCAATCGAACCGCCTTCGCGAACGAAAACTGGTTCCACGCCGAACGCATCGGTCATGGCTTGCTTCGCAGCAGCAGCATGAGCACTTGCGCGGTCGCCTACGTAGGGGTGAAGTGTGCCTTCACGCAAGACTTCGGCGTCAGGAATTTCTTTCTTCACGAAGTCGGTGAATATCTTCACCACTTCTTCGGGATCCATATCCGGTACCAGCCGCATGCTAATTTTTGCTTCAGCCTGGTGAGGAACGATAGTTTTGACACCAGGACCGGTATAACCGCCAGTGATACCATGCACCTCAAGCGTCGGCATTGCCCAGATTCTCTTCGCACCTTCAAGATTGTCGGTGTAGCGTGTTGAATGCAGTTCGTGCGCTTTCTTGAAGCCGTCCACTGTGAATCCGGATTTGACGAAGTCCTTCTCTTCGTCAGCGGTGAGCTTGCGAACTTTGTCGTAGTATCCCGGAATTGTCACTTGCCCGGTTTTAGGATCGTACATTTTGCCGATCAGCCCGGCAAGCTCGCCGACCGGATTGCGAGCCAATCCACCGGTAAGCCCTGAGTGTACATCTTTCGTTCCGGTCTTGAGGCGAACCAGCATCCCCTGCAAACCTCGCAGCCCATAGCCTATCGCCGGACGCTCACGCGAAATCCAAATGGTGTCGGACACAACAATCGAATCAGTTTTCAGCTTCGCGACATTCTCCTTCAAGAATGCTTCAAAATTCGGACTGCCGATTTCTTCTTCCAGCTCCCACAAGAACTTGATGTTCAACGGCAAATTATTCTGACGTGCATAAACCGCTGCATACAGAACAGTCAACGCCGGTCCCTTATCATCAGTGGTGCCGCGACCAAAATAAGTCTCACCGTCAATCTTCATGTTGAACGGCTCAGTCTTCCACTCCGAGGGGTCGGCAGGCTGAACGTCAATGTGGTTGTAGACCAGAACGGTCGGATGATCAGGGCTGCTCTTAAAATCGCCAATGACACACGGATAGCCTTTCGTCTGCACGATCTCGGCTTCACCGCCGGCATCGCGAATCATCTTGGCGGCTTCTTCCGCACAGCGAACCATGTCCGCCTTGTGAGCGGGGTCCATGCTCACGCTGGGGATGTCTACGAGCTTTTTCAGATTGGACTCAAACTCCGCGCGGGAGTCTTTTACGTAGTCTTCGAGCTGTTTCCCTTGAACTTGTAGTGTCATGGTTCATTCTCCGGATGTTTACTGTGTTTCGGGGAGATTCGATGGCTGCCCGGTGCATTCATGCCTCCGGCGCCCCTGGCTGGACTGTTCGTCAGCGGCTAATGTCCCAAGTTCCAGCCGATTTTTCAACTATTGACATGAACATGGCAGTCACAGGTTTGAAGACATTGATCCCTAGAATTGTCTCTGTACAAATGAAGAAGCCAAGACTTGGGCGAATGAACAACAGGGAAGTACCGGGTTGAGGGCAGGGCAAATGACATTAAAGAGCGCCACCGTGGGCACAAGCGCGGAATTGGTCACCAGGGCAAACTGCGCCGGATTCTGGCTGCGCCTGGTCGCAGCGACCATTGACGCTTTTCTGGCGCCGATTTTGGCGATTCTGGCAGTGCTTATACTGCTGATTCCGCTGGCAGTCGCAGGCATTGTCACGCAAAACGTCCACGGACACCTGCCGGAAACCGTCTACAATTCTTACGCACTGGGGCTAGCCTTGTTTGTTTGTCTATCCGAACTGATTTACTTCGCGGTCTTCGAGTCATCGCCGCTGCAAGCGACACCGGGAAAGCTAACTCTGGGGCTGATTGTGACCGACTCAGAAGGACGAAGGCTAACATTTTGGCGGGCTCTGGCGCGGAACTTTCTTAAAGTTGTCTCGCAGTTTACCCTCTATATAGGCTATATTCTTGCTGGGCTCACCGACAGGAAGCAAGCGCTGCACGACATGATGTCCGGCTGCCTGGTGGTGAGGAAACTTCCGTAATCGAGACAGCGGCTCGCCGATAAATGACAATAGATACTGTTGACCAACTTGAAGGCTTGAAACTGATTGGCGCAATAGTCGCCGATGTTTTGCAAGCAATGGGGCGAGCGATTGAGCCAGGCATGACTACGCTGGAGCTGGATAGGTTCGGGCACAAACTGCTTGAGGAAAAGGGCGCGCGCTCTGCGCCCATTTTGACCTACAACTTCCCCGGCGCAACATGCATCAGCATCAATCACTGTGTGGCACATGGCATTCCAGACGGAACTAAAATCCGCGCGGGAGACATGGTCAATATTGATGTGTCAGCGGAGCGGAACGGATTCTTTGGCGATACTGGCGGGACGTTTTTGGTGCCACCACATCGCAAGAATCAGGAGCGTGTTTGCTCAGCGACACGCGAAGCAAGAGATCTTGCAATCAAGCAGGTAAGGCCGGGTGCACCGCTGAATGTAATTGGTAAGTCAATTGAGTTTGTTGCGCGTAAAAACGGCATGCGCATCATTCGCAACCTGGGCAGCCATGGTGTAGGCGCAGCGCTGCACGAGGAGCCAAAATTCATTCACTCCTACTATGAGAAGCGAGACAAGCGCCAATTGACAGAAGGCATGGTACTAACGGTAGAACCATTTTTATCGACGAAAGCCGACAAAGTCATCACCGGTGATGACGGATGGAGTTTGTTCACGCACTCAGACAGTCTTACCGCGCAATACGAACACACCCTGGTCGTGACACGCTCAGGACCGGTGATTACAACAATACCGACCAAGATTGCGTAGATTTTCAGCTGAACTTAGTTGCCGTCGAGAAAGTCTGCGCGCCGATCTTCTCTCTTCGCACGGCGCGATTCGCGAGCAGATCGGCGAGAGGTCATGCCGGTACCGAGAGTTTCTCCTGATTGCATTTTTTGGTCCGCGTAGGTCTGATCGCTCGATGCATTGCTCCGCTGATTTTGCGCACGATTCTCAAGACGGTCGGCACGGTGCTGGCGTCTCCGGTCTCCGCGGCTCTCAACGTCTTGGCTCGATGAGGAAGAGTGCTGCGTTTGCGAAGCACCACCTTGCATTGCTCCAGCAGTCGGCTGCTGCCCGTATGGGACTTGTTGATGCCATTGAGTAAACTCTGCGCTTGTTTGAGGCGACGGGCTTACGAATTGCTTGTTGCCGCCCGGCGCCATGTAGCTGTACTGTCCGGGTCCTTCCATGTTGACGGGTGTACCGTAGGGAATGCCGTTGTACCCGCCAGCGTAGGATGGCGTGGAACTGTAGTACGATTGTGCCGGCGGCATCATCTGTGGTGGCATACCGCCGGCTACTCCTGACGGTGCGTTCATTTGGGCTTGCGCAGCTTCGAGTTGCGCGGGCGTGACAGCCACCGGGCGACCGCTTGTGTCGTTGTACCAGAAGTTGCGATTCATATCGTGATAGACGGCTACCTGAGTCGCATTCGGTGCGATTCCCAGCCCCGGAATAGTCACCTCTTTGCCCGATGGAGTGATCAGATACTGTTTGCCATCGGCTTTGCGGACAACAGGATATATTGTCATGCTAATTCCGGGATTACTAGCCGCAGCACCCGACTGTGCGCTACCTTCCAGATAAGGAAAAGCCAAAGCAGCAACACATACCAGTAAAGCAAGGCTTAGCGAGCGTTTCATTATAGATTCCCCGAGAGATCGTCCGGCATTCTACCACGGACCCGGAAGAGCCCCCTACCATCAAGCAACTGCGATTTAACCATTTCGTGTAAAGCACCAGCGAAATAATCGCACTAAAAACGAAGGGAATCGCGCGCGGAAGAAGGAAGGAAAGTTCCGGTCAAGGTAATACGTTCTTACTGCAACCACCTATTTGTTGCGATTTTTGTATGGCGAAGCGGTCCGAATGTGTCCGTCAGCCGAAATGGTTGTGCGGAATTCACGGGCTAACGGCGTTGTTAAGTAGCGGATCACTCTTTCTCCCGTTGCCGGGTCATAACTTTCGCGCTGAGTGGTGATCCTTTCCGTCCATGTCGGCGCGGCACTGGCTGCAAGAGGCTGCATACCGTGCATCTGTCTGATTTCATTCACTTGGACTCGTGTTAGCCCCGGAATCAGACAGGCTCTACCTTCCGGCTCGTGCCAGCTGCGCGCAAAGGTCGTCACCTCACGATTCAGTCCATCAACTGAATGAAAGCTCTCAAGAGTTGCATATGCGCCACTTTGCCTGTTTCGTTCGGTTCTGGCGATTTCTCTGCCGTCCCTGTCTGTGGTCACGGAATTTTCAGTGGCTGCAGTGCGCGTGGTTACGATGCGTGTGCCGTCAGCGTAAGCCAGTTCACTCCGGCCCGATAGCTGATAGGATAAGTTATAGCCCCGGCCATTTTCATCGACGCCGCCGATGCTGACTTCGCCGCTTTGCTGATTTAGGATAATGACTCTTCCTACAGGTTTGTCATAGACTTTGTAGGCTTCTTGATTGAAGGCGATGCTTTCAGGCATGTGCGTGGTGGCATCGCTATAGTTGAAGTACAATTGGTCCCCGCTGCTGGTGATGGCACTAAGAATTCGTCCCGGTTCACCGTTCCGGGGAGCGCTACGTGTAATGCTCCTGCCGTCCGGCCATCGCGTTGTTTGGTTGCCGTTGCTCACGTCGGTGACTTGCGCCCCGTCCCGCCGCAGATTTGCTTGTCGCTCCGGAGCTTGGCGGCACGGCACCAATAAGGAGACCAGATTGATCTCGTTCTCCGCAAGAGCATCATCTTCCCGCGGCTCGGCGTTATCATTCTCTGAATAGTCATAAATCATGATGGCTCTCCTCTCAAGTCAAACTGCGCTTTCCCGCTCGGGAGGCGCCTCTATCTGCCATCAGCTTCGGTGATCGGGTCAGTCAATTCCAGGTGTTTCCTTACAGAACAACCTGTATGGTTCAACTCATCAAAATTGACTACAAATAATTTTCAAACCGTTTCCAATCTTCGGCGGGCGAAGCGGAGTTGGCGGAGTTTGCCGGCGCAGAAGCCGCCTGAAATGACGGAAGACATCGTAACAAGCAGGATCACTGCGGCAGACAGGCAAGCGCGCCAGCCGATGTTTGCGCCAAGTCCGAGTGGATCGAGAGAAAGCGACACTAATGTACCGATCACATTCAGCACCATTAATGACACCACTGGCAATGTTACAGCTAGTCCAAATAGTATAGCGGTAGCAGTTCGTCTTGAGCGCGACAAGTAGCCGCCGATGAATGAGTTTGCCCAGATAGCAGCGGCGTAAATGCTTAGTTGAATGCCCACTGATTCTTTCAGCGCATTGAGTCCGTACTGGCTTGGCAAGAATTCCAATATGCCAACGATGCCGAAAGATAACATCGGAACCCAGAGGAGCGATTTAACTTTAGTAATGCCCCTGGCCCAACTCCATAACTTGCCGCCAACAAAGTAAGAGATATAAGCCAGACCTAGTGACACGACGAAAAACGGCACCTCGCGAAACCATTCTTCGCCTCGACTCATTATCCAGCCATAGTAGGTCAACGTTGCAGCCAGAGGCGCAAAGGCGATCCACTTCTGCTTCTCAAAAAATGCTCGGATCTGGCCTGCGAACAGTCCATAAATCAGCGGTGGCATAAAAAATACCGAGACTACAGCCGCTACCGTACCCTGAGGCGAGGACGGCTGCCCAACGAGTCTTTTGACGAAAAAATAGCCCCAGTCGAAACCGCTGTCGACCCAGGAATGAGCACCGACGCAAGCAATCAAAGCGATTGCCAGAGCGGTAATTGCTACTAACGGTCGATTGGTCGCTTCCGACCTTGCGATTTTCTTGGCAAGCTTGGTATCCGACGTTAGGTGACACGCCGGTAGCCATGCAGATTCCGGTGCTGCCGGATCGCCGACAATCTTCCAGGCCGTCTTTTCCGCTGTCTGGAACATAAAGATGCGAACTCCTTGTGTACGGTCCATTACAACAGAAACTACGCGCGACAGCAAAGAATAAGCCCCGGTTATCAGTTAAATTCCCGATCGCCGAAATGCAATGTAAAATGCCGCCCTGCCACGAAATTCGGGCAAAGGCGGCAATACTCGTCGCCCCGGGGCGGCAATTTTTTACGTCGGGCTAACCGGGCTTTAGCCGAAGCGGGCTCCGGTGAGAGCGTCGCCCACATCAACGGTAGCCGGGTCCGGCATCAGTTCCATCATTTTGACCAATACTTTGTGCAACTTGCCGAGGTTCTCGCCGAAGACTTTTACAACTTCAGCGTGTGAAACAGGGTCAACGTCGCCGACCAAACCGGAGTCATAGTCGGTAATCAGAGCAATGTTCACAATACCCATGTTCAGTTCGCGACACAGATGTGCCTCTGGATACTGGGTCATGTTGATTACTTCCCAGCCCATGGACGTAAACCAGCGAGACTCGGCTTTGGTTGAGAAGCGCGGCCCCTGAATAACAACTACCGTGCCCTTTTCGTGCACTGTGATGCCACAGTCTTTGGTAGCTTGAATAGCCAGTTTGCGGAGCGTAGCTGTGTAGGGCTCGGCCGCAGAAACGTGTGTAGCTATCGGTCCGTCGTAAAAAGTGTCGATGCGCCCTGTAGTGCGATCAACATACTGATCGCAAACGACGAAATCGCCGGGAGCGACGTGTTTTTGCAAGCTTCCCGCGGCGCAAGGCGAAATAATCATCTTGCAGCCCAGGGAGTGAAGAGCCCAAACGTTGGCCCTGTAGTTGATTTTATGCGGCGGATGTTGGTGATGCGCGCCGTGGCGAGGCAAAAATGCAACGCGCTTTCCGCCTAGCATGCCGATCATTACTCGATCGCTCGGTGCACCGTAAGGTGTTTCAACCGCACGCTCTTCGGCATTCTCCAACAGCTTATAGAAGCCGGAACCACCGAAGATTCCAATGTCAGCAACAGCTCTTTCCACTGGTAATTCGCTCCCTTTCGAGACAGTAAAAACCCTCTGCCTGAAAAGCAGTCATCAGGGCTAAGCTATAGTAACACCCTGAAAACCTTCTCCTGACAGTCCGTCTAAAGTGCTGCAATTCCGGGTAAGTAAAGGAAGATGCCGGTCTGCACCTTCTCACGGGAAGGTCTTAGATCCCGGAAAGCGGTTTCCCCAAACAGTCTCAGCGTGGCGACATGTCCAACAAATTTTGCCGGAATTTCTTGCTAACGTTACCTTTCGTAGCCGCTGTGGCATTCCTGAACGGCGCAACGCTTCCGGCTTCGGCTGAAGACACAGTGGCGCAATTGCCGGTTCGCCAAACTCAGTTTGTAGTGCCGGACTCGCTAATACCGGAACGACTGTATCAGAGAGTCTACAAACTGATAAAGAATGAATACTACGAACCGACCTACAACGGTCAGGATTGGACTTATTGGGAGTCGCGCTATAAAGGCAAGCTCAAAACAACAGACGACGCGCACAAGGCCATTGAAACAATGTTGGCTAGCTTGGGTGATCGATACACCAGATTCCTTGACCGCGATGCATTTGATGACGAGAAGGCGCAAATAGAAGCCCATTTGTTCGGAGTCGGAATTCAAATCGGCACTGACAAGAACCAGCAAATCATAGTTATTGCTCCGCTTGATGGCACACCGGCTGCGCGCGCAGGCGTTCTGCCCGGGGATGAGATAGCAGAGATAAATGGCACATCCACCAAAGGTCTCACCGTTGAGGAAGCAGCAAAGAACATAAAGGGTCCGAAAGGATCGGAAGTCGAACTGACGTTGATGACGAAAGGAATTCGTCGCAAACTAAGAATGCAGCGCGATGAAATTCAAATAGCATCAGTGCAAACTGCAAAAATGCTGGATGACAAAATCGGCTACATTCGGCTTAGCACCTTCATTTCGCATAAAGCAAATGATGAGATGCAAAAAGCACTTACCAAACTTTCGTCAGCAAAGGGAATCGTGCTCGACTTGCGCGACAACCCGGGCGGATTGCTCACTAACGCAATCGACATCTCCAACATGTTCCTGGCTGGCAGAAACGCCATCGTTTCAACAGTGGACAAAGACGGCTACAAAACGCCAGCCTGGTCGGACGGCAAGCCGATTTGCCAGCAACACCTTGTTGTATTGATCAATCGCGGAAGTGCAAGCGCATCTGAAATCGCCAGTGGTGCATTGAAAGATAACGGAAGAGCGCTTCTGATTGGATCGAAAACGTTCGGCAAAGGGCTTGTGCAGGGCATCAACAGGTTGGAAGATGGCAGCGGGGTCAACTATACCATCGCTCGATATTTGACGCCAAATGATAGCGACATTAACAATAAGGGCATCAGTCCGGATGTTGCAGTTGAGCTCTCGGAGAACGATCAGCTAGAGGGGCGAGGTCCATGGTGGCTTGATCCGAAGGGACCGGCTACTGAGCGAAAACCGGAAGATTTGAAAGATAAGCAGTTAAAACAGGCGGTTGAGACACTGAAAGATCGCATTCAGAATTCGACTGTCGTTGTCGGCTCGGCCGCGGCGCAAACCTCACCGCGCGCATCACAGTAAATACATTAGTTGCCGCTTTCTAAATGCTACAAAGTCATTTCTTGGGCTTGTTATGCTCTTTTGTCGGATTTTCTTTGGTTCCGAATTTTTTGCCAAGCTTGGGCGCAGTTTCCTCCAGGAAACGCACCAAGCGGTCCTTGGCCGTATTGAGATAGGTCGCCATTTCAGTATCACCACCAGTATCAGGGTGGACACCGGGCTTAGCCATTTCGCGCTTCCAGGCGTTAAACACATTCTGACGATTCAATTCTTCCGGCTTAAGACCGAGAAGCAAGCAGGCTTTCCTGATATCCGGAGGAACATTCCTCGGCATGCTCGGCAAAGCCACTTCCTGTGTATTGCGCGAACCGCCCACAAACTTCTTTAGCCCCTGCTGGGTTTTCTGGCCTCCTTCAGGCGCGGCCGGTTCCTCTTGGTGCAAGTGGTGCTGCACCAGATCGCGAAGCTCATCGGCCGAGTAAGCTGTTGTTGTCTTGTCGCCATCCGACGGCACGTCAGCAAAACCGTAGGCCTCTACGTCCACTTTGGCGAACGGCGAATATCCACCGTCAAAACCTTGAACCGCGGAAGGATCGCCAAATGCTCCTTCCGGAATATATGGACCTTCTTCTGTCTGAGGAATTCCACCGTATGACTGCTGTTGCCGCTGAACTTGTTGCTGCAACTGCTCCTGCGCGGCAGCAGCGGCCAGACGCGCTTGCTGTTCCAACATTTCCAACTTATCAACCGTTTCTTCTTGATTTACGCCATCAGGTAAATACGATTGATTCTCGTGACCGATTTGAGGCCCCGGGGAATAGTCGTTTATTGCTTCCTGAGTACCCTCGGCGTAAGGTTCGGGCGAATCATCGAACAAACCGGAGTTCATATAGTCCGGCACGCTTTGATAATCCTCTTCGGAATGCTCGACGTAGTTCATGCCGGAAGCATGGATTTCAGCCTCTTGTGCAGCCTGATGTGCAGCCTCTTGCGCAGCCATTTGCGCAAAATGTTCTCGGGCAAACTCCAGTTTAGCGGCCTGGTAACCTTGCTGGTATGTTTCCTGCAGACTCGTGGCCAGCAACTGATTAGCACTCTCAAGTGCAGCGACGGTGTCTTTCAACTTGCTCTTCTCAGATTCCAGTTTCGCCACGACATCAGCGTCGAGACCTTGCGTCGGAGCATTCTTGTGCTGTTCCTGGAGATCGCGCAATTGCTCGGTGATCTCCAACTGATGAGCAGCAAGCTCAGCACGCTCATTGATCAATTGCCGGGTCTGTTCGTTCAACTGCGCATTTTGCGCCGTCAAATTCTCGATGTGCTCTCTGAGCACGGACAACTCCTCGGCGGTTAGAACACTCTCACTCCCTGACGTCAGTCGAGCATTCTCTCTTTGCAGATGATCGATAAGCATATTCAATTCTGATTGTTTCGCAGTCATGCTCGCTAAGTGATCGCTTAACGCTTGCTGCTCCTCTTCAGACAATGCTTGGTTCTTGAAAGCAGTTAGCTCGGCGTGCTCCCGGCGCAAGCGCTCAAGCTCGTTCGGCTCACCACCACCGGCGCTAGCCGCCAGTTGAGATTCCAAAGACTCACATTTGTTTCGCAATGCTGCCAGCTCCGCCTTCATCTGGCCTACTTCTTCAGCCGACGGCAGACCGGGCACGAACAGTCCGCTCAAATCATCTTGACTGGGACGAGAGATTTCGACGGTGGCCATCTTTGCCGCTTTCAACGAATTCAATTCGTTGGACAATGCGTCGTTGCGATTACGAAGAACTCGCGTTTCTTCTTCCAACCGCCTGGAACGGGCAGCCTCTTCATCGACTCTTGCCTGCAGCAGCCGGCACTCATCCTGCAAGTCGCTGTTTCCGTTAGAATCGTTCAGCTTGCCGTTGCTTTCCTCGAGCTCTTTCACCCTCAAAAGCAAACGGTCGTACTCTGCAGCAACCACGCCGTTCACCTCGCTACGCGCTAACGAAACAAGCTCCATCACTTCGCCGCTGCCTACGATAAGGCTAACGGATACATCTAATTCTTCTGCCAGCGAGTAAGGGTTTACGTCTGCGCCGCGGCTCTGCAGTGCCGCAATTGCAGCCACTACCGAATTTCGTTCGACGCTCTTACTCAAGACTAAATCGTCGGCCATGAAATACCTTAGTTGGAAGCCACCTGCCCCTGATGAGCTATCGTATGGGTCTTCGTAAAGGAATATGCCCCGCGAGGTCGGATATTCCTAGTTATCAGCCCCAAAATAGCCCATTTTTAATTTACCCGATTCTTCGAACCGGATCCTCGAATGACAAGTCCTTCGTCAGGTATATTTTCAGAGGCTTGGAGCCGCCGACACTTGACTACAATTCGCGGGGTGTTTCGACCATGAATGAACACGACTGCAAAGGCGTTCACTTGAAGGTACACGGAAGAGTTCAAGGCGTTTTCTACAGGCAAAGTACCCGAGACAAGGCAGTCACACTCGGCTTGCGCGGCTGGGTCCGCAACGAAGATGACGGCACAGTGGTTATCCAAGCCTTCGGGGACGATACCGGTCTGGAACAGTTCATAGCCTGGACGAAGGTCGGACCACCATCCGCCACAGTAACATTAGTAGATATTGCCTGGCTGAGCGACGCTGGCGACGCGCCGGAAGGCTTCAACGTCAGATATTGATTTACAGGAATGATAAACTAGACGTTTTCCTCAGGGGCACCCGATGCGGCGCTTGATTCCATCTTGTTTTGCGACCGTAATTTTGTTCAGCCTTGTTGTGGCGCGCACAATGGCTCAGACCCCGGTCGCAGCCGAGACTATGAAACCAGCTTCACCGCCCGAAGGACCTTCAGCCCACGAACTGAAGGTAGACGCGCACCTACAGCAAGATGCAGTTCTTATTGGAAAACTGGCCGCTCCGGGGTGGGAAGCCCTTCCCCTTGAAGCACTCAGAGCGCGAGACGGCGCGTTGCAAACGCCGGATGGACGCACAGTGAGCGAAGCTGCCGGCCACCCGGCCGACTTCCTTTTGGAGTTCGGCTGCACGGATGCAGTGAGCCGACGCTTCAAGCGCGGTCAGCGAGCCTGCACGGCAGCAATCTATCGTTTCGCATCCACCAGCGGTGCATACGGAGCATATACGAATTTACGGGTGGGAGCCTCCACTGTTCTTGTTCGCGGCAATGCGTCCTCCGAAGACGACGACACAATTTCCTTCTGGAAGGGCAACTGCTTTGTGGCTCTTTCCACCACGGCGGAGAATGACGACGAGGCAAAGTCGTTGTTGACTGCATTTGCAAACGTCATCGCGCCACAAATAGCAGACACCAGCGAGAAGCCGGCGCTGTTGCGGCAGCTGCCGATGCTTGAGCGCACCCAGGGCAGCGAGCGATTCTATCTGGGACCAATCGCGGCCAGACTGCACGTGTCGATTCCATATATTGATTTGCCCATGGGGAAATGTAAAGGCGCAATCTCCGCCGACTATCAATTCCCGCATCCGTACAGTGAACGACTCCGTTTACTCTTGATCGACCATCAATCCCCGGCACTAGCCGACAGTGCGTTCAAGACATATAGAACCGCGCTGTCCGCCGAAAGCAAAGTAGTGGAAGATACAGACAGACACCTGCTGTGCAAAGTAAACAACTCGTTTCTCATGTGCGGCCGAAGCGGCGACAGACGCATTTTTGTTGTATGGGGCGCAAGAAAGAAGTACGCACCCGGCATGCTTGCTCGACAGCTGAGGGATTAACTCACAGAACCCGAGTCGCGCTCCCGGTCAGTACGGATGTAATTCTCCGGATTATGCTGACAAGCTTACTGCTTCGACAAAAGTTAGCACTCGGTATCCATATATACAGATACGGAACGGGGAAGTTCCGACTGAAGCCCATTGCGTCGGCGGTAAAGAGCCAATGCCCCTTTTCTTCCCCGTCGTCGCATTCCTAGTTCCTTTATTTGCTAGCGGTAAAAACTAGCCCGATGATTCATTCTTGACGATCGAAAATCCAAGAATCATATACTGGCGATCTTTGAAGCACGAAGAAAACACGAAGCGGAATACACCGACACTGCGGCAATGGCATCTCGAAAGCAGCAGCAAAAGCGCTTCCGCAATGGATCAAACAGAGCCTCGATCTCAAGCAGAACGAATGTAAGACGTTTCACATTTTTGCCCCGCGCATCGGTACTCGACGAAACACTGAGCTAGAGCCAAAAGTAGCTTATGAGTGTTGCAAAAATGCAACGCCGCATTACCTTGCAGTACATAGGCGCAACAAAAAAGCGCGAAACACGCTCCTTCCGAAACACCTTTGCCCACAGGGTTTCACAGCAACGTGCCTCTAGACGCATCATAAGGATGTGTAGCAGAGCATGATATGCCGATCGAATATACAAGAACTACAATCATCGAAATCCCGCTTTCCGAGCGGTTCCCGAGCAACACGCAGTAAAACTCTGTACGATTGATCGCACGATACTTAAGGAAAGCTGTAGCAGAAAGCGCTTTACACATCTAAATCCCAAGCCGCTATGAGCCTTTTGAAATTTGACGCGACGTATGTGGCTTGGTATTATTTTTCTTGTTGGCGAGCGGCGCAAGCGGCTCCCAAATTTGAACCCTGAAAACTGAATAGCCATGAACAAATAGCCTGTCAATAACTTTTGAGAAGGCAATCAAATAATCTTTTGTCCTGCTTGTACTCCAAGTAGGTTTTAAATAGCAATGGAGAGTTTGATCCTGGCTCAGGACGAACGCTGGCGGTGTGCTTCACACATGCAAGTCGAACGGTAGCAATACAGTGGCGGACGGGTGAGTAACACGTGGGAATCTGCC
>JAIELX010000005.1 GCA_019752635.1 Candidatus Obscuribacterales bacterium | reverse complement strand
GAAACTGTCCGCAAGAGAAAGTAGTGGTTGCTTAGAAGCGGGGAAGGTGCCCGCGCTCCCAAGCGCTCACGCTCTCTTATGCATTGACGTCGAGATGAACGGTTCCGTGATCTCTCAGGCGGTGACGTCGGAGTGAACGGTTCCGTGCGGAGCCATGCAAGTGCTTGTCTCGTCTGAAGCCGGTGATAGAACGTCACGTCCGACACCCAACCCGTCAGCAACTCGATTGATGTAGTTGAACCAGGATGCGATCAAATTGATCTGCAAGATTGCCGTATCGGTGAATCCATGAGAACGAAGCGTTTCGATATCTTCACGCGAAACCTTCGCCGGACTGACGGTTAGCACCGCGACGTAATCGAGCATGGCCCGTTCGTCCGGCGCCAAATCAGCCGTTCGATAATCCTGCTTTATTGAATTTGCCAGTGTCTCATCCAGAGTCACTCGACGCAGAAACTCTGCGTGACTTTCTACTCAATAGAAACAAGTATTGAGCGACGAAACCGTGGCGGCAATCATTTCGTGATGACGCCGCTTCAAAGGCAACTCCGGTGACATCAGAGACCCGAAAGTAGCAAACGCATGATGCAATGCATTAGGAATGAGACTGTGTGCCATGACAATGGCAGGCCCGTCCTGTTGCACATGCGCTAGCGACTCAACCGGTGTTCTGTATTCTTCCGGATAGAGCGATTGCTGGCCGACAATTGCATTCATTAATGTGTCGTCGGCCTGGCTGATTGGAATTGTCTTGATCCACGCCATTATTGCTTGCCCTTCCAAATCGGATCCTGGAATTGCGAGGGTCTGTTATCAAACCAGCGAGTCATCGTCATCTTCTGCTGGGTGTAGAAGGCAATACCTTCCTTACCTTGAATGTGAAGATCGCCATAGAACGAAGCATTCCATCCGGTGAAGGGGAACCATGCCATTGGTGCAGGAACCCCGACGTTGATACCGATCATGCCTGCATTGAAGTAGCGCTTGAACTGGCGTGCGGCGCGTCCATCATTGGTATAGATAACAGCTCCGTTGCCGTAAGGGCAATCCCGCCCGACAGCGATTGCATCCTCAATGGTTTTGACGCGCACCACGGACAATACCGGTCCAAAGATCTCTTCTTTGACGATGCTCATCTCAGGAAGAGCTTTGTCAAAAATCGTCGGTCCGACGAAGAAACCGTTGGCAGCGTCTTTCACTTGCAAATTGCGCCCGTCCAGTGCCAAGTCCGCCCCCTCGGAAACACCGTCGTCGATCAAACCCTTGATGCGCTTCATATGATCGGCGCTGATTACCGGACCCATGTCGGGGCTGGTATCGCCATCGGTGCGGCCTACGGACATCTTCGAGACAGACTCAACCAACTTCGGCAGTAGCTCTTCCGCGGCGTCGCCCACGGGCAAAGCAAGACTACCGGCCATGCAACGTTCACCAGCGCATCCGAAAGCCGAAGCTTGCAGCGCTTGTACAGTCAGATCCATATCGGCATCCGGCATGATGATGATGTGATTCTTGGCTCCGCCGGCCGCTTGAACGCGCTTGCCGTTGCGGCAGCCTACTTCGTAGATGTACTTTGCGATTCCTGTCGAACCGACAAAGGACACTGCTTTCACCAGCGGATGGGTCAGGAGTTCATCGACGACTTGCTTGCCGCCATGAATAATATTGAACACCCCTTCCGGTAATCCGGCTTCAAGCAGGTACTCCGCAATCATCATGCTCGACAGCGGTACTTTCTCAGACGGTTTCAAGACGAAAGTATTACCGCATACCAGAGCAATCGGATACATCCAAAGAGGAACCATTGCCGGGAAATTGAAAGGCGTGATACCAACGCAGACACCGAGAGGATGGCGCATAGTTTCGCAATCGACGTTGGTGGCGATGTTCTCCATGCATTCTCCCATCATCAGGCTGGGAATGCCGATTGCAAATTCAACAACTTCAATGCCTCTCTGCACGGAAGCTTTAGCTTCCGCGAACGTTTTGCCGTGCTCCAGAGTCACTTGCCTGGCAATCTTCTCGTAGTTTTGATCGAGCAAGTGTTTGAAGCGCATCATCACACGAGCTCTTTCAACAACCGGCGTATCGGCCCAAGCTGGAAAAGCCCTTTGCGCGGCTTGCACCGCCCGATCAACGTCGGAAGCACCGCCAACAGGTACGCGGGCTATGACTTCACCGGAGTTGGGATTGTAGACGTTGGAAAACTCAGTCGCATCCGACTTCACCCATTTGCCGCCGATAAGCAAATCGCACTGTTTGACGGCATTGGTTTGAGTTACAGCCATATTCATCCCTCCGGACAGAAGCTAATGCAGAGATTCCGACGATGGTTAGCTCCCGAACGTGGGGAGTTTCAAGATTCCACAAACGCGATCTTTCATCCATCGTCCATCAGATGCCTAAAGGATATACCTTATAAGCAAGCTCTTCAATGCAGGCAGGCGTCCGCGGACGGGTAGAAAGGCCCTTTTTGCATTAGAAGTGCTAAACTTTGTCGCCTTAAATGTACGGAAGCAAGTACTGAATCATGCAGAATGACCGGCCTCAAGCGGGAATCTGCTCGCGGACCCAGCGGCGATGTCACTTTGATTTGTCCCGGGCGGACACCCCCGGACCAGTCGCGTTATCGAGATTCAGCGTAAGGGCGAACGACGAGGCAACGTAGTTGACGAGGAAGTGATGGCGAAGAAGGTAAGTGGAACGCGAAAGAAAGAATCAAAACAATCCGCAATCGCTTTCACTCCCCGAGAGGAGAAGAAAGATCTGGGCAAAGTCCTCCGTGAGCGATTCCCTCGCAAAGCTCACGGGAAGTGGGTGGCGCACGAGAAGGGACGACACCCGATTGAAGTACTTGAGCATTCGAATATTGGCCGTATTCCGGAACTGATCCCGATTAGATATGGACGAATGGTAAAGAGTCCATTCACGTTCTTCAGAGGATCAGCCGCCCTGATGGCAGCGGATCTTGCACACACACCTAATAGTGGTATCAATGTGCAAATCTGTGGAGATTGCCACGTTCTCAACTTCGGAGCCTACGCCACTCCTGAGCGAAACATAGTGGTAGACATCAACGATTTTGACGAAACTCTGCAAGGTCCCTGGGAATGGGACGTCAAACGTCTTGCCACTAGTTTTGTGCTGGCCTGCAGAGCAAACCGCTTCTCGCAGGATCAGTGCAGAGCCGCAGCAGAAGCGGTGGTGCGTTCATATCGCACGTCCATGCGAAAACTATCGGAGATGCGCGCTCTAGACGTTTGGTATTCGAAATTGGACCTGGACACGTACATTGCGGACATACAAGAGAGGCAGTTCCGCAAAGCGGCAATAGCCAACGTCGCGAAAAGGAGAGAGAGATCCATCAACGAGTATTACCTTCCAAAGCTCACAACGGAGCGTGACGGAAGGCGTGTCTTCAAAGAGAATCCGCCACTGGTGTATCACAGCGAAGAACAACGCGACACAAAGTTTCTTGAAATGGCCCGCGAGGTATTTCGCGACTACCGCCAGTCTTTGGACCCTTCGCGCAAAGTACTCCTGAACCGATACGTACTCATGGATGTAGCCATGAAGATTGTCGGGATTGGAAGTGTAGGCACCTACTGTGCAGTGCTCTTGCTGATGGCGGCCGAAGACGACGCAATCATATTGCAAGTAAAAGAGGCTAAGGAGTCGGTGCTTGAGAAGCACCTAGGGAAAAGCGAGTACAAAAATCACGGACATCGAGTCGTGGAAGGACAGCGCCTGATGCAATCGTACAGCGATATGTTTCTGGGATGGACAAAGAGCCCCGGGGGACATCACTTTTACATCCGTCAGCTGAAAGACATGAAGATGTCTCCCGTACCGGAAATGTGGTCACCGTCGCGCGCAATCGAAGTTGCCACTTCGGTTGGCTGGGTCTTGGCCCGCTCTCATGCACGCTCCGGTGACTCCGTGATTATTAGCGGCTACATGGGTACAAGCGGCGTCTTCGACGCCGCGATAGCAAACTTTGCCGTAGCGTACGCTAAACAAACAGAGAAAGACCATCAAGCGCTCATTGCCGCCATCAAGTCCGGCGAGCTCGAAGCCTATTTTGAATAACGCCGTGGGCAGCCCCGACGCTTTACGTTCTCTTAGAAACAAGTTTGACAGAGTACTTTGCCAAGCTTGTCTTTGTAAGATGGAGACATGTCATGCAAGGTCTGAGGTTTGACAAAATCGGCAAGAGAATGTCTTGGCACTGGTACAACGAGGGACGCATCTGGATGAGGCAGGGAGAGCATGAGCGAGCTCGCGATCGCTTTGACCAGGCTTTAAGGTTAGATTGGCGACATGTCAGAGGACACATCTGCCGAGCGGATGTACACGTCTCCCTGGGACACTACCACCAAGCACTTAAAGACTGCGAGGTCGCCAGGTCGCTAGCACCGGACCTCTACCTGCCCGACATGATCGCGGCTCGGTGTTTCTATCATCTTCGTGAATACAATCAGTGCATTGCCACCGCAACAAAGTCCATAGCAAAATGTCAGACTGACGCCCGGTGCTTTGTGATTCGCGCACGAGGCCATCAAGGTCTTCTCAATCACAAACGAGCGATCGAAGACAGCGCTATAGCACTGAGCTTAGATCCGGATTCAATCGAGGCATACAGCATCGCGGCTTACTCCAACGCAAAGAGAGCAGCGTTTTCAGTGGCAGTCGAAAACTATTCGATCATCATAGGTAGAGTTGACATTGATTCACCCTATGCTTCTTGGGCACGCCTGGGCAGAGCTGAGTGCCACTTAGTGCTAAAAAACTACGCCGAGGCGATAGAGGATACTACAGAGTGTCTAAGACTGACGCAGAACGAACACCGGAAAGCAGAGGCCATACTCACGAGGGCAGAAGCATACAGACGCACAAAAGCATTCGACAAGGCGCTGAGCGACTTGGAAATCCTAGTCGTCTCGAACGAGACGTCTGCGCACGCTTACTTTCAGAAGGCTGTCATTCACGCCGATCTAGGCCAGAGAGAAATGGCCGACGACAATTTTGCCCGCGCTCTTCACCTCGACAAAGATGCAAATGAATTGAGCAGATTCCATCGAGCCAGGGCGCGGGGAGAGTCCTTGTTTCAAAAACTCATGGACGAATCATCCGAACAAACCAGTAACGAGATCGATTAACTCCAGACGCGCAAAAGCTTGTTCAAGCTCCGCATTAAATCCATCGTTCCTTTACCCCTTCTTAAAGGCCCGGGTGGGAGCATATAAGCATGGAAATAGAAGGCGAAATGCAAATGGAAAGGTGTAAGAACACCAGGGTATTAAAGAAAGAAATGAGCATCCTGCTCGGTAGTGTCACAGTGTTACTGGTAACGACAACGAGCTGTGCAATCGACGCAAATGCACAAACAGTTATAGAGCCGGTCAAAGTCTCGCAATCGGCGACTTGTGCGCCGGCCGGTGTTAGCCCGCAGGAGCAAATCGAGTACCACGGATACTCATGCGGCAGACCTGCATGTGCTAATCATCATCACGATTCTGAGTCACAGAGACAGAAAGCCGTCATCTTCAAGAATCAACAGCTCAACCACAACATTTTTACCGTGTTCGGTGGCACCCTCTTTCTCTGGATGACAGTTGGTATATTCAGCCTGATTGGCAGGAAGGGATTGGAGCAATCAGCTCAAGGCTAGAGAATGGAACTCGATGAATATCTGGCGAGCTGAGCGCCCGAGATAGTTCCCTTACAACGCATTGCAGGATTATAAAAACATCACTAAGGCTCTTGCGCACCGAAATTTTTTTTGCTAATTTTCTTATTGGAAAGTTCAATTTCCTCGATTTGATAGCTGAGATCTACCAGACAGGAGGGTTTGCAGCAATTAAATGGTTGAAAATTCGAATAGTTCCAAATCATGAGTACACCAGCCCGCCAGGCTGGCTAAAAGCGATAAAGGGCAGCCTCAGTTTTACTGAGGCTGCCAGCTGAATAATCGACGCCTTAGAGATCGTCGGTTCTTCGACCGTATCTCTTGCTGGCTGTTTCCCTTTAATCGGCCTAGTTGCCGGCTCTAGATAAATGGACTGACGGAGGTATTTGCCTTATGTTGGGTGCAAGATTCTATGGAGAAATGTTCAGTAAGTACGTGCAGGCTGGTAGCCCCAGTTGCTCTAAGCAGTTGCTTGAACAGCTGGCTCACAGCGAAGTGGATCGAATTCGTCAGCGGGTAGCAGAAAATCCCGGCGCGCCGATTGACCTGCTGGAGCTTCTGGCCTCGGACAGAAATGTCGATGTGCGTATCGCGGTCGGTACCAATCCATCGACACCGGAACACATTCGTTATCGCCTGGCATTCGATGAGGATCCCAATGTCAGGCTGGGCTTGGCCGAAGACGTGAACACACCACTAGAGCTAATCGAAAAGCTCACGGAGGATGAAAATCCTTACGTCAGCTGCCGCGCTCTTGAAACAGAAGAGCTAATTCTTTCTCGGGACAAACCAAGAGACTTCGGTTGCCATCGGTTTTTCCGCTGGGCGGCCAAAGGTGCCGATCTACCGGAGCAGCTCAGGTACGCTTAATCGATTTGCTGCAGGAGGTGGTTGAAGATGACTCGACTGACTTACCTTCCAGTCTGCCTGTTACTGGCGCCGCGCCTTGTCATTGGAGTTCAGGGAGCTTCTACACCAGTGCGCACTCCCGCCGGGCAGCCGTTGGTGAAGTCACAAACATCAACAGCCCGAGGCGCTCGGCTGCCTCCTCGTAAAGCCGAAGACGGTTCCGCTACGAATTGGAATTGACACAGCCGCCTGCCGTCCAAGGGATTGATGAGATGGACGCAAGAGCCAGCATCAAGGAGTGAGTGCCTTTGCGGCCGTGTCCCTGTGCTTGAAGAGCGATGTACAGTTGTTCAGCAAGAGCCAAGCCCGGTAGCGACAACTGCATTCGTTTGGCTTCTCTCAGGGCAATTCCCATGTCTTTGACAAAGTGGTCTACAAGGAATCCGGGCTCCAAATTTCCTGCCAGAATCCGCGGTGCATAATTTGAAAGCGACCAGGAACCAGCAGCACCGCCGGAAACGGATTGCAGCATCACGTCCAGGTCCAAACCGGCTTTGTAAGCGTAAAGTAACGCCTCACATACGCCAATCATTCCTGTAGCAATCAGAATCTGATTCGCCATCTTAGTATGCTGTCCGCTGCCAGCAGCTCCTTGATACACGATTGTTTTGCCCATCAAATTGAAGATAGGCAGCACCGCATCGAAGACATCCTTGTCGCCACCAACCATGATGGACAGGCGAGCTTCGCGCGCGCCGACATCGCCGCCGGAGACAGGGGCGTCGAGACTCTTGACTCCGCGAGCAGCGCACTCGCCATGGATGCGCACCGCCAGCGATGGCTCGCTCGTTGTCATGTCAACCAGAATCGTGCCACGCGAAGCGGCGGAGAGAACACCATCGGCGCCCAGGATCGTTTCCGCCACATCGGCCGGATAGCCGACCATGGTGAAAATGATGTCGGACGACGAGGCCACCTCAGCCGGAGAGCTTTTGAGCAGAGCCCCGTTCTCAACAAGCGACCGGGTTTTGTCGCTCGTCCGATTGTAGACCGACAAACTATGACCGGCAGCCAGTAGATGAGAACCCATCGCGCTGCCCATCACCCCGGTGCCAATCCAGCCGATACGGCAATTCATTTTATGCGCTCCTTCTCGTACCCTGCCGGTCCGCGCTGCAAAATTCGGGACAGCAGACGGAGTGATTCAGCATTCAGACAACAATAATGGTGCTGAAGAATCTCCCTTACCATTCTGACCGCAACGATTCGCGCTTCACGATCATCCTATGCGGTCGTCGGAACCGTGTTAGGTTTGGCGTAAGGATCAAACGTTGCCGCAGCCATCGCGAAGATCGCTTTGTATTGTTCGTAATCGCCTTCCAAGCATCCACAAACGGACCAGAACAAGAATTCATCGCGCTTCATGGCGGTGATGCGCAATATACACGCACCGACTTCGGCTTGATGGGTTCTGAAAACCGCTTCTCTGGTATCCCTGCCGTAGAACAGCGTGGCTCGCGTAGCCAACAGCTCGGTACCGGGGTTTTGCTCTGCAAATGCCCGCACCAAGTACTCGGCATCGACGAAGTCGGGAACCCTTCGGTAATAGATAGCGATGTCCACGGCGCTTTCCGCATCCGGTTTGATATCGGCTATCAGTACGGCGTTGTTCACGTCGTCTCCCGTGATCTCCGGCGGCAGGTCAAGATCCACCATTCCCCAGTGAACAGGCACTACCATTTCGAAATACAACTCTTCTTTGCCTTGAGGCATAAGCTGTCGTCGAATGAATCGCTCGAGTTCACTTTCATCCAAATCATCCGGCGTCGGCATCAAGATATCGCGTTGTTGCTCCATGTCCCATCCGGTTCTTCCCAGAGGATTAAACGTTACCACCGCAACTCCGAAGATCTTTTTGTACTGGTCGTAATCCGCCTCCGGCGTCGAACAGCCAACGGCAAACACCCGATCGCCGACTTTGGCGGCGGTCACTCTCATGTATTCCGGACCTAGCTTGCCCTGAATTTTAAAAAGAGCATCATGTGCGACGTTGCCACCATACATGGCGGCACGACGGCCGAGCAACTCTGCCGTCGTGTTCTTGCCACCAGTCATTAAATCGACAAACTTCGCGGCATCAAGTTTCGGCGCCAGCATCTGCATGATTGCAATTTTTGTTTTGCTAGCAGCATCAGGCTTAAATTCCGCAATACGCATCATCTTCATCGGCGTAGTCGCCGCACCGAGATCAAGTTTGACGTCGGACTGATGCCAGTCTTTCGGCACCCCTAACAAGAAGTACAGATCAGGTTGGTCGCCAGGCAAGACGCTCAACAGTCCAAAATTCGGCTGCGATTCATCCGGCTTGTAGATGTTGTGGTACGGCATAAGGTCGTTGCTCGGACGAGGTGGTCCGGGTTCACCACAGGGATTGAAGGACACACTGGCCAGCCCGAACACCTTTTTCCACTTGTCGTAGTCCTTTTCCAAACAAGCAGACAGCACCAGAAATACAATTTCACCGCGACGCGAAATGCACGTCCGAACAAGCAGGTTCTCTTCCACCTGAGGAAGGACGCGGTTGAACATCGGCTCGTCGTCGCCAGGCTTGTAACGCCACATCGCATCGGCAACGCTGCGCTCATTGAACTCACCGACGCCTTTAACCAAACACTCCGAGTTACCGATTGTCAGCCGGTCTATCACATCCAGTGGCTGAATTTCTTCCGGCACCCGCGAATAAAGAAGCCAAAGGAAGACGGTTTGATCTTGCGGACCCAGAACCGCCATAGGCACGAACCATTCATTATCGCGTTCGACAATTTCCGCGCTGACTGAAAGCTCTCGTTCTTCCCAATCCGTCGGCACGAGCACATCGCAGGTGAGCGCAGAATCTCCTAAAGGATGAAACGTTATCTTGCAGAACTGACTCTGCATTTCCTCGGTTGAGTATAAATCAGAGCACGGCAATAGCTCGTGTTCCGCCATGGTGCGATCCTCCTTTGTGTGGAACTAAGCGTTCAACAGTGGTTAACTTACTGTTGTCGTCTCTCGCTTAGCTTGTCTTTCAAGTCTCGACAATGCTGCCAAAGCGGCTTCATTAATGGTTTCGGAAAGGGTAGGATGCGTGTGAATCGTCACGGCGAGATCCTCAAGCACGGCCCCCATTTCGATAGCCAAAGCAGCTTCGGAAACTAACTCTCCGGCACGTGGTCCGACAAGACCGATGCCGAGCACGCGCATAGTTTCGGGATCGAATAACACCTTGGTTTGTCCTGTCGGGTCAGCCAGAGTGTGAGCTCGTCCGTTAGCGGACCAGGGGAACTTCGCCGCCCCCACCTCTAGTCCCTTGGCTTTGGCTTCTGTATCTGTTAGCCCGACCCATGCAATTTCGGGTTGAGTAAAAACAACAGCAGGAATCGCTCGATTGTCGAAAGCCGATTTCTTGCCGGCAATGACTTCAGCAGCAACTAACCCCTGCCGAATGGCACGGTGAGCCAGCATTGGCTGACCGGACGCATCACCGATGGCGAAGATTCGCTTATCGGAAGTACGGCACTGTTCATCGATTACGACAAATCCATGGTCGTCCAGCTTGGCTTGGGTTGTCTCAAGACCTAGCCCGTCAGTATTCGGTCTTCGTCCCACGGAAATGAGCACGCGATCGAACTTCTGCTCGGCCGGTGCATCTTTTCCGTCAAAGTACGCTTTGACACCAGTGGTGCCATCCGCTTCCAGTTTCGTGACTTTAGTGTTCAACCAGATCGACTTGAAAGTCCCTTGCAAATGCTGCTGTAACGGGCGCACCAGGTCGCGATCACAACCGGGCAGCAACCCGTCGGTCATTTCGACAACGTAGACCTGGCTTCCAAGCGCGGCATACACCGTGCCCATCTCCAAGCCGATGTAACCGCCACCAACGATCAAGAGCGATGCCGGAACATCTTCGATTTTCAGCGCTCCTGTTGAGTCCATCACACGAGGCGAGCCAATGTCGAACATGGCTGGCATCACTGGTCTAGAACCGGTTGCAATAATGCAATGTTTGAATTTGATTCTCACTGCCGATTCGCCGGGAACATCAACGCGGACATTGCGAGAATCTTTAAATTCTGCTTTGCCCGTCATTACTTCGACTCCGGCGCTCTTGCATTTGCCGGCGATGCCACCCGACAGCTTGTCGAGAATACTCTCTTTCCAGGAACGCAACTTATCCAACTCAATTGTTGGCGGTGCAAAATTCAAACCGAAAGTTGCAGCTTTTTTAGCTTCGTCAGTTACTTCCGCGGCGTGCAAAAGAGCCTTGGACGGAATGCATCCGACATGCAAACACGTACCACCCGGTTTGGGGTTGGTGTCCACCAGAATCGTCTTGATGCCAAGTTCAGCTGCACGCAAAGCGGCCGTGTAGCCGCCAGGTCCGGCGCCGAGTACGACCAATTGGACGTCTTGGACCATTTCTCCCACAACCATGACTTACACCTCCAGAAGAAGTTTGAAGGGATCTTCAAGGCAATCAGCAACATGGCGCACGAAGTATGCTGCTTCAGCTCCGTCGGCCACACGATGGTCGAATGACAAAGTGACGTTGAGCATATTACGAATCACAATCTGCCCGTTTCTTACAACCGGCATTTCTCTAGACTTCGCCATGCCGAAGATGGCTACTTCAGGATAATTCACCATGGGCATCATGCCGATACCACCGATGGCGCCTATGTTGGTCACCGTAAATGTGCCGCCTTGCAGGCGATCCAGCTCAACCTTTCCTTCGCGAGTGCGAGAG
Organism: Candidatus Obscuribacterales bacterium; assembly: GCA_019752635.1. GTDB lineage: Bacteria > Cyanobacteriota > Vampirovibrionia > Obscuribacterales > Obscuribacteraceae > JAKFUT01. The sequence continues at coordinate 198,829 of JAIELX010000005.1, read as the reverse complement.
GCTAGTTCTGCTAGTTCAACTGAGAGTTCGAGCAATCCTTTTTGATCAACATCTTTGATTACAGGCACAATCAAGCCCCGCTCCGTAGCTACGGCAACACCGATGTTGTAGAAGCGCTTGTAGACTATCTCACTTGTGGTTTCATCGAGACTGGAATTGAACTGCGGATACTTCTTGAGTGCCGATGCCAACGCTTTCAAAATGATCACGGTAAGAGTGAACTTGCCGCCCTTTTGAGCAACAGCTTTTTCGTGTTTTACACGGTACGTTTCAATATCGGTAATGTCGATTTCATCGAAGTGAGCAACGTGCGGAACATGTGTCCACGATTGGGTCATGTTCAAAGCGATCTTGCGACGCAAGGAACGCAAAGGTACGCGATCGACCGCCCCAAATCTACTGAAGTCAGGCAGCTCGAACGGTGTCAAAGTCAGAGGTTCGCGAGCCATACTGTCTTGCGATTCGTCCCTGCCGACCGGTCTGCCGGACGGGGGCGCCGCATGCCTGCGCGGCGGAGCACCGGCGCCTGCGACATCCTTAGCGGTTCGGGAACTTCCCGGAACTTCTTCGGCAAAAGCGCGGATATCTTCTTTCAACACTCTACCACCGGGACCGGTGCCCTTCACCAAAGCCAGGTTCACCCCCATTTCTCGTGCAAGGCGCCGGGTTGCCGGTGCTGCCGGTACCGGTCCGCTCCAGTCTTGTACCGGACTCAGCAGAGCGGCCGAGGCACCGCGTCCATTACCGGCTGACTCTGCGCCAGCTTTCGGTGCGGAAACCACTGCAGCAGGCTCCTTCTTATCCGCGGCTATAGGTGCAGACGATGCAGCAGCGGTGTCGAAGGTGATCATCACTTCTCCAACTTTGGCCATGTCGCCTGTCTTTACGCATATTTTCCGAACCACACCGGTACACGGCGCGGTGATTTCAACAACTGCCTTATCCGTCTCAACATCAAACATCGGTTGGTATTCCTTGACGGAATCACCTTCTTTTACTTTGATAGCCAAAACTTCCGCCTCGTGGATTCCTTCTCCTACGTCGGGCAGTTTGAATTCAAATACCATTTTTTCACCCATTCCCTTCAGAATCCCGCGCACGGCAGTCGAAACTTTCATCTCGACTCAATGCGCGGGGACATCGACTATCTAGAACGAGAGCACTTCGCGTGCTGCAGCAACTACTTTGTCTCCATCCGGCAAGTAAGCCTTTTCCCGCGCGAAATAGGGAATCGGAATATCGTAGCCGGTGACACGCTTAATTGGTGCTTCCAAGTACATGAGCGCACCTTCGTTAATGCGCGCAATCACTTCCGAACCGAGACCGCATGTACGTGGTCCTTCGTGAATGACCACACAACGGCCGGTCTTGCGAACAGAACTGATTATGGTTTCGGTATCGAGTGGCGAGATGGTGAGCAAGTCGATCATTTCGGGCTTGACGCCATCTTCTTCCTCGAGAATTTCGGCAGCATCGATCATAGCTCTGACAGTGGCGCCATAGGAAATCAAAGTAATGTCTTTGCCTTCCTGCACAACTTGCGCTCGCCCGATCGGCAAAGTTTCAATTGCTTCGGGAACTTCTTCCTTGAACAAACGGTAAAGAGCTTTCGGTTCGTAATAAACGACCGGATCGGGATCTTGAATTGCAGCATGGAGAAGAGCGCGTGCACTGCGCGGTCCGGAAGGCATTACGACCTTCAACCCGGGCGAGTGCGCATAAATTGCTTCACGGCTTTCACTATGGTGCTCAATAGCCCGAATGCCACCGCCGGAGGGACAACGCATGACCATCGGCACGGTCAGTTTGCCACGGGTTCTGTTGCGATAGCGACCGGCGTGCATCTCAAGTTGGTGATAGGCGTAGTATTCAAATCCGGAGAATTGAATTTCAGCGACGGGCTTGAGTCCATACAGCGCCATGCCTATTGCTGTACCGACGATGCCGGACTCAGCAAGCGGCGTATCGATTACGCGCTTCTCACCGTACTTCTTCCACAAACCTTCGGTGACGCGAAAAACACCTTCATCCGGTCCGATGTCTTCGCCCAGTATTACGACGCGATTGTCCCGCTCCATGGCTTCATGTAGCGCCAGGTTAATCGCCTTGGCCATATTCATCTCAGGCATTTTTAACCACCCCTGCGTGCTGAAGTTGCTTCATCTCTTTCTTGCTTGTCGGACGTGTCTAGTCCCAAAGCTTTCGCCAGCTCATCGCGCTGCTCTTGCAAATGTGGCGGCAAGTCCTTATAGAGATGGTCGAACATCACCAGCGGATCGGATAGCGGCGGTCTCTTAGTTGCTTCTTCGGCATTAGTGATAGCTTCGTTGATCCGGGTTTCGATCTCGGAGTCAATGACTTTCACTTCCGCGTCAGTAAGAACACCTTTGGCTTTGAGATATTTTTCGAATCTGATTAACGGTTCTTTGGCAATCCAGCGCTGCGTTTCTTCATCACTGCGATAGCGGCTTGGATCGTCGGCGGTGGTGTGCGGTGTATATCGATAAGTGAGACACTCAATGAGAGTCGGACCACCACCGTTGCGAGCTCGCTCGACGGCTTCCTTGCTTGCGGCATACACCGCAAGAACATCGTTGCCGTCGACTTTGATACCGGGCATGCCGTAAGCAACAGCCTTTTGAACAATCGTTTCGCTGTGCATCTGTTTGCTTAGCGGTACGGAAATTGCAAACTGATTGTTCAAGCAAACAAATACTACTGGTGCCTGGAATACAGAAGCAAAGTTGAGCGCTTCGTGGCAATCACCTTCCGAAGTAGCGCCGTCGCCGAAGTAAGTCATTACTACTTTCTTATCGCCGATGATATTGGCGGCCATGCCCATGCCCGCTGCATGCAGCAACTGACTGGCGATCGGCACGGCAATCGGCGTGTCGTTAACACCTTCGGGCGGACGAGCACCTTCCTCGTATCCCATCCAATAGATGAGGATACCTTCCAGTGTCCATCCACGATAAAGGAAACCGGCCAGTTCTCTGTACGCAGGAACGTGCCAGTCTTCTTTGGTGATATTCACCGCAGAGCCGAGGCTGATCGCTTCGTGCCCGGTCGATTGAGGGAAAGTACCGATTCTTCCTTGACGCTGAAGCTTTAGCAAGCGCTCATCTACGCGTCGAGCAAAAAGCATCCATCGAAACATGTCTTTCAATTGGGCTGCTTCCAGCTTCGGTTCTAGTTCCTTGTCCACAACCCCGTTTTCATCAAGGATGGACAAGTATTCCAGTTGTATGGGAACGTCAATTGGTTTTCTTGGCATATCTACAATCCCGTGTCGATAATTGAGAATCCGAACTGTTTGTGTCCGGCTCTTCGAGCAAATTACCGGCTCTAGCCTCGATTGCTGCTACAATTCACAGCACCCTCAGAAACCGGCAATTGGCACTAATTTTGTCACATTCCGGTACCGGAAAAACGAAAATTTTCCCGAATCTATATTGATGCAACCCTGTTGTAGAGCGGAAATCTGAATGAACAATAAAGACTTTGCTGACATCCCGGTTGCGGTGACGATTGAATCAAAATCGCAACGCAAGCCGGAACGCAAGCCGAAACCACCGTGGCTCAAGGTTCAGCTGCCCACGGGCGAAGGCTACCGCAAGATAAAAAGTCTGATCGGCGAACACAATTTGAACACGGTTTGCGAGTCGGCAGCTTGCCCGAACCGAGGCGAATGTTGGTCGCACGATACCGCAACATTAATGATATTGGGCAATGTATGCACACGCAGTTGCGGATTTTGCAACATCATCACAGGCAAACCGACAGAGCTTGATCTGGATGAACCGCGGCGAGTAGCGGAAGCAGTCGAGATCATGCAGTTGAAGTATGTGGTACTCACCTCGGTTAACCGAGATGAATTAAAAGATGGCGGCGCGTCGGTCTGGGCGGCAACGATCAATGCTGTTCGCGAAAAATGCCCGCAAACAAAGATTGAAGTATTGATTCCGGACTTTTGCGGCGATCACGATGCGCTGGACGTGGTGCTCGAAGCACGTCCCGATGTCCTTAATCACAACATGGAATCAATTGAGCGCCTGTACCCGAAAGTCAGGCCCCAAGCAAAGTACAAGCGAAGCTTAGACTTGCTCCTCTACGCCAAAGAAAAGGGATTTACCACTAAGTCCGGTTTCATGGTTGGACTGGGAGAGTCAAAAGAAGAAGTAGTTAAGCTTCTCCAAGACATGAGGACCGCATGTATTGACCTTGTTACCATCGGTCAATACATGCAGCCCACAATGGACCATCTAGATGTAGAAGAGTGGGTCCATCCCGACACTTTCGAATACTATAGAGAAGTCGGCATGGCGATGGGATTCAAAAATGTTTTTTCCGGACCGCTCGTCCGCAGTAGCTATCATGCGGAAGAACAATCATGGAAAGCCACGTATCCAGTTTCACTTTAAGCTGGCACTCCAGATTTAACGCGAGCGCGGCATAAACATCCGAAGTAAGCCATTAAGCATAAGCGTACCGACAATACTCAGTACAATGCTCGCGATGATATTGAAGAAAAACATGAAAAGCCCTCCGTTTCGTTTTAGCTAAAGACGCTCCTTCGGCGCAGGTGTTTCGGAGGAAAACAGCCGCACAACGGCAACTCGTCTTCCAAACCCGGTGCGCCGACGGTCTGGCGGAGGTAGGCGGGCACCGGGTTTGGTGCAACGAGGTAAATGTCCCGGGCAGTAAGTCAGCCAGGAACAGGCTTCCCTGCTTAACTTGCGGCGTATGACATTAACGCTGCTCAATTGAGGTCTTTCGATATTACACGCTTTTAACCGAATCAAAAAGCGATCACGGTTCGCTCTCCCGGGGGAACATCACACTCTTATCGCAAAAGATAAGTAGCCTATGTTGTTCCAAACGCATCAGAATCTCACACTGCAATATCCTGATGGACTAAGCTCGTGGGATGCGGCGAGAGCTCCGAGGGCGCGGGCTGACGCACAGAGATCACCAACAGAGCACACGGAGGCCGCAAACGTTAGCAGCATCTCAAGAATCGGCGATCCTCTGCGGATAGTACGTAGTAAGCACACCTCCATTTCCGCTCCCCCAGAGGCTTTCGCGAGCAAGCAATCGCCGCAATACCAGCACTCATCTGCGAAACGCCTTTTCTTATGCGGCTTTTAACTGACTTGAGATGAACAAAATCTCGCTAGACTGTCAGCAAGCTTTGTTTCATTATTCCCTTGACATTCACGCAGCTTACATTGGCGGCTATGACGGAACCTATGACTGTCGATTCTCAACAATTTCTTCGCGGCATCTTCGACTTCGAAGATCGCTATCGCTCCGACTCGTTTCATTTCGACCAGGAAACGCAATGGCTGTTTTCCAACTTTCCGGACCTGACCGTCACTCCGCCGGAACTGCCGGAGCTGGAAGATCAACCGGCTCCGACAGCAGAGTCGGAGATCTCGGGGGAGGGTCTCTGGTATCTAGCTATGAGCGAAGCAGTCAGCGTCCGCCAATTCGTTGCCGGTCATGCAGCAACCCCTGCTGATTGCCTCGAGCACCTGGCGAAGGACGCCGACACGACTGTTAGACAGCTCGTAGCCGCAAACTGCAACTGTACTCCGGAGTTAGCCGACCATCTGGCTACAGATCGGCATATCGGAGTTCGACGCAATGCGGCTGGAAACCGAAGCACATCGCCAGCGTTCCTACACATTCTCAGCGGCGAAAAAGACCCGGCTATCAAAATCGCAGTAGCATCGAATCCCAATAGTGACACTGAAACCATCGGTCTGCTCGCCAAGGACTCCGATATAGAAGTTAGATTCCACGCCGCGTCCCATGCGGCATGCCCGCCAAAGGTGCTTACCAAGCTGGCGAAGGACGACAGCCCCCTGGTTCGCCAGGGTGTTGCGGCGAACCTCGCCGCTCCGCATACGGTGCTATCACGTCTAAGCGGGGATACCCATGCAGCGGTGCGCCGGATTGTCGCCGGCAGAGCAGAAGCACCACCGGCAGTACTGGAGACCCTGGCAGCGGACGAAGATGTCTACGTTCGCAGACAGGTTGCAGAGAATTCGAAGGCGGACAACGAAACATTCCGATTACTGGCTCACGACAGCGATACCCTGGTGCGCTTTCTCGTCGCAATCAACGAAAATCGTCCCCGAGAAATGGCGTTCCTGTTGGCCGGCGATCCGGAAGAAGTCGTTCGTGTGGCACTGGCGCGGATGGACAACCTCAGTGCCGAAGCAGCCATGGCTCTTGCAATCGATCAGTCGGTCGAAGTACGACTCTGGTTGGCGCGAAACCAAAACATCCTTCCCGAACTGCTAATAATGCTGGCACACGATACCGAACAGCAGGTTCGTCAAGCAGTAGCAGACAATCCGCTAATGCCGGAGGCGGCCGCAGACATCTTAATCAAGGATCAAAGCACATACGTTCGCGGGAAGAACAATCAACTTCACTCCATCGATGATGAGACACTGCAAGGTTTTGCATCAAGCCCGAGCAGTTTCGTACGCAGCTTCGTCGCCGCATGCCCCGATGTGCCTTTTGAAATGCTGAGAAAACTGGCAGCAGACGACTCGGCGGAGGTACGGATGAGAGTCGCATCCAATCCATCGGCGCATCCGGCCACGCTGCACTTCCTGGCACGCGATCCGGACACAAATGTAAAAGTCTCATTGATAAGCAATCCACACGTGCCGTTTGCGGCGATGTCCGTACTTGCCGGAGACAGCGATAAATATATTCGCACGATGGTTGTGCGTACAAAATGGCTTCTGCGTCAATCGCTGGAGCTGCTCAGTACGGACGAAGACATCTTTATTCGCCGTATGGCGGCGAAGAGACTCAAATGACGTAGGACGAACTGCGCTAAGTAGCTGGTACAGATGCGCAAACTAAGTTGGCTGGCGGGCCGAAGCGGTGCGGTGTTCTATGAACCGCACCGCTTCGTAGTTTCGCGACGGGTAATCATCGTCATGATTGCGGAAGCCGTTGAGACGGAACAGGCCATTCTTTTAAAGAGTCTTATCCTCAGTCGGAGGATCGATTCATGCGTATTGATCTTCGGGCGCGGGGCGTTCCAATCACACACTTACCACAAGGTAAAAGCAGCGGGGTAAGCATGAGCAGCGCCTATCCATTTCACGGACTTCCCGAAGGGTTCCCGGGAGCGATTCCTGTGCCCGGAGACGTTCCGGCGCCGCCACTGCGATCACGGATCATCGCCAAAACAGGCGTTCCCGAGATTGAATGGGTGGCGATGTATATTCCCGTAGTTGCAGTAGTCGAAGACATCGACGAGCAGGTACAAACCGAAGGCGGATTGAGCTACAGAATTGTCGGGCGACGAGCTCTGGCGCAGAAGCTGCATGTGAATGAATCGCAAAACATAGCAATGCAACTGTTCCAAGCTCGCATTCTGACCGAAGATGAGGCCTTGTTTCTTGACTCTGATTTCTTCCGCGAAGCTCAGTCCTGGCGAGTACACTTCAAAATCGAGGCGAAAAGCGTCCCGATCCCTGTCTACATAGCATCTTTGACCGCAACAACATCCACTCCCTGTCAGCTCTTAGCATCGATTCCTACGTACATCAATCACCTGGAGACCACAGGTTTAATCGAGCGCTGGTGGGGAGTGCAACAAACCGACAGCGGGTACATGGTCAATGTCGGCACGGCCCGGCTAACCGAACTTTTGCGCACACTTTCAACTGCGAACGCGACACTTCACTCACTGAATAGCGCCATGCTCTACTCCTGAAGCGACAGCGAAAACGCTGTCACTTGTTTTACTTAAAGTGGAATAGATTCTTGATGCCGTAACTAATCATGTTCGGATTAGCTTTCAGCCGACGTTTGCAATAAGGCCCCGCCACGTCTTCAGTACCAAAAGGCAAATACATGCGAACAATAGTGCCGGCCTCGGCAAGTTCTTCTACATACTCTTTGCGATTAGAAGGGCATACTCCCAACAGCGCTTTTGCATACGCGCCGCTAACCAAATCATCCTGCAGATCTTTGCGCGGTACGCCCAGCAAGAACTGAGTCTCGAACTGGTGCGCAGGAGCTTCGGAAGGAATCACAGCGTTAAGGAAGAAGTTATCCACACAACTGGTGTCGTGCGATGCCAACTCTACGTAAGTACCACGCTTCAGCAACTGAGCGGCGTACTCGACGGCGCGCTGTTTCATGATCGGCTTTTGAGTTTCAGCAATGCTGGACGGCTCATTGTAAATCCCAATCACCATGCGTACGCGCATCCGTTCATCAAAACGCAAAACATCCTTTTGCGTTCGAAACAATCGCGACTGTAGAACTGTTCCCAGATTCTCATATCCGGCATTAATCAGCGAAAAATAGGTATCGAGGTGGAAATCGGCCCATCGATGATCTTCCGCTTCCAGCGTTACTCGCACATCTTTCGCCTTGGCGTGGGCAACGATGTCTTCAATCCGCTCCGCCGCTCGAGACAGAAGTTGGACAGTGTTCGGTCGATCACTTCCGGGAGTAACCGTACTAAACATGGAGGGCTTGAACGAAACGGTCGTCTTCTGTTCTTTGCGCGCACAATCTAACGGCGCAGCAGCCACCATGTCGATCAATCGCTTGTAGTTATAAACGGAACGGTCGCAATCCTCATCGACTCGAGCATCCTCCCCGAGGATGTCTATCGTCGAACAGTAGCCGTTTTCTCTAAACAATTTGGCAGAGCGCTTCAGCGCGTCATCAGCATTGCGTCCCGCAATATAAGGCGAGGCGAGCATCATGACCATCTTGAGCGGAATGACATCAACGATTGACGGTCCAGCGGCTCCCGCCGACGGTGCGCTGCTTGGATTTTGGTTGAGACTGTCTTTCACCGGAGACTGCGTTGGCATAGGGCATTTATTCCTGGATTGTAGAATCTTTTGCTCGCGGATAACCTTACCGGTCTTCTTAACTGCTATAGAAAACCCCGAATCCGCCGTACCTTCAAGATTCTAGTTTTCTCATTTATTTTTACCGGATGCTAGGGTGGAACCACGAATTAACTCGACTAGTCAGGCGATTTCTTCATGATCGGCTCTACCGTTGAGCTTGTGTCGGCAGGCCTTTGCGGCTCAGGAACGCAGCCCCGGCAGCTACGGTTTCAGAACAGGGAAGCCTTTGAGCGCAGAATTGTCCTTGGACTGCTCCAGTAATAGAGCGCTCGTCTCTTGAGGCATTCTGTTCAATGTAATGATATAGGCAGCCTCTCCGGCCCCGTCCTCAGGGGTTGTAAGACAGACCATGCGATACCCTTGCGCCTGGCAAGTTGTAATCTCAAGGCGCCCGGAAGCCAAATAGCGAACACTCTTCTTAGGCGGGCCCAGCGACTGCCCTTTCATCACGCCTGCCAAAGCCCGAGCTTGCGCAAACAACTGCTGCTCGTTTGCAAACTTCTTCTTCGGAAGTTGAAGAACGATCAAGTCGGCCTTGCCGGTCATGTCCTTTGAGCACACAACGACATCAGTATCAGAAGCACGGTCCTTGAAACGCGCCCAGGTGAAGTCTTTCTTCTTGGATTCAGTTATCTGGGGCATGCCGAAGGCTTGTTCAAACTCATAGAAGTCGTCGCCAAGCCCGGGCAGGCCTTTGCGATTGAAGAGCTCGGAAACCGTTTTTCCGCCAGATTGAGAGCTAACGGACTTGATCTTACCGGCGGTGGCGACCAGTGGCGTCACAGGCTCGGATTCCGCAGGACGGGCAGTTGCCGCCGGCTGTTTACGCGCGGCATGATGTGGTGGATGCTCACGCCGTTTATAGCTGGTGACTTCATTCAACCGCTGAAATGCGTCGTCCTGCGTTTCCGTTGTCGCATCAATTCTAGTTACCAGAAGCGTTTCAGTTCCCTCATCGCCAACATCACCCGCCCGCAACATCAGTTTAGTTTCCATGACGGGCCAGTAGGCAACTTCCCGGGGCAACTCATAGGACTTAGGCGCAATGACGGCAAGACGAAATTGTTGCGCCGGCTTAAGAGTTCTACGCACTTCCAACTTTGCGGTGGACGGCTCAAGCGTATGCACATCGGTGAATTTACCCTGAATTTTCAACGTAACGCCGGATAAATCGCGGCCGCTGACATTTTCAAGGAGAAGGTAAACCGCAGGATGATAACCGGCCGCCCCAAGTGACCACCCGGTCACATGATTCAGGACAGCTAAGCTCTTGGGTTCTTCGTCGGCACTTTCAGCAGGCACTGTTACTACTGACAAACTCAACAGAATAATCAGGGACGAAACTCGAAGCGCGCCCCTCAACAAAGGATTCAGATGGTTCATTACTGCCAATTTCCAGCCCGACTCAGTTACCGTGTGCTCATCATTATAGATGTCTCTTCCAAAGAGTCGCCGCTACTTTTGCCATTGGGCACCAACCGCGCTTCGGGGGTGCTATCCTTTTTGTCCTTCGGGAGGTGCCAAATGGATGAAATAGACGCAGTCGGACGGCAAATGCTGGTCGAGCGCCCGCTTTTGAGTCGAGGAAGACTCTCAGTGTTCCGCGAATCAAGAGGCGCCGATGATTGGTTTCCTCAAATAAAGGTTACCTTAAAAAAATCCGGCTCTGATCAAATCCTTTGGAGCTGGGCTAGTCACACAACGCCGATCGATGGCGAAGAGCCCCCGCCGTACGGCGAAGACGGCATGCTGGAAAAGTACTTTGAACTAGACGCCCCCGTGAAATCGCCACGCGGACTGGAAGCCTTGTTTTGGCTCGGGTCCGGGTTGACTTCGCGCGGATACCTTGAAAGCTTCAGCGCCGCTTTGTATCTCTACCCTACGTCGGTGGAAGAGCGGGGCGTACAAGTCGGCGTAATCGACTGCGCCGGAGGGCTCGCACCGGCAGGAGTTCCGCTCTTCTTTCGAATCAACTTCCCCTGGTAACATCAGCGGAATCTTGCTGCTCCAGAGCATCGCGCAGACGCCACCAGCGGATAGTCGCAGTCAGTGCGGCTCGGGACTTGACTCTGGTGAACCATATGCGGTATCACCAGCTACGGCTCCGCCTTGTCGAAGGACGCTGATCCCAACGATCAACCGGCCCGGTCGCAGCCGGTCCTCAAGACGACTCAATCGCCTTAAGCGCGACACATCTAGAGCAACCGAAATAAGACAGACGTAAGAGTCCTCTGTTGCTTGCAGACGACGTCGCACCATGACTTCATGCATGCGAAGGGATTGAAACAGCCAGCAGGCACTTTCCTTGACACCAAGCCGCCATGGTTGTTAGGATGGCACTCATACCACGCGCCCGTAGCTCAGTGGTAGAGCACTCGGCTTTTAACCGATTGGTCGTGCGTTCGAATCGCACCGGGCGCAATACTCGATTGAAAGATCACCAACATCTTCGCCGCGGCAGACCAATGCCAGGCAACCGCATCGCGTCGGGCACCAAATGCGATATCATGTCGACGGCAGGTGATTTATGCCTTCGCCCGGCGTAAGCCTTAGCAAGCATTAACCTGTCGGTGTTGACGCTGTATATCTATATAGGTGACAATTGTAAATTTAGGTGAAGGTAGAACGCCTATTTGGCAGGTACTAACCTGCTGATTACGTGAGCATTTTGTCATCGTTCGACCAGCCCGTTGGAATCACTGAATCTCAAAATAACAGCAGCCATTTGGAGGGCGTCGTGAGCAATCTTTTGAATCGCGAACAATTGAAGAAGAAGCGCGATGAGTACATGATTTCCGGCATGAAACAGTTGTACAGCGACCCTCCGCACTTCGTTCGAGGTCAGAATCAATTTCTATACGACCAGGAAGGCAACGAATACCTGGATATGTTTGCCGGGATCGTCACAGTGAGCGTCGGTCACTGCAATCCCAAAGTATTGGAAGCAACAGTCAAACAACTGCAAACATTGCAACACACCTCTACCATCTTCATGACGCAACCGATGGTCGATTTGGCGGAAAAGCTGGCGCAGATAACACCGGGCGATCTCAGTAAAAGCTACATCACTAACTCCGGAACTGAAGCCAACGAAGCGGCAATCATGATGGCGCGAACGGCAACGGGTCGTCACGAAGTCCTGGTATTGAAGCACAGCTACCACGGACAATCGCACCTGGCCAGTTCACTCACTGCCAATCACAACTATCGTCCGTCGAACATGCCGGCAGCGGGAATTAGCTTTGTCGAAAATGCATATTGCTATCGATGCCCCTTCAAGAAGACGCCGGACAATTGCTCTTTTGAGTGCGTCAAGGACGTCGAACGTGTCATTCAAACACAAACATCCGGACAACCGGCCGTAATGATCGCCGAACCGATTCAAGGGGTAGGCGGAACGATTACACCGCCCGACGGATATTTTCAGGAAGTTAAGAAGGTTCTCGATAACTACGGAGTTCTTTTCATTGCCGACGAAGTGCAGACCGGTTTCGGTCGCACGGGCAATCACATGTTCGGTATCAGCAACTGGAACGTGCAGCCGGACTTCATGACGATGGCCAAGGGCTTGGGCAACGGGCTACCAATCGGCGCCTGCATCACGACAAAGGCAGTGGAAGCAAAATGTCAAAGAGCAGTCATTAATACATTCGGAGGCAACCCTGTTTCCGCAGCGACCGGACTGGCCGTTATCAACACGATCCAGGAAGAGAAATTGATGGAGAACGCCAAAGTCGTAGGCGACTATTTGATGGATGGCTTGAAGGATCTACAGAAATCTTTCCCGATCATCGGCGACGTGCGAGGCAAAGGGTTGATGGTCGGCATCGAAATTGCCGAACCGGAAACGAAGCGACCGATGGCGGCAGAATGTGCCCGCATAGTCGAAACGGCCAAGGATCTCAAAGTCGTGATCGGCAAAGGCGGACTCTATGGCAATACCATCCGGATCAAGCCTCCGCTGACAATTACGAAACACGACGTCGATCGCTGCTTGAGCGCTATGCGCAAGGGCCTTGAAAGCGTTTGCGCCGTGGGCGCATCTAAGTAACAAGAACGCTTAGCCCGCAAAAGACAGTTTTATGAACAGGAGAATTAGATAATGCCTCACTTAGTTCGTTGCGGATTGACCCAAGTGCGAAACGATGTCGTGCCGCCTTCCGGCGGTACCGATGCGAAGGAGATCGACAAGATCGCAAAAGCAATGATGGACAAGCACTTGAAGCTGGTCGAGGAAGCGGCAGGAAAGGGAGTTCAGATACTGTGCTTCCAGGAACTGTTCAACGGTCCTTATTTCTGCGCCGAGCAGAATCCTTGCTGGTACCATCTGGCCGAGGAAGTACCGAACGGTCCGACGGTCAAAGCAATGCAAGAAGCGGCCAAGAAGCACAATATGGTAATTGTCGTACCGATGTACGAAAGAGAGCAGACCGGTGTTTATTACAACACAGCCGCTGTAATCGATGCCGACGGCACCTACCTGGGCAAATATCGTAAGAGCCATATTCCGCAAGTGAACCCCGGATTCTGGGAGAAGTTCTACTTTCGTCCGGGAAACCTGGGCTACCCGGTGTTTCAAACACGCTATGCCAAAGTTGGAGTGTACATCTGCTACGACCGGCATTTCCCCGAAGGCGCACGTGCTCTTGGTCTCAATGGTGCCGAAGTCGTGTTCAACCCGTCGGCAACGGTAGCGGGATTGTCGGAATATCTCTGGAAACTGGAGCAACCCGCACACGCAGCAGCCAACGGATACTTTATCGGGGCGATCAACCGCATAGGCACAGAAGCACCATGGGGCATCGGCGAATTTTACGGATCGAGCTACTTCTGCAGCCCCCGCGGCGAAATTCTTGCGCAAGCATCGCGCGACAAAGAAGAACTGCTGGTCACGGATCTCAACTTCGACCAGATCGAAGAAGTCCGCAACACATGGCAGTTCTACCGCGACAGACGTCCGGAAACGTATCAAGAACTGGTAAAGCTTTAAATCTCAGTGGAAGGAAATAAGGTTCATGGCCGAACACTACAAACCAGTTAAATACAAACAGTGGGAGCTAACCCTGGAAGAACGATTCCAGGAAGTTTACGAGCCGCTGAGTAATCGCGAAGCAGTGCTGGAGGCAAATCGTTGCCTCTATTGCCATGATGCACCATGTATGGTGGCGTGTCCGACTCATATCGATATTCCGACCTTCATCAAAAAGATCTCGACTGAGAATACCAAGGGATCAGCGCGAACCATCTTGCAGGCGAATCTACTGGGAGCAACATGCTCACGCGTGTGCCCGGTTCAGGAGCTTTGCGAGGGGGCTTGCGTACTGCACGACGAAGAAAAACCGATCATGATCGGTCGCCTGCAACGATACGCGATGGATTATGCGGCTGAGAAAAACCTCAAGTTCTTTCACCCGCAGAAACCAAACGGCTATAAAGTGGCCGTCATCGGCACAGGACCGGCCGGATTATCCTGCGCCGGTGAACTGGCAAAACTAGGCTTTGATGTTACCTGCTTTGAGAAGAAACCAATGGCCGGTGGCTTAGATACCTACGGCATTGTTGTGTTCCGCGAGCCGGTAGAAGTAAGTCTTGCGGAAGTAAAAATGATTCAGGACATGGGAGTCAAGATCAAGACCAACACCGCAGTTGGTGTTGACGTCACGATGGAAGAACTGCTCGAGGGATACGACGCGGTATTCATCGGCGCGGGACTAGGCAATGTCCCCGACATGAGTATTCCCGGAGAAGACCTGCCGGGAGTAGTAGACGGATTGGAATTCATTGAGGAAACCAAGATCAAGAAGCTGGACCAGATTCATTTCGGCAATCGCGTTTGTGTAATCGGCGCCGGAAATACCGGTATCGACTGCGCCACCATTGCCAGAAGGCTCGGTTCCGAACGCGTCACGATCATCTACAGACGCTCGGAAGCGGAGATGCCGGCGTACCACTTCGAGTACCAGTTTGCTATGGGCGAAGGTGTCAGCTTTATGTTCTTGACTCAACCGATAGAAGTGGTCGGCAATGGAAAAGTCGAGGGCGTGAAGTGCGTCAGAATGGATCTTGGTGAACCGGATCAATCCGGACGAAGAATTCCTGTACCAGTGAAAGACTCAGAGTTTATCGTTCCATGCGACATGCTCGTAAAAGCTATCGGTCAAAAGAAGCATACCGATATGTATGCAGCACTGGCAAAGGTGGGCGTAAAAACGACTCACAATGGCTACATTGCCGTCGATTTCAACACCAATCGCACCGACAATCCCAAAATCTTTGCAGGCGGCGATTGCATCCGCAGCAAGGGCGAAGCTTCCACGGTAGCAGCAGTACAAGACGGCAAGATTGCAGCAGCTGCAATTCACCATCAAATTCTCGGCACGCGTTCACCAAACGAAAAGCATATCGAACCCGTTCTCTCGCCAGTGAAGTAAAGGAGCATTAAATGGCAAATCTGGAGATCGACTTTTGCGGGATCAAATCGCCAAACCCGTTTTGGCTTGCTTCTGCTCCGCCTGCAAACTCGGCCTATCAGGTGCAAAAGGCTTTCGAACAAGGTTGGGGCGGCGCAGTCTGGAAAACCATCGGAGCGCCGGTTCTGAATGTCTGCAACCGTTACGGCACGATGGACTACAAGGGTCGCAAAATCATCGGATTGAACAACGTTGAACTTATCAGCGACCGACCGATCGACCTCAATTTGCGCGAAATTGCCGAGGTAAAACGCAATTTTCCCAATCATGCCGTAATTGTTTCAGTGATGGTCGAGTCTGAAAAAAAGGCGTGGCAGGACATCGTCAAACGAGTAGAAGAAACTGGTGCAGACGGTTTCGAACTTAACTTCGGTTGCCCTCACGGCATGTCGGAACGCGGCATGGGTTCGGCCATGGGACAGGTTCCTGAATACACCTGCATGGTGACCGAATGGGTCATGGAAGTAGCGACACGACCGGTCATAGTAAAACTGACCCCGAATATAACGGATATCGTCCAACCGGCTCGCGCGGCCGTCAAAGGTGGAGCTTCGGCACTATCGCTGATCAACACCATAAACAGCATCATGGGAGTCGA
The DNA here is from genome assembly GCA_019752635.1 of Candidatus Obscuribacterales bacterium. Classification (GTDB taxonomy): domain Bacteria; phylum Cyanobacteriota; class Vampirovibrionia; order Obscuribacterales; family Obscuribacteraceae; genus JAKFUT01. The sequence goes on along the minus strand of JAIELX010000005.1, from coordinate 182,855 downwards.
TCTCGACAGTTTTGAAATCAAACCCAATGTTGGCGGAAAAGGCGGACACGGCGGTTATGCCGGGGCTGCCGTCAAACCGATTGCGCTGCATTTGCTGAGCGCGGTAGCAAGCGATCTGGAAGTGCAACGCGCGCGTTTGCCGATTTCCGGCATTGGCGGCGTCGAGAACTGGCGCGATTGCGTTGAGTTCATGCTCCTCGGGGCAACCTCGGTTCAAGTCTGTACGGCCGTGATGAAGTGGGGATTTCGCATCGTCGAGGACATGATCGATGGCATGAGCAATTGGATGGATGACAAAGGATTCCAATCTGTCAACGACTTCATCGGCGCATCGCTGCCACGTATCTCATCCTTCGGCGATTTTGATCTTGGTTTCCAAACAGTCGCCAGAATCAATCCCGACAAGTGCATCCACTGCAATCTTTGCTATATTGCGTGCAACGATGCGGCGCACCAGTGCATCGATTTGAAATCCGCCAAACTCAACGGCGAAGTAACCTCAGCGTTGCAACCGGTGGTTCGCGAAGAGGATTGTGTTGGCTGTGACCTTTGCGCCAATGTCTGCCCTGTTGATGATTGCATCACAATGGTAGAAATTGATACGGGCCGCCCCCACATCACCTGGAACGAACTAACGAAGCGGCGTCCAGAGGTTTTGGAATGGGACAAAATGGAAGCCTATCGTAAAGAAGCGAACATTCATATCCACTAGGCTCCACGAGGCGGTGCCGCCATATGTTCGCGGTAGCAACTCCCCGCGAGGAGTCTCTACAGGAACGGGTAGCGCGTCGCGCCGACGGGATCAGTAACTTTGAAAAAGGAATTTGCCGGCCGAGCCGTCAGGTGACAGAAAGGCCCAAGCGACGCCACAATCGCCAAAGTTCACGTAGAAGGGCAGCTTCGTGGAATCCAATTGAATCAGCAATTGTCCTCCGCCGCCAGGCATCGCATCTTCTTGCAGAAAAAGCGGCGTGCCGCCGATCTTGTTTCCCTCACAGGCTTTTTCATACTTCTGAAAAGCCGCGTCTTCCATGCCTATGCGATTAGCCTCATCGACAAAATCCGGGTCGGTTCGTCGAAAAACGTCAACGGCAAACTCGGCGGGTCGCGGCTCCATGGCTCCCCGTTCGGGAATCTCGATGTACTCGTAGATGCTCGGTCCGGTAGCCAGCGGCTTGGTTTGTACCCTGAGTGTCCGCCCCGGATGAACAATTACCGCGTTCTCTCCGGCGTCAGGATCCCACGTGGCAGCAACGCCGCGCTCGATGTCGGTCATAAATATATAAGCCATACGTCCAATCGTCTCACCGAAAATTTCCGGATAGAGCTGAACCTGGCAAATAAAGGTCATTTGTTCGCCGCTGCTGGCGCTAATTGGCCAAGCCGGAGGCAGCTTCCAGACGGGCTGACCACCGAACTTAGTGACCAGCTCCCGAATTGGTGAGGAAGCCGGACGAAGCGAGAGTGAATAGGATCTCCTCATGCTTTTATAGCTGACTCAGATCGTCCAAAATTGATCCACTCCTGAGAGCGCCGGTGAACAAGTTTATACCATGACGATCAAATATTGGGTTTTGATGAGAAAGCACAGATTCGATTATCATGATTGAGAAGTCGTTTGCGATCTCGGATGTACTTCAAGGAGATATATGAGCCGCGACAGCCTCTACGAAAACGTGATTCGCCCCATCTTGTTCAGCTTCGATCCCGAAGAAGCACACAACGTGATTCACTCGATGTTGACACTCCCGGCGGCAGGCGTGGCGCTGGCATCTTGCCGGTATAAAGGAAGCGATCTGCAAACAAATTTTCTCGGTACGAAGCTCTCAAACCCTGTCGGACTGGCGGCCGGGTTTGACAAGAACGGTTCGCTGGTTTCAGTCCTAGGTGATTTGGGATTTGGGTTCGCCGAAATAGGCTCCGTTTGCGCGCGACCGCACGGCGGAAATCCACGCCCGAGACTGTTCCGTTTGCCTCAGGACGAAGCGTTGATTAACAGACTGGGTCTGAACGGTCTTGGTGCTGAAATTGTCGGTTTGAGGCTTGCCAGCGCCCGTCCCTCATTACCGATCGGACTCAACATTGCAAAGACGAATGATGCGACACTCATAGGAGACGCGGCCATTGAGGACGTGATGCAAACGTTCACGCGTCTACACTCGCTCCCCGTCGCATACTTCACCATCAACGCAAGCTGCCCCAACACGAAGGAAGGCTGTATCAAAGAAACAAACATGCTCTCCAATCTCTTTGCTCAAGTGCGGAAAGCAAACACAAGGCAGGCACCGATACTGGTGAAGCTCTCGCCCGATAGTACCGACGATTTTGTGCAAGAGATTGTCGCCATGGCGATCGACCAAAAGTTGGCAGGTTTCGTCTGCGGCAACACCACAATCAAGCGAGACGGACTGCTGACGTCTTCCGAAGCAGTGCAAAACATTGGGCTTGGAGGATTGAGCGGGCGTCCTCTCAAATCGCTCAACGAGAACCTTTGCCGAAAAGTTTTTCGATTGAAACAGCCCGATCAGGTCATCATCGGAGTAGGTGGCGTCGGCTCAGGACAGGATGTGTTCGACTATCTCAAGACGGGGGCTTCTGTTGTCCAACTGTACACCGCAATGGTCTATCGCGGTCCAAGAGCAGTGAAGCAGATCTGCCAGGAGCTCTCTGAGATCCTAAAACACAGTGACGAACAGCTAGGCAGTTTGATCGGCTCAGCCGTTTAGCCCCGAAGCAGCGAGCCCCGGCGAACATCGGGTTTTGTCCACGAACAACGAAAGAGCACCGGATACGCGCTTGCGCCCGCCACACACCTCTGCGGTGCACGACGGGCTTCAAACACACGCTTACAACAAAATCGCTGCAGCGTCAGAATCAAACTTTTAAGCTCGCGACTTTAGTAGCGGCCCCGACCACCACCGCCAGCTCCACCCTTCGCCTTCGGCTGGGAAACGCTGACAGATAGCTGACGTCCTTCAAAGTCACGTCCGTTTAGCCCCTTGATTGCGGCTTCGGCTTCACTTTGATTGGACATTTCGACGAAGGCAAACCCTCTTTTCCGGCCGGTGTCTCGGTCGGTCGGTATAGAGCAGGACACTACGGTTCCGTATTGTCCGAAAATGTTTGACAGTTCGGCTTCAGAAAGTTTAAAAGAGAGGTTGCCCACGAACAATTTGTTATTCATAACTTAAAAAATCACTCCGCTACATAAAAAATCGCACTAGTGCGAGTTCATCATTATCTCACGCCTTGACTATTCGTCACCGCCCTCGCTTTAGGCAAATTCATAGCCTTTAACAAAAGACGCCAGAACCCCCACCATTACAGGAATTGGTGCTTAATAGTCGAGAAGGGTCAAACAGCAACGACAACAGGCGCGCACGCAGGCTAGCAGGGGCGAGAGCCGGTCGCCAGTCGCGCCGGATTCCACGCGATGAACAATGTCGTCCGCACGGCAATGCATATCTGCCGAAAACTGACGCGCCCCCGTTCAATTCAGCATTGTTACGCGCTCTCACCGATTCAGGTAAGCGCAGGTCAACAGCTGGCACTACCGGTGGTGCCGGGAAAGATGAGCTAACAAAGAAACTCTCATCACAATACAACAATAGCTTTTCATCCCGAGAGGCTCACTGCCGCTATGGTTCTGTCCGAGCCTAACGCAGAGCGGCGAAGAGTAATTCTTGAGCTCATTGAACTTGAACGATTGATAAAAGAGGCCAAGCACCGCTGAAAGAGACATAACGCGCTTCTAGGTCTGCTGGTCAGTCCCTGCGGTTTTCGCTTCAGGCTCAGTCGCCACCGCGGCCGGCGCTGGAACATCGGCATCCATAACCGTCACCGCTAACGGCAAGTTGTTGATCGGCTTAACGTAGAACTCGTTAAGCAACAACAAAATCGCCCCGGCAAGAGGCACCGCAGCCAAAGCACCGACACCACCGGCGAGGCTACCGCCAATGAGAATGGCAAACATGACCACAAGCGGATGCATATCGACTTGGCGGCCCAATAAATGAGGAACGATAAAATTGGTCTCGGCAAACTGCTCAATGGTGAAAACGAGAAAGGTCAGCCCCACCACCACTAATGACTGCGTCGAAGCCACGAAAAGCGCAATGATAGTTGCGAACAACGATCCCACATACGGAATCAGGTTCAACACGCCTGCCACCAGCCCCAACACCAACCCGTACTTCAACCCGATAGCTGTAAAAGCCAGCCCGAAGAAGCAAGCAACAGCAGTGCTCACTAGCATCTGCCCTCGGACGTAACCGCCCATCTTCGCACCAAGAGGGACTATCAGAGCTGCAATACGCGGACGATGAGGCGGCGGAACCCACAACAGCAAACTTGCCCAGATCTGTTGCGCTTCCGCCACAAAGTACGCAGCGAGAAAGAGAATCAACACACCATTGACGGCCAAGCCCATGAATCCCGCCGTCGCGTCCAGCGTCTTGCGAGCCAAACTCATCGCTGGCTCGCGAAAATCGGTTGCATGCAGCTGCAATAGAGCCGCTTTGTCTCCCAGTAATCCTAACAAGTTGCCCCAAGCATCCTTAATCCTCTCGGAAAACTCAGGAATCTGTTCGGCAAGAAGCAGTGACTGCTCTTTGAGCGGCACAGCCAGCGCCCAAAAGACTCCGGCATAGAACAAAGCCACTGTCACGTACGCCAACAGCACAGTGGCGATTCGCGGCACTTTGCTGCGTTCCAGTTTCTCCGCGACGGGAGCAATTGCCGAAGCGACGGTTATCGCCAGCAAAACATCGATAACAAGAACTCGCAACTCCCAGAGAATGCGAAACAAACCGACCAGAGCCGCGACAATCAGCACAATCACCGCGGTGCGACGGTAAACGCCAACGTCTTTCTTATGGGATTGCTGCTCAACCAAAGGCAAAGTCATTGCTTTCTCCTTGAGAATGGCGGAACAATCCGAAACCATTCAAAGTACGGCGTGGATCAGGGTCAGGGCACTATACGTATATCAGCTTGACCACCCTCAGGCTTAACGACTTCGAAAGTAACAGGCTCGCCGGGCAAGCGGAAAACACCGTCAGAGGCAGCGACTATACGAGCTTGATAAACTCCGGCGCTCTCTGCAACAACGGGCGGAAGCGCAATCTTGCCATTGCCGTCGTTCAGAGCGACCTCCAAAAGAGGCTTACCGCTAATCACTGTAGTATTTTGCTCAACTTCGCCGGCAAACGCTGCGTCGAAAGTCTTGAACGGGCGAGTAAAAATCAGCTTGGAATTCCTGGCTCCGCCGTAAGTGAAGAAAGCTTTCGTCGCAGGGACCTTCGTAGCACTGCTGCCGGTATCACACCTCAAAGACGGTGAATCATCGTCACTGAGTACCGGCACTAACTTAAGAACATCGACCTCGTAGTCGCCGGGTTCGAACAATAGCATTAACGACGTCACAGGCCCGCCAAACGTCCAGTCGCGATGACGCCCGGACCAGGAAATCCACTCATTGCCAGCTGTTCTGAAGAACGGTGCTTTGCCTTCAATCGCCGGACCTTTTCCTCCCTGCGAATTAAGATTCCACACCAACCAAATCTTGTCTTTTATCGAATCGGTTGCCGACGTTTTCATTTCCAACCGCCACAAGTCGGTCCACAGAGGTCTCAGCCCTGTTGCTCCCGGCACGGAAAGCAACACCGATTGCTTCCCTGGACGCACACGCAAGAAATCGACACCCTTTTCAACAGCGGAATACTTTTCGTCAACTTTCTTCCAGGCATCGGCACCAGTGGTCGGCAAATGCGCCGTCGTGACCGCAAACCCTGAAGGACCGTTGAACTCCGCCGGCACCGAAGACTTTTCCGCCGACAGAACCATCGGTACAAAGTCCCCGGATTGCGAATCCCATATGAAAGTTTTGCGTAGTTCAGGAGAAGCCACAGTCGCTCGCGCTTTTTGCGGCCAGAGAAACTCATGACTACCGGAGATCGGCGGCTCGATTGTTTTGATGCGATCGGAAAAGTCGGCGGTCGCAAAGGGCGGTCTACTGAGCATCTTCAAGTACGATTCGCGTGTAACCATTCCCGCCCCGGCGTAGTCGGTCGGCAAATTGAGAAATAGAGCTGTTTGACCGCTCTGGAGCGGCTTCAACTCCGCAACCACAAAATCCCGAAGACGAGCCATCCGGTCACCGGCAACCAACCAGGGCTTCACACTAATCTGCGAGAGGGCTGTCCAACTCAATAGTATCGCGGACAGTGCCAGGACACCGAGCGCACAAAGGGGCATCACTATTCGGCGCGGCAGCGTATCTACCGCAGGAAGCGCAACCAAACTAAGGAGAATGCAGAAGGGTGCGGAACTGTTAAAGAACAATCGGCTGCCAACCAGATTCGGCCAGATGTGCCAAATTTGAAAGGCAGGAAGAATAGCAACCACTATCCATCCTGCAAGAAACAGCAAAATTCCCGGCTTTACCGAGCGAAAGAAACCACGGACAACTAAAACCAGAACACTGGCAACATAGCCGGCAATGAGCAGCGGCTTGATCCAGGCGCCGGCCGCCATCTCTTCGTGAAACGGCAACAGTATCTTCAACAGTGTATCGCGATCGCGCAGGTTGGACAGACTGATGCCACCACCCTCACCATAGCCGCCAACCAAAGTACCCAGCAGCAACAAGCGAATCCCCGAGAAAAAGCCCAGCACGAAGAAGTAGGACATCACATAAGAGACTCGTTGCACCAATCGGTTAGCGCGTACGGATTCCGGCACATCCTTTTCTACCTGCTGCGGCAAAACAAATTCGACTAAAAGAATAACAACCGGCAGCGTTACCGCCATTTCTTTGCTCAACAACGCCAGCACGAAAGAAACAAGTGAAACTCGAAAATAGGCGCGCTCGCGCAAAAGCCTGAAACGAAAGTACGACCAGACCGACACCAAATAGAAAAAAGTGCAAAGCAAATCAACTCGGCCGATAATCCAAGCCACGGACTCGGAATGCAGAGGATAGACAGCGAACAGACAAGCAGCCCAGATCGCCGCGGCGGCGCCAAGTCGATTGCCTCGCAAACCACTGATTTCCAGCGTGATCATGCCCGTAAAACAGGCACACAGAAAAACCAGAAAGATATTGGTGGCATGATAAAGCTTGCCGGTCACCCCACCGAGAAGAGCATCAATAAATATAGAAAGCGAAACGATTGGACGGTAGCTCTTCATTAAGTCGGAGCCAGCCCAATTGCCGGTGAAGTTGGCGAGAAACGAAGTCCAGTCTCCTCGCAAAGCAGCTGCGACATAATCAATATGCAAGAAGTCGTCCAGCAGAAAGCCGACATGGAGTGTCGGCGCATAAATCAATAAACAAAGAATCAGTGCAAAAAGCCAACCAGCCATCATCTGAACTTTCGCTGATTTGAAATCGAGTCGCGCCGGCAACAGCGTGATGCGATTGTGAGAACTCTCTAAGGCGTTTGAACCGCCCTCTCCATTCCCCACCGGTGACTTTGCAGCCCCGAATCGGTGTACGCCGTCTGCTTGCCCCTGAGAGGGTGCTACCGATTTGGAATCGCCATCGCCGCCCCGTCCCGATTGCTGCACAAATCTATCTCCTTGTCGGACCAACTTCATACCATAGCACGGCGGGGACCGGCGCTGCGCCGCACGCCCCATGGGCGCCCCCGCAGGACCATGCCCCGTTCAGCCCCACGGGTACGCATTCTTCAGTGATTAATTCGATGAACTTTTGTTGAAAAACAAAGATATCAGGGTATATATCCACCGGTTCATTCATCCGCACGCAGGTACGAGCCATGGCGAAAAACGAAAGACGAAAGAGCATGCCGGTTGATGAAGTCTATATTTACTTCAGAAGACTTGAATTGAAACTAGAACGTCCGTCGCTGTTCAAGGTTTGTAATGCCATCAAGACGATAGACCTGGCGCTTGAAACTGATTCGGAAAGCAATAATCCGGCTAAACACTTGTCGAGCGAGGCTTGGTCGAGAATTAGAGATCAGATGTTTCACATCCTTCTCACTAATTTTTCCGGTTACTTCCTTGTCTACGAGAACGGCAATTTTAATGCTCTTGAAAGTGGTGCCAAGTGGCCCGAAAGCGGTCATATCGAATTCTATCCCGAAAAAATCCTGCGCCGGTTCGAAACCTATGACGCCAAGATTGAGAATTTGCAGCCAGCGGTGGTGACTTGCCTGCGCTGGTGTTTCGGACAAGACCGTCAAAATGTTTCGCCGGCACTGTTCACCGCCCCGGAGCCGGAAGACGATGGTACGCCAGGCGAACAATCGGAAGCAATGAAGTTTCTCGATAGACTCTACGAGATCTGCGAAGAAGAAGCATCGCAAGGTAAAAAAATCGCGCACCGACGCTGGTGGCAATTGTACTGGGAGGCCAACGGCTGCGCCGATCGCCGCCAACGCAACGAGCTACAGAAAAAGATGTTGTCGCTACAGGCCGTTTGGGGCCGCCCGGCTCAACTAGTGTGATCTTCAAGCGCTCCGGCTCGATCGGCAAGCCTCCGACTGGCAGCTCGCTGCTCGAATTTCACATTTCGCTACCTGTGCAGGACTTTTCCGGGACCAAGAAATGGAATTTCGTCCCTGCCGTGAGGTTCGTTCGCCTTGGCCCGCTCAGCCTCCTTATGGAGGTGCTCAATCTGGGCATTTGGTTGAACATAGAGCGCGCTAAGTCGGTCTGTTTTCTTCGGAAAGGCCTGATCCAAATAGGATTGCGCAATAGGCAGAATTTCAAGCGCGCATTCGCCTTTACCGATGGAGACAGCATAGTCGGCCAACGTTAGGCAGTACTGGCATAGAGTAAGAACATCTTCCCGACTCTTCGGCTTGGCAGTGCCAGGTAAGTCTTTAGCGAATTCCAGTGCATCTCTAGTTCGATGATCGGTTGGCTGGGAAGTCGAGATATAAGCCAGAGCAGAAGGTTGCTTCAGATGCTTCAGCCCCTCCGCGAACGAGGCGAATTCCGCCTTAGACTCAGGAATCAATCCGGCCGCACAGTACTTCCTGACCAGCAAAGATTGCGCTTCACTTTGCTCTTCATGCAACGACAGCGCCCGTGCCTGTTGCACCGCTTCGCGATATTGCGCGCGCGATTCTTTCAGAAGTTCACCTTCCTGATTGCCGCCATCTTCAGCTGCCCACCAGGAATAAACATCGGCCATCACCTTGTGCGCATTCACGGTCGCAGCTCCTGCGCCCTCAGGGAGTCGCGAACACACAGTCAACCAGTCTCTCAAAGTTTGCACCGCCTCGGCAAAGCGATGCGCTCGTGCAAACCTTAAGGCCAACTCCGGCATATCGACGGATAGGACTACAGCTGCCGACTTTTGCCCTGAAGCGTCACCCATCCGAATTTGACGCATGGATTTTTTTGTTTTGACAATCAGACGCTCCAATTCTTTGCTGCAACCTTTGTCGCCGCCAACCGATGCCAGGGCAGGCTCAGGAGCGGTCCTGCGATTCATTAGCGAGGCAACGCCCCCGGCCAGAACGAGGGCAAGAATAGTCAGCAAGATCGCGGAGTGTCGTCCGTATTTACCACGAGCACCGCCACCGGCCGTAACACGATAGACCGATTCTCCCGTGGTTGATTCAAGAAGAAGCTCCTTCAACTGAGTGAAGCTTTCGGGGCGCCTCTCTTTGTCTTTTGCCAAACAACGCTCTATCACTGACACAACCAGTGATGGAGCCTTGTTACCGCTCTCAGTCATCATTTGCAGAAGGGGAGGTTCCTCGTTGAAATGTTTGTACATGATCTCCATGTGAGTTTCACCGGAAAACGGTTGTGCCATGGCGAGACACTCATACATTACGCATCCGAGGCTATACATGTCCGAGCGAAAATCGAGAGATTCGCCGCGACACTGTTCCGGACTCATGTATGGCGGACTTCCCGGGATAGTCATTCCGGTAACAGTCTTTTCCGGGTCTTCATCGATAATTTTTGCAATACCGAAATCGAGCAGAATTGCATGCGTTTCTTCATTGACATAACGCAGCATTATGTTAGAAGGCTTTATGTCGCGATGAACCACGTTGCGCTGTCGGGCGTACTCGAGTGCATCGGCCACTTGCACAAAGATACGTTGGAATTCTCGAGGAGAGAGTGGACTGTTTGTGCGCAAGTTGCGATCGGCCAGAGTTTCACCGTCCAGGTAATCCAGAACCTGAAAGGGGCGACCCTGCTCCGTAACACCCAGATAGCGAATATTGACGATATTGGAATGTCTCAACGCCGCAAGAGCTTTTGCTTCGCGCAAGAATCTTATACGACTATCGGCGGTTGAACATAAATCCCTGTGCAGAACTTTGATGGCAACCTTGTCGTTTAGTACAACATCGTCCGCCTCATAGATGCTGCCCATTCCGCCACGCCCGATCAACTTGATCAGTCTGTACCGATCCGACACCCCCAGACCGGACATTTCGCGCAAGTTTGACTCGTGGTCGTCGAGCTGCATAAGTTTTCCAGAAGTCCAACTGCCTCTACATGCGACGTTCTCTCGAGTCACACGAACTCAATAGACTGACCGCATATTGTGCTTTCCCCAAAAATCGTTTCTATCTTCCGTCCCCGCAGTTGTTTTCAGCGCCTTTCGCACCGCCCGGTATCGCGCCAGTGCCACTTCGTCCACCGGTGGTTCGGGATACGCGGCTTTCAATTTTTGTTCGGCAAACACTTTGGCTCGATCACCTTTGGCTTTTTCGTGTTGCTTTTCGAGATAATCTGCCAGGGGGGCAATGACCTCGCACAACGACAAAGGATCATCACCCGTGTTCCATGCAGCCTCTTCCATAAGATGCTCCAGCGTATCCGACACTCTATGGGGCCGCCAGTCCTCCCTCACGTCACCGCCAAAGAAAAATTCGGTTCCGACGGACCGCTCCGCAGTTTTCAAGGCGTTCCACGACGACAGGTACTCTTTCTTGGCTGCTTTGAAGCGCCCCTGGTGGGACAGATCTACCAGGCGAGTGTGACTAACGGCAATGTTGGAAATCCGATTCTCAAGCCCGGGGGCCAACAAGTTTGCCTGCGTTAGCGATTCATGAGAACGTGTGAGCCATTTCTGTTTTTCGCTTGCATCGATAGAATTTGTGGCGATTTTGTATGTGCGATGAAAGTTATCGATAAGGTAATCAACTTGTTTGCTTTTTCCATTAACCATGTACTTGAACGGTTCACAAACCCTATCGTTGAGCGAATACCACTTCTCGTACATGGATTCGCTCCAGTAGCGCCATCTCAGTGCCGTTAGCTTGCTGAAAAGCAACTTTGCCGAAATTTCCTTATCGTGCTTGTCGCCGAGATCAAACAAGCGCTGCGCCTTTGCAGCGATTGCCTCAAGTTCCTCCGTCGAATCGCGTTGGAGCTCGGTTTTGGGGTGAAGCAAAGACTTTGCTTCCTGCATACGGATCGACTCCAACCCCTTCATGGCAAAAACACCACATGCTATCAACAAAGCAGCGGTGCAAGCAATGGAAAGCAAAACTTTTAACGGTGCGCTCTTAGTGACAGTTCTTCGCGAGTTAAATACCACCCCTTCAGGAATTTCCTTCATGGCGACTGCCAGGTCGTTGCGCAGCGCGGAAAATCCCTGCGGACGCAATTTCCTGTCCTTCTGAAGGCAACTCAATACAATTCTGGAGAGGGCAAGATCGCATTTCCTTCCAATTAAATACGAATTCAAAGTCGGTACCGAAGACGCCATACGCTGATACATCGTCTCCAGCGCAGACTGGCCTCCAAATGGCGGAGCCCCGGTAAGACATTCATACATAACAATTCCAATTGAGTAGATGTCCGACGTGGTATCGACGGCTTCACCGCGAATTTGCTCAGGACTCATGTATTGCGGGCTGCCGAGCATGGCACCGCTGGCTGTTACAGTTTTGCCACCGTCACGGCTTTCGATGCTGGCAATGCCGAAATCAAGCAGAATCGGCATCAGCAGCCCTTCGGCATCTCGACACAGAAAGATATTACTCGGTTTTATATCCCTGTGCACGATGCCCTTTGAAGACGCGTACTCCAGTGCCTGGAGAATGCCGCCAAAAACGACCTCAAACTCGGCGACGGCTAAGACACGCTCTCGCGCCAAAAACTCGGCAAGACTCTCCCCTTCCAGACAGTCCGAAACCTGAAAAGGTCGATACGTCCCTTCGGTAATGCCGAACATGTGAATCTTCAAAATGTGCGGATGCGCCAGAGTAGCTAAGGTGCGCGCTTCGCGCAGAAAGCGCCGTTGTCCCTCGGCGGTCGCTGCAAGATCGGCGTGAAGCAGTTTAATGGCTACATCGCGCTCCAACTGCGAATCAATAGCGCGGTAGACATCGCCCATGCCCCCTCGTCCGATCAAAGCCCGCACGCTGAAGCGCTGCGGCAATCCCAGTGCATCGAGTGCGGTATCCGCCACCACCACCGTTCCTATTTCACTGCCCTTCTCTGTAAACATTCCTGCCCGGCTCCTTGATTTAGTTATGCCACCGCGCGCAGGCAATTCAAGCCTCGGGTGATACACGGTGCACGCGACGGGTATCTAGGAGCTAGGGAGAATCGTGGCATGACAGAAAGAATCAGAGTCCTCATCCTTGAAGACCACCTGGTGACTCTCGATGGACTGCGATCGGGATTGAGCGCCCAGAGCGACTTACAAGTCTGTGGCGCTTGCAGCGATTCCGATGAAGGCTTGACCATGGCCAGAGCATTACGCCCGGACATCATTCTGCTTGATTTGCATCTTCCGGGAAAATCCGGTCCCAAAACAATGGTAAAACAGTTTTGCGATTTGCCTGACAGCAAAGTGCTGATATTCTCCGGTGAGAGCAGACCGGCATTCATACAGGCTGTACTATCGGCCGGTGCGTGCGGCTATCTGCTCAAGTCGGAAAGTGTAACCAGGGTTGCCGATGCGATGAGAGAGATCGTTGCAGGAAAGAAGCCGATCATATCAGCCGCTATCGCCTCGGGACAGACTAAGCTGACAAAGTCCGAGCAGGAAGTGCTCAAACTTCTTGCTCGCGGAATGAAGTACCAGGACATGGCCGAGGAAAGACTGACCTCACCGGCAACCGTTCGCAAACAATGCGAGCTGCTTTTATTGAAGCTTGGATTGAAAACGCGAGAAGAATTAATAGCTTGGGCGGTCCAAAACGGTTACGGTAATCTGGACAGCGAACCATGAAGCTGTTTCGCGATGCATTGTTATTGGCTAGTTTGCTTTTTCCGGGAACCAGGCGCAAAAAAATCAGCAAAGCGACAAAGCCGGCAGTAGAGCCCGATGGCGCTGTATTAACATGGGACGATTCAGCGCCTGCCGCGACAACTAATTCGGTCGAATCGCAAAAGCCGTCTTCACTGACTGCACTTCCGCATTTGGACAATCGCGTCGAAATTGGTCGCAAAGAACAGTCCAGTAGCAACGCGCACATTCCGGTCTTTCGCAAGGAGCTGTTTCGCGATGCACCACCGGCGGAGAATCTCTCGCCTTCCAGTAATAATGCCGACAACGAATGGCTCCAATCGATATCGAGCACAGGCGAGTGGCGCCGCAAGCCGCAACGACGAGGAACAAAAGAAGAACGGGAAGAACAAACTGTTGAACTTTTCGACAACCTTTACGAACTACTGTGCAACTACGCCAGACAGTTCAACACCCTGGTTCCCTCGGCCGCACTCAAAATCAATATGACGGATCCAGATGCTGTTGCTGAGAAAAGAATGGTGCAGAAAGTAAAGTCGTTAACGACCGTCGAAACCATGGAGCAATTCACATATCGCCGCTGGCGTCTGGCGACTCGCAGTTGGAGTATCACCGGCAGAGCCGCTGACGGAGTGATCGAAGCATTTGTCATTCCGGCTTCGGATGTGATGTTGCTTTCCAATGGTGAACACACTTTTCGCAGGAGATTGCGCCTGGAGCTGCGGCAGCGAAAAGGCGAAAGCAGCTGGCTTCTCGATGGTCTGCCTGCAGGAACGGACGACATGAGGGTGCTGACACGCCAAATGTTCAAGGAGCTCGTTCGCAGCACCCAAGATCAAGAGCAGCCTCTGCAACAAGTAAACAAAGAACAAATGATCGATGGCGCTCTGGCCGGATCGATAAACAAACTACTGGAGGAGCGCCAGAATCTGGCCCAAAAAGTCGTAATGCAGCAAGAGGACATTCAACGACGCATTGCCCGTGATTTGCACGACGCCGTGATCTCAGATGTAATGGCTCTCAAAAGGGACTTGAGCAATGCTACGGCACCGGACCCGACATACATTGCCGAGGCACTCGATGTAGTCGTGCAGAGATTGCGCGATATCTGCTATGAACTCTCCCCTCGTGACTTGGGTGACTGGGGACTGCAAGTCGTCTTGGAAGACTTGCTGGGAGCCATGGCCGAAAGAACGGACGCCGATTGTGTTTTGAACTGCGATGTTGAGATACCCGCCTTGCCGGGAGCCGTTGAGCTTCATGTATATCGCATTGTTCAGGAGTGCCTGAACAATGTGCTCAAGTACGCACAAGCTACGAAAGTAGCCGTTACCATCGAGTACAAGGGCAGCACGCTGAGCATTCTTGTAGCAGACAACGGCAAAGGATTCGATCCGGAAAACACTCCTGCACCCGACCCTCAATCCGGAGGCTACGGCATCACCAGCATTCGAGAACGAGTCGAACTAATCCGCTGTTTCTACCAGGCCCGACTCCACATAGAATCCACCCCGGGCAAGGGAACGCGCACACTGCTTGAACTAGACTTACGCTAATTTTGACAAATTGCCACGAGTTTGTGAGGGTACTGCCACGAATGGCTAAGTCTTCTCCATTAGAATCAGTTTGTCCAAAGTCAGTCCCGCAACATGCTCGCTCGAAAAAAAGCCATACGCACTTTCGCTAATACGAATTAGAGAATTTACAGTTACCCGATTCAAACTTACTATAGTGACATAAGCCAAGCACGGCAAAAGCACACTAATTACCAACACTGTAATCACAGCGAGATCAGCTGCCGATCTCGATTGGGAGGTTTATTATGTTGAAAGCCCTTCTTACCAATATTCAGACCATGGCGAAATACAATCGTCCGGTTACCCCTTCAAAGAGTCCTTTCTTCGATCAGCAATGGGGAAAAAACGCCGGGTTCCAAAAGAACACGGACCGCGCCAAGTACACGACACTGGAAGTTAGCGAGAAGGACTTCACCTCACAGATCAACGACCAGATCCTGGTCCTGCACAGAACACCAATCAACGCCGAACGTAGCACGTTCCTCAATCGAGTAGCTCACGAATCAGTCAATTTTCTGACAGAACAACGAGCGGTACGAGCACAAGCGGATCGCGCAGAAATTATGTGCAGAAGCAGCATGACTGCTCTCATGGAGCAGGTATTCGAGATCTTGAAAGCGTACGCCTACGAACTTAACAACGCTGTCGGCTTCAGCCCGCTCCACATGGCGGCGACGAACCCTCAAGCAGTGATGGAGATTACCAAATTCGATAAACTGCGCAATCCACTGGAATCAATCACGCTGCACCGTGCCAGACTATCAACATCGCGCTACAGCCTGGTCCTTCGCGGCGATCAAAATGGCATCGAGTTCTATCTCATCCCCGTGTCACGAGCGATCGGTCTGTCAAAACAAGAACTAAACTATTCTCCAGTTGCCGCATTTAAGACTCGGCTCGAAAAAAACGAAGTGGTATGGGAATCAAGCGACGACAAGCCGCTGGGCGTCTATCACGTTGAAACTACTTGCATGGAACTGTTTCGCGCGCTTGTCGAACGAACCAAAACTCAAGTTACAGAAGAAGAAGAAGAAGAAGAAGAAGAAGAAGATCTAGTCAGAAGAAGAGTCGGCTAAAGCGGCGTCTTTCAGTGGTTGCCGGACCCATGGCGAGAAATTCCCACCGGACTTCGGCAGAGATTTGAGATGCCTGAAGCGCTCAAGTACTCGGAAAGTGCTGTATCGGTCTTTCGCCGGAGTGACTATTCGCGACAATAAGGCGTCTTCATCACACTCGTTCTCAACCCGTTTTTCAGTCCCTGTGAACTGAAATTCGATGCCGCCGCTTGAGATCAACGGTTTACAAGCAGTCAGTTTAACCTCTTTCCGTGCCTGAAATTAGTTTCACAAGTCGCGTTTGGGTGTACATATATAGGGGGATACTTAGCGGCATCCACTGGCATCTTGTGGCGGGGAAACATATGAGTCTGCAGCGTCTTTCCCATGTTCTGCGAGGAATTTTGCTGTCTCGCACTCGCATTCTGGTATGGGGCGAGCCTCTTCGAAACACTGTCTACGGTAAGCATGGTCTTGTATGGCTATTGCTGGCCAGCCAAACAGCTATCAGTTGCGCCGCCTTCGCTGAGACTGTTCCGACCACTGAGCAGACAAATGCAGTCCAATCCGCCAGCGCGACACCGGCAGTAGACACCGGACATCTCGACCTTACATCCACGTCAGCAGTTTTCTCCGCAGCTCAACTCTTCAACAACAACGCCGAATCAAGTTTGCACATTGATGTTGGCGGTACAAACCTGGTGGTCAATTCGCAGAGCATGCTCACCGCGGCTCAGTATGTCGCTGTCTCGCAAGTTCTGTCGGGTGGAGCTCAATCACTAGTGCTGGGAACGGCGGGTAATGCAATTGGCGGTTCTTTTGTTCTAAACACGCAGCAAGCCCTTTCCGGCCTCAGCATTCCCCAGAATGTCACCGCCATCCATGACTTTGCCACCGCTCCGACTTTGAACCTCACTGGCAATTTGAACAATGCCGGAAGTTTGCTGGCTATCTCAACAAATGCCGCCACCACTACTGCGAACATTGGTGCACTTAATATCTTCAACCAGACCGGAGGCCTTATCACCTCGGTCCTTCCGACCGGCGGGTTGACCGGCTTTAGCAACCTTTTCGCGGGATTGAACTTAAACCTTACCGCCATCAACGACATAGTTAACTACGGCACCATATCTAGTGCCGGGCAGCTTAATTTGACCGCCGGTAATACTATTGTTAACGCCTCTTCCGGCGCAATGAATGCTGGAATTTTGTCTGCCGTGCAGAATGCGCAACTCATTGCTTCCAACATAATAAATCAGGGACAGATTATGTCTCAGATGGCTAACGTAAGTTTGGTTACCGCTAACGTGCAGAACTCCGGATTAATACAAGCGCTTTCTGGAAGCGTAGAAATTAGTTCGGGCGCATCGCGCACTTTGGGAATAGACAATGTGCTCGGTTCGATTATTTCTCGCGATCAAATTTTTGCGCATACGTTGCCGACTCTGAAGAATGCCGAAGGCGACGTAATCACAAAGTCGGTTCTAGATGTTAACGGTGGAGTTTTTGAGTCCGGACTCGTCAAATTCCTTAGTGTTGACGGCAAAATAGATATCGATGTTGACAAGATTAAAGGACCGGCCGACTTAGAGGGCGGCGTCGTCAACATCGCCGTGAACCAAGGAGACCTCAATTTAAGCCGCTTCGAAGTGACGGGTGATCCGGTTATCTTCGTTCAGGCAGGTGACTTTTCCTACACCGGCGATATCTATACGCACGGTAATATCCTGGCTGTGTCTGCTCCTCTGGGCAGCATAACTATCAACGGCAACATCAACACGAGTCCGCTATTAACGCTTGGAGATGGCGGTAACGTCATTCTAACCGGGGAAACGTTTGTCAGAGTTAATGGCAACATCACGACCGCAGGCAATCAAGGCAAAGGCGGAAATGTTGTCATAACCTCCAACAACTACAGTCCTCCGCAAACGGCAATTAATGTTGGCAACATTGTCACCTCCGGCACCAAATCTGGTGATGTGCTGATCGCTTACACAGGTCCCAACGGTAACATCGCCACAGGCACCATAGATACGTCGAGCACATTCGCTCAAGGGATCGGTGGTGCCGTCGCCATTGTCGGTTCCGGAACTATCAGCATCGGTAGCACCATAGACTCCGGTTCGGTCATTCGAACTACAGCACCACTAGCCGGCAATGGCGGGGGCATATTTATCTCCAGCGGGTCTACGCTGCAAGGCACGCTTCTTTCTGAACCTGCGTCCATCGTGATCGGTTCCACTTTAAATACGTCTCCACTTAGCACTTTGTCTGAGAGCTCGGTTGTGCTTCACGCTGCCGGCGATATTAGAGTAGGCAATCAAAGACATATAGCCACCGCTGCCTCCGGGCAGTCTTTCGGAGGCACTGGGATCTTTCCACGCGTCTCGTCTTCATTCGGTGGATTCACCGCAGGCGATACCAACAGCTACACCCTGAAAGTAACTCCTCAGAGCGCGCCCACTCTCAGCGACGGCAGTACGACATGGCAGATGACGCCAGGTGGCTTCGGCACTCTTGTTACGGGGCAGAAGATTGCAACGTCAGGCAATTTCAGCTTCGATTCCAATGGCGATAGTAATCTGCTGGTGCCGCTCGTCTCACCCGGAGTTTCAGTTGGTGGCACTGTAGCTGGCCTCGCCGGTGCGAATGGTTCTACTGCCAGCGTCGCTGTGGTATCGCACGGCACACTCTCTCTTGCAACCGGCGCCGCAGCGAATACGGTGACAACGGCTACTGCGGCGGGCATTGCCGGAGCGAGGTCTGGCGACCTTCTGCTGGTGTCGACCACAGGGTCAGGAAGTACAGGGATTGTTGTCGGCAGCTCCGGTAAGTCTGCCAGTGTCGACACCATAATCAGTGGACTTTCATCTAATACTGTTGCGAGCAGCGGCGGCAACATAACTGTTTCAGCATCCGTTGGCAGTCTTACGCTTAACGGGCAGACAAGGTCAAGTTCGGTGGGCGCTGCATCGGCCGGCAACGTCGATGTCGTTGCCGCGTTCTCGCCATCCACCCAGGGGCTTGTGTTGTCACTCGGTAACGTAGTTTCGAATAGCAACCAACTGGGCGGTGTCGGTGGAGACGGTGGTTCGATCGGGCTGTACTCCGGCAGCAACCTGGTGGCCGGTGATCTCAATTCAAGCAGTTACGGTGCGGGCACTCGTGCCGGCAACATCATAGTTGCAGCAGACAACACGAACTCGGGCGCTACCTCAGGCGCAGGCACTGTCACTACCGGTAATGTGATCGCCGCCGGATTGAACAATGGTAACGGCGGCAATATATTGATAGATAGCGGAAGCCAGAGCTTTACTTTGGGTTCTCTGGTTACACGCAGCACAAGCGGCACTTCGACGACTGGCTGGTCTAACGACACAGGCAGTGGGAAATCGGGGGATCTGCAATTTGCCACCAACGCACTGAGCTGGTTTCAGGGCGGGCAGATTCTGCCTCCTTTGCTGACAGGGCAGGGCACGTTACTCTATCCGGCCAACGTTACGTTTGCAGCGGGCTCCACCGTGTTGGTAGATGGTACTCGCTCGGACAGCACCAGCCCCATCATGCTGAACTTACTCGGCAACAATGTCGTCGGCGATATCGCTACCGCGAACCTCGGCTCGGGTGCGGCGGGCCGAATTGCTCTGTCTACCGGACTTAGCGGACTATCAACCGGACACCTCGTTTCCTCCGCTGCTAACAACAGCGGCGGTAACATTGGCATAGATCTCGGCACAGGGTCTATTGTCGCAAAGAGCATCGTTTCATCGTCAGGCGCTGGCGGCTGGCAGGCGGGAAGTGTACTTCTCAATGCCACTGCCGGTAGTGTAACTGTTCAGTCGATCGACGCTAGCGCGGGCACAGGATCTAGTGCCGGCAACGTATTTGTAACTAGCGGACAGAACACTACTATCGCTAATGGCGGCACCAGCGCCGTACAAGGCATCAGCGCGAAGGGCGGACTTCAGGGCGGAAATATTTCGGTGACTGCGCAGGGTGGCGTCGCGGCCTCTGCAGGTAGCGTATTCAATTTAGACTCTTCCTCAGATGGCGGCAAAGCTGGACACATCGTAGTGGTGGCTAATGGAAACAATGGCACCGAGAGTATCAAGCTGAATGATGTGAAAACTAGCGGCGCTAAGAATGGTGGTATCGTCGAGATCGTTTCTTTAGACAACTCGAGCTCCACCGTCGGCGCTATCGATACCACGAGCTCCACGGCGGGAGGCAGGGGAGGCGCTGTCGGCATAGCGACAGTGGGAGCACTAACTGTCACCGGAAACATCGACACTACGAACACCAGTGTCGCAGCATCTTCCACTGGAGCTTCTGGCTCCGTCTTCTTGTCTTCAGGGCAGTCTTTGCAGTACGGCAACGTAGCCGCGCGCAATGTTGTTAATGGTTCCATCGGTGGCAACGTTATCGCTGTTTCCGGTGGCGCCACCAATCTTGGTGGTACTGTGGTCGCTGCTCAGTCGGGTTTCTTTAGCAACGTGACCACGGCAGCGACGCTCACAGGTAATGCTACTGTCAAGATTACTCCGACTGAGATTGCAAACTACAACCCGAAGGCGTTTTCTTCTATCTCGGTCGGTGCGCTGACAATCGATACCAACGGTGATTCAAATCTCATTGCTCCGCTCCTCACGACAGGAACCGCAAGTTTCACTAGCGTTACTCGAGCAAACGGAACGAACTCTGATTCTTTCTCGGTGGTTTCTAAAGGCAACCTCACCTTTGGAGGCGTCAACCTGTCCGGCACGTCCACCGCGGGCACATCCAGTCTTATATCCTCGGGTGGATCGATCACTTCAGGTTCGGCCGGATGGGTATTGGCAGAGTCTACAGCGGGCACATCGGGGCATGCCATCATGCTTTCTCCGTTCGGCTCAGTTGCGCTATCAAATTACTCACATAATGAATACGACATATGGGGCGATTGGGTAACTGTAACTGATAGTGCGATCTCAACGCGTGCAAACCATGCTGGTGACATCTGGTTAGGAGCAGGCAGCGGGGTGAGCATCGGCTCGTCGCTAGCTTCTCGCTCACTGGGTGCCGGCGATGCCGGTAATATAACAGTTGTTATCAGAGACGGAAATTTTTCAAGCTGGGCACCAGGTGGCAGTGCGGCGCGGTTGGACCTCTACTCGCCTTCAGGCCAGGCCGGTAACCTGTCTATGATCTTTGGAAAGACTCAAACTTCCGGTGGTGGCAACTTCGGGTTCTTGCCGGTGGCAAACGGCTGGTGGGGCGGTAATCGAGATATTTACGCGCACAGTTCCACCGGCACCGGTGGGCGCGTCTATATGTCTACTATAAGTGGAAACTTGATTGGAACGCAGACCCCGTCCAATGGCGGAGGCATCCAAGGATTCGGTATATATGCGCGATCTGATAGTGGTGCTAGCGGCGGCGCAATCACCATTGATGTCGGCGGAACTTTCGATTTCAATTTCCTTGGCACGACCACCGCTACTAATCAGGGCGGCAGGATTTCTATTCACGCGCTTCGTGGTCTTTCGCTCAATAACTACATCACAACTAATGCCAGCAACGCCACGGGCACTGCGGGTAACATCGAGTTAAGCTCCACCGCTGGCGGTGTCACCGTGCCGTGGTTGCAAGCAGCTGGATTGCGCGGTGGCAATATTACTGTGAGCGCCCCGTACGGCGCAGTCAACATATATAGCTACAGCGGTAGCAGTGAGTCTCTCAGCACTGTCGGTCAAAACTTTAGCGGAAATGTTGGCGTAACCGCCGGTCGCGGCATGTATTTTGAAAGAATGATCAATGCGTCTTCGCTGCGCAATAGTGGAAATGTTTCGCTTCAAACTACCTTAAACAACGTTGTATTTTCCGGATACGACGCATACAACGACTCTAATTTTTCTCAAGATATGGTCAGCACCGCCGCTGTGCATGGCGATGCCGGCTCCGTATCTATACTAATTGGTCAGAGTCGCCCTGATGCATCGTGGGGCGGAGCCGCAGGAGTGATCCGCACATGGGGAGGTTGGCCGCCCGGTGTCACCTCAGGGGTCGACGCTTCCAGCACTGATGGAAATGCTGGAAATATATCGTTTGCTGTGAGAGGCGGATCGATGGCTTTCGCTCCCGGCATGATGTCTATTTCCCTTCGGGCAAATGCTCCGCAGTCGGGTGGCGGACAAATCAGTTTGTCTGCGGAAAAAGACGTAAACATCAACTGGACATTGCAAGCCAATGGCATGATGGGCGGACGGATTCAAGGCTACGCGGGGGGTACGTGGACCGGCGGCGGATTCCAGGCAAGCACTCTAAACGCAGGTAAGGCAGGCTCCATATCGGTATCTGCAGACAATCTCTCGGTCGCATTTGCTGAAGCTCGCACCGGTACTGTTGCCGCACCAGCTGCGGGCGTCGGGGGCGATGTTCAGCTGACCAGCCGCACGGGCAATCTCACCATATCCAGCACCAACACTCGTGGCAATGCTGTCGATGTAAGCGCAGCAGATCTTGGTGGAAGTGTAGCTTTACTGTCCGCACGAGACGTTATCACTGGCGCGATAGATGCATCAGCAGCTGCTGGTTCCGGAGGCAACGTCAGTGTTTCTGCCGGCATCGGCAACATTCAGCTTAACGGCAATGTTTCAACTAGTGGTCAAGACAATGGCGGCAACATTTCGCTCTCTGTCAATAGATCTGTAGCGGCGGCAAACGGGTTGGTTGGTATTTTCTCCACAGCTGATACAAGCTCGTGCTGCACTAACTTTTCGGTCAGCTCATCGGCCGTGAATGGCAGTGCCGGACAAGTATATATAAGGATCGGCCAGGGAGACCTTGGTACATTCGGAGCTGGTGGCGCCAACCGTCAAATATTGGCGAACTCTACAAGTGGGCAGGCTGGCTCGGTCGTCGTGGACGTAGCCGGCAGCGTCGGCACCAACTGGGCTATTCAAGCAAATGGAGTGAGCGGCGGAATCATCAATTTGTCTGCCGGCGGCTCTTACCGCAACACGGGGTCTCAGGCCAATATCACTGCCACCGGCAGCACAGATGCGGGCGGTAACATTAGAGTAGCTGCGGAGACGGCTGTTAATCTCGGCACTGCCGGTGTTAACGGTGCAACTGGCGGGCAACTGGTTGTTCAATCCAACACAAGCTCAGTGACCACCGGTGCACTTACGGCCAATGGCGTAGCGAGCGGAGGCCAAATCGCAGCGCTGGGGGTAACCGGGATAACCACCGGCGCTTTGACCGCGAACGCTACTGGCGGAGCTGGCGGCACGATGAGTCTTGTTACCACCGGTGCCGCTTCTAATCTGGCTACCGGAACTATAAGTGCAACGGGAACTACTTTTGGTGGCAACATTGGTCTGGTTGCGGCCGGAGCAATTACAACCAGCGGTAGTATTGCCGCTCAAGCGAGCGCTGCCGGCGGAACAGGCGGTAATTTGTTCGTTTCGCAGGGCGCGTCGAGCAATTTGGTAGTAGCGTTCAATACTGCTGGCGGTGCGGGAGGCACGACCGGCAAGTCCGTGCTCATGTCGAATGGCACCATCAACGGTTCGTCTACCGTTATTACCGGTGCCGACGCCGGGGTGTTTCCTCTCGTTTCTGGCATGGCTTCAGTGTTTTCTGCTGCAAACGTCGATCCCGGAAACGATTATAAGATTACTGTTGGACCCGGTGCGGTGCCTGTTATTCGCAATGAGTCCACTGCAACGGACTATGTTCTGCCTGCCGGATCTTTGACCAGTTTGTCGTCGTTTTCTGTGGGCAAAATAACTTTTCAGTCCGTCAACTCGCGCTTCAATGCACCTCTTGCGGTTAACGGCGCCGTATCCGGCGCTCAAATAGAGGGCGCTGGTGCCAGCCGCATTTCAGTCTTCTCGCCCGGTGCAATTTCTGTATCGGGTTCGGTGATCAATTCTAACGCAGCGGCAGCGTCTGCTCCTGTCACTATGGTGGCAGGCGGAAATATTTCTGTCGCAAATGGAATAAGCACCAGAGCACTCAACGCCGCAGCCAGCATACTCTTAAGCGCTTCCGGTATTTTTGTGGACGGAAACGTTGCCGGCAGCGTAACTGGAGTATCTGTCGATAGCGCGTCCTCGAATGCAGGAGCCGGTAGTATCGCTCTGGCTGCTCGTAATTCTATAACCCTTGGTACATGGACAGGTACTGCTCTCTCCGCCAATGGAGCTTTAGACGGTTCCGCCGGCGCATCGGGCCAGACCGGGGCGAACGTCAAGCTGTCATCGGTTCGCGAACTGAAGTCTGGAGCCGTCAATGCCAGCGGATACAGTAATGCTAACGCTGGAAACGTCGGCCTCAGTGCCGGGCAGGCACTGTACATCGGCAGCGTAGTGGCACGTTCAACATCCTCAACGACATTTGCAGATGCTTTCAGTACAGGGATCTCTGGCACCGGTAACGGTGGCAAGATATCTGTCGGCGGAAGCGCGATAGTCTCAGCTGGCTCTGCGTTCCTCGCCGATGGCGCGGGAAGCACTTCTGCAATCAACTTGAATGTTGCTGCCGGCAGCGGCGCTTTAGGAAAGATTGCCAACACGAGCAGTACGTCTAATTCGGGATCAATTAGAATCTGGGCCGATCAAAACTTAGTGCTCAGCAATGGCGTTTACTCTAACAGCACCGGCGGCAACGGCGGAAAGCTTGTCTTGTCAGCCAAGTCCGACGGTATTAGCCTTACCGGCGGAGAACTCAACTCCAAGTCGAGCGCTGCTACTGGCGGAAGCATGCTGGTTAGCAGCGGAGGGTCCTTTAACGCAACTGGTGGCAATCTGATCTCGACTGGTAGCACTGGCGGCTCGATAACCGTTATCTCCAGGCAAGATATCACAGCAAATTCGATCAACGCTTCAGCGCTGAATACTGCCGGTTCCGTCCGAATCATATCTTCGAAATTATTGATCTCAGGTGAAACGGCAGGAGGATCTGGCGTCTCTATAGACACCTCTTCGATCAACGGTAACGGTGGCTCTGTAGCTCTCTATCCTCATTCAGGATCGTCAGTATTTGAGATTGGATTCTCCTCCATACCAGCCAATAACACAGGAATCGCTAAGCAGATCAAAACGGTCGGAGTGTCTGGCGGCTCAATTACTTTCCGTGAGCGTGGCACGCAAGCTTCTCTGCAAGTAAACGACTCTGCGCTGCTTAATGTTAACCCCCTCACCACAGCCGCAGGCAGCATAAGTCTTTTCTCCGGTGCCATAGTAACCAACGGAGATCTCATCGCGGCGGGTCTGTCGGGTGCCGGTGGCACGGTAACTCTCACAGCTAACTCCGGCAACTATCAAGGAACATTAACACTCAACGGTGCAGTAAATGCAGGCTCTACCAGTGGTGCATCGGGTAGCATCGCACTCAGTGCCAATAGTTTAATCAGCGGCAAATCGCTCTCTATTGCTTCGGTTACGGGCGGTGGTTCCATCTCGGCTAATAGTGCGTTTAACTCCGTTTCGCTTCAATCCTTAAATTCGAACTCCACCTCCGGTAATGCCGGAAGCACATCGTTGACGGCGGCGTTGGATGTCACATTGACCGCCGCCTCAGCTGGAGATTCGGTAAGCGCTAAGGCCGGCAGTTTGACTGTGACTACCGGAAGGAACTTCCTATCAACGGCTCCTTTGTCGTACTCATCTTCTTCCGGCGGCGGTGGTGTGATATCGATCACTGCGACTAATTATGTAACTGCGGATGTGGTGAAGGCAGACTCAAATACGGGCGCTGCCGGCACTGTAATTATCTCCGGTACCGCGGGCGTGTCTCTTGTCGGAGATGTTTCATCTAGCTCTTCAGGGGGCGCCGCGGGCACGATAACTATTACCGGCAAGGATATTGGCAGCAGCGGTAACCTCATGGCTGCTTCTAGTATGGGAAATGGTGGAAGCATTACGCTAACTGCTTCTCGGGATATCAATTTGACTGGGCTAACCAGTGTGTCTACGACCGGCGGAAACGCGGGATCGATCAAGTTCACCGCAGCATCAAACGTAGCATCGACCGGTTCAGTGTTGGCCAGTTCGCAGACAGGTAACGCTGGCAGCATCACCACAGTGGCAACTGCGGGCACCACTGCTTTAACGGGTGGACTCGCGGCAGATACCGTGAATGGAACATCGGGATCAATAAGTGTCAATGGCGCTGGCAACATTCTAATTAACGGCGGGATCAGCGCGATCGCATCAAAGAATAATGGCGGCGCGGTGACGATCAACTCCTCCGCTGGCAATGTGAGGGTGCAGGGGCTTACCGCAAACGGAAATTCTTCCACAATAGATGTAAGTTCCGCGGGAGCAAAGGGCGGAACAGTCAATATAACGGCTAATACAGACCTCACTGTGCACTCGGCCGGTGGCGGCCAGATCCTCGCGAATGGAATGAACGGTGGCGCAATCACCCTCAAGTCGAACACGACAGCCATCCAATTGACCGGTGATGCTGGTTCTCGGGGTGCAGCATACGCTACAGGTAAGGGCAGTACTCGCATCGGTGGAACAATAACTACCACCTCCAAGACAGGCACTACTGCTGGTGCCTTCGTTGTAGACGGTTTGGACGAGGCTTCCGGAGGTAGTATCTCGGTTACATCAACAGGTACGGCACCAATTGATATTTGGTCACTGAGAGCATCCGGTTACGCGAACGCACCGGTCGGAGGTGACCTCAACGTAATTTCCCATGGTGGATCAATAACCGTTAACGCCACGAACGGTCCGTTAGTTTTCCAAAATGTCATTGCCGACTCGGTGGGGCTTGGTATCGGAATTGGCTCGAAAGGCGGTAACGTCTCTCTGACAAGCAAGGGCGACCTCACAATCAGCACTCTTCTATCAGCTGCAGGTAAGAATGGTTCAAATGCCGGCGCCGTCGCTTTGAACTCTACTGCTGGAAACATTCTGCTTAGCGGTCAGACAAACATATCTGCCGACACCACTTCTTCTCGCGGATGGGGTGGCTTCCTCACTGTTACTTCAGCAGGTAACATCGACGTGAACGGGCAAGTCATCGCTGATGGTATCGGCACCGGAGGCTTCGCCGGCGTAGTGAACATGACCGCGCAGGGCGCTATGACTAGCAATGCGCCGATTCTATCTCGTGGGTTGATAGCGGCAGGCGGTCACGCGACCGGTGGTCGTGTAGGTTTGCGAGCTGTCGCTGGGGCGCTCACGCTAGCAGCCGGCGCGAACATCGATGTATCGTCCGCTGGCGCCTCTGCGGGCGGTATCTCGCTATCGTCAGCGTCGTCTGCCGGAGTGGTTGCTGCCAGTGATCTTCTGGCTTCGGGCAGTGGCAGCGGGTCGCTGGGCGGTTCGATAACCGTATCGGCCACCGGCGGTCCGGTAACCGTCGGTTCCATTGATGCGCGGGGATTAGCTGGAGCTGCCGGCGGTTCCGTTATTCTAACTTCGGGCAAAACCGTTACTGCCGGTTCAGCTACTTCGGTACAAGGCATCGCAACTTCCGGTGCGGCTGGTGCCGGCACAATAACAATTTCCGCTGGCAATGCAATCAGAACGTCGTCCGGCGGTGTCCTTCAGATAGATGCATCTTCGTCAGCCGGTGCCGGTGGCTCGGTCTCGCTGCTATCTGCCGGTAACGACGGGCTTTTCTCCATTGAGATCGGGAACCTGAACACCAGCGGTATTACCGCCGGCGACGTGCAAGTGATTTCACTCGACACCGGTGCAAAGAGCATCACAATGGGAAGCATTACTGCTCAAGCGGTTTCACCGACCGGAGAAGGCGGTTCGGTAGGCATCGCAGGCATAGGAGCACTGACGGTTGGCAATATTCTCGCAGAGAATATTGCTTCTTCGCCTGCAACAGGTCGGTCCGGGTCTGTTTTCCTCTCCTCCGGTACGTCGCTTTCCGCCGGTAACATCTCGGTACATAACTCTGCCAATGGCTCTTCCTCGGGCACTGCTATTCTTGTTAGCAGCGGCTCCATCACCAATGGCACTATCACTTCGGCTGGTGCACCGGGTATCTTCGCTAATTATGTCGAGCCGGGCAACATCATCAATACGTCGTCTGACTACACTATCACTATAACCCCGTCACAAATAATCAACTACAATCCGAAAGGATTCAACTCAATTACAGTTTCGGGATCGGCCAGTTTGATCGTAAATACTGGTGGAGATTCTAAGCTGATTGCACCGGTTCTATCTCGCAGTACTATTTCTGTCGCCAACCTGAGAACTGCCAACACCACCAACGCAGACGCCATAGCGTTAGCTGCCACGGGCAACATCAGCGTAACCAATGGAACCATAAATGCAAGCGGCACTATCTCTGGAGGCAGTATCTCGCTGGCATCGCTAACGGGAAACGTCTCTGTAACTAGCCCAGCGCTTTTCCTAGCTAACAACTCAATCGTGTCGGCAGAGGGCGGCACCACAGGCGGAGACATATCGATTCTGGCACCGATCGGAAGCGTTAATATTTGCTGTGGTTCTCGCCACGTGCAACAGTGGGAAACCGACTCGGATGGCTATACATATTTGGCGACCTACACCTATGCAACGCCTCTTTTGAAGACTAGCGGCTCTAGTTCCAGCGGAAATATACTTACTGTATCAGGTGGAAATACCACTTTTGGTGGCTCATTAGAAACCAGTTCAGCAAAAGGTGTGGCCGGAAATGTCTCTGTTCAGGTTGCCTCAGGTAATGTGGATCTCTCCATGGCTGTTAACAGGTCTCACGGCATCGATAGCAGTGGCGCGTTGCGCGGCGGCAATATCGACATCCTGATCGGACAATCCGTAAACGTTGCAACTGGTGCAGGTGTATTGAATTCCGGAAACTACAACCCCGGGGTTTGGCAATGTTGCTGGTCTTTATACTATCCGCCCGCTGTTACCAACATAATGAGTAGCTCAAGTTCTGGTGACGCCGGTCGCATTTCGCTGCAAGTTGTGGCGGGTAATCAGATCAACTATGGAACAGCTGGCAGCTTCAATGTTGACAATCAAATCAACTTCGTCGCAAACTCCGCCACGGGTCGTGGCGGTAACATCAACCTCAATGTAGGTGGACAGCTTCTGCATAAGGGTAGCGCCAGCGCCACAGGAATCTCGGGTGGAAACTTCACCGGTTACTCCGGCTCCAATTTTAGTATCAGTGGCGGTGTCAATACATCCGGCTCATTCGATCGGGGGGGCAACATTTCTATTACGGCCTCTACCGGAAATTTGAGCGGTTTGTGGTTACGCTCATCCGGGTATGCGATCGGCGGCAATGTAACATTGCAAGCCCTAAGCGGCACCGTTACTCTTTCCGGCGACAACTCAGGCTCAATTAACTCCGTCGGAACCAAAGTTCGTGGGGGCGATATAACTGTTCGCTCGGGTGGTAACGTTTCGTCCGCTAGCGGATGGGATTCTTCTTCCGGTGGTAGCGGAGGAAATATTTCCGGTGTAGTTACCACGGGAAATCTGTTCTTCAGTAACTATGTTGCGGTACCAGATGGAGACGGTGGCTACTACTATACCTATTTCAGCGGACCAATAATGCGCAGCAGTGGCAACACTGGAAAGGGCGGCGATATTAACGTCGCGATTGGTCAATCGGTTGATGATCCTGGCAACGCCAATTTCGCCGGCATCTATAGAAATTACCGCAACCCGCAATGGTGGGAGCCAATCACGCAGTCTTATATAGATAGTTCGTCCACTCAAGGAAATGGCGGCGATATTTCCATTTCCATAAGGAATGGAAATTGGAACTATCTAAATCCCGGCGACATTATGAATATCACCTCGGCTGCCTCGAACGGACGAGGCGGGGATATTAGTGTAAACGTCGGCGGTAACGTTGTTGGCAATTGGGTTGTTAACTCGTCCGGTGCGCTTGGTGGGGCTACCACCTTTGCAGCGACAGGCAGCCTGGTAGCAAACACATTCCAAGCTAACACTTCTCTGGGGCAGGCCGGCAATGTCTCATTGACCGGCAGCAGCGTTTCGGCTAGTTGGGTAGAGGCCCGTTCGACGAGTGCGACAGTGGGTATCGGCGGCAACGTATCCCTCACGGCTGTGGCGGGCAGCGTCTCTCTTTCATCTTCCAACTCACGCGGAATGGCTATTGATACTAGCGCCCCGCAGAAGGCTGGTTCTATTTCGATCTCCGCTGTCAATGACGTTGTAACCGGCTCGCTCGATGCATCTTCAAGCAATGTTGGTGGCGACATTAGTCTAGCCGTGACCGGCACGGGCAATCTGCGAATCGCCGGGAACATGCTTGCAAGCGGCACTAACGTAGCGGGCGGAATTGTCAGACTTTCGGTCAACACCAGCAACGCAACCGCAGGCAATGACTTCTGGTCAGGGCTTTACGCCGACCCGGATGTGACCGGCAGTCCTTCTAACTATTCTATTAATACTTCTTCTAATGGTTCTGCAGGCAATATTACTGTAAGCATTGCGTCCGGCGGATTGGGTTATTTTGGTGCAGCAGCAAAAACAAACAACCGTCAACTGATTGCTACCTCAGGTACAGGTGCTTCCGGAGTTATCACAGTTTCAACCGCAGGCAGTTTGCGGACCAACTGGTCACTGCAGGCCAACGGCAGTGTCGGCGGTTCTGTGTTGCTATCGTCTGGCGGTGCCCTCACCAATAGCGGCTCCCAAGCTAGCATCACTGTGCGGTCTACTGCAGGCAGCGGCGGTACTATCGCCGCAACCGGCGTGGGCGATGTCACCCTCGGTGCCGTCACCGCTTCGGGATTGAGCGGCGGCAGCATGGCGGTGCAGTCGAGCACTGGCAGAGTTTCTACCGGTGCTATTGACGGGTCGGCGACCACAGGCTCCGGCGGCACGCTGGACATGCTCGCTGCCACCGGTGTCAGCGTTACTGGTGCGATCAATCTATCTTCTACCAACTCGTCTGGCGGTACTGCGATTCTTGGCACCGTTGGCGGTGCACTGTCTCTTTCGTCCGGAGCGAATGCCGCCGGTTCTACAGAGGGAGGTAACATTGCGCTGGTCTCAGGTGGAAACATCGTCGCTGGAGGCACTCTAGATGCACGCGCAACAGGAGTAGGTTCCACTGGTGGTCGCATCTTCGTGAGCCAGGCCGCAAGCAGCAACCTTGCGGTTACGACGAACATAACCGGAGTCGCTTCATCCGGAGCGTCAGTGTTAATGTCGGGCGGCACAGTTAACGGTTCGTCCTCCACAACTACCTCCGCGACTTCCGGAGTATTTCCCAACCTGGCCGCGGCTGCCAATCTGTTCTCACAAGCTGCTGTTGTCTCCAGTGATAACTACGTCATTAACATATCGCCGACAGCACTTCCTACAATCACTAATTCATCAACTTCAACAACATACACATTACCGGCTGGCACTCTGGTCTCCGTAACGAACCTTGGCGTCAATTCGTTGTCGGTCAACTCTTCTGTACCGGCAGCCGTATTGGTAGGTGGCACTGTTTCCGTAGCGACTACTACGTCGGCAAGCGGTCCAGCCGCGGTTGCGTTTATGTCTTCCGGAGCAATGAGTTTCACAGGCTCTGTGTCTAACGGCGCGATGGCCGGTGTTGATATACACCTTCTTTCGCTTAACAGCATTTCGGCATCGGCTGGTATCAGCACAGCTATAGCCGGCGCAGGTCGCTCGGGAGATATCGTTGTTGCGGCTCGCAACGTGAGTGTATCGGGCTCGGCGACCGGTGCCGCTATGGCAGCTGCCAATGTTAGCAGCGCCAACACGTCAGCTGCGGGTTCTGCAGGTTCTGTTTTGCTGGTGTCTGCTGGAGATTTCACCGCGGGCAATTGGAGCGGCAACAGTTTGCTATCGGAAGGCATTGTTGAAAGCACTGCTAGCGGTGTTGGTAGCCAGAGTGGCAAAGTCACCATAGTGTCTGGAGGTACGGTTCGACTAGGGGCAGCCTCCACTGGCGGTATCGACAATGCCAATGCAGGCAATCTTACTGTTTCTTCCGGAAGTGTTTCGTATAGCGGTTCCTTGTCTGCCAGGTCTACCTCGTCGTCTTCCGGCGCATCGACTCTCTTGTATTCTAACGACACCGGTAACGGTGCCGGGGGAGTATTTATTGCCGGCGGTAATTTCTCCTTTCTGTCGTCGGGTTCATTACTGGTAGATGGCAGCACTGCGACTCGCCCCACATCGACCATTAATCTATCCCTGGCTTCCGGCTCCGCAGGACCTTCTCAGGTCGTCACGACTAATCTAACGGGCACTTCCGGTAGTGTCGTCATAAAAGCGTCAGATAGCGGCAATGTTCAGTTTGGTGCGGTGAGAACAGACTCTCCTGCAGGCTCTGGCGGCTCTGTCTATCTATCTAATTCTCTCGGCGGTATCGGTCTGCCAGGCAACATATCGAGCACTGCAACCAGTGCAGGCACATCGGCCGGTTCAATGCTCATTTCAGCAGTTCAAAATATTGATGCCTCTTCAGCAAAGCTTGATGCTTCGGCAACTGGCTCCGCTAATGCGGGCGGTATCACCATTATCTCCAAGTCCGGCAATGTAACACTTAGTTCGGTAAAAGCCACGGGGGCGACCCGGACGGGCGGCGCGCTCACAGTGTTTGCAAACTTGCTGGATGTTACAGGTGAAACGTCAGTAGGCTCCGGAGTATCTATAGATGTTTCTTCTACTGGTAACACCGGTGGTTCGGTCTCGTTGTATCCCGACTCAGGGACCAATCAATTAGTTCTGGGCTACGGTGCTTCGCCGCCAGCAGTGGCGAATGGCGTTCGTAACGCCATCAACGCTAGTGGAACCTCTGGCGGTAGTGTGCTTGTAAAAGATTATTCTCAAGATGCTTCTCTATTAGTGTCGAACACTTCGCTGGTTAATGTTGCGCCATCGGTAGCGGCCGGCGGAACTATCAATCTCACTTCCGGCTCGATCTCGATACCTATTGGCAACCTGAGCACAGCAGGGCTGGCGGGAGCAGGCGGAACCATCAGGCTCGTCGCCAATCAAGCGAACTACTCGGGCACTGTAGTAGTGACAGGCAGTATCGATTCAGGCTCTACAGGTGGTGGCGGCGGTACAGTGTTCGCTAGCGCAAGCCAGAATGTCGATGTGCAATCGGTTTCGATTAATTCGTTTAGCGGCGGCGGCTCTGTGAGCTTGAGTTCCGATTTTGGAGACGTTACTCCAATTACCGTTACTGCTAACACAAACAACGGCACAGGCGGCGCTATCTCGATCTATGCGGGTTCCGACATATTGCCAGCGACTTTGATCTCAGCGAATTCCGCCAGTGCTGGCGGCGGGTCCGTTAATCTCACAGCGTTGGGCCGCGTAGTGCTTAACGCCGCAGTCACGGCTACAGGCCAGACCGGCGGTGGCTCAATCGCTTCGACGTCCGGCTCGGCTACTTTCAATAACGCTGTTGATGCGTCGTCTGTCTCCGGTAATGGCGGGTCTATCAACCTACGCTCGACTGCAGGCTCCTTACAAGTTGCCGGTGCTGTATCAGCTACCGGAACCGGTAATGGTGGTTCGATTGCACTTCAGTCGACGGGTGGAGATCTTAGCGTGAACTCAACGCTGTCCGCCCAAACATTAGGCAGCGGCAACGGCGGGTCGATCTCGCTGACGTCGAGCGGCGATATATCTGCTTCGGGGCAGATAAACGTATCTGCTACCAGTGGAAGTGCCGGCTCGGTAAATGCTACCGCGGCCAAAACCTTTAACGCTGGCGCCAATATAGTTGCCACTTCGGTCGGCGGAACCGGCGGCACAGTGAACCTGACGGCTACAGCCGGCGCACTGGTTCTTGCAGGTTTCATTGCAGCGGACTCTCAAAATGGCAATGGCGGAAACATATCGCTTAAGGCCGGCACTACCATAGTCCCGGCCGGTGCCATAACCGCTACTTCAATTAATGGTAACGGTGGGTCAATTAGTGCCAACGCTACCAGTATCTCCGCATACAACAATTTGCGCGTAGACACTTCGCTCGCTAAGGCGGGCACCATAACGCTGACTGCGGCAACCACCATCGCCACCGGCGGCATCGTGTCGGCTGATTCGCAATTCGGAAGCGGCGGAACTATTACTTACAGAGCAATTAATTCGATTAAGACCGATTCTCTGGTAACCGCCAATTCCATTTCGGGCAGCGGCGGAAAGGTAGATTTGGGTGCAACCACGGGCGCTACCACTACAACCATATCGGTTAATGCCGGAATTGCAGCGCACAGCAATAGCGGATTAGGGGGAACCATTGTGCTTGCTGCGCCCGGGTCCATCTCTGTTGATGGCGGTTTGAGCGCTCGGTCGCTGACCAACAATGGCGGCAGCGTAATTGCTACTACTTCTTCTTCGCTGACCTTCAATAACTATACTGGTAACGGAAACGACTCCACCATCGATGTATCTTCCGGATCGGCTCGCGGAGGTAACGTTAACTTAACGGCCTCAGGTAATGTGCTGTTCACGGCTGCCTCCGGCGGAAACATTCTGGCCGACGGAAACAATGGTGGCACCGTTTCGGTGAAGTCAACGACGGGCTCCGTAAAGTTGCTTGGACCGGGAGCCGTGCGAGGGAACATCTCTGCGACAGGCTTCGGTTCTACCAACTTTGGCGGCTCGATCATCACCTCTTCGGGCAGCGAGACCACTGCTGGCACCTTCACTGTCAATGGCAAGGACTATGCTTCAGGCGGCAGCATAAGCGTGAGCTCCACTAGCACTCAACTTGTTGATGTAACTAACTTGCTCGCATCGGGCTATTCGAATTATGTTGGAACGGGCGATCTCGTTGCCATTTCTAATGGTGGCAGCATAACTGTTAATGCTACCAATGGACCTGTCCTATTCGATACTGTTAGAGCCGATTCCGTCGGTATTGGTATCGGCATCGGCTCCAGGGGCGGTGCGGTCAGCATGACCTCGAAGCAGAATCTCACCATATCAAAACTGCTTTCGGCTGCCGGCTTCAATGGCTCAAACGCTGGCTCTGTAGCGTTGAATACAACTACAGGCAATATCGTTCTTGCTGGTACAACCAATCTCTCTGCCGATACATCCTCATCTAGAGGATGGGGTGGAATTCTCACCAGTTCTTCCGCCGCTATCACTACAGTCTCCGGACAGATAACTGCAGACGGCGTAGGTCTTGGTGGCTTCGCCGGTGCTGTTAATTTGACGGCCAGCTCCTCACTGTCTGTAAATGCTCCGATCTTTGCGCGTGGTCTGGCTAGCGCGTCGGGAGACTACGCTGTCGGTGGTCGAGTGGGCTTGCGGTCATCGACGGCTGGTGTGGCACTGGCTGGCGGGGCGAGGATAGACGTGTCTTCTGCAGGAAACTCTGCCGGAGGTGTGTCGCTCTCATCGGGTGGTGCTGCGGGCATCAATGCTACTGCCGACATTATCGCGTTCGGAACCGGTGCTGCGAAGCTTGGAGGTTCGATCCTCGTATCTGCCACAGCCGGTGCGGTGAACATCGGTTCTGTAGACGCCAGAGGGCAATCGGGCGCGTTTGGCGGCTCAGTAATCGTGACGTCGGCGACTAACGCGGTCATCGGCTCTGCCACTTCGGTTACTGGTATTTCTACCACTGGTGAAGCTGGTGCAGGCAGTATCACAGTGACTGCAGCCGGTGGCATAGCCAACTCCGCCGGAGGAACGCTCAACTTGGATGCGTCATCTGCCTCAGGTACTGGCGGCAATATAACATTGCTGTCGGGCGGTAATAACGGAACTGCTTCCATAGTGGTGGGAAACATATCTGCCTCCGGTAAAAATGCGGGCAATGTGCAGATTGTCTCTCTAGATTTGGCTACCCAGAGCGTCACTACCGGTTCGATTACAGCTGAAGCCACTTTAGGGTCCGGGCTTGGTGGTTCGGTGAGCATTGCAACGCTTGGTGCTGTGAATATAGGTAATGTATCAACGGCCAACACCAGTATCGGTGCGGGAACTGGTCGATCGGGCTCAGTCTTCGCTTCTTCCGGAGTTTCCATCCAGACACAGAATCTTACTGCTTTCAATGCCGCCAACGGAACGGCCTCGGGCAGCGTTGTTCTGGTTTCGTCCGGTGCGATCACTACCGGGACCATTACGGTGGGTGCGGCATCTAACTCTGGCATTTTCCAGAACTATGCAAGCCCTGGAACGAACATTAACACGTCGGGAAATTACACTGTAACTGTAACTCCGTCGGCGGTCACAAATTACAATCCGCGCGGTTTCGACTTCATAACCATAAGTGGAAGCGGAAGATTAATCAGCAACACCGGCGGAGACTCTCTGCTAGTCGCGCCAATTCTTTCTAAAGGCGCGGTGTCCATTAGCGGTGGTCAGACGGCCAACACAGTAAATGCAGATTCATTCGCAATCGCGGCAAGGGGCACTATTACCTCAGGCGCGATAAGTGCATCCGGCACTACAGCGGGCGGCAATGTAGCACTTGTTTCGTTAACTGGTGATATTAAAGTCAGCACACCTTTCACTTTCTATAACCTCACCGGCGTAATAAGCGCCAATGGCGGAACCACTGGAGGAAATGTATCCCTGCTGGCTCCGATCGGGGTTATCACGGTTTGCTGCGGGACCGGATCTTACGACTACCAAGATGCCTGGGGAGACTGGTATACCGCGTACGTTCCGATAAGTCTGCTAAACACCACCGGTACCGCTCGTGCTGGCAATCAATTTGCACTTTCTGGCGGGTCTCAGACCTTCGGTGGAAGCTTAAACGCTTCTTCGGCTGGCATAGCAGGCAACGTCAATCTGCAAGTAGCAGCAGGTAACGTGACTCTTGATTTTACTAACAACCGATCGGGAGGTGTTAATGCAACCGGTGGAACTGGCGCCGGAGGAAACTTCAACCTGTTAATCGGACAATCGCTGCCTACCGTTGCCGGAAGCGGACTGTACATACATAATTCATGGTGGGGTTACACTGGCGGGTTATCGATTGACACCTCTTCGACTTCAGGAGCGGCGGGAAATCAGTCGATCACGATAGTCAGCGGCAATCTCAATACGCAATCCGGACACAGCAGCGGTCAATCTCCTTATACCGGCATGTATTTGGATATGAACGCCGTGTCCGCGAATAACAGCGGCGGTGATATCACTCTGAACGTAGGCGGTTCAATTTACCTCTCTGGAACTTCGAGAAGTAACGGTACCTTCGGTGGTGATTTCTCGTCTTACTCCGGAAGTTCATTTACGAGCAGGGGAGCTATTGTCACCAATGCCTCGGTTGAGCGTGCCGGTGACGTATCCATAACCGCATCGACCGGAAGTGTCCAGTTACCTTACATACGCGCTAACGGAGGATTCACTGGCGGTAATGTGTTGGTACAGGCTTACAACGGAAACATCACGCTGAACTACACAGACTATGCGGCACCGTCGATTTCCACGTCGGCCACTATTCAGGCTGGAAACATCGACCTTTTAGCAGGTGCCACCATATATGCAGGCATCTACCTGGATGCGTCATCACCCGGCAATAGTGGCAATGTTCGAACTGTTGTGACTTCCGGTAACATTGTGTTCGACACGCAATATACCTATTACGACTCCTGGGGGGACGCCTACACAGGCTACTATTCAGGACCGATGATCACGACAAAAGCATCATCCGGTCAGGCTGGCGACATTTCAGTTTTGATCGGCCAAACGATTCCTGATCCGACATATTTAGGCGCGGCCGGTATCTTCAAGAAATTCGTAAATCAGCCCTGGTTCCCGAATACGACGTCTAGCCTCGATGCTTCTTCTACTTCGGGAAGTGGCGGCGACGTCCTCATCCGAATCGACAACGGTATTGTCACCAACCAGACGACGAAAGATACCATGTACATATATACGAATGCTTTGAACGGGCGTTCGGGAGACATGACGTGGCAGATCGGAGGCAATGTTGATGTTCGCTGGAATTCTGAGACGATAGGTCTTGTAGCCGGCAACATGAACGTGGCAGTGGCGGGTACACTTAACGCCGGCTACTTCAGTGCTGCCACCACCACCGGACGTGGTGGCAACATCTCTATCAGTGCAGCCTCGGTCACAGGTAACTTTATCGAGTCTCGTTCTTACGTGGCTGCAAGCACCGCAGTCGGACCTGGTATCGGCGGCAATGTTAAAGTCAGCTCCACCAGTGGCAATATCTCGCTCTCGGCTGTTAACAGCCGAAACAATGTTATCGATAGTAGCGGCGCATTGCAGGGCGGCAGTATCACTCTCAATGCTACCAAAGAACTAATTGCAGGAAATCTGGACTCCTCTTCCGGTTTGGCTGGCGGCAACGTTACTTTGGCCGTCACTGGCAGCGGCAATGTCCACCTCAACGGCACAGTAAATGCTCAGGGTACGTCTGCCAGCGGTGGAAACGTATTCATTGATGTTGCAAACGCGGCTACGCTGCCAGCCAACAATGGCTATGTCGGACTCATGTCTGATACCGGTTCCTTCAACATCAACACGTCATCAGGCACCGGCAATGCAGGTAACGTGTCTATTAAGACATCTGTCGGCAACCTCGGGTTCTTTGGCGCAGGAAGTGGTGCCGGGGGCACCATCACGGCAAACTCTACTTCAAACAACGCTGGTAGTGTAACCATTTATGGTGCCGGCGCTGTGAGAACAAACTGGACTATCCAAGCCAATGGCACGAACGGCGGTAATTTCGCCCTTTCGGCAGGCGACACGCTTACCAGCAACGCCTCAATAACCGCCAACGGAACCAACGGTTCGGGCGGGAGCATGTCCTTCACGGCTCCCAATGGCGTTACTCTTCAGGGCTTGACTGCTACAGGAACGATAAACGGCGGTTCTGTGAATGCAACCTCCAGCAGCGGTGTCATCAGCACCGGGGCTCTCTCCCTAGCAGGGGCTCTCAACGGCGGTATCGCTCAACTGACGGCTTCCGGTAATGTGGCCACCGGCGCTATCGACCTTTCTTCAGTCAGCGGTATTGGCGGTCTTCTGGTGGCATCATCGTTCGCCGGCAACCTATCCAGCGGCAATGTTGCTGCCAACGGCAGCGTTCGAGGTGGCAGTATAGCGGTCGTTGCTGCGGGTACCGTCGCTGCTGGAACGCTTCAGGCGAAAGGAACTGCAGCCGGTTCGACGGGTGGCGGAATATTTGTATCGCAGGGGGCATCTTCAAATCTTGCCGTCTCAACCGACGTCACAGCCACTAGCGGAACTCAGGGATTTGCCGTAGTTATGTCCGGCGGAACCATCAACGGTGGCGGCACCGTGACCGGTGCTAATACCGGTTTCTTTGCCAATCTGTCCGGTGCCGGCACTCTGTTTACAGCGGCAGCAGTTGACTCTACGCATGACTATCGCCTAGCCGTCGGTCCTTCAACGGCACCTACTATTGTAGACCTCACAACGAGCACTACATATTTGTTGCCCGCAGGATCGCTTACAAGTTTCGGCGCCACCTCCATTAAGAGTCTGGATGTGTCCACCTCGAGCCGCTCACTGGTAGCGCCGCTGGTTGTGGGCGGTGCTGTGACCCTTGGAGCCGCAACTTCTAGTGGCGGCTCCATAGGTGTTGTATCCAACGGGGATCTTACCGTCAACGGTTCTGTGGTAGCATCGTCTGCTGCCGATACGGGCAGCGCTCTCCTCGGTGCAACCGGCGCGCTTATAGTTACCGGCGGCATATCCACGGCTACTTCTGCTGGCAGAGCGGGCTCTATCGGACTGTTTGGTGCTCGAGTCTCAGTAGCTGGTAACAGTGGCGTCAGCGGATTATCCATCGATGCTAGTGGCACCGTAGCCGGCGGTTCTATATTTGTTGCCTCGGCTGACAAAGTTACTATAGGAATTTGGGCAGGCAGCAATCTCACTTCCGATGGCGGATCGAGCACTATTGCAAGCGGCGCTGGCAATCGCGCGGGTAATGTATCCATTTTGTCTTCTGGCGACTTGAAGGCAGGTGACATTCTGGCTGGCGGGTTGACCAATGCTTCAGGAGGAAGAATTGCTCTTTCGACAAGCAGCTCGGCTATCGTGGGCGACTTGAGTGCGAAGTCGACGACTGGAAGTACCTCAGCTGATTTGCTTCTCGCCACTGGAGTGAGCACTGGAAGCGGCGGCTGGTTACAGACAGCAGGAACTTATAGCTTCTTGCCGACTAGCCGAGTAATGCTAGACGGTACCAGTGGCGCTACCATGACCTCCAGCGTCAACATATCCTTATCGGCAGGCTCAACTGCGCCGCAAGAAATCCGCACAGCGAACGCAACCGGGGCTTCCGGTCATGTTTCGCTCAACACGGCTGGAGTTGCCGACGTTGGCGTCGACAGAATATTTACCGGTTCAACTGTAGGCAATGCCGGCAACATTGTTGTTGCTAGCGGCGGGTCGATTCTCATTGGCAGTAGTGTCGACACCAGCGCGACAGCAGCGTCCACTTCGGCTGGTCGAATAGTGCTCACTGCCGCGAATCACGTAAATTCTCCCTCTGCAAATCTCAATGCGTCCTCCGGCGGCGCGGCTTCTTCCGGCGCTATCGTTCTGGGCGCGAACACAGGCAATGTCACGGTAAACTCTCTGGCTGCTCGGGGAACGAGCGGCGTTGGTGGTAGCATTCTTGTGATCACTAACCTTCTTGGGGTTACGGGAGAAACAGTTCCCGGTAATGGTATCTCGATTGATGCGTCTTCAACCGGCGGAGCCGGTGGCTCCGTAGTACTCTATCCCCAGTCAGGCAACGATACGTTGGTCATAGGTTACGGCTCGACTGTTCCATCGCCACTCAACGGCACATTTGGACAAATCAAGTCTACCGGCACTGCTGGCGGAAGCATCTTGCTTCGCGACCTGTCTCGCGATGCATCTTTGGTAATCCAGAACGGAGCCATGCTTAACGTTGCGCCGACTACTGGAACTGCCGGTTCGATAACCATGATTTCCGGCGACATAGTTCTGGCTGGCGGCACACTAAGCGCTCCCGGTGTCTCCGGCGCTGGTGGAGCTATTTCTCTGACAGCAAACCT
Source organism: Candidatus Obscuribacterales bacterium (assembly GCA_019752635.1). Lineage (GTDB taxonomy): Bacteria > Cyanobacteriota > Vampirovibrionia > Obscuribacterales > Obscuribacteraceae > JAKFUT01. The sequence goes on along the minus strand of JAIELX010000005.1, from coordinate 142,052 downwards.
TGCAAACAGATACGGCTTTATTACTTTGAACGGCATTCTTGATGCCGGTTCAACTAGTGGCGCCGGTGGCACTATCGGTCTGACCGCGAATCAGAACATTGTTGGTACCGATGTTCGCATTTCTTCTGCAACTGGTGGTGGAACTATCACCGGGAACTCTCAGTTTGGATCCATCATTCTCAACTCAGTAAAGGCAGACTCGGTTAGCGGCAATGCCGGCACCATTAGTTTAAACGCCAAGCTGGATGTCGACCTCTCCGCGCTATCCGGCGGGATTTCCACTAGCGCGCGCGGGGCGACCATAACGCTAACGGCCGGGCGTGATGTTCTCATACACAACACTCTGTCGGTTGCATCAACTACCGGAAATGCCGGCAGTATCACAACAACTGCCGGGCGAAATTCCGTTTTCGACGGCAAGATCCTGGCTACATCGTCTACCGGAGCCGGCGGTGGTATAGCGGTCACGTCAACCAGCGGTTATGTTCAATTTAAAGATGACGTTCTCACGACAGCAGGCGGATCAGCCAATGGTGGAAACGCTAGCGCTACTGCGGGACAGCATATAGATGCGGACAAGCTCGTCAGCACCATGTCTACCAACGGTACATCCGGCAACATAACTTTTAACGCCGGTAGCTACATAACTACCGACGGTGATATTCGTGTCGACTCGCCCAACAAACACGCCGGACAAGTATCCTTTACTGCCGCCCAGAACATTACTCTCAACGAAATCGTCGATGCTGATGGCTTCAATGGTAACGCCGGCAAGATCACAATTAACGCAAATGGACAACTAGTGGCGGAGAAGCGCATTAGCGCTGACACCACCTCAGGTGTAGCCGGCATAATTTCTCTGCGCGGCGGCACCTCGACAAGAATGAAGGACTTTGTGTCGGCTGTTTCCAGCTCATCGAATGGCGGTTCCATTAACTTTACAGGCGGCACGCTCACACTTGATCGAATAGTCACCGTTGAAAGCAACACAGGCAATGGTGGTGCAATTTCGGCAAACGTGAACGGAAACATCGTTACGACTCAAGATCTGATTGCCAGATCTACATCAGCATCGGGTGGCTCCATCTCTCTCACGACTACTGGCTCCGGAGCGATAGATGTCAACGCCAACTTGCTTGCAGGTTCAACAGGCGGCAACGGCGGCACCATCTTCGCGAAGTCTGCAACTACTGCACAGGTGGTGGGGATCGTCGATGTTGCATCGGTCACGGGCAACGGCGGGTCCATCAACATGCAGTCGGCCTCTACCCTTGTGGTATCCGGCGATGTTAAGGCAAATAGTGTAGCCGCTAATGGCGGCACAATAAGCATGCAATCCACAGCAGCACTTCTGCTATCCGGTCTAACCACAGCGAGCACAACCGGTGGAAACGCCGGCACTATAACGCTGAAATCGACCTCTTCAACTGTAGAAACTGTGGGCACAGTTCTAGCTATTAGCGATGCCGGAAAAGGCGGCTCAATAACAGTTAACTCTGGCAGCGGATCAACTGTCACCCACAAGGCTCTCGTATCAACGAGCACTCGTGCAGGCGCGGGCGGAAGCATCAACATCACTTCCGGAAGCAGCACGTCTGCTAATGACGGAATCACCTCCGACTCGGTAAATGGTGCCGGTGGAAGCATCAGAATTACTGCCAATGCAGGCAACATAGATGTGCTGAATGGTATGAGCGCGGTTTCGCGAGATGCAAACGGCGGGTCCATTACAACCAGTGCCACGGGAGCCACAACAGTATTCGGCTACAACGGCAACGGCAATCTAAGCACCATTGATGTTTCATCGTTAAATGCCAATGGAGGCGTCATCTCTATGACGTCCGGCGGGGCATTGGTGGTGAAGTCTGCGACCACCGCTCAGGTTTTGGCAAACGGAAAAAATGGCGGTAGCATTACACTAATCTCGAACACGGCGAATGTAACTCTAACTGATGATGTGGGCACGGGACGCGGATCGGCCTTTGCCACAGGCAACGGTATCTGGAACAGAGGTGGCTCTGTTACCACCCGCTCCGGAACCACAACTACTATCGGTACACTCTCGGCAGATGGACTGGATCGAGCATGGGGCGGTTCCATATCGGTAAACAGCACGGGCACTGCTCTTGTAGATATTACTTCTCTGCGAGCGTCAGGATGGAGCAATGCTCTAGCTACCACTGGTGACGTTAACGCGATTGCAAATGCTGGCTCCATTACTGTGTCGGCAACGGGACCGGCAACATTCAACGATGTCGTGGCGAACGCAGTTGGAATCGGCAACGGACCAGGTTCCGCCGGCGGCAGCATCGTCATGAACGTCACCGGCAATTTGACTATATCAGGAAGCTTGTCCGCCCAAGGTATCGGCGGCGCAAACGGCGGGCTGGTCTCGCTTACGTCAAATGCCGGTAACGTTGTTGTGGCGCCCGCTATTCAAATGAACGCGGACTCGACGGCCAGCAGTGGCTGGGGCGGAACATTGTATGTCACATCCAAGTCCGGTGGGGTTGACTTGCAAGGTGCCCTGGACACTTCAGGGCGCGGTACGTCTGCTTACTCAGGCTCTGTCGTAGTGCAGGGGCAAACTAATGTTAACGTAGGTTCGACCATTAATGTTCGCGGAACAGCCGGTGCACAGTCTGGAAGCATCGCGCTGAGATCGGTCGCGGGCAACCTCAACTTCGGTGCTGCTACGACCTTTAATACTTCTTCCGACGTCGGAGCGGGCGGCGATATCTTCCTTGCTAGCGGAACGGGAAACATTTCTGTTTCCGATGCAATTAATTCTTATGGCACAGGCAGCACTATTGAATCCGGCGCGGTTATGGTTGCAGCCCATGGCGGCTCCCTTCAGCTTGGATCAATTGATTCTGCGGGACGCAGCGGCGCTCGCGGCGGCGATATAGTCCTTAGTGCATTCAATGATGTTCTCTTTGCCGACTCGTCTATTGTCGACGCAAGCGGTGGACAGAGAGGCGGCGGCAACCTAACGCTGTCGTCCGGCGGCGCAATAGGCGCAGCCGGATCAGGTCCTTCGCTAAGCTCAAGCTCTAGCGGCGGTCAAGCAGGCTTTATGTCCGTAGTAGCAGCGGGCAACAACGGTTCCTACTCCGCAAAACTCGGCAACCTTACAGCTTCAGGTGCCGCAGGCGGACAAGTAATAGTAGCTTCGGTCGACGCAGCGAAATCGAATGTCACCATTGGCAATATCAATACCTCTTCCAGCGCGACCGTCTCATCAGGCGGATCCGTTGGTGTAGCGACGTTGGGTGGACTCACTGTGGGGAACGTTAACACGCTGAATACTGCAGCATCAGCGGCGGCCGGCGTGCGCTCCGGTTCGGTGTTCGTGTCGTCCGGTACGGCTCTCACCGTTGGAAATGTCGATGCGTTTAACTCCAGCAACGGCTCGGGTTCCGGATCTGTCGTGCTCGCTAGCTCCGGGGCGATTGCGAGCGGCACCGTAACCACAGGTGCCGGTAGCTTCGGATCGTTCTCAAATGTAGGAAGCGGCTCTGCCACTTCGATGAGTGGCAACCTAACAATTTCTATCAAGCCATCGGCGCTAAGCAACTACAACCCCGCAGGCTACTCCTCGCTCACCGCTGGCACTCTCACTATCGACACGAATGGGGATAGCTCCATTATCGCCCCAATCCTGGCGACGGGCAGCGCTTCCGTCACAAGTGTCGTGCGGTCTAACACTGTTACTGCAGATAGCTTTGCCCTGGTTAGTCGCGACAACATAACTATCGGTTCAACTAACCTCAGCGGCACCAGCATGGCAGGAGACATCTCGTTGCTATCTGCTCGCGGCAGCATCACAATCTCCGGAACCAATACTTCCACCGCAGGAACTATTGGTGGCGATGTTCGCGTTTGGGCTCCACTTGGTTCCATAGCGGTGAACGGACCAAATGGCAATAACGACGTCATAAATACTCGTGGCAACGTTCGTTCGGGCGAACTAGTAGCCGTGGCTGGCAATGGAGTCTCCTTTGCCGCAGGGATCAGCACTCAGTCGGCAGGCACCGGCGGAAACGTCACCATTTATACAGGTGTGAACAACTTGTATATTAACAACCAGGGTCTCAGTGACGGCTTGTACAAGTACGTTAACACCGGAGGTGGCACAGGTGAAGGTGGCGATTTCCGTTTAACAGTCGGCTCCGCGGTCAATCAGGTTGATGGCAGCAGTCGCTTCATCAGCAGCGGTCTCTCTCTCAGCTATTGGAATAACTGCGACGGCTGCACCCAATACTCGATCAATACCAATAGCACTAGCAGCAACGCTGGCGACATTCGTTTAAATGTTGTAAGTGGAAACCTGGCGCTATCTCGCGACACTAGCTGGTATTGCTGCTGGACGCAGAACGAGCGTCGAGTCCAGTTAGTGGCTCAATCGGGCTCCGGCAAGGGCGGAGAGATCTCTGTTCGCGCCAATGGTGCTGTTGATGGTCGCATTAACTTCTACACAAATTCCGGCTTGAGCGCTGGAAATGTGACTGTTCAGACAACCGGCGCGCAGTATATAGATGGCGTGATCTATGCTGCGGGCGGTGGCGTCGGTAGAGGTGGCGACGTGAGACTAGCCGCCGTATATGGTGGTATCGATGTTCTGTCCTACATTCGTGCCACGGGCGGTGACTTCGGAGGCAACGTTTCGCTCGCCTCTAATAATCGATATGTCACTGTTCAGGGCTACGACGCTGCCAACGGCTACTACTCGATTGGCACTAATGCCTTGCTCAAGGGAGGCGATATCAATGTTACAGCCGGCTCTTACTTCTATTCGCGAAATGGGCTCAATACGGCCGGCAATGTCAACGGTGGCAATGTCAATCTTGCAGTTACTGCCGGATACATAAGCATCCCCAACGGTTTCTGGCCTGATTTCTCGCTCAGCCACATCAACACGCAAGGCGGTGGTGGTGATGGTGGGAACGTCAACATCAGCATTGGTCGTGCTGTGATGCAATCCAGCGGGTACAGCGGGTTCATCGGCTGGCAGGCTAATTACGATTGGGACGGTTATCCTGAAGCATTTCCGCGGCAAATCAGTTCCGGAAGAAACAATGAGTACTCCATAAATACTTCATCCGTATCCGGAAGAGCAGGCGACATATCAGTTGTTGTCGACAGCGGTCACCAAGGATTCTTCGGCGGCACAGCCGCTGGTCCTAGCCACATTCAATTCGTTGCGAATTCTCAGCTGTCTGATGGCGGCGATATAACTATTTTGACCAAAGACGGAGCCATCAATGGAGCCTACACGTTCGCAGCAAACGGGGCGAATGGTGGAGACATAAGTGTTCGGTCGCAGAATAACTACGTCAATCTTTCGAGTACCGTTAATTTCTGGGATGGAAGCCTGGCGACCGGTTGGATGACTGCAAACGGAACCACCGGGCGAGCTGGCGATATTTCGGTTTCCGGCACATCTATTTCTATGGCCTACGCTACTGCTCGTGGTGGCGTGTTTGGTGGTCTGATCGATATTGCGGCCAGCACTGGTGGCGTTAACCTATATAGCAATTCCGCCGGTTCCAGCGCCGATGTTTCTGCAAGCGTTAAGGCAGGCAACATTTCTATCAGTGCTTTCACCGGCATCACGACGCAGGGAGGGTTGAATGCATCCGCGGGTTCCGCCGGAGTTTCCGGTGGCAATGTGTTCCTCAACATAGCTGGCATTGGTAACGTGAGCATTCCTTCTATAAACGTCTCCGGTGTCAACGGTTCGGCCGGCAGCGTGCTGGTTAACTTTAATCAGACGGCTTTGGTGTCGGGGTCTGCAGGTTTCCAATCAAACACCGCTATCACAGCCAGCTCTTTTGCTGGTTTGGGTGGCAATGTTGAAATAACTGTAGCCGCTGGCGATCTTGGATGTTTCGGTTGCTCGGGCTCAAGCGCACTCAACATAAATGCTAGCTCTCAGCGCGACAAAGGCGGCAATATAACAGTTGATGTTGCCAATTCGGGACAGACTAACTGGACAATGAACGCATCGGGCACCAATGGTGGTGTTGTTGCCATGCGTGCAGGAAATCTTTTGTCTAACACTGGTGCAGTTACTGCCGCTGGCAGCGCTGACGTAGGTGGTGATGTTGCATTTACGGCCGTGAATAACTTGAGCTTCTCCGCGTTGCAAGCCAACGGCGCCAGAACCGGCGGCTCAATTGTGCTCTCGTCCACTAATGGAAACATTACCGGCAGCTCGACGATATCTGCAACCGGCGTTTTCGCAGGCGGCAACGTGAGAGTGCTCGCCGGGAATGGTGTTTCTGTCGCAGGCAACGTTTCCGTGTCCTCTAGCAGCGGCACTGGCGGATCTGCAGCTGCGATTGCTCTGCTAGGAGGCATTAGCTTGCCCGGCGCTGTCAATGCGCAGGGAGCCACCGCAGGTGGTTCTATAGCGCTTATCGCTCCCGGAGCGATTTCGGCTGGTGCCGGTCTCGACTCACGAGCGAACGCTGCGAATGGAACGGGCGGAAGCATTTTTGTTTCAAGCGGTTCCGCTGCAGCTATGACGATGACCACAAACATAACGGGCACTACGCCCGGTTATTCGGTGTTGATGAGCAACGGTACAATAAATGGCTCGTCCTCGAATACAGTGGGCGCTAATGTTGGCATCTTCCCGCGCGTGTCATTGAATGCTGGAGTATTGACTGCCGCCAATTTATTTGCTGGCAACAGTTATGTCTTTAACATAGCGCCCAATGTCTTGCCGACCGTTGTTGACCAAACCACCTCCACGACCTATGTGTTGCCCGCAGGCAGTCTGACATCATTTGGAAACGTTAGTGTCGGCAATATCACGATAAATACTCCCGGCGGTCTCACCGCACCAGTTGCTGTAAACGGCTCGCTATCCGTCGGTTCAGTTACCGGAAGCGGTGTCGCCAACATTGCCCTATTCGCTGGTGGCGCAATCACATCCACCGGAACATCAGACAATAGCCGTGTTGATAATGCGGCTGCCTCCATCACGGCAATGTCCAATGCCGGTTTACAGCTCGCTGCAATTACAACGGTGTCGTCCGGACTTAATGGTTTTAGAAGCGGCAACATAAACCTTATAGGATCGACCGTCAACTGGACCGGTGCTATGACTGCAAGCGGCAGCGGGGTCAGCTCGACCGGCGGCAACATATACTTGATGGCCACCGGCAACAGTGGCACGGTTATTAACGGCGCTGGCATCACGGCCAATGGAAATGGTGGCGGTTATGGTGGCAACCTGACTTTGCTGTCGCCGTTCGCCAATACATCGGTCGTGAGCATTAGTCTAAAAGCTACTGAGGGCCTTGGCGGCAACTTCGCTTTCGCTGGCGAAGGATTGAATGTTACTGGTTTGACCGCCAATGGCAATAACTCTGCGATAGATGTTTCGTCAGACAGAGTGCTTGGCGGCAACATCTGGCTAGTCGGTCACAACATCAGCATCCCTGGCTCAATTAACCTTAGCGGAGGCACCTCTGGCGGATTCTTTACTGCCAAGGTTATCGACGGTTCTTACACCTCGGGAGATCTGGTCGCATTCGGAAACGGATTCTCCGCCAACCAGCTCAACCATGGTGGCTCCATATTATTCGATGGCGCCGGAAAGAACACGTCTATCAACATCGGGCTGATTGATATATCCGGTCTCAACGGAGCGTCGGGCGGCAGTGTATCTATATTCAATAACTATGGTGCAGTGGCAGTTGAAGCAGTAGACGGCAGCTCGCTGTTTGATGCTGGCGGCAACATGAATGTCATTTCTCGCAGCTTCTCTCTAACTGGAACCGTGGGTGGAAACGGACCAAATCCCGATGCAGCTATCGACCTCTCTTCCGGTAGAGGAAGCGGCGGTGGACTGGTGGCATTCGTGGGAGAAGGTGGACTTTCTGTTCCTGGCAATATCACTACTTATGGAACCGGCTATAGCCGCGCCGGTGGAAACGTGATTATGGTCAGCACAGACGGGGCGCTCTCTACAGGGAACATCAACGCTGCGGGCTACGGCGGCGCCCACGGTGGCACGGTGTCTATAGCCAATTCCAGCGGCAACGTCTCAGTTGGAGCAGCCACGGCGGATGCAAAAGGCGTATCTGGTATCAGCACTGCCGGTACTGTGTCGGGCGGCGGTATCACGATCTCGTCCGGCGGGTTCTTGTCCGGCGGAGCTGGTGCGCTTAACCTGAGCACGGCCAGCGTCACCGGCAAGGGTGGCGAAATCAACATTATTGCAAACAGCAATAACAGCGATGTCTCGGGCGGCAACTCCATGACCCTGGGTAGCATTGATACTCGCGGCTCCTCCGGCGGTAACGTTGTGTTCGTAAGTATGGCTCTGAATCAGCGAGTCGGCCTGCCTGGCGGCAACATAGCCACCGGCAGCATTTCGACCGGTGCCTCAGGAACTGCGGGTACCGGTGGCTCGGTGGGAATTTCAACACCAAGCAGCGTTACACTTGCATCAATAGATACTCGCAATACGGCAGCCACTCCGATTGCGGGCGCCGCCGCAGGCAGCGTATTTGTGTCCGCCTCGGGCACCATCGATGTTACATCTGGAATTCCGCTCGTTTCGTCGGCGGGTACTCTCGCTGGAAATGTTGTGCTCTATGCTAGCGGAACGATCAGGGCTGGCGGCACCACCTATAACACCCTTACTCAAACGTCTAACATGGGTATATTCCCGCTTGTCTCGGTATCTCCCGCTACAACCCTGAGCGGTAATAGCACAATCACAATCTCTCCTGCCGGGGTAAGTTCCAATCTACCTACCGGCGGCTATTATTCGATTTCTTTGCCCTCTAATACTCTAACCATCAACACCGCGGGTGATGGGCGCATGATTGCCCCGATTGTGTCGCTATCGGGTGGCATCCAAGCCCTGTCGGTCACAGGATCGCTAACAGGTCCGAATGCGTCCGGAGTGGCGCTGGCAGCAAAATCTTCTATTCAAATTACTCAGAGCGTCAGCGCATTCGCAAGTTCAGGTGGAAGCGGCGGTAACGTAAGTTTGATGGCAGCTCGAGCCAATATCTCCGTCGGCACCTTTATCGCTTCTTATGGGGATACTCTTACCGCTGCGACACGCGGCGGCACTGTCAGTTTGTTCGCACCAGCGGGAACCGTATCGATATTGTCCGTAGGACCAACCGGATTGACCATTAACTCAACGGCAGGCAACGAGGGTGGTTCGGTTCAGCTAATGAGCGGGCTTGGCGTAACCGTTAATCGCGCCATTTTGACAGGTCAAACAGCTCGTGGTGGCAGCGTCACGATTGGTGCACCAATCGGCGCAATAACTTTCCAATCGAACTTCGGCGGTCAGAACATCGATACCAGCAGTACTGCAGACAGTGGCGGATTCGTTAACCTCTTCCTCGGGCAGGGGCAAGGTAATGGCATCAATCTTGCCGGTAACATCAGAGCCGCAAGCAATAGCACTACAGGTGGTGACGTATCGCTGCGGGTGCAGTACGGCAGTATAGTATCGCCTGCGGCGATCACGATAGACGTATCAAGCGGAAGCTCCAACCTGGCTCAATCCGGTGGTTCGGTCGACATATACGGTGGTGGAAACCTGAACCTGTCTGCAAACTGGTCGCTAAATGCCAGCGGACCAAACGGCGGTCGAGTTACCGTTCAGGGCGAAGGCTACGTGCAGCTCGGCAACCCCTCGGGCATCAATGTGAACGCCACCACTACGACGGGTAAGGCTGGTTCTATAAATTTGATTTCTAGCAGCCCGGTCAACTTTGTAGTCGGCTCTGCCGTAGGCACAAACTATGTCGGCGGTAGCCTTTCGATTCAAGGTGGAAGCGGCGGCTCTCTTGCTGTAATTAATAAGAAGGGAGGCGTTTCGATACCTACCTTCTCTAGTTCCATTAACATGGCGGTAACAAATACTACAAGCGGCGATGGCGCAACACTTGCGTTCATGGGTTCCACGCTGCAGGTGGCGGGAGTCACAGGCGGCGTCATAGACGTGAGCGGCAGAGGCAACGGTGCCGGTGGCTCCATAACCGTTGCGACATCAGACAACCTTCAGTCCTTGCTTATCAACAGCGCTACCGGTAATAATTATGTGAACGCTGCCTTAGTCGCACGCAGCGGCTCAGCCGGCGGAGACGGCGGCGACATCACTATAATTGGCGCGGCAGGGGTTCAGTCTGCAGCAAGTTCGATTGATGTGCGTGCGGCAGAGAATGGCGGCAGTATCACGGTTATCACCAATACTGTCAATCCGCTTGTTATTGACCCCCTGTCGGCGGGACCACTGGTTAACGGTATTTGGGGAACCGCAGCAGGATGCGTTTCTTGCTCGCTCAGTGCTCAAGGTGGAAACTTGCTGGGCGCTGGCGATGGCGGCGACATTCGCGTGATTAACTACGGCGGTCAAGTTCGCACCACTACTGCAGATGCGCTCTCCGTAGCCGTCACCGGCACCAGTGGAGATGGTGGTAATCTCTTCGTTCAGGGCATTGGCGTTCAGCTTAACGGTGGACTCGCCGCGAATGCAGCTGGCAATGGTGACGGTGGCAGCATCGTTGTTATCTCCATGCAAGACGCTCTGAACGCTGGCTCTGCGAGCGGCGCTTCTTGGATCAACGGTTCTCTGTCTGCTGTTGGTTCCGGCAATGGAAGCGGCGGCGTTGTCACTCTGGTTAGTGGCTCGACGACCAGTGCGATGACGTTGGCCGGTACCATAAATGTATCGCCTGGCGCCGCAGCGTTGGCTGGAGCCACTGGCGGCACTATCAACCTGTTTAGCGGATTCGGTACTCTCACCAATAACGGTACGTTATCGACAAATGGTGCGGGCGGCAGCGCTTTAGCTACTGGTGGCGTGGTCAACATCGGCGTAACTGGCGCGATGACGGCCAATTCGATCGAAAGTTCGGGCACACCGTTAAGTGGCATCGCCACAGATGCCGACATCATCATGCCTTTCGTGGCACAAGGCAGCGCAACTTCGCTTACCGTCAACAATAACGGATCGATATTCGCCTCTGGTGCGGCGAACACAGGCGCGATAAATTTCCACAGCAACAACGGAGATTTGTTGGTAAACAACCCCGCTGCCACGTTCAGCACCATCGAAACCAGCGGCAATGTCAATTTCATGTCAGCAACGGGTGATACTTCGTTGATGGCCGATCGCTTGTCTGGAACTGTATATGGAACAGGCGAGACCATCTCTGTAACCTCTCTCACCAGCGGATACAACACCCTGAATCTGGTAGCGACCGTGGGAGATCTTTCGCTGACGGCTAACGGTACCGTGAATATCTTGAGCGGAACGCAGGGAGCAACTCCCTTCAGCGGGCTGTCTTCCGCAGGCAATGTCAACTTCACTGGTACCGGCACAGGCGCCATGTCCGTCGTCAACAATGCCGTAGTACAGGCTAATGCTGGTGCGGGCTCCGTGAACTTCTCAAACCCGGCGCAAGCTATAAGCTTCACCGGCGGGCAGATTCTCGGCACTGTCATGAGCCCGGCTGCAGCGGCAAATATTTCCGCATCGGTATCGGTGCAAACGCAGACCGGCGTGCTGAATGTTGGGTCTAACGCATCCTCAACTGGCGACCTCAACTTCAACGCCACCGGTGGCAATCTCGCCGTAGTTGCCGGCTCGACCATTCAGTCTGGCGCGGCGCTCACGATGGGCTCGTCTGCCACTCTGCAAGTTCAAGACAACGTAGCCGCATCGGCCGTGGGTATAGCAACGCTTAACAGCGGTACGATAGCTGTCGGCAACTCAAGCTCAGTGACTGGAGCAAATGTGGCCGCGCAGAGCAATGTTCCTGGTGGTGCGCTCAGTGTGACCTTCGGAACTGGCTCCGGTCTGTCTGCAACATCCGGCAACGTCTCGTTCAATGCCGGCGCTGCCGGTACCATTCAAGTTACTGGCGGCACACTTTCTGCTTCCAATCAGATTTCGGTGAATGGTGGAACAGCTAATGCCGTTCTCAATGTGCAGCAGGCAACTGGAGCATTGAGCGGTTCGGCGGCAAACATTACCGCCACTTCGGCAACCGGCGACCTGACAATGGGAGCACTGAGCGCGACCAACGGTATTATCGCTATTACCGCTAACGGCGGCGGAGTAGCGATCACTGCCGACTCCAAAGCTTCTGCTGACATAACCGTTCAAGCATCAGGAAGCAACAACATCACGCGCACGGGCGGCGTGCTTGAGGCCGTAAACGTATCATTGACTTCGGGCACCGGCAGTATAGGCGCACCCGGAGCTGCTGCGGTGTTTACCCGTGCAAACAACTTGCAGGCGAACACAAGCACAGCCGGCGCTGGCGATGTATATCTGAATCAGAACGGAGCCGTCAATTTATTGTCGTCTACTGCTGGTGATAGATTCAACATTCAAATTGACACCGACATCACCCTGAGCAATCCGTTGAGCGCTGACAACGTGGAAGTTGTAACCACTAACAACGGTAACATCACTGTATCTCAAGCCCCTACTGCTTCTAACTCCATCGAGCTCACCGCAGGCGGTGCTGGAGATATCACCGGTACTGCCACACTCACCACCGGCAACTTGACTCTCACCTCGGGTACTGGTCGGATCGGTACTTCCACCGCCGGGCGTCTCCAGATGGATGCGCCGCAGCTCACAGTAAACACCGATGGAAATGTCTACCTCAGCAATGATAATTCCACTCAATTTGTTGGGGCATCGAAGGGCGGAACTACTTTTGACCTCACCTCTGCTGGACAAATTTCTTCGACGGCAGGTTCTACTGTAGCTGCGAACAACTTAGTTCTAACCTCGCAAAATGCCGGGTTCAGTATGGGCGCAGCCATCACTGGCACAAGCTCGATCAAGTTGACCGCGCATGATTCCATAATCACGGGCAACTTCAGCGGAGTACTCAGCACCCCACAGCTCACCTTGACCTCAACTAACGGCAGCATTGGCGACGCAGCTGGTGGTTCAAGGATGGTGGTCAATGCAGCCAATCTCACGTTGCAAGCTTCCGCTGCGGGACAGGATGTCTACGTGCAGAGCAATGCTGTAAGTACCAATATTGCAGGCGCATCAGCTGCGGGTAATCTGTTCGATTTCGCCACAGCCGGTAACGTCACTTCGAGCGCAGGCGCGACTGTCACCGCCAACGACATCAGCATCACCACTACCGGTGGCAGCGTGGCTTTCAATGGTTCGCTTTCGGCCCCTAACTCGATTACCATCTCTGCTGCACTTGATCTAGATGGCGCCAACTTTGCCGGAGTATTAAGTTCCAAGACCGTCAGCCTTACTTCCACCACAGGTAGTGTGGGGAACCTGGCCGGTGGAAACAGAATTGTTGTGGATGCTTTGAATGTTTCAGCCAACGCTGCTGCAACAAATCAACACGTATTCATCGAAAATCGCGGTGCCTCAACTGCCATTTCGGCTGATTCCACAGCAGGCGGCGTGTTCAACCTGCTCTCTAGCGGCAGTGTAACCTCTATCGCAGGCAACGACATCAACGCAACCGATATCGTCTTGACGTCCACTAACGGTGGCTTCTCTATGGGCGGAGCTGTTACCGCACCGAACTCCATAACTCTTACAGCAAGCAGTTCAATTCTGGGCAGCAACTTCTCGTCGACCCTCACATCGGGGGCGTTGTCGATAACTTCCACAGCAGGAAGTATCGGTGATCTAGCAGGCAACAGCAGGCTCACTGTAGATGCCGCAAGTATCACAGCGAATGCGGGTGCTGCGGGGCAAGACGTGTTCCTTCAGAATACTGCGGCATCGACCACCATATCCGGTGCGTCTTCTGCCGGAACTACATTCAGCTTATTGTCGGCAGGGGCAGTTACTTCCGGAGCAACCGCTCCGATTTCGGCACAAAACATCTCAATAACAGCAACTACAGGCGGGCTTAGCTTCGGCGCTGCGCTCAATGCGCCTGCATCCATCACACTCAGTGCCCAAGACTCCATACTCGGGTCAAATCTTTCAGCACCACTGACCTCCAATACGGTTAACGTGACTTCCACGGCTGGCAGCATCGGAGACCTCGCGGGTAATGACCGCCTCGTTGTAAATGCCACTAACATTTCAGCAAACGCCAATTCTGCAAACCAAAACGTCTTCATGCAGAACACCGGTGCCGCTACCAATATCTCATCGGCGTCTTCCGCCGGTGCAGTATTTAACCTCTTGTCCGACGGCACCATCGGCTCTGCCGTTGCAGGCACAGTTAACGCCACCGATTTGAACCTAACTTCAACCACCGGCGGCTTCGCATTGAGCGGCAACATAACTGCACCAAATTCAATTTCGCTCTCAGCCCGTGACAGCATCCTCAACGGTAACTTCCCGGCAACACTGACTTCCACATCGATCAACCTTACGTCCTCAGACGGTAGCGTTGGCGACCTTGCCGGCAACACTCGCTTGACCTTGAACGCGACCAATGTTACGGCTAACGCCAACTCTGCTGGTCAAAACGTGTTTGTTCAAAACAGCAATGCCACCAATATTAATGCGGCATCAGGAGCCGGTGCAACGTTCAACCTCTCTTCCAACGGTTCGGTCACCTCCGCCGTTGGAGCGAACATCACCGCAAATGCACTGAACATCTCTTCCGCGACGGGAGGACTTTCGTTTGCCGCTGGTCTCACAGCTCCAGCATCTATCACGCTCAGCGCCGCAAATAGCATTGTTCAATCCAACTTCACTGCTCCGCTCAGCTCAAGCGCAATTAACGTGACATCTACCGCCGGAAGCGTCGGTGATCTCGCAGGGAACACGCGGCTCAGCGTCAACACCACCAGCCTTACAGTCAATGCGGCCACCGCAGGTCAAAACGTTTTCGTTCAAAATACGGGAGCAAACACCAATATCGCCGGATCTTCCAGCGCCGGAGCGACGTTTAATTTATTGTCTTCCGGAGCTATTTCATCTTCAGTCGGTGCAAACATTTCCGGTACGGATGTTTCATTGACTGCCACAACTGGCGGCCTGTCGCTGGGCGCTTCTCTCACAGGACCAAATTCTATTGTATTGTCAGCGCAGAACAGCATTGTCGCGAGCGACTTTACCGCTCCGATAACGTCCAACGCAGTCACCATCACCTCCACGTCCGGCAGTGTGGGCGACCTTGCAGGCAACAACCGACTGGTAGTCAACACCGTCAGCCTGACTGCCAACGCTCAAGGCGCGGGTCAGAATGTATTCATGCAGAACACCGGTGCCGCCACTAACATTAGTGGAGCCTCGGCCGCCGGTGCAACATTCAATCTTCTTTCAGCCGGAGCTGTTAGCTCTTCGGTGGGCGCAACAATTACCGCCAACGACATTAGCATGACTGCTTCCACTGGCGACTTCAGCATGAGTGCCGCCCTAACCGGTTCGAATTCCATCTCCTTATCTGCGCAAAGCAATATTCTCGCCGGCAACTTCGTGGCTCCGCTTACTTCCAACTCTGTTAATTTGACATCGACAGCTGGCAGTGTCGGCGACCTCGCAGGCAACAGCCGCATGGTGGTCAACGCGCAGAATGTGAGTGTCAACGCCGGAGCCGCCGGTCAAAATGTGTTCATCCAAAATACTGGAGCAAGCACCAACATTTCTGCAGCCTCTAAAGCCGGAGCGACATTCAACTTGCTCTCTGCAGGCAACATCACCTCAGGCGCCGCAGCGACTATCAATGCTACGGATCTCTCGCTGACATCGACTAATGGTGGGCTCGCTCTTGGCGGCAATATCAACGCACCCAACTCGATCACCTTGTCCGCGCGCGACACTATAGGCGGCGCCAGCTTCACCTCGACGCTCACCTCCAATACCGTCAGTGTTACATCCACCGCAGGTAGTATCGGCGACCTTCCAGGCAACAACCGTCTCGTAGTCTCTACCTCAAATCTGGCGGCTAACGCATCGGCAGCAGGACAGAGCGTCTTCATTCAGAACACTGGCGCCGCTACAAGCATCAACGCAGACTCCGCAGCCGGAACAGTTTTCAACCTCCTCTCGTCAGGCACCGTTAGCTCGACCGCGGGTTCCGATGTGACCGCTACAGACATCTCAATCACCTCGACCAACGGCGGGTTGTCTTTCGCCGGAGCGCTCACTGCCCCAAGCTCTATCACCCTTTCAGCACGCAATTCTATAGTGGGCACTAACTTCTCCTCGCCTCTCACCTCAGGCGAGTTGTCAATCGCTTCCACTGCGGGCAGTATCGGTGACTTGGCAGGCAACACTCGGCTTACGGTAGACGCTGGCAGCATCACAGCCAATGCTGCCGCTTCAGGTCAAAACGTGTTCCTGCAAAATACGGCCGCTTCCACCACCATATCCGGTGCATCCGCTGCAGGAGACACATTCAGTTTATTGTCGGCGGGTGCTGTCACTTCTGGAGCAACCGCTCCGATTTCGGCACAAAACATCTCAATAACAGCAACTACGGGCGGGCTTAGCTTCGGCGCTGCGCTCACTGCGCCGAACTCCATTACATTGCTAGCTGACTCAGGTATCGTCGGCACTAACTTCTCGTCGCCCCTTACGTCGACCACCGTCAACCTGACCTCGACCTCCGGCGGTATCGGCGACCTCGCAGGTGGTAATCGCCTGCTTGTTAACGCTTCAGATCTCAGCGCCAACGCAGCTGCTGCTGGTCAGAGCGTGTTTATGCGAAACTCGGGCACTAGCACGAACATCGCTTCTGTCTCGTCAGCTGGGGCTACGTTCGATCTCTCCTCTGCCGGTACGATCAGCTCCAACGCAGGAGCAAACGTATCCGCGCGCGACATTATGCTCACAAGCACCGGTGGTGGCTTCGCGCTGACTTCTAATCTTATTGCTCCAGACTCCATCACGTTGACTGCCCGCGACAGTATGGTTGCCGGAAACTTCAATTCGGCGCTCACCTCGAACCGCGTGAACCTGACCTCCACAGCCGGCAGTATCGGTGATCAAGTTGGCGGCACCAGGTTGACCGTTAATGCCGCGAACCTCTCCGCAAATGCCGCTTCGGCAGGGCAAGATGTCTTCATTAGAAACACTGGTGCGAGCACCAGCATAGTTGCGGCATCCTCGGCGGGCGACGTATTTGATCTACTGTCTAGCGGTGCGCTGACAGTTTCTGCTCAGACAACAGGCAACAGCGTAAATCTGACGACCGCTGCAGGTTCTTCGGCTGGTATCGCTTTCGGTGCGTCCGTTACTGGAACCAACACGATCCTGGTTTCTGCCGACGGAGCAGGTAACATCACGAGAACAGCCCCACTTGCAGTGCTCACAGGTACCGATGTGACGCTGCGTAGCGGCACTGGCAACATCGGTGATGCTGCGACTCCTATTTTGACAGTTGCTCAGCAACTCACAGCAAATACGAACGGCGGCAATGTTTATATCACCAACACCAGTGCTAACCTTGCGGTCAACGCTTCGTCCGGTGCAAACGTATTTCAAGTGCTGAACGCTGGAAATATAAGAACTACTGGAGTGATATCTGCAGTTGGAGTGACCTTCCGAAACA
Organism: Candidatus Obscuribacterales bacterium; assembly: GCA_019752635.1. Classification (GTDB taxonomy): domain Bacteria; phylum Cyanobacteriota; class Vampirovibrionia; order Obscuribacterales; family Obscuribacteraceae; genus JAKFUT01. Next base: position 124,554 of record JAIELX010000005.1, on the reverse strand, counting down.
CTGCAGGTAACTCCGGAATCGAAGCTGGCGATGACGTCGTCGCTAGCGGTACCATCGTGTTGGCTACCATTGGTTCCGGTAACATTAGTCAGTCTGCGGGCGAAATTAGATCTGCCCGGTTGGAATTGAGCTCCGGCACTGGAAGTTTCGGTACTAGCAGCAATGCACTTGATACAAGAGTGGGTACGGTGACTCTAAACTCCGGGGGTTCGGGCTATGTGTCGGAAGTGGACGCTATCGTCATTGACGCCTCGACCATGGGGCAAGAGATCGTGATGACAGTACCCGGCGGTGTTACCACTGCCGACAATGTCTCGGCTAACAGAGTAGTTCTGACCACGCCTTCGCTAACCAACAACTTTAATGTGTCAGGTACTGCGTTGGTGCAAGTGGAATCTGCCGGTAATGTGCAAGTTAGTGGCACAGGAAACATTCAGTCTGCAAACATAACGTTCAACAGCACCAACGGTTCGGTGACCGCTGACCAGAACACACTGAATGGTCCTCTCAGTGGAATCGCGGGCGTCTCCTACTCCGCGCGCGCTGCAGCAGGCAGCGTCAACGGTGCGATCATTGAGGCCCGCAACGGCAATATTCAGCTTGACGCTGCAACTGGCGTCGTCGGCACCACTACCAATGCTCGCTTAACCGCGTCGAACGACATCACATTGTTGGGCACCGCAGGAGCCAGCCTGAATGACGGCTCCAGATTTATGGCTGGCAGAGCGGCTTCAGGATGGGGATCTGCAGGAATGATTCAGGACGCCAACTCTGTGCTGAGTAATGGTTCGATTCTTGTAGATAACTATCGGGGTGGAAGTGGAACCGGTGATGTGCTAATCGGAAATGATGTACAGTTTACGGCTCATGGTGGTGCCACTATAGGCGGAGTCACAAAACTAGGCAATCTCGGAATAGCTAGCAGTCCAACAGGTAGCGTCTTTGCTGACGGCAACAATATCTCATTCACATCCTATGGCGGCTGGATCTGGATTAGTGGCGGTGATGACGTCACATTTGGAAATGGTGCCCGCTTCATGTCAGCTGCTCATTTGGACGACAACGATGGAACTCAAAGTATAGGCGGTCAGACCGTCCCGATGTACTACGGAGGAGGCGTGGGCATCTACGCTGGGATGTCCGGGCTAGATATAGGCGCTGCTTTGCAAGGTCTGACAGTGTCGCGTGTGCCTGATTCCAAAGTGCTCTGGCCGGCGGGCGGAATCGTGGACGACACCACTAACACCTTCAATGTGATCGGTGGTGGCACATTTAACATAACCCTATCGACGCCGGGCAGTAACATGGCGAATATTCACAATAACATCGCCACTGCTAATGGTGGCGTCATCGTGCTTGACCCACCAACTCCGGGCAACGCCGTGGTGTTGAACAATGCCAACATATTGGCTCTCGCGCCGACCATCGGTGTGGTGCCCATCGTTGTCTGCCTCACTTGCGGGACAACTGGTAATCCTACGGTAGGAAATCCGCCCGCTCCGACGCCCCCTCTGATTGTTCCTGTCGTGACCAAGCAGGAGGCGCCTGTGGCGTCGGTGGCCTATCAGAACGACAACACTCCGAGACACGTGGGAATAACTCAACACGAGGAGAAGATTCTCTGTCAGGTGCCTCTCAAGTTGCAGGAACCTGTGCAAGACCAAGAAACGCTCAACTGGTTGATAGTTGCGGCGGATTGCCAAAGCATTGAGCTCCCGAACGGAAACATCGTTGCATCGGCCGGTACGCGCGTGGCTGCCGACCATGGAAAAGTCCGTTTCGATCAGGGACGCATGGTAGTTGTGTCGGAAAAAGGAAAGACCGTTGTAGCAACTCAAGAGGGAACCGTTGTTGTTCCTGCGCAGTCGGTTGCGGTACTCAACAGAAACGAGAAGGGCGTTCTGCGAGTGGCAACTTTAGACGGGGAAGAGAGCGAATTTCAACCAGAGTCTGCAGGTCCGGCACAGACCTTGAAGGCAAGTGTTGAGAGAGAAATTGTAATAGCAGGAGTAGGCTTAGACGAAGAAGAACTCATTCCTACCGACGGCGTGCCTCGCGAAAGCGTTGTCAGCGCAAAGCTAATAGTTCCCGGACTGAAGGCTGCTCAGAATACCTTCAAACTGAAGGACATGATGCAGCGCGACCAATTGTTGAAATGCGAAGCTTGCTACAAGAATATTCTTCTTCGCAGAATTGAAGAGTTGCGCCAAAAAGCCGGATTGGCCAAGAACCCCGATGACCTCTCGCCGCCGAAAGCACCGAAAATTTCAATTCTTCCGAACCTCAACAATGCCGGTTTTGTATCGCTCGGCTCACTCGAAGCTACGCAACCGACAATTGCACCTTCGTTGGCGTTGCCATCAGCGGTGGAATCAAATGTTCCCATTGAGTTCGGTTCCTCACAGCTCAAGCCAATCGCCTTTGCTTCTCCGGCGTCCATAACAACGACTAAGGGGATGCGCACTATAACTGCAGACCGTGCCACGCTCCTGCATATGACCGCCAGCAAAGTAGCTCCGTTTGGCGAACACCTTGAGCTGGTCAATGGAGAAGCCGTTGTGCATGCGACAAAAGACACAGTAGTCAAGGTCGCCGGATACACGGTTAAACTATCCGCGGGATCGGCTGTTCATGTGAAACGCAAAGACGACGCTGTTGTGGTGCGCAACTTGATGGATCCCAGAGGTGGTAGCGTTCAAGTGGTAGCAGGCCGAGGAGCAGCGGTAGTCAGAGTAGGAACCGAAGCCATTCTCGCTACAGGCTCAGGTCAGCCATCGCAACTGTTATCCAGAGAGGCAGTAGGACGTCGTCGTATCTCCAATAGCATGCTGAACAATCATCACCTTGTTCTGTCAGAGGTCTCGTTTGTATCCATGGTAAGCAGTTCCGACCTCCTGCAATCGCTATTTAATAGCGGTTCCGCCGATCACAAAGATCTGCGTGCCAAACTACTCAAGACCGCGGCATGCTTGGGCGTAGTAACCGCATCTCACGGTACCTATAGCAACAACGGCGACAGCCCCTAGGCTTCATAGCCTGTTTCATTAGCCGAATCGACCGGATAACTGACGACAAGCCGCGGGGAGTCTATCACGTTGAAACTACTGCATGGAAATGTTTCTCGCGCTTGTCGAACGTCAAGTTAGAGAACGAGAAGCGGAAGAAACTAGCCAGAAGAAGAGTCGGCTAAAGCGAATCTCATTTCCGCACCATCTGCCCCGGGGAAAATACCCCTTTAGAAACCCGCTTTGTTGCGGCAATTGCGCAGTCTCTTCGGAAAATCCCCCTGCAACTCATCGTGCACTCTTGTCGAGATCAACAAGGTTGTACATAATGCATTGTGGGCTTCCAAACGGGGGAGAAAAGAGTGGTCATGATGTCGGTTCTTTTCAGCGCAACCATGAGCACCAATGAATTGATGCGAGTGGCCGCCGATCATCATCACAAACGAATCTTGTTAGACGAGTCCGATAGAAAGGCTCTAATCGATCTGCTGAAACAGCGCGGACAACAAGAACTGGAGTACGGTCAGGAACTAGAAGTAGATAACGTTCGCCTCTTACGACGGGTGACCGGCGCAGTCGGCGTCTACTTCAGTTAGTTACTAACGCGCAGCCGAACCCTAACGGCTCCCCTGCGTCACACAAAGCATTTCCGACTCCCACCCGGAGTCCGGTCATAACTAATGTACTGGCGAGCGAACCAATCAGGTACGCTCGCCTTGCAGTTCAATTACATTGGTCGCGTCTCGGTGCCCGCTGGAAGGGACGGGCCGCTCCCGGGGTCAGCGGTAGGCGACTTACGTGGCGCGAAGTCCTCTACAAGTTCGACGCTATTATGGCGCGGCCGCTATCGGCACAACATACGTGTAATTGTAGGTTTCTTCTTTCTTGAAGTGCAACGGCAATTCACCGACGAAATGACCGACAATGAACGGAGGATACACTTCGGCCGAGGTTCTTACCGTTACTTCGCCGATCACCGCACCACCGGCGGTAGCACTCGGCACAGGCGTTTTGATTGTTTCCGCCACTTCAACATGGTCGAGAATTTTCAAGTAACCGGAGGGAGCATAAATCCGCTTTAGTACAGCTGAAGCTCGCTTGCTGGGTGCATCGCCATTGTTGACCGATCGACTGCCGGCCGCTAACAACCCGGGCGGACCGCTGGAAGCTGCCCGAGCAGCGTCTCTACATGCGGCATCATTGGTCGCCACGGCCATCATGATTACAGAGGCATCGAAAAGGACCAGAATCATCGGTATCGCAAGCAAAAGGATCGCAACTAACTCAATTAGTGACTGCGCCCGTGCTCGCCGACGCACAGCGGCAAGATCAGCAAAATTCTTAGGTTGAGAAGACATACACAACTCGCAAGGAGACAAACAACAACGGCAATGTTGATTTGACTATGCCAAGTTTAAAATTAGGGGCTATCGCAGTTTTTCACGAATTCGCCGGGCTTGCTCTTCCAATTGCTTGGCTTCCGATGCACGACAAGTGTTGCCGAGCAGTCTGGAATAAGCCTCAAGCAGGTATGCGGTTTGCAAATGCTCCGTGCCGAATGTCTTCTCATACTGGACACGGGCACGCTTCAGGAATTCTTCGGCCCGATAATCACCCGCAGCCATGTAGCAGGTCGCCAGGGCGAAGGTGCAATAAGCGGCACTGCGCTCAAGTCCTCGTCCGGACTTGAAATACTCCAGCGCTTTGGCGTACAGAGGTTCGGCCTTGAGAAACTCTCGGGTTCCTTGATAACAACGCGCCAAATTGTAACGACAGTTGGCCAGCTGCTCCCGGTCAGGCTCGGCCACTTGTTCGTATATCTCAAGCGCCCTCATGAAAAACGGCACTGCTTTTTTGTCGTTGTTCATTTCGTCATAACAACGTCCAAGCGAAAAGAAAGTGTTTCCTAAAGCATCGTCGAAGGGACCACGGAGCTTCACCGTCACCTCGGTCTGCCGTTCCAGGACGGGAATGGCGGCTTCATAGTTTCGCTGAGCCATATGGCATTGCCCCAATCCGTCAAGAGTGGTGATGATGTCCTCATGCTCGAGTCCGCGAAGTTTCTCATAAACTTTCAAGGCACGGTTGTAGAGACGTACGCCATGCTCATACTGCCCGCATTGTGAGCGGCAACGAGCCTGACCAACCAGCGAGAAGGCAACATCCTCGTGTTCGGGTCCGTGAACTTTCTCGTAAATTTCCAGCGCCCTTTGATACATGGGCTCAGCACCGGTCCAGTCGCCGCGCTGCGACAGACAACGTCCCAGTACTAAGAAACTATAGGCCAGTCGCAGATCTTCCTCTTCAAACTCACCATTATCAATGGCAGTGCGAAACAACCTTTCGGCCTTATCAAAATTGCCCCGGGTAAGCGCCTCATAACCAGTGCGGCTTACGTCGGACCAATTGAAATTGCTTTGTTGCATAGACAAGCGCGATTACCACATTTAGTTTCCCGGCCCCGACACACGCGATACATAAATTGTTCGACTCATGCAGCGAGCGTTGTCAAGCCCTCCCCGTTTATATTCTACCCTTCAGTTCTGCTCCCGTGATGGCTCTTTACCTAAAACTTTAGCCGCCGATCGAGTTCACCCTTAATCTTTCCTTGTTCAGCCCTTAAAAAGACCGCTGCGAGTAATACAATTGACTAAAGCTGGCGCACGATGCCAGATTCGTGTCTTCTTGCACGCTCAAAGCGGAACACCGCCCGGAGGAAATCCTTGGCAGTCAAATACAAAGATTATTACGCGACTCTGGGAGTACAGCGTACAGCCACGGAACAAGAAATCAAAAGCGCTTACCGCAAGTTGGCTCGTCAGTTCCACCCGGACACAAACCAGGGTGACAAATCCGCCGAGGAAAAGTTCAAAGAGATAGCCGAAGCGTACGAAGTTCTGAAAGACCCGGAAAAGCGCAAAAGGTACGACATGCTGGGCGCCAATTGGAAAGCCGGCGCTGATTTTAATCCGCCACCGGATTTCAGTGGCTTCTCGTTCGATTTTGGCGGCTTTGGCAAATCGTCACCATTTTCAGAGTTTTTTGATGCCCTGTTCGGCCAAACATTCGGACCACAGGGGGCAAATCCACAGGGGGCGACAGGGGGACCATTCGCCAGGGCTCGTGCGGGTGATCCGGCAAAGGGTCTAGACCAGGAAGCAGAAATCGAGCTTACAGTTGAAGAGCTAGCGCGCGGTGCGGCACGCAATATTCAAGTAACCAAGCCCGGTCAGGGCTCAAAGAATCTCCAGGTGAAGATTCCGGCCGGAGTCCGTCCCGGGTCGAAAGTGCGGGTGCCGGGGGAGGCTGCGACGGGAATGCCGGGCGGCAAACCCGGAGACCTTTATTTACGGGTCAAAGTAAAGCCGCACCCGACCTTCATGCTGGAAGGAGACAACATTGTCTCCGAGTTGAAGATTTCCCCGGCATTAGCGGTGGTCGGGGGCGAGGTCACAGTTGAAACACTGGACGGGCAGGTTCACATAAACGTGCCGGCATTGAGCCAAACAGGGCGCATGTTGCGGTTGCGCGAACGCGGCTTGCCCAAACTGAAGCAAAGCGTAAGAGGCGATCACATGGTTCGCCTCAAGGTGGACATACCGAAGCAGGTAGACGAGCAAGAGAAAGAGCTCTACCAACAATTGCTCAACTTGGAAAAGAACAAAGGCTAACTTTTGTTCAAGCGTTTCTTTTCCGCTTCCTTTTCCAGCCCGACGGACTGAACGAACTCGGCCAGAGCCGGCTTTCGTTCGCCCATCTTAAGATAGAGGACACAAAGCGAGCGGCGAATCTCGGCATTAGCCGGAGCATGCTTGCGAGCGTCCAACAGGGTTTTCTTGGCTTCATCCAACTGATTGACGTACATATAGACTTGCGCCAGGCGTAGCTTCAGCAGAGGGTCGTTAGGGTGCTCTTCCACCCTTTGCTCAAGGTAATACTTCGCCTTATCCATGCTTCCCCAGCTGCTCAGAATCTCTTGCAAGGCCTCCGGCTGACCGGTTCGCCCTTCCGCGACTATTCCGGCCATGTATTCGTCCATGCCTTCTTCGGCCTTGCCGGAGCGCGCCAGGGCTACCCCCAGAAGTTTGTGTGCCAGCGATTTTTCAGGAAAGAGCCTGGTTATCTCTTGTAACTCTTTCACCGCTTCGCCCGGTTGATTGTTCACCATTAGTAACTGGGCCAGCTCCATGCGCGCATCGTACCAGCGAGGCAATTGCTGCGCGATAGCCTGATACTGGGTTACAGCATCAGTCAGATGCCCCGTAGTAGCCAGCGCGCGAGCATAAGCCAACTTAACGAAACGATTCTTTGGAGCCATGGCACAGGCGGTTTTCAGATGCCTGAGCGCATCTTCTTTCAGACCTGCCTTCAGCATTACGTTGCCGGCGCACAGATAAGCGGCAGGCTCGTGCGGTTTTTCCTCAAGCAAGTTCTGGGCGGCAACGACAGCGTCAATATACTTGCCCTTCTGCGCCAGTTTCGCGGGCTTAAACCCTTCAGCCTTTCGCAGCAATTCGGTTGACTCACTGGCAGCATTCTCCATCGCGGAGGAGGATATCGATCCCTTTTCGACGGTAGATACGGTGCTGTAGAAAAGACCCAAACTTAGAGCACCCAAAGCGACAGGCACCGAAAAAACTGCTCGCAAAAGAGATTCGCGACGTTCAGCTTGAAATGGCAAGACGAAGTTCCCCCGAAAAGTGTGAGCGCAATTCCGCGACAGAATAAGCAAAAGTCTCTACCACATTATTTAGTTTGACATAGTGATCGAGCTCTTGCTTGGCGGTCTCGGCGACTGATAACAAGCGATTCAAGTAGCGGCGGGCTCCGCCGTGGTCACATGCCGGAACCTTCAAACACTCGAAGTCCGCCGATACATATGCATCGATAACCATGGCGGGCGACAATCCATATTCCTCTGTCAGCTTGGCTAATCGTTCCGCAATGGACCGACTCTCCAGCACATATTTAATCGAGCCGGCTTTCAAGGTAATCGCCGACTCGACCACTGAGGGAAACTCACGAATAAACTGTCGCCTATGCGTCTCCAACGCTTGCCTGGCCTCCTCGCTCGCATCATCATCATTCCACAAGAAGCCGGTAGGATATGCACCACTGACTTCTAAAACCTGACAGCGACTGACTATTGTTGGAAGGACCATATCGGCATGCCCGGCAAACAACACGAACAGGCAACGAGCACCGGGCTCCTCGATGCTTTTCAGCAAAGCATTGGCAGAGGCGTCATGAAAAACACTTTGTTCGGCTTCGGTCACGACGATAACGCGAAAATACGCGGAACTCTTCAGGATCTCCTCGCACAACAAGCGAGCCTTCTCGACCGCAATCTTGGTCTTGTCAGGTTCGCGCTTGAGAAGATGCCAGGCCTGGGGATGCTCACCATTGGCAATCCATCGACAATTTACACAGCATTGCTCCGGCGGGCACGCTTGCGAAACGCAGCTGCTACGCCCGGTCGACAGCGTTGACGACTCCCTTGTGCAATTGAGCGCGGCCGCCAGTTGCAAAGCCAACTCCCACTTATCGCTGCGCGAAGGACCTGTAAACAAATATGCATTCGCAAGCGCACCACGTTCGGCCGCAGCCAGTAAAAGCCGGCTGGCCAGAGGTTGGCGTTCTTGCAAAGGGGCGGTGAACAAAGCCTGAGATCCCATCAAAGATGACAACGCACGGACTCATGCTCATTAAGGATACACGAATTAGCGCATCCGTTTGACACCGGTTTGCAAGAAGCGATAGACTATGCAGGCAACACTGGGGGTACCAGCACTTGGCGCTGGAGCGCGTTTCCTGCAAAGCGGGTACTTAAGTGCGTGCTTTTTTGCGAACAATTTTGAAGAGGCACTGAATTTTGGCTAACGTAATTGTAGTGGGCGCCCAATTTGGCGACGAAGGCAAGGCAAAAGTAACCGACTTGCTGGCGAAAAACGCGGATGTTGTAGTCCGCTATCAGGGTGGAGCCAATGCCGGGCATACTGTTGTCGTTGATGGCGACACGTACAAGTTCCACTTAATACCATCGGGAGTGCTCTACTCCGGAACCATGTGCATTCTGGGACCGGGCATGGTGATTGACCCCAAAGCGTTTATAAGCGAACTCGGTGCATTGCAAAAACGCGGCACAGACGACTCCATGTTGAAAGTTTCAGCCACTGCGCACGTCACCATGCCTTACCATATGCTGATTGACGCCGCGGAGGAGGACAGTCGCGGCGATCGCAAGATCGGTACCACCAAGCGTGGTATCGGACCCACTTATGCCGACAAGTGCACTCGCGTCGGTATCCGCATGGAAGATCTGCTTGATGGCGAAGTATTGAAAGCCAAGCTCGATTATCTTGTACCTCGCAAGAACGTGATTCTTGAACGACTCTACAATCTAGAACCTCTGGATCCTAAAGCCATCTTCGAAGAGTATTTTGAGTTGGGCAATAAAATGTCCAAGTATATTTGCGACACTTCGCAGATAATTTTCCAACTGATTCAACAGCGTAAGAACATTCTGTTCGAAGGTGCTCAGGGCACGCTTCTCGACGTCGACCACGGCAGCTATCCTTATGTCACCAGCTCAAGCCCCACTGCCGGTGGAGCGTGCATAGGCGCCGGAGTCGGTCCGACCTATGTAGATCGTGTCATTGGTGTTTCCAAAGCGTACATGACACGCGTCGGGGAAGGTCCGTTCCCCACTGAACAGTTTGGTGAAGTCAGCGACAACCTCAGACAAATTGGAAAAGCCTGGGCCGAAGTAGGCGTAACCACAGGTCGCTTGCGCCGCGTAGGGTGGTTCGACGCAGTGCTCGGGCGTTACTCGGTACGCATCAACGGCTTGGACTGCCTTGCGGTAACTAAGCTGGACGTGTTGGACGAATTCGACGAAATCAAAGTGTGCATTGCTTATCGCGACCCCAAAACCAACGAAATTCATAACGAACTGCCGAGCATCGCCGGCTCCTTCCAACGTATGGAACCTGTCTACACAACCTTCGCCGGCTGGAATCGCTCCACAAATGAATGCCGCAGCTACAACGATCTGCCCGTGGCAGCGCAGCGCTACTTGAACTTCATTCAAGAGCAATTGGGCGTACCGGTAGCTATTGTCAGCGTCGGTCAACAACGCGACCAAACAATCGTGATCGAAGATCCGATTCACGGCCCGAAGAGAGTACTCACGCGGACGAATTCTTTCAGCTAGTCGATACAAGATCTGGAGAAAGGAGACTGCCCCGGGCGGTCTCCTTTCTAGCGCTGCGATTTATCGGCAAGCCCTGTCACCCGTCGCGCAGAGAAAGGCGCAGGTCCGGTTGAGGCGGGACCGCTAGAGAGCTGCGCTGTTTTGTGCGCGCTATCGTCCGCGTTGCAAAGCAGGGAAGCACTGTTGCAGAGTGGCTTTGATCCGGAAAGCGATGTCTCGTTGCTTGTGTTTGGAGCGCTCCAATCCGCTCAGAGCATCGGCGGACTGGGGACTGAGCCTCAGAATCTCCTTGTAGCAAGCCGCCGACGCGGCATAGTCGTGATAGCGAAACTCTAGCAATCTTGCCAAACGGTAGCGCGCTTCGATCAGTCCGGGATCTTCCTGGATCACTTTCTCGAGATCGCGCCGAGCATCGGCGTAGTCTCCTTCCGACTCTCGCAAATCGGCAAGCTCAATTTGCCACCGTGGATCTTTCTTCTCCGCTCGCGCAATCACAAACTCCAAGGCTCGACGCGCTCCGAAGAAATCCCCCTTCTTGCGATCCAATCGGTAAAGCAATAACTGCACTTCCGGATTCTCAGGAACGGAGGCAATTAACTCTTTTACTTGAACGTCTGCGGCAGCAATCTGGTCAGTCTTTAACAACGCATTGGCAAGAGCCAATCGTGCAATGACGGAGGCGGGGGTTATCGCTACAGCTTCCTTTGCACAAGCAAGACTCTTATCTAATTGCAAGTTCGAAAGATATAGTTCGGAAAGAGCGATAAGCGGCTCTGGATCGCGCGGAGCCAGACGTGAGGCAGCGATATACTCTTGAATTGCTTCGTCCGTTCGCCCGGTTAAGCGCAAAAGTTCAGCGGCAAGCAATTTGAACTGCGGATCATCAGCGCCGGCGGTTCTATTCTCATCGATAAAGGCGCGAGCTTCGCGAAACTTGCCATCGCCGATTAGCTTTCGAGCCGCACCTAATTTTCCCGTCGGAACACTTGCACCGGATGCAGTGGCAAACAACATTGTTGCAATCAAAGTTGCGCAGATGCCTGGTAAAACACGATGCATTGTTAGCGCGACCCCTGGCCGGACATCAAATTGCCTTACTGCAAGTCAAACCCTTTCCTTGAGATGCTGACACTCAGGCACAAACAGTCCGATTCGCATACTACGTATGCTAGCATAAGTTGCGTAGAGTCTGGACAAACAGCTTGCAGCAATGACTCCGACAGAGAGCTCAATAACGGCAGTGCCCGCTTCACCTATCAAGGGGATGAAGAAGCGAACTTTCGCGCTACCTGCGTTGATCGGACTATACAGCTTGCTGATCAGTGTCTACACAATCATGGTTGGAACACAATTCGTTCCAGCGTCCACTAGAAGCGATGTCGAAGACGCAGCACTGGAAGCCGCTCGCAACTTAGCAAAAGTATCGGTATCTAGTAAAAGGTTCGGTCAACTGCGCCTGTGCGACTGGTCGGACTCGGATACACAGAGCGGTTTTGGCATCAACTCACTTTCCGCCACCATTCGCCTGGCCGGCATAGTTGCAAAGCAACTGGAATCGGAGAGACTCTCGTCACTGGTTCGGCAAGACCTAAGAGAGCTGAAGCAAACCGGCAAGGATCTTGCTTACAGCCTCTACCGCTCCATTCAACCGAACTACTACTCGGAACTGAACGGTCAGCGCGTTTCAATATACGAAAGAGCCTATAAAACGGTGGCACGCGCTCAGCAGGGTAGAACACTGGTCGGACTGAAGCTAAGCCTGGGACGGCTGGATTCGGCAGCGCTCAGTTCGATGATGCCGGCAGTGCGCCTGCCAACTGAGTCTCTGCCTGTGGACGACGGTAAGTACTACTTGTGCAACCAAAACATTGCAGTCCCGGATGCAGAACCAGTCAGTTTCTACGAGTTGGCGCCAACACCGACCCTGGTAGATCGCCAGAAGTTTTCTCCGGGAAATCCCACCACTATTTCGACAGTGCTGCTGGTTGAGGCAACATTCGAATCGGTGGACAATTCCGGCAAACGCAAGATAATAACGCATGAAACGTCTTGCGCTGTGGTGGGGGCACCGGCGGTTAAGCCGGCGGAAAGATCTCTGATGCTATCTTTTCCGTCAGGAACCATTGATCGTTTTTCCAACCTGCGCAATGTACTGACTTACCCGAAATGGGACAGTAGAGGTGAATGGCATCAGGCGGTCGAAGGTAGCGTACCGGGCGACGGTCATTTGGCACCGCCCATGGGGTTGGCCAATACCGATTCAAATCCGTCGGACGCCATAGCCATAGCAGTCTATCATTGGCTTACATCATGCGGTCCTGATGTAAAACCTGAGCTGCTGAAGCGCATGTTCGAGCAAACTTTTGCGAGCGCCCAGCCCGCCAGGGACTCTCAGATCAGAACGCAGGCATACGCCAATAGTGCCATCGTCCGCGATACTGGCGCCGCCCGCTTTACCTTACTGAACCAATCAAAACCGCAAGGGCTGGGTCAGCAGGTCGTCGGTGCAGCATTTTCCGGAGCTGCTGCGTATCCGGCTTCGGCACTGCCGATGGCAGTCGACCAGTCGGGTTACTGTCGCATCCCCGGGCGCAACGATTGCGACGCTCAACTCATACGCGATTTCCTGGTTGATTTGCACAAAACCAATGTTGCCGCCATTGAAACAAAGGCGGTAGCAGAAACAATCATGAAACGTGTTGAGAATGCCAAACAGGAATGCGATTCGCGACTGGCGGCACGAGCAGAAGAGAAGCGCTCTCTGAAAAAGCCTGAGGACATTGCCTCCATCGACGAAAAGATTAAGCAGGAGGAAGCAGCGCGACAGAAATACATGCACATAGCCGATTTGGCTGTTCGGGCCTCCATGCATGCGAAGAGGTCCATTGAAGCCACGTATGAAATTGCTTCGGATATGTATCGTTACGCCAGCCTGGGACTCGATCGGGTCGATGGGGAGAGAAGAGGTTACCTACTCAGCCGCAGCCTGGTGTTTGTACCCCATCCACAGGCCTTGAGCGATGGAGACCTGTACAGCGCCGATGCAGGCAACGACAATGGCTCGTCCTGGTTGCAAGAGATTTTCGAAATCGCCGAAACACCGGACGAGACGATGCGCGTAAACGGTCTGCCTATTCTGCAATTTTGGCAGACAGTGCAAACACCGCTATCCAACGGACCGACCTTTGTGGTGTTCGGCTCCGGCGAAGCACGCAGCGGTGGCAACGCAAGACTACGAGTGCTGAACAAGACGCCATACGAAAAGTCGGGAGTAGGAGAGTCGCAATTGCTATTCTTTGCCCCTGATGCTGTGAAGACCGGGGCCTCGCCAAGTGTTCGCTGGTCTCTGCTTTTACGCGACCTGGCCGCCTTTCCGAACTCCGCCAACGGCAAACCGATCCAGTCTCCGGACGCTTCATGGTGGACCAACGACGGTTTTAACGGCGGAGTCCCGTCACTGTGCGGCGAAATTCAAATCAGAACTCCGGTGCCGGACATCCCCGACATTCCGTCGGGTTCGTCGGTACAGAACCCGAGCCTTAGAGAATCGATTCCACTTGTCCCCCCTATGCCGGCGGAACTTCTTTAACTATGCCAATCTCAAGGAAATTAGTAATTGCAACCATTCTCCTGACCGGTTCGCTGAGCCACTCGGCACCGGCCGCAGTGGCTCAACCAAAGCCCCGTTCGCTTCAATGGGTTCAGGATACACCGCATTGCAAAGCCATCTTCAGGGTCGGACACGATAACAGCATAACAACAGTAACCGGCTGGTTCAGCCGAATGGTCTGCATGTTGAAATTTGACGAAAAAAATTTGAAGGACTCATCCGTTACCGCCAAAATTGCTGTCAGCAGCTTAGCGACAGGCAGCGATGCGCGGGATCAGCACCTGCTTAGCCAGCACTTTTTCGATCAAGAACAGTTTCCGTACATCAAATTCAAATCGACCGCCATCAAACCTGTGAGCCCCGGCAAATTCAAAATGACAGGGGATCTTGAAATCAAAGGCAAGAAGAAGAGCGTAACGCTTGACTGCACAGGACCGCGGGGACCGGTCAAAGGCGACAACGAAAAGACGCGCATCGGGTTTAATGCCAGTACGCATTTGAACCGCAAAGATTTCGACGTTTCCTGGAACAGAGTTGTCAGTCCCGGCGTAACCATGGTGGCGGACGATGCCGAAATCACTCTAGAAATGGAGTTTATCAAAGTGGAAAAGTAGCGGACCGTTTTTGAATCAACAGGCCCCGAATCAGACAAACGCTCAGTGTCCCGACTCAGGAACTTTGTTCATTCCCTTCGGTATTACGATTAAGGGCACTTCCGCTATCGACTTGTCTTCAATCTCTTCAAACTTCACTTTCTCTACCTTGCATGCCTCTTGGAGCTGCTCAAGATTGACATCGTCGGAGTTGTAGATCACTATCGCCCAGTAAGGTTTAAAGATTGAGACATCTGCTTTTAGCACACCCTTCTGGCTACGCAATATTCTGCCAACACGGCGAATACAACCGACGCAACTAGCTCCGGCAACGCGAAAATCCGCTCGATGCAATTTTTGTCCACTTTTCTTTTCCGCAGTGGTGGCACGCCCCGGGCTTGTCGGAGCAGTAATTGCCGGAGCAGCGACGCAGAGAATCATGGTCGCAGCAATCAATAGCGAAAGTTTTCGAATTTCCATTGAAGTCTCCTGTAAAAAGCCGAGCAATCTTCCGATCACAGTAATATCTTAGCCGCTTGGGGCGTTAATGAGCAAAACCCTCTGCCACAGGTCTTTCACGAAAGGTGTTGTAGAATAAGGATGGTGTAAAGTGCACTGCTGCTAGTAGTTTGAGAGTCAATTGCATTCGGGGTCGCTCAATATTATGAAACTTATTCGCCAGTCTCAAGGAAGTGCATTAGCAGAGATGGGTCCGGCGCTGTTTGTACTCCTTATCTTGGTCTTCTTTCCCATGCTGAACCTGATTCAAATCGGGGCAGCTTACGCTTTAGCCAACACCTACCACCAACATATCATCAGAGAGATCGCTTTCCGCAGACCGGAACAGAAGGATCAGGCAATCGCCGCGGTAAACAAAGAGATAGACGCCAACGGACTTTACACGTTCATCAAGGCGATTGACAAAAGGGTCGATCAGGTCGAGTTTCTCGACAGAAACGGCTCCGTAATCACCACGCCAATCCCGGCCGCCGACAACACAAGTGCTGAAGCAAACGATCTGCGAAACTCAATTTCAAGAGTGCGTGTCACGACGACAATGACTGTGGCTCCTTACTTTACTATCCCGTTCTTCCAGCCGATTCCGGGGATCAGTGCGCCCGTTCCCTTCAGGGTTCAAACCGATAAACCCCAGGACGAGAAGGGCGTCAATTAGGTCGATCGAAGAAATCAGCACTAAGATGCAGCGAAGCGGTACGTACGAACAAGTGTCCGGAGCGCTTAAAAATTAGTTGGTAACTTCGCGAGGTCTCGTGGCCCGAATGGTGAAAGTCACGGGAGCGCCCAGACCAGGGACACCGCCGAAGAAAGGAATCGGAAGAAACGGTTGGGCCGTAATACTCGAGGTGCAAGTTACCTGAGCCGGAACCCCGGTGGCTCCGGTGGTCGGACCGAAATAGACGGCCGAGTGCGCAAGGTCGCTGTCGTTTCTGACACCGATGAATGCACAAATTCCCGTCTTTCTAAATTCGGTATTTATTTCACTGGCGACAATACCGCCATTAGCACTAGTAGTCGTGGCGTTCGGACCGGGAGACGTAGTGCCTCCATCCGCAGCAGTGCGTACTGCGAGCTCCCGAGTGACCAGAAAATTACAATACCAACCGCAGCAATAAACGGCCGCGACCCCCAAAAGATCCATCATCGGAAAGAAGATTAGAATCAAGAAGATGAACAAAGAAGGACCGAATTCGGTAATTGCGCTTCCCTTGCGTTTTCTCTGCGACATTCTCGTAGCTCCGCGCAAACGTCTATTCGACACAGTATCCAATTATGTTATACCAGGCGGGCTTTGTCCCTAAACGTATCTATTTATGTGGGTTTTGCCGTCGCACGACTATGATTTCAGCATCAACGTTTGCATGCCACACAAGTCGGTGACACATCCTCCACGAAGGAGGTCTCTCAGTCTCCACGCCAGATCACGACTGCGATTGTTCAAGCGACTATTGATACGCACGTAGCTGTTTACGATGGCGGGATCGTATTGGTCCTCCAAGTAAGCCTGGCGAGTGTATATGTAGCCGTTGGCATAATCACGATTCCTGATCAAAGAGACGCCGAGTCTGAAGTTGCCGCGCGCGGCGGTAGGCATCAATTGAAGCCCGCCCCGGAAGAGTTTGTTAGCAGCAAGATCGAGCCCCGCTCGATCGAGAATATCAGCCAGTCCAAATCGAAGAGTCGCTAAGTGATGTTTGTTGTTGCCGCATTGATTTTCAACAATCGCTTCTATGTTGAGCAGTTCGTTTTGGGGCACTGTTTTCAGAAGCGGTCGCAGCTTGCGCTTAATTGCATTCATGGCCGTGTCGTCGGTAGTCTTGGTCGAGGCCAGAACCTGCATGCCGTACTCCAGCGCATCGGCATTCTTGCCGGCGGAGCTGCACGCAGTCAGCAACAAGTCGGCGACAAGCCTCTTATCGACAAGGACCGACGAAGTTTCAAAATGGTAGGCCTTCTCCAATGGCTCGATGGCTTCGGCAGGCTTTCCTGTCAGTAGTAAAATTTGTCCCTTGGCGACACTGGCGGACGGATCGTTGGGATGTCGTTTCAATTCCTCATCGACAAGCTGCAATGCTTTCGAATATTTGCGATTAATCATTTCCAGCGAAGCTAACGCGGTGTTGACGCCAGGTGTGTCGGGGTTGATCTCGGCCGCTCGCTCATAGTAATACCTCGCTTCGGGATAGTGCCGATGCATCCTGGCAATCATGCCCTCCATCAGCAACACACCAGGATCATCGGGAAAGCGTTCAGCAAGATAACCAAGATACTGAGCTGCAGACAGAGCACCTTCCTCGCGAAGCTTGAGGTAGAAAGTTTGCAGGTTCGAATTAGGTCCCTGCGGATCACACTTGTCGGCTTGCTGGTACATTTGCTCGGCCAAACTGCCATAACCACGAGCCTCCAGCATCTGCCCGGTTATCATATAAGCCTTGGCGTTTTTCGGCTCTCTGGTGATGAATTCTTGAAGCTGCAGCAACGCACGGTCAAAGTCTCCGGATTTTTTTGCTTGCAACTCAATGGCATCTAACGGCATCGGTTCCGCGTCAACTCTTGCCGGTACCAAGAAGAGCGAACAAGACACCGCCATTGATGTCAACCCGAAAATAGTTGTGGTCCATAGTCTGCGCATCGAGAGTCTTTTCCTACCTGCGAATTATTTTGCCTCACAAGATAATATAATCAATTTTGTCAAAGTAGAGACGGTTCTTGACGTGAGCACGATACCATTTCCCCCTCACCGCTGCACGTTAGTTCTTGCGCTCGCCATTGCGAGCCTGACAGGCTGTGCCCCTTCAGGCACAACAACTTCCGGCACTCCGGTCGAAAGCAGCACAAAAAAAATCAGTAGACCGGCGGATATCTCCTCGCTAGAGCGAGAAGTTGCAGCACTAAGTTCGCAACATGAGAAAGCCCTTGAGCTCTACCGAACCTTTGAAATCGAACATCCGAACATGACGAGCATGGAAGTAATTGCTTTCAATGACGGTTACGTCAAACTCTTGCTGCAGTCGGACAAATTCGCCGAAGCAGAGAAACGCTCCGATGACGCCATAAAAAACGCAGAACGTAAGTACGGTCCGGAAAGCACCAATGCACAGGCAGCTCTAGCTACAAGACTGGCAGTAGCCGAAGCCGGCGCGCAAAGAGAAAAGATGGTCGAAATAATCGACAAGCTAGTCACCATTGCTGACAAGTCAAACAACAAGCACAAGCAACTTAGAGCCCTGAACCTCTGGTACTCTCGAATCTCATTTGCTTGCGGCGAAGTGATCGACGAAAAGCGGTTACAAAAGTTGTACGAGCTACGACAAAAGTCGTTGAATCCGCAAGATCTGAGGTTGTTTCAAATACGTCTCTCGATCGCGCAAAACCTTACTAATGCAAAGAAGTACGACGAAAGCGAAAAGTGGTACGAGGAGCTCTTGAAAGACGCGAAAGCGGCAAATGTAAATGCGGAATTTTTGTCCGACGCCAGCGAAAAATACGGCAAGCTCCTTTTTCAAAGAGGTAACGAAGCACGAGCAGAACAAGTATGGAAGCAGACTTTGCCGCTTGTTCAGAACAACAGCAACCTGGTGAACAAAGAGTTGGATTTACTTTCTGATCTCGGTTTCCTTCATTTCAGAAAGAACCAATACGCAAAAGCAAAGCCTTATTACGCCATGGCCGTGAACAAGCTTGAGAAGGAGGGGGTGTCGACCGAAGGCGAAGAGCTATATCTTCGCTACGTAACCTGCCTCGAAAAATCGGGTGACAAAAAAGAAGCAGAGAAGGTCAAGGCCGCCGTCAAAGTGCGGCAGTCGAAAAGCGCCAGGAACTAACGCTGCACGCCGTACACAAAGTACACTTCACAGCCGGAGCTTCCCGGAATAGCGTGCGTTGAGATTGAAACGGTAGCGCGCATTCCCGCATTGGTCGCTGAAATCGAAGTTTTATTCTCAGCACTTGGTTTGGATGACGACCAACCACCCGTGCTGAGCGCCGCGGAGTAGTACGCCAGCACAGCACCGGCGGATTCAGGTACCTTGAACCGCGCGCCTCGCGAACCATCCTTTTCATTGTAAAACCCGTTGAGATACTCGGCGGGTTTACCGGGGAACGTTATCCCTGGCATGTCCATCGGCTTTTCTTTGGTGGCATCCCAGAACAGATAATCTTGATTTTGCACTTTCAGTTTCGGCGGTTTTTTTGCAGGAGATTGCGCGTGAGCCACACCGAAAGCACAGTTGAGCATGAGAGCAAGAGTAAGAATTGATGGCAAGTTGTAGCGCATGCTTGAAAGTCCTTTCTTATGGCAAGGGACGCCACGCGTCCCCTGCTTCGTCGTATTCTTTTAGGTTTTGGTGGAGACCCGCCCCACCGGATTAGCTTATCAAGGACAACACCATTTGGGTCCGGTTGCCTCCGGGCAATTGACGAACCGGAAGACACCCAGCAATCCGCCTCGCCCGGTCGATGGAATCCATTTTGCTTTGGAGCTGGAGACACCGGAGGCTTGACCGTTGCCGCATTCCCAGAAAGCAAACGGAATAAACCGGCGACTGAGCGGTATGTCTAGTTGGGAGCGGACTACGGCTCCATCCGGAACATGGCTCTGATTGTCAAGCAAGGGTCTGGCACCCGGAGGTTGATCTTTGTACTCTTGATTGGAGGCGCCACCGCGATACGTTAGCGAGGCTGGAGGGGTTGCCGTAACTTGTATGCCACCACCATCTCTTGCAGTGATATAGCGGATGCTGTTAAACGGAATCGTGGTGTTAAGTATATCGCTGAGATTAGCGGCCGAACCACCAATTTGACTAGCCCTGGCTCTTAGGTCTTCGCGCACCGAAGCTCCCACGGGACCGACCATTCCGGTATCAGCCATGAGCTGCTCCAGAGTAGGATTCGAATTCGGGAATGGAGGCGGAGCTAAACTGCCACCATCGGGAATATCTTTCAGCCCCGATCCGATAAAGATGCCGTTAGACATGCAACTAATCGGTTCGGAACCGGGAGGAGTCGGTCTCGGTGCATAGGCTCCCAGACCTGACAGGTTCTCGACAAAGACGCAGTTGGCCGAGGTGTTGAATGCACCGCGAACGGCAAGAATGTATTGTTCGAGTAGCATGAGGTTGGTCTGCAGTTGCCCGTTGGCACCTAGAACTTGTCCATCGGCCGCAGCAGACAGCGCATCGGAAGCCTGTTCACAAGGTCCGCCATCTTCGCTGTCAGCAGTGGAGCAGACAAGTGGAATGGTGATAATGTTCTTTAGCACGCCAGGATATTGGGTGCCCGGTCCGCCGGGAAGACCTGTTGTAGCCATAATCTTGTTGCGGTCGGCATCAACTGATTTGTAACGAACTGTTTGACGCATAATAAATACGTCTTCGCCTGACATCGAGCCGCCAAGACGCTTAACGCTGGAGAGCGGGGCGGGAGTTGTTATGGGCGCTCCGCCCGGGTCAAGAGGAGCAAAGTTGAATTGATTGCCGGAGCGAATTTGGGCGGATGGCAATGACGCCGGAGGATCTGTTTTCTTCGCGGGCGCAAAATATCGTCGCGTTGCTGAGCCGTCAAGAAAGCGGCACGGAGCTACCATATTGACGTCAAAAATCTCAAATCCGTTGGGTTCCATGAACGAATCAATGAACCCGGGGGCGGTGCGGTCACCACTTAGCGATTCCCGAGGAGTAATGCCTTGATTGTCTACAATTATAGTTCCGCCGGGCGATCCAGCAGGGAAAACCATAGGTAGTCCGACCACCGCGCAAGATCTTTGTTGTGCATTAGCACCGACAATAGCGTTTTGAGATCTGGCGGCACCGCGAAATGCATTGGCTATAACATCAGTGATACCGGCTAATGCCGGTGGAGACTGCGCAGCGATGAAATCTTCCAGAGCCAGAGAGTGAGGCTGCTCACCGGGGCGCAGGGGCACACAGTAACTGGTGGGAAAGTTCGCTGCGGATCCGGCTGTCGCAGTTTGCAGAGGAGCGTAACCAATAAAGAATTGACGCTCTACCCCGTTCACTCTTTTCCTGACTGTATTGCTGGTGATGAAGCTGGGCGGTATGCCCGGGGGCAACTGCGAGGTGTCGAGGAAAACGTTGCTGGCATTGCGAACATTGCCGGAAGGTCTGGCAGCGTAAGCCACAGCATGCTCGTTCACCGCGTTGACCTGCAAAACGGAAGTTCTGTTTTGCAATTTATTCGCACTGTTTTTCAACGCGACATCTTCAAAATTACCTTTGAGATTGTCGAAGTTATCCAACGTACGCGCTAACTCCTGACCTAACACATTCACTGCGTTAGTCAGCCTGCGGGCGTTATCGCGAGCCATCTGACCTGTAGGATTGGCATTGCCCGGCGCGGTCGGTCCCGTGGAGTTACCACCGGTGGACTGAGCGTTCAACTGGGCAAAAACAGCCTTACCGACCAATCGGTTGTAGTTCTGCAAAGTAACGCGAAAACTACCACCTTGCGGCTCGAGAACGTCTCCGAACTCTTTGACGACATTGACGCCGTCAATTACTCGGCTCGAATCGACGGTGACAAACGGGCTGGTAAGTGCTTGTTTGGCTACGTTCAAAACACCGGAATCGGTCAAGTTTCGAATCTGATTGTTTCCACCAATCAAGAACTGCCAGATAACGAACCCGACGCCAACAATCACCAGCACTAAAATGAGTGCCACAACAAGAGCGAGCGTCCCCCCTTGCTTGGTTCTTTGCTTACTGTTCACTGATTTGCCTCCGAATGAAATTCGGGCTTGGTAAGGAGAAAAAGATCTGTCGCGTTTAGCAGACCCGCTGCTAAAAATTCCGTGTGTGTGTGTCTAATGGATTAGCGTCTCATGTTGCGTTTGAGGGATTGTTAAATTGCGCTCATCTTAAATATTATCTATAGTTCATGTTTGGAGTCAAGCGCAATTGCCCGATGTCGTCAAGATTTCATAAAAGTACCTGTTCCCGCGCCAATTATCAAAGCCGAAGGGCATCTGCAAGCCATTCAAGCGTGTATTATTTGAATTAATCGGGTATAATCAAGGCGGCTACTTTCTTCGGCCAGCTCTTGATTCAAGAGCCAAAATTCACTTTAGTAAGGCAACACGTTTTGAAGCATTTAGAAGGGGCTCACTTCGGTGTAGTCCAAGAGGAGAACGATCATGTCCGTTGAGCGCAGACGACGCAGAGGGCAAAGCATAATCGAAACTGTTGTGGGAATAATTTTCCTGGTTCCAATAGTGTTATTCCTCTTTGATGTCGCGGTTCTGGTGCTGGCAAGCTCGGCAAACGACAACCTCGCGAAAAGTGCGGCAAGAGCCGCAGCCAGCGCAGTGGAACCGGCAGCGCCTTACAATGGTCAAGGCAATAAGACCGTTGCCAAAGTTGCAGCCGAGCAAATCTGCAATAACTTTGCCGAATCAACCATCATCAAGAAACCCGGTGCATCCTTCATAACCGGCTTCCATTATCACAATCCGCCGGGCGTGCCGACAGCCGCAGATGCGGAAGGAACCGCGGAAGGGAACGATGCCGAGTGCGCAGTCGGGCAGGTCTGCGTGGTAACAACCATGGACGTGAAAGTTCCAGTGCCCTTTGCCGGCTTCACCGGTAGTAATTTCAGAGCAAGAGCAGTCGAACCGATCGTCTCGTTATCGCCTTAGTAGCTAGCCCCCGCAAGAGCAGCAGTTATTCGACCGCCCCGCCCCTGGAGCCGGTTGCTTGCTGAGCCGGCGCAACTTGCGGACGGGCAGGTTTACGCACTGTCGTTCGCCAGCGCCCTGCAAAATCCACTCGCGCTTGGCGTTTCATTTGGTCGCGGAGGCGTTTGATTCGAAGCTCCAGCATTTGCCGCGTCTCTACTTCAACTTTTTGATTTGCGGGAATGTACTCGAGAGCCTTTTGATAATTATTGATAGCGCCTTCATAGTCATGTTCATTGTATTGAGCAATCTCACCCAGGTGCAAGAAGGCGCGACCGTGGTCAGGCTCATATCTCAACCCTTCCTGAAACACTTCTTTCGCCTCGCGCCAGAAGCCGGACTTCTGCAACGCATCACCAAAAGCAAAGTAGAAATATCGTATTCGCGGCAAATTGTTTTCCTTACGTAGATAGGCGACAACTGTCTGTAGCGCCCGTTCTCGTTCTTGCGGAGAAATTCGCGGCCAGATTACACCTATTCGTTTTTTCGCGTGCTGCAATTCACCATACTTCGGAGCAGTAGCAATGGAGAACAGTGCCGGAGTAGCTGACGGGGCCCAGTTGCCGGTTTGAATCAGACAATCGGCAATTGACTCAGGTAGACCGGCTCTCAGCGGATCTTCTCTATAAATCGGGGACAAAAGTTTGAGCGACGTAGTGTATCGCCCCAAGCGCTCGGAAGCTTTTCCCTTTCCGATAATCGCAGGATTGAAGGCCCCGTGTTGACTCAACTCCGCGTCGAACAGTTTTACCGCTTCCTCATATTGCCCCTGACGCATACGCATCGAGCCTAGAAGCGTAAACACCCCTACCGAATCCGGCTTGCGCTCTATTGCTCGATTCAAATTCTCGATTGCTTCCGCAAGCCGGCCTTGTCGATCAAGCACCATTGCGCCAACAAACAAAACCGAGGGATCGTCGGGAAAATTCTTTTCCACATAGCGAAACAGAGCAGTGGCACCGGCATAGTCCAGAACGTCGATCCGTTCTTTGAAAAGCTTCAAAATAAAGTCCTTAAAAGGTTGCCCCGCCTTTTCGCAAAATTCATCTTCCTGGTCGGCCATGCCGTACATCCCCTTCGTTTCATAGGCGCGAGCAAGCGCAAAATGAATGCGAAAGTCTGATGGATTTCGACGAAGCAGCTCTTCCAATCCGGCAAAGTCCACGTCCCCCGGGCGGCGCTCCATAAGGTGTTTAGTTATGTCTTCTCGTTTGGCCCGATCCGCATCCGCTGATGACGGCTCGGAAACTGACGCGGCGGAGCTCGCCTGAGACACACTCGTCAGCATGTACAAGAGCGAGACGGAACACAAGGTGAATACTTTCCAGCAAAGCATTTTGGTTTATTCGCTTTTCTTTTGCTTAGGTGGCGGAATCGTGTACAGCACTACAAAACTGGTGGGGAAAGCAGGTTTGGTGGAACGGAGCAGGAAAACACTGCAGGAAACGCCATTGCTGTTGTTCATCGAGGCCTGGATCATATTGCCAAGCCTGGTTGCAGTCCAGGGTCCACTGCGGAAAGCGGTTTCATACCAATTGAGAACTGCCGGTCCGGAATCCCGGGTTCGGTACATCAGAGTGTAAATCTGTCCACTCGATGTGTTCGGCGCTAATTGACCACAACCAAACTCAGACTTGTTAGCGATTACGGGAAAGGGGGAAAGCCCCGGCAACTCCGGCGCGCCTTTGAGATCTTGAACGAGAAACTCTTTCTTGTCGCGCTTGAAGGGCTTCTTCGGCGCCGTATTCGGCGGGGGCTGGCCATAAACTCCTGTCGGTTGCGGCGAGCCGGGAGGCTGCCCATAAGCCGGGGGCGGAGTCGGGGTTCCGGGCGGTTGACCGTACGGCGGCGGCTGAACCGGATCTTGCTCCTGGCTTCGAGCGGCGGGGCAAACCAGATTCCAAGCAAGAGCGACTAGCGAAAGCATGGCAATCTTACGGCCACGACTCCGCTTAGTGCGTCGATCTTCTGGCTCACCGTCCAGCGGCAAGTCTTTTGCCAGCATCCGCAGTTCCCCGTTCGCTGATTGGTGCTGCAATCAGTCTCTCTGGCTCCATTCCACCATAAATCAGGATTATATCGCCACCCTACGAAAAATTTCCTTTCACAGGCGGATAACATCACATCTAACTGTTATCGGCACGCCGCCAGGTGCGCATTGCATAGTCGATGAATACACTGGTCAAAAAGATACAGCCGAACATTTCAAGAACTTCCTCGAACAGAATTGAAGTATCGGTAAGAGTTGTATGAGCCGGAGTGGTTTCCATGCCCTGATAAAAATCCTGCAGTATCGCCAGCGCGTAACATGCAAATCCCGATAAGACAAACAGCCGCCAGCGCAGCAGCGGCATTTTCTTCAAGAGGAAGAGCACTATCGACAGTACTACGGCAACAAGAATCGGCAAATAGAAGCCAATCCAGGGAGAATGAGGAGAGCCGTCGGAGAGTTGACGCACGACTCCCGTGCTGATGCATTCTTTCAAAGCAGTGCCAACAGCCTCATGAATCTCAGCAAACTCATCAAGGCTTGCAAACGAAAAAACAGCTCCAATCAAAAGCCATGGCCAGCGAAACTTCATCCCGTTTTCCGCAGAGAAGCAACAAAACGCGGATAGACCGACGGAAAGCCAATAAAGCGAGCTGAACCATGTCGGCACATTCTGCTCTGCTCCCATATCGAACATATGAACCAAGTTCGCTGACGGAAACGGATCAAAAAAAGCAACCAGTACGTGCAGAGTGGCCAGAAGCCACGTCGTTATCGACATGCACAAGAACACTCCGGTGGACGGGCTAAGTTCTTTAAGCATTTGCGCGATTCTCATGTCGATTTATATGCCCGGTAACCACCGGAACAAAAAGGAACTCCAGAGGAGTTCCTTCTTCCAAAACAGGACTTAACTTACTAGTCCGGTTGGCAGAAATCGCCAGCGGCCGAGGAAAGAACGCCTCCGCCGCCAGGGGACGGTTTACCGCCGCATTTGTTTTCGAATGTCAAACGTCCTAAGTTGTGCGAGCCGCCCTTGCCACCATCACCGGTGGTGCCTACGCCAGGCTGCCAGTGCATTCTGTCTTCTGCCTGTCCCACTTGTGAGGGATCGGGATAAGAAGTATAGAGCTGCAAGTGAATATCACCTTCTTTGGGCGGATTAACCAGGTTACCGATGGTTTGGTACCAGCCGGAAACAACAGAGGCAATACCGGAACCAGCAGGCTTACGACGAGAATCGTTTATGCCGGGTACGTTCTTATTGAAAAGTCTATCGAATATAGGCGGAGCCTCGCTTGTGAGGATGAGCTTGCTGTCCTTCTTGTAGATGTAGGCCACTGCTCCCAGGTCTAAGGTCATGCTGTCGAGAATTCCGTCAAGATCGCTTTCTTTTGTGTCCGGATCGATCTGTAACATGCGCGACTTGAGTTGATCGAGCAACTGTGCCGATTCGGCGGGATTGACTTGCTCCGCCAGTTCGCGAATAGTGCCCGGTCGTGAAATCTTCGAATTGGCCGATTCCGGCACCGGATTCTCAATATCACGCCAGAAACGCCCTTTCTGCGTAGCAGGGTTGCTTGCTTCCACATTCGGTAGACGCTGTGGATTGCCGTCGGTGTAAACGCGCAGCCCGGTTGATTCGGTGGGGCAGCCGAAAGAATCGCAGCGATTGAAAACACTTCGAATCGTTTGCTTAAATTGTTCAACTGCCATGTAGGAGGTCGGGTCCCCGGCAACTACCTGACCTTCAGGATAGTTCTTTTCGAACTCTTTCAACTTCTCGCCGCACTTTGGATCATAGTTATCGATGGGGTTTCCGTGCGTGACGTGCATCCATTGGCAAGGGAACGAACCGCCTCGAGTAGCGTCCATCGCCCGGATTTTGCTCGTGTCGCCGTGTACGATGAAATTCCCCTCGGCGTCCCTGTTGTTCGGCGGTGTCTTGGTCTTACCGTTGTTATAGTCAACCCACTCCTGAAGCGCCGATTGTTTGGTGCTGAACGCACCGCTGTCAGCAAGGTAGATGCCGGACATCAACTCTTTAGAATAAACATTGGTCGTGGTCATGCCACCACCGTTCTTGCCATCGTAGTCATAACCGCCGCGATCGCCACGGTTGATCACTTCGATGTAACCAAAGTCAAACGCCGCAGTGATCGAGAAATTGCCGGAACAAGCCTGGGCCGCAGCAGCGGAAATATTCTCCTTCCCTTGCGAATCGACTGTGCTGCCGACAAATTTGAATGCGTTGGGCGGCACAGCAGCCTTAATGAAGTTCTTGGTCTTGTTGTCTTCGAACACTCGCGTCGAAATTAAGTGCGGCTGGTCATTCACCCGCATGGGAATCGCCGCCATTACGCTCAGTTTCGACTTGTCACCATTGCCGAATGTCAGCTCCGTGTAGCCTGGAAGGTAGGCTTTGCCGTTCACGTCGAGAGTGCCGTTGGCAATTTGGACGCGAACATTGGTGTTTGCCAGAAAAGGCAAAGCCACCGGGTTTATCGCGATGTTACTCGGTCCGGCTCTATCAACCCATGCGACGTAATCGGTATTGCCGAGAACTACTTGCTTCTCCGCCGAAGGAGTACCACCGGCGAAGCTCTGGTATTTAGTCGTGCCCGGTTGCGGAACTGCAGCACCAAACTTGTCCGTCCACGAGCGACCGTCGTTCCAACCGCCATTGCCCGTGCCGTTCCGGCCCGCGTTGCTTCCTTTGTTGCTTCCGCTGCCATTGCTGTCTTTCTTACTGCCTTTCTCGCCCTGCTGACCGCAGCCCCCGGGGTGCCCGTAGGCGTACCCCTTCGACCGGTCGATGCCGGTACTGGAAGCATTGGCATTACCTATGCCGCCGCCATTCGGTCCACCGGCGTTAGCCGGCTGAAACAGACTTGTAGGTTCGGCACTGCTGATATTTATGTCAAAGGTATTACCATCTGAAAAATCCTTAGCGGCCTTCTCCAACTCGACGCGGAGACGTTCAGCGAGGCTCGACTTGCTGGTGACTGCTCCAGTGGCGGGAGCCTGCAAGTGAGCAATGAGTTCATTGGCCGCTTGCAGAGCGTCGGGGGAGCCGTCTGCCAGCGCGTTGGCCGCGCTCAAGATTGTTTGTGAAACTATTTTGTTGAACCGGTACAGATCCACCCAACCATTGTCGGAAAGGGGTCCCCAGTTTTCTGTTTCGAAGCCCGGAGTCAATCTGACCTTAGGAGCTCTGATGAAGTTCTTCGCCATGTCCAGAGCGATGGCATCGGTAGAGTTGGTCAGGCGCCGATGGCCTTTGAAGATCATTAGTAAGAAGTCAAATCCCAGACCGATCAGCACGATAACTAACGCACAAGTGACGATCAGGGACAGCGTGTTACCGCGATCACGACTTTTTGTGTTGTCTTTCATACAGCTCCTTCGACCTCCCGCTCCCCGATGTAAGGTCTGATGCCTTCGAGTTAGGGTAGATGAAATCCACCCCCGAACATTAAGGCTAGTTAATTAATTATCCCTAATCTGCCCGGAGTTGTCAATCAAACATCATTAATAAGTCTTGGAATTGTACGCCATCGACATAGTCGGCGGCGAGGGATTCTCATCCCGAAAACAAGCCCCTGACTCATCTCTTCACTTAGCGGGAGGTCGGAGTTGTCTCTTGTCACGTTGCGCTTACGGCGAATATTCGTACTTCTTTTTGCATTAATTATCTGCACGGTGGTAGTTGCCCCGAAAGGTTGGTCCCAGATTAACCAATCGGCCCAGCCTCGGTTAGTACTGTTTTTAGTAGTCGACCAATTCAATTACGACTACCTGTCACGGTTTCAGGATAAGTTCGGAGCCGGCGGGTTTCGCTTCCTTATGGACCGGGGCGCCAATTTCAGCAACTGCCGCTATCCTCAGGCGACGACCGTGACTGCCGTCGGACACTCGATCATCGGCTCGGGCGCGCTGCCTTGGTCCACAGGCGTCATC
Organism: Candidatus Obscuribacterales bacterium; assembly: GCA_019752635.1. GTDB lineage: Bacteria > Cyanobacteriota > Vampirovibrionia > Obscuribacterales > Obscuribacteraceae > JAKFUT01. Next base: position 95,974 of record JAIELX010000005.1, on the reverse strand, counting down.
GGCAATGAGTGGTACGACCGACGCCGCGAGAAAGAAGTTGCCGCCGTAACCGATGATTCGGTTCAGATGGTGGGAGCGAATGGTCCCGGCGCAAGTTGCCGCGCGTTGTTAGGCACCACTATCGGTGACGAGATGAAACTTGCCACCAATGGTCGCAGCAAAGTAATAGCATGCTCGCTAAAAGATCGTGGCGCGCTGTTTCTGGCAGGTAGACTGGGCAACAATGCATTTTGGTGGGACGATCGCACCGGCAATTTCATTAGTTCTTCGCAATTTGGCACCACTTTGCCAGGTTGGGTAAAGTCATTCAATGACAGACATTATCCCGACAGCTACTTCGGCAAACCGTGGCAACGGCTGCTACCGGAAAATCTCTACACGGCTTCCACCCGAGACGATTACACCTACGAACGCAGTTTACCGGGCGATGGAAGACAGTTTCCCCACATCATCACCGGCGGTGCGTCAACACCAAATGAACAATTCTTCGCAACGTTCTCGATGACTCCGTTTGCCAATCAAATGCTGGCAGACTTTGCCAAAGAAGCCATTGAGAAAGAGATGCTCGGTCAACATGCCGATCCCGATATGCTGTCGATCAGCTTCTCGAGCACGGACTATCTCGGACATGCCTATGGTCCCTATAGCCAAGAAATTCAAGACATGTTTTTGCGGCTGGACCAAACTTTAGCGAGCTTGTTTCAATACATCGATCAGAAAGTGGGATTGGACAAAACGCTTATCGTGATGACCGGAGATCACGGCGTTATGCCGATACCGGAATTCCTGAAGGAGCGAGGACTAGACGCCGGAAGAATCGATCCCAAAGCCTTCAAAACTCTTCTCGATGGTGCACTGGATCAAAAATTGGTTGCTGACGACTGGATCTCGTCTTTCACGCCGCCCAACGTCTACCTGAATTTGAACACCATCGATAAACAGAAGTACCGCCAGCCGGATGTCGAACAACTGGCCGCCAAGCTTGCCAGATCCGCAATAACCGGTATCGGAGAGGTCTACACCGCAGCACAGTTGTTTGGTAACACCACTCCGAGCGGACCTCGCGTCGAAGGCGTGAAGAAGAACTATTACTGGGGACGCAGCGGCGAACTTGTAGTAATACCGAAGTCCGGATTCATTTACAGTGGAGAATCTAATGGCACCAGCCATGGTTCGCCGTACAGCTACGACGCGCAGGTTCCGCTAATGATTTCCGGTCCGACTATCAGAGCGGGACGGTACGGTGAGACGTGCTCGCCTGCAGACATAGCGCCCACGGTGGCGGCCGTGTTGAACATATCAGCACCATCGCAATCGGAAGGCCGCGTGCTCTCAGAAGCAATGGCCCAGCTGCAAGGTCCGACTCGCCCGCTCAGCCTGCAGCCCGAGGCACCAGCGAGGCACTAAAGTAACCATCGTATAACTCAAGGTCCCGATGATGCCACTGTCAAAGCTGCATCATCGGGATTCTTGCATGAATAGTGCTCCGGCAGCGATAGCAAAAGGCGAGGAGACTTGCCGCGCAAGTAGAAGCGCTAGCGCTAACAACAAACCTTACTTCACAAGACGCTCAACTTCAGGCGGAAACTGAGAAGAAACCGGAGCCTCGGCCGGCTGGTCCGGAATCAGATTCGTTAGCCCTTGTTCGGTGAGATAGTGATAGAAGCTGGCACGCATGTCCATGCCTCGATTGAAATTTACCGGAACATACGGCTGCGAGCGCACTTGCACTTCAAAGGCCTTTTCAATTCGAATGGGATTCCCGTCCATATCAAAGACCTTGGAGGAATCGTCGCAACGCAAAACGCCGTCTCTAATCGGAGCAAAAATATGGATTTGCTCGTCCTGCTCTACTTTCCTGATAACGTTGTCTTTGACGCCCACGTCTATCTGCACGGCACGCGAACGTTTTACAAAACGGTCCGGAGTAGTTTCAACCGGCTCCATCGAGCTCACCAGGTGAATAGTGAATTCATCCACGCCCTCCGTTCGGGTTATGAACGGAACTGCTGAGTATTGCCAGATGTCGCCCTTCGCGTCCGTCTGCCACCCCTGTGATTGCTGCGCGCGAGCAAGGAAGGTAAACGGCTCCTGTCTAATCTTTCCTGTTCGCAGGTCTTCCCAGTAATATTCGGTACGCTTTTCCGAGCCCCAGATGTGCGCCGCCATCCATTTCGGAATTCGATACCAGATCCCGACATTGCGGTCGGCAATGGTGCCTTCTAAGGGGATATACTTATTTCCCGGTCGATAGCGCTCATCAAACGATGGTAACTTTTCACTGTGCTCTACGCCACCGGTTAGCACCAGTGTTTTCTTCGGACTTGCAGCGGCAGAGTCGGATACCGTCGGCGCTTGTGCAAAACAAGAAACATTGACTGTCAGAATCGCTGCCGCAGCGAAAACGCCGCAATTGACCAATCTAGTGATGTTAGCGTGCATGGTGAATGCGAACACCATTTGAATATTCCCTTCAATCCCACTGTATGCGGAAACCCGATTACTCAATACAGAATATCCGATAACCGCCTTTGGCGAAACCTTCGCTCACTCATGGGAAGTTTTAGAAAAAGTAGCATTGCCACCACCCCCATCTCAAAAGAAGCCGAAAAGAAAACATTGAAGCCTGCAATCTCATGTCCGGCGACGGCGCCGTTGCAGCCAAAGCATTTCGCGACATGGTTGCGCGCTACCGAACTTTGAGTGGCCAATGGGTAATTTGGCATCGATGTATTTGGATGAAAATAATCTTGCCGAGGTAGAAAAGCTAATCAGCAAGGCTCTTGAAATCAATCCCTCCTATCTTAACGGCTTGCGATACAAAGCAACCCTCAAGCTGAAACAGCATGATCCGGCGGGCGCCCGAGCGGCCTATCAGCAGGCGATTGACGCGCTTGGTCCGCCCGAGATGCTCGAACCTGGTTTGACCAGCTTAAGAGAAGAGATCCTAGGGCAGCAAGAAAGGATAAAATTAGCGAAGCAATAGTGGAGCACTTAGCTACCGCTCGAGGACGGACCGTCAGCGGCTTCCCGCGGGAACAAACACTGGTGTGCGTTAATATTGCTGCCGCAATCGAGCCCTGGAGCAGACATGAAAAGCAACAACAGCATATTCCTTGTGGACGGCAGTTCGCTGGCGTTTCGCTCATTTTATGCGCTGATAACATCCGGTATGCGAAACGCATCGGGACTTCCTACGTGGGCGGTATACGGATTTCTGAACTCGCTCTTTGATCTAATCGACAAGCGCGCACCACACTCGATGGCAGTTTGCTTTGACATGAAGGCGCCGACATTTCGGCACGAAGAATTCGAAGACTACAAGGCCAACCGCCAGGAAATGCCTGATGACTTGTCCATTCAGTGGCCGTTAATCAAAGACGCGGTAGATGTATTCTCGATTCCCGTTTACGAGTTATCCGGATGGGAAGCCGATGATGTCATCGGCACCATCGCGAAGAAAGCGCACGATAAGGATCTCAACACTGTGATCTTTACCGGCGATCAGGACGCATTTCAATTGCTCGATGAACACATTCAAGTATTGATGCCTTTGCGCGAAGGCGGGGTCAAGGAGTTCGGTCGACAGGAAGTTTTCGACAAGCTCGGGGTGTGGCCCGAGCAAGTAATTGACTACAAGGGATTGTGCGGTGATGTTTCCGACAACATCCCGGGCGTACGCGGAATTGGTCCCAAGACAGCCGTGCAGTTGCTCGCACAGTACAAAACTATCGATGGAATTTACGAACACCTCGACGAAATCAAATCAAACTCTGTGAAGACCAAGTTGGCCGAGGGCAAAGACAAAGCCTACTCAAGCCAGGGGCTAGCAACCATTCGACTAGACGTACCTCTCGATTTCGATTTTGAGCACTGCGAACTGACAATGCCCAAAGATCTCAATCGTGTGTGCGAGTTTTTGCGCGAGTTCGAATTCCGCAACTTGCTCAGGCGTTTGCCCAAAATTCTTTCTAACTTCAACAATGGTGTCGAGCCGGAAATTGATCCGGCGCTGCTTCAAGTCGCACCGCGCGGACGTGGCGCAACGAAGAGCCGCGCAGCCGCACAGGAGGAGCGCGCAGCGAAATCCACCGGTGGAGGAGCCGTTCAGCTTGCACTACTGGAAGTTGCGCCACAAGCCGCGACACTAACAGCAGGTGAAGTGAAAGCACTAGGCGCCCCCGGGGACACGACTATTGTCAGAAGCCTGGATCAGTTAGTTTCAGCAATCAACACAGTGCAAGCCGCCGGGTATCTATCCTTGTCGCTGGCTCGCACAGGCGAGCCCTGGTTCGACGAAGAGATTACCGGCGTAGCGATGGCCACCGGCGCGGGCATCCGGACAACGGAGAACGGTCGCTTAGAACTAGCTCAAGATAGTTGGAACGTCTCGACGTTTTACATTCCACTGGCTCATGTCGGGGAAGAAATGCTGTCGGGCGACCTGGCGTGGTCTCACCTAAAGCCGCTGCTGGAAAACGATAAGATCGCCAAGATAATATTCGACGGCAAGTTTGTTTCGCATGCACTGGCAAGAAAAGGTGTCACCTGCCAGAAGTTTGCATTCGACCCCATGCTCGCCAGCTACATCATCAATCCTTCAGACCGGCACGGTCTTCGCGAGCAGGCCCATCGCCTTCTTAGTTACGTGCTTCACGATTTCGGATCGGGCGCGAAAAAGGTAACGGCTGCCAGCATGCAATCCGCGCAAGCAGGACCGTTTATTGCCGATGAAGCAAGGGTGGTTCTTGAATTGACGCGACATTATTTGGAGAAATTGGATTTCGACCAGCAAGAGTTGCTTTGGGGAATGGATTTGCCTGTCGCGTCCGTGCTGTCACGCATGGAAGCCAACGGCGTTTTTCTCGATCTGCAATACATGAGTGAGCTTCAACACGAACTCGAGACAGGAATTCGCCGCTTGGAACGCGAGATTTACGGGCTGGTGGGATACTCGTTCAATGTCGGTTCGCCGCAGCAGCTTCAGCAGGTGTTGTTTACTGAGTTGAAACTACCGACCAAGGGGCGAACCCAAACAGGCTCAGCGTTCTCAACTGATTCCACCGTGCTTGAAGCGTTAGTCAACGCGCACCCGGTCGTACAAAAAATCATCGACTACAGAGAACTGACAAAACTCAACTCTACCTATGTTGTCGCCCTACCTCGTCAGGTCTCGCCGGTAGACGGTCGGTTGCACGGAGAGTTCAATCAAGCCGTCGCAACTACCGGACGTCTTTCAAGCAGCAACCCGAACCTGCAAAACATACCGATTCGGACCGAATTGGGAAGTCGAATCAGAAGAGCATTTATTCCGGCTGCCGAAGATCATGTCATTCTGTCTGCGGACTATTCCCAGATTGAACTGCGACTCCTGGCGCACATGTCCGGCGACGAGAATCTAATTGATGCTTTCATCAACGACGAAGATGTACACGTGCGTACAGCGCGCTCCGTGTTCGATCTCAAACCGGAGGATGTAACAAGCGATCATCGTCGGGTCGGCAAGACATTGAATTTTGCTCTTATGTATCAACAGGGCGCGTATGCCACCGGTCTTTCTTTGCACATCACAACGAAAGAAGCACAGTCGTTCATCGACAAGTATTTCAAGAGTTTCCCGAAAGTGAAGTTGTTCCAAACCCGAGTTCTCGAGGAAGCGAAGCAGCGAGGGTTCGTCGAAACGCTCTGGGGACGGCGACGCTACTTCCACAACCTCAACGATAGAAACGACGGCATTCGCAAGGCTGATGAACGGGCAGCATTCAACGCACCGTTGCAGGGTAGCGCGGCGGACTTGATGAAGTTGGCGATGGTCAAGCTGGACGAGGAGCTTACAGCCCGAGAACTGAAAACGAAGCTCATCCTGCAAGTGCACGACGAACTGGTACTCGATGCACCGAAGTCGGAAGTCGACGAAGCGATTCAAATTGTGCGCGACGCGATGGCCATGGGGCAACCACTGCTGGTGCCTCTCAAGATCGACGTCGGACAAGGTGCAAACTGGATGGACGCGAAGTAGAGATCTCGCCTACTTCTTGGGCGGCTCCTCGGGCTCGTCTTTGGAAAAAATTTTGAACCCCAGAATGACCTGGGATCGATAGTTCTTCTTCCACGACGGAACTACATTCACAGAAGCGCACATATTCTTCCGATTAGCAGCGATATATTTCTCGCTCGGAGCCCCCTCAATCATCCACGAATTTCGTGCGAAAGCACCTTTGTACCAGTTGAGTACTTCCGGAGGAGACGTCGGCGTGAAGAAGATCATTTCGTAGCCGGGTCCACCCCGATCGTTCGGGCGGCTATTGACCATTGTGTAGTCGGCCTGCGGAAACGGCGGTAGATATGGAAGATCCGGGGGACGCTCCAGAGCCACCTGTCCTTTGGTTGCCGCAGGTCGAGGCTTCTGCACTGTTGGTGGTGGCGGATCGGCTTGTGCAGCCTGGAGGCAAACTACCATTAACAAGCTAATGGATACTAAGATCCGTATCTTCAAAACCAACACCTTTCGATAAGTGACCCAAAACTAATTCTATCAGTCCGGTTCTGAAAATCTAGAAGCGCTTCCCGAGGCGGCATTGGCAAACTCGACTCGACCCAGCACATTGTTGAAACCACTGGACCGAATTGTCCTAGCTGTGTCCACACCAGTGAAGTTAGCATCGGTCTGATTATGATACATAACCGCGTGAATATCCCAGTCACGGTTTGCATTGATGATTCCGCAATCGCCGTCTTTCTGTATGCTGTAGCTAATGGAGTTACCACCGCCACTAAACGGTATTACACTTCCATCAGGTCCGTCGCCGGAGAAGCCCGGAGGGCGAGTGGTAGAAAGGGTGAAGGCTCCTTGAACAAGCTGACCGGAAGGGGTGGTTGTTTCGGCAACATAGATGTAATGTGTAGTTCCCGGATTTATCTTTCGGGTATCCAGAACATTATTGACGAAGTTATCGATCTCCGCTTGATCGGCACTGGGTTTCATCTGGCGCATACGGCCGACGATGAATGCGATTGTGTCATCGCCGTAAGTTCCGACGCTACCTGGATTGTATCTACCAGTCGGACGTGAAGCGTAGTTACCGAGTTGCCTTATGGTGCCAGCTTCCGTGCTCTTGCAACTGCCTTTCGGGAAAGTCGGCATACTGGCGGAGCAGGCAGTCTTAAAAATCCGGAGGCCCGATTCAGGACACTTGCTATTGTCGATCGTGAGAGAACTGACAGTATTGAACATTTTCTCGAGTTGGCAATCGGCACACTCAACGGCAGTCAGTCCTGTGCCTGCACCCGGTATACTATTGGTCGCGCCGCCCCAGAAGGCATGGTCGAATGCACCGTTATTATTGTTCCAGAGGTCGGAGCAAGGACTGCTGCCGACGTTTCCATCGGTGCATCTGGTCCCTAGACTTCGGATCTGGCTTGCTTCGGCAACTGTTGCCGGACGGGATGAATTACCCATTCGCATGAACAGTCGTCCTACCCCGGGAGGGCTGCTGGCTTCACCACGCGCAACCTTGGCGTTGTGGGCTTCCCACGCGCCAACAACGTCAGTATCTCCAAAAATTTGACCGGCGGGGATAGTGACGACTCTTGTGCCGACGGCGGGATTTCCTTCGTTTTCCAACCAGGTTTCACCACGAATCGGTCCCACGGTGGGTGTTTCAGGACCGTTTACAATTTCTATATAACCGCGGGGAATAGACGGAAAAAAGATACGAGCATCTGGATTGGGCGGAATCTGGTTGTTGACGGTCCCAACCACAGCCCAACTGAACGCAAGGTTATCGGTGCTAGCAACAGCGGCGTTTGCTTTCGAGGCGGTCTTCACTCCATTCGGTGGTGCCTTGGAGTGGCTGATGTCCGGAAACCGCGTGTCCTGACGATTGAAATCCACGCGTGAAACAAGGTGGGGTTGTTGCCCCGGAGGAACAGGAACACCAACGAGCTTTACGGCGGAACCGGCAGTCAAAGGCTCATAGCCGCGCAAATAATCGCGTCCGTTGAAATTAACTATCAGATTATGATTTTCGAAGAGCTTACGAACAGAATTAGCAGGCTCGCCGCCTGGTGCGGCAGGTGGCAAAGCCAGGTTGGTTGCTTGCGGGTCGCGCGGATCTTGTTCGAGGAACGAAGTCTTGTACTCCGATTCAATGTGAATAACAGAAGAATCTTTTCCGAGCATTCTTACGGAATTATCCTTGGCGATGTCGGTATGACGGAAAAGAATGTTCCCGGAAGTTCGCTGCAACACTTTCGTAAGACGATCACCAATACTGCCATCGCCGGTTTGCAGGGCGTTGATGAGGTTGTTAGCGTTCGTGAGTGCGCGGTTGCCCGGTCCCGGATCAGCTTCTGCATTGAAAGCCACCAATGCGGCTTGCCCGACCAGGCGATTGTAGTTTCGCAGATTTATATTGCTGCCACCGGGTCTACCGTTGGCATCATCCCCCAAAGTGGCAAAGTTAGACAACTCTATAGGACCGCTCAACTGAGTGACCGGCTGAGAGACAGCAAACTTGGCTACGTTCAGGCAAGCAGCATCCAGAGCGTTGACATGCTCTCTGCCGCCGCCCAATAGCTGAGTGACAAAGAAGAAACAGATAGCTAGTAAAATTAGAGTAATGGCGCTGGCTACTACAAACCCAAGCGTTCCACCTTTACGACCGCGTTTCAGTTTCATTCTGCCTCCTAACTGGACAAGAAAAAATAGTCACAAACGCACGGTATCCCGGGCCCATATAACCGCAAACATTAACCGGCATTATTAAATGGCGTTAATATAGTATAATTTATTAAGTTCCTCGATGTCAACATTTTTATCTAGCGGACTTTGAACTGGCATATAAAAGTCACAAATTTCTGCATAGCCTGCGTCCTCGGCTTGTTGCAGGATTCATCGTATTCACTCCACAAGCCATGTTTTCAACAGTACCGCCTGGTAGTGGCCAATATAGCCGGGACCTTTCCTTACGCCCTGGATTAAACCGGGTTAACATTTAGCGTGAGGGCAACTTTAGGCACAAATGTCGGGGTGGCTTCGTCGACCTCGTGGAGGCCGGAGTGTGAATCATTCTTGAAATCCACCTTCCTATATACGTTTCGGCGCCCAATGTACAGGACCTCTTTGAGATGACTATTGCAACCATACTCGCCGTGGAAGACAATCCAACGCATCAGTACGTCATCAAACGTCTATGCGAATTGTTTGAATATGACGTGCACATAGTCAGTTCCGCGGAAGAAGCCTTGTCTGCCGTCGGTATAGCAAAGTACGCGGCAGTCTTGATGGATCTCAGCCTCCCCGGTGTAGACGGTCTGGAATGTGCTCGCAAAATACGTGCGGAGGAGCAGAATCGTGGTCAGCAGAGCGCTATACCCATCATCGCTTTGACTGCAAGTTCTGAGACCGAAGATAAGAGCAGCTGCATCCAAGCAGGGATGAACGACTACCTTAGTAAGCCATTTGCCCCGGAAGACCTGCGAAAGATCTTGCTTCGATGGGTTTACCATCCATCTCGCCCGAATCTCAAATTGCTGCAGGGCTCCACAAAGCCAACCGACATCCATTCATTTACATGGGACGAATCGGGCTAATCAAACTGATCAGAACGCCAAGGTCTAATCTCAGTTAGCGTCGGCGACATTATTTAGTTTGCTGTGCTTGCGACCGTAGGTGAAATAGAACAACAGGCCGAGGGGACAGGAAATGGCATAAACGTGCCAGACAATCGGATCGAGAAAGACTGACAGCGTGGCACAGCCACTGGCGCCCGCCAACGCGATGAGGGGATGTACCAGCTTCAGCCTCATGGCACCGATGCATACAAACACAAAAGCAACTAGTGTACCTAACACCATAATGTCAGAGACTTGCTCAAACGGTACAAAACCGGCAACCAATCCAACAATCACACCATTCACCAACAGTCCGACAGTCGGACTGCCATTTTTCACTTTGGCAAAAATTGGTGGAAGTAATCCATCTTCCGACATGTTTCTGAAGATTCTCGGCCCGCCCATGGAGAGCACCAGCAACACGTTGAAGATTCCAATCACCGCTCCGGCGGCAATTAGTGATGCGACCCACTCGTCTCCGGCCGCGCTGATGAGATTAGCCAGAGGGGCCGCGGCTTCCGTGCCTTTGAACAACGCGTTTACGGGAGCATCAGGTCCATTGGGAAAGACCGGTTGCATCCCGGTCGCGATAGCCATTACGACGATATAGAGGATTGCCACCAGTCCGATGCAAGAGTAAGTGGCGACTCTGGTGTCCTTCAAACTCTTTGATTCACGAGCAAAGGTATAAAGAGCATCGAATCCGACGTAGGGAAATACGGCAATTGCCGCCCCCTGCATAACGCCTTCAATGCCCCTGGGCATAAAGGGTTGCCAGTTCGCCGGATTGATGTGGGTGCAACCGGCAGCCATGAAGATTAGCAGCAGAGCGCACTTTAGACAGACCAGTACAAAGTTCAGTTTCGCCGATTTTTGCACGCCACCGAAAATCAAAATGGTAGTGACAACAACAACTGCAGTGAGCGCAACAATGTTGATTCCGAAATGGAACTCGGAACCAACCAATGTAGAACCACGCCAGAACTCAGGCATAGATTTGAGAACGGGAAAAACTCGCTTCAAATATTCGCACCATGCAATTGCAACAGCGGAAGCACCGAAGCTATATTCCAGAAACAATCCGAATGCTACGACCCACGCAAATACTTCGCCGATTGAGTGATATACGTAACTGTATGCAGAAACACCTTTGGGCACGACTCGCGAAAAGCGCTCGTAGCAAATACCAACAAAGAGAAAGACGGCGCCGGTGATTGCAAATGAGAGCATGCCGGCAGGTCCGGCCTTCTCTGCAATTCGACCGGGCATGACGAAGATTCCCGCACCGATCGTTGCGCCGATTCCAAGCGCAGTAAGCATCAACCAGCCCAAGTGCTTATGCGATTCATCGTCTGCCGTCATCTCCGCGGCAGGAGCACGCCTCAGTAGTGTTGTCATAAACTCCGACATGGTCCTTTAACTTGCTACAACTATCTTCCGAACCTGGCTATGCTAGCATAACGGCTCATTTTATTAACGACTTTCAGAGGTGTAGTCATGAAGGTTCAGAAGGCAGCGGTCGTAGGCGCTGGGACCATGGGAGCAGGAATCGCCCAGGTACTGAGCGCGTCCGGCATAGAAGTTCTGCTTAAGGATATCAATCAGGAGTTCGTCGACAGAGGAATCGCCAACATTAAGCGCATGTATGATTCACGCGTTAAAAAAGGCACTCTGACTCAGACTGAAGCTGATTATCTATTCGCCAATGTCAAGGGAACAACGGAGTACAACGGTTTCGAAGACGTAGACTTAGTTATTGAAGCTGCTCTTGAAACCATGCAAATCAAGCGACAAGTGTTTCAGGAACTAGATCGCCTTTGCCCTCCGCATGCGATTCTTGCCAGCAATACATCGGCGCTTTCAATTTCGGAGATTGCCGCTTGCACGAAGCGTCCTGAAAAAGTTCTCGGAATGCACTTCTTCAATCCAGCTCAATTCATGAAGCTGGTAGAAGTAATTCCGGGCGTGAAGACTTCCAGACAGACCACCGACACCGCGCTACAACTTTGTCGCGATTTGCACAAAGTGCCGGTTCGCGTAGAAGAGTGCCCTGGCTTCCTGGTTAATCGCCTTCTCTTTCCGTACCTGAACGAGGCGCTCTATGTGCTCGCTGAGGGCAACGCCACACCGGAAGAAATCGATCGCGCAGCAGTCGAATTTGGTCTGCCGATGGGACCGCTCACGTTGTTCGATATGACAGGAATTGATGTGTGCGCTCATGTAACCGAGTACCTTTATGGCGAGTACGGCGCACGCTTCCATCCATCACCGGTATTGAAATTGATGATCGAGAAAAAGTTCTTCGGTCAAAAGTCGGAGAAAGGATTCTTCGTTCATCAGAAGGGTACCATTCCGGCAAAGGGTGCAAAGCAAGAGCTCAACCCGGAACTGCCCGCGCTGCTCGAACAAGCGCGCAAAGATTTTGCACCGCCGAAAAATGTAAAACCTTTCGATGCCTATCGATTGATTCTGCCGATGTTCAACGAAGCGCTTTATGCGATTCAAGAGCAAGTGGCCGAAGCTAATGATGTAGACATAGCCATGCAATGGGGCTGCGGACTCTCGCGAGGACTGGTGTCTCTGGCGGAAGAGAAGGGGCTCGACTGGTGCTTGAACGAGTTGGAAGCACAACAAGCAATCCACGGCGAACGATTCCGTCCGGCCTGGATACTTCGCAAGCTGGTTCGTGGAGGAATCCACGATTTTAAGGCTCTCACCAATGAGCCTGTAGCGGCTCGCTAGATACCGAAAGCGCGGGGTGGCTTGAGAACGAGCCACCCCGTTTGTTTAGCAGAGAAAGGAACGAGCGAAAACTTATGATCAAATGGTTGGCCATGTTCCTGCTGTTCTGGTTCATTTACCAGGTTCGGCACGTGTTTCCACCAATCATCGTCGGTGGTATCATCGCGTATCTGGTGCTGCCGATCGTCGGTTCTCTTTCCCAGTCAACAGGGCTGAAGCGTGGCTGGTGCACGCTCATAGTTTATATGACTATGGCGGCAGCACTAGTTGCTGCGATCTGGTTCCTCGGTCCACGTGTCGCGCATGAGTTGAAAGACCTGGCCAGTCCAGACGCGCAGAAGGAGTTAGTGAAAGGCGTCATTACGCAATTCTCGTCCTCATTTCACTGGCAAGGCGATGTGGAAGCATTGACCGCCCACATCATACACACAGTGAACGACGCGATCGGAAAACCGGAAGAAATCATGCACCTTGGCGGTGCGCTCTCGCACACCGCATTGTTCGTGCTGGTAACAGTTGTTTCATCAATTTACTTTACCCTTGACGCACCAGTAGTGGGGCAGTTTTTCCTTCATTACGTCCCCGCGGATCGGCGCGCCTCTGTAGTAGAACTGACGTCGAAGATGAACTCGATCCTCAGTAAATACGTGCAAGGGCAGATAATGCTCATAGTGATCATGTCGACGGTTGCTTGGGTGATTTTGCATTTTGGGTTCAATGTGAAATATGCATTGCCGCTCGCTCTTCTCAGCGGATTTCTAGAAGTGATTCCCGTGTTGGGACCAATACTGGCGACAACAATTGCTACGCTTGTCTCGGTATCACAGCTGGGCGTACACGGATTTTGGATCGTTCCCTGTTACACGTTGGCCCGCTGGATCGAAGACTATGTAGTCGTTCCAAAAGTGATCGGACATGCCGTTGAGCTTCATCCATTGGCGGTCATCTTTGCCGTGTTGTGCGGCGAAACGCTTGCCGGTGGACTGGGAATGCTCATAGCAATTCCAGTTGCTGCGTGCATCAACATTGTCATCGACTACTATTTCACGGGGCGCCTACCTGGCGAAGAAGAAGCAGAGCTCAAAGCGCAGAAGAAGAAATCCTTCTCTGAAACGATGAAACCGGTCTCGCCGCCTCATCCGAAGCCACCGCAAGAGCCGCGCACGCAAACTAGCTCCGAACAGCGCGCCGGTGATTCCGTAGCCCCCCCTCACGATGAAGACGCCGAGCTATCCTGACGTTTTTGGGATGAAATCGAGAGAACACCTTGACGCATGGCTCAAAGATAAGCCTTGGGAAGCACGGACCAGTAAAGACAACTACACCATCGCAGACTAGTTGAGATAGTAGTGGCAAGGTTCTTGTCAAAGTGTCATTGTAGCAATGGTACAAGACGACGTTTTCTATCAATTATGAAGGCTCGAGAACCACCTCAGACGACAGACTCGCGCACTCACGAATCCCCCACGAGGCAGCGAGATACTGAATAAAGTGTCGCGCTACGGGTATGTAAAACCTTAGGTGTTCGTGGGGAGATCGAGTGTTATGCCGGATAAGAAAAAGTCATCGGAGCAAGAACCAGGGATAGGCATCCTATATTGCGACCTTGACGAGAATGTTGAAGAGTCGGAAGAGGGATTGGCCGCAGCCATAGGTGGGACCACCACGACGAAACAGAATCAGAATCCCCTGACCGCTGGACTTCACTCGCACCTTGAGGCAGGCAGCCACACCGAGATAGACAATCAGGTGAGCTGGGTCACCACCGAAATTAAAAACGACTACAACGCAACGGTTTCGGAAGATGGATACAATCAGGAAAATTTTGAGGGCACGGCCGCGGCGCATGCCAATGAAGCCGCTAGCGCTCTGAAGGACTACCTGGAGGCACACAACTCGGTCTTGAACGATGCCGGTGTCGAGAAGTTCGTTCAGAATTGGGAGGCCGACACCAATTCGCGCACCATCGAATCGTACAGCAACATGGGCTACGCCAACGGGGGCATACTGCAAGGCATCGGTCAGACGGCCGCCCAAGATTGGAAGGCCGAAGGTTCCGACATACTCGGCGAGAGCTTGACGCAAGCCGGCGCTTCATCCGCGGCTCAGTGGGGACAAGGTTACGTTACTGGCGGTCTGCAAATGCATGGAGAAAGAGCCAGCACCATGGAAGTACTGGGAGAAGTTCAAGCAATTTATTCAAATATAGAGGCTCAAGACCAGGCCAGTGGCGGACAGTTTCAATCATACATACAAGCAGAGGCGGGCAAGTTAGCAGGTGTGCTCGAGCAGAACGGACACGAACTCACCACCGCCGGTGCTCAGAATTTCGACATTAAGCTATCACAGGCGATGGCCGACTCTACGCAGCTCCAAGACGCAGGGCTTAACGGCTGTCCCAATGAAGCCGATATGTCGAACCTTCACGCCGAGAGCCAAGCAAACACGACCTTAGACAATCACATTCTTGCCGAGGTGCAAAATCAAATTAACTCTGATTACAAGGAGTACGGAAGCGCATCATCCAAGGAATTCACCTCGGCTCAACTCAACCAGCAAGCTTTCAGTGCGGAGGTAAGCCACATTGAGGCAAATGCCACGATTTCCCAGAACAACGTATCAGCGTTGGTCAGCTCCATCGAAAACGCAGACGGCATAACATTGGCCCGTCAGGAAGAGAAAATCGAAGCGCAGGTCAACACCGACGAGTCTTCTGTATCGCAGTTCTTAGGAGGAGCGGCCGCTAAAGAGCTGTCCACAGTGACCGAGCAGATCTCCAACGAGGCGGCCAGTTTGGCTGGCACCGCCGAACAACTAACACACTCGCAAGAAACCAGCATTATCCAAAGTATAGAGAACAATGACGGTATTACGCGTGGCGAACAAATAGCCTCACTAAATAACACTGTCGCCAACGAAAGCGCAGCACTAGTAAAAGATGGAATCTTAACTGATGCGCAGGCTTCCCAATTCACACAAGCGGCTCAAGCGCAGATACTTGCAGAAGCCGATCTAAACGACTTGACTCGAGACGTAGGCACACTAGGTGTATCCGCGATGCTCGATAAAGCAAACCTAACCAGCGGGCTTACGGCAGCTATACAGACGGATAGCATTGCACAAGAGATGGTTAGAGAGAATCAGATATCAGCGAGTTTCAATCCCAACGTTTCCAATCAAACAGTTATCGCCGATGTTGTAGCGGCCGCCGGGCTAGAGGTCGGGAGCCGGCAATTGCATTCAGCTCAAGTTCAGCAAATAGCCGATCAAGTTGACGCACAAACTGGAATCGGAACGGCCATGGAGGAAGAGATTGCCGAAGGCAAAATTTTAAACGATGTAAGCCAGTACGGAGCGTTCGACCATCGGATCGTGTCGATGGGAGCAGACGGCAAAAACATTCAGCAAGTGGTTCAGAACTTCGAAGAAGTGGCGCTGGCAGCCAACCCGAGCCTTGGCACGAACGAATTGACGCGAGCAATAGAACAACGGCTGCAACTGACGGAAGCAAAACAGACCTACGAAACGCTCACAGCCGACATCGCAAGCGATCAAGACCCGCTGTTCGAATCGAAATGGCTATCGCAAAATGAAACGCCCAACGACGTGCACGAAGATTCGATTTTGAAAGCTGATGCCATCATGATGGAAACCAGTCAGCCAGACATGAGCACTTCGGATTTGATACAGAACGTGAGAGCCATCTACGACCTTCAAAGCAACACAACAGCAGGGACAATCGAAAACCAGATATTTGCAGATGCTTTCACAAAGGCCGGAAAATTCTGGAACGGAAACATGCAAGACTTCCACCATAACGTAATTGAAGAGGTGAAGGACGCAATGACCACAGATCTCTCTACTTTGCTCTCAACCAAGGGACAGGAAAAGCTCATCTATGATATTGAAAAACAAAACGGTGTGCTCGCTGGCGAACAAAACGTCGAGGACATAGAAAACCCACTTGAAGGTGCCACGGAGTATCTGAACAGTCATCCGGTGCTGAAGGGCATGGCCATAGCGGAATTTGAACTTGGGATGGGTCTGTTAACCATAGCTACGATGGGAGCCGGCACGCCGGCAGTGGCTGTTGCCGAAGCGACAGTGACAGTCGCGGCAGACGTAGCTTTGGAAGTAGGCACGGATACTGCCACCGAAGGACTGGAGGCAACAACTGAGGCTGTTGTTCCTGAGGCGATCGCAGAAGCTGTCGGGACCACGGGAACCAGCGGGGTGGCAGCTACAGTCAACTCAGCGGCAGCCTCGTTGCTGAGCAACATGACTTCAGCAATCGATGCTGCAGGAGAGAGCCTGGAAGGCATTGGCGATATGGTCAACAATGTGGCGGGCAAATCACTCGCGTTCGGGGGAAGATACTTAAACAACTTGGGACAGCTTTCCTTCTCGACATTGAACACGATTCAGAACGCAACGGATAGTGTCGATAGCCACCTCTGGGACTACCAGGAGGCTGAATGGGGCAATGGAATTCAGCAGGGTCACAACATCTACAACGGCGGTCCGGTAAGCGCGGTCACAAATGAACCGCTTCCAAACTCAAACTTGAACGTATCGGTATCGGATGACAACTAAGTAGCACTGAGCGCCAACACTCAGTGCTGGATACTCGCTGCAACGCGCGATAAAAGCATCAAAGCTGCTCGCATCGCTATCGAACGGGCGCTAAATTCGCTTCGGCAGTCACACCGGCAACGGAGCTTAGTACCGCTTTCCCATAGAGATCATACGGTTTGCAACTGGTTATCTCGACTTCGACAAACTCGCCGAGGCAGTTGTAGTCTAACCCCTCAGCCTCTATGTATACAGTGTTGTCGATCTGCGGTGCATCCCACTGGCTCCGCCCGTAGTACCAGCCTTTTTGTTCATCAAAACTCTCGATCATGACTTTGATGCGTTGCCCGACCAGTCGTTCATTACGCGCCAATGAGATTGATTGCTGAGCTTCCATTATCTTATTGCGGCGAGCTTTCTTGACCTTTTGCGGCACTTGATCCGGCATCGAACCGCTTGGCACTTCCTTCTCCTTGGAGTAGGCAAACACACCCAGTCGATCAAACTTTTGTTCCTGGATAAAGGCAAGCAGATGCTCAAAGTGCTCTTCTGTTTCGCCGGGGAAGCCAACGATGAATGTTGAACGCACCGCAGCTTCAGGCAAGATCTCCCGAATGAGAGCGACGCTTTTCTCAGGACTCAACGGGCGAGCCATGGATTTGAGAATTTCGGGATGACTGTGTTGAAGCGGAATGTCTATGTACTTAACGATCTTCGGCAAGCGGGCAATGGTTTCGAGCAACTTGCGGTTGGTCTCGGTCGGGTAGAAGTACATGATTCGAATCCACTCGAGGTCTTCGATTTCATGCAACGCTTCCAGCAGCTCAGGCAGAGCCATGTGACCGTAGTTATCCAGTCCGTAATATGTTGTGTCTTGCGAAATCAAGATCAACTCTCGCGTACCGGAAGCGACCAACATTCTGGCTTCTTTTACGATTGAGTCTATGCTGCGCGATCTGAATTTGCCGCGAAGCATCGGAATGATGCAGAAAGTACAGGCGTGATCGCAGCCCTCGGCAATCTTCAAGTAAGCAGAGACACCAACGCCGGTGGCAAGCCTCGGTTGAACTTCGTCGATGTGATCGTCTGGAACAGCTGAAACTTGAACGATCCGCAAAGACGAGTCAGCAACGATAGCTTTAGCTACTTCAACAATTTTGTGAATGTCACCGGTTCCCACAAGTGCACGCGCCTCGGGCAACTCTTCCAGCAACTGATCCTTAAAGTGCTGCGCCATGCAGCCGGCGATGATCAACTCTTTGCCGTCTTCAGCAAGTTCGACTATCTGCCGCACGGACTCTCTCCGGGCGTCTTCAATGAACGAACAAGTGTTGATCAAACAGATGTCGGCATCGTCATTATCAAAAGTGAGGGTGAAGCCGGCTTCTTTCAAAAGACCAAGCATAACCTCAGTGTCCGTTTGATTCTTCGGACAGCCAAGGGACACCACCCCGAAGGTGGGGTTGCGCAGCATTAGAGTTTGCCTCCAGACTATTAGTCGCCAGTGTATCGATAAGGCACGTCGATACTTCTGGTACCGCCATCGCCCCCGCCGATGCTCCGATATCCGCCGCTATCGGCGTTTCTGCGAGCACGTGAGCCGCCTTCCTCGCCGGAGGATCTCCGCACGTAGGGACGTCTTACCGGGCGAACAACCGGCGAACCGGTTGATGAAGCTGTTGTCGAACCGGCAACAGGCTTCTCGCTTGCAGTGGTGGCGCCTCCCGGTACGGAGAAAGTACGGTCAGTGACCTTACCTTCCAAACCGAAGGACTCAATTTTACCCTGTGACTCTACTGACAAGCTACCACCGTTGCCTGCTCTTACGAAAATTCCTTGCGGATCTTCAAAGTCGCGGCGGTCACCCTGCTCCATATAGCCGTTAAACACGTTTTCGCCAGTGCTAAGTTTCTTTACTTCGACCCAAACGTGTTTGGTCGAAGAGAGGCTAATACGATTGGATTTGTTCTCCGGTTGCGCCGGAGTAGCCGCAGGTTGTCCCTGCGTCGCTGGTAGATTAGCGGGAGCCAATCTATTAGTCGATTCTTTCAAAGATAGCAATGAGGGGTCCGGCTGATTCACCAGAGCGCTCTGCTGCTGGAAAAGCCAGTAAAGCCCGCCGACAAGAAGCACAATAATAATCAGGTTGAAGGCCCAGAGTTTGAACGACGGAGTCGACGTCCGGATCTTGGTGCCTTTGTTGATATATTCGTTGGACGTATATATGGGAGCAGCGGCATTCTTATTGCTCTTGCCGTTGCTGCCATCGATCGAGCGCTTGTACTCATCGGCAAGCACCTGACCGTCAAGTCCAACGCACTCGGCGTAGCGCTTGATGAAGCCCGATACATAGACCGGCTCAGGCAAATCTTCGCCGTCGCCTACGTCTATTGCCTGCAAGTGGTGCAGCGGAATCTTCGTTCGTTCATAGACCTGAACGAGCGTCAATCCTTGCGCTTCGCGCGCGGATTTCAGCTTTTGTCCAATAATTTCTAGAGACATTGCTGCTTCTGGTTGTTCTTTAGGAGAAAAGTAGCTTGACTTCAACATCAGTCAAATATCGCCATTTGCCGGGACTCATCTCACCCAATTGTAACCTACCAATGCCAAGGCGCACCAAGCGAATTATCGGCAGTCCCAACGCCGAACACATTCGTCTAATTTGCCTGTTGCGCCCCTCCACGAGCGTCATTTCGAACTCGCTGCTCGACTGATCGCGTGCAATTAAGCGCACTTTCGCCGGCAAAGTAAGACCATCTTCAAGGTAAATTCCCTGAGCGAGTTGTGTTAAATCGTTGTTGGCAACCTTGCCGCGTACTGTAATTCGATAAAGTTTTTTCTTTTGGTGAAGCGGGTGCGTCAGGGTCTGGCACAAATCGCCATCGTTCGTCAAAAGGAGAAGCCCCTCGGAATACATGTCAAGGCGCCCAACAGGACGCAGATGTCGCAGGTTCGGCGGCAGAAGATCCATCACGGTCTGGCGACCTTGCTCGTCGGACATTGTAGTAACCACCCCGACAGGCTTGTGCAGAGCAACGTAAACATGCTTCTTGAAGCTCAGTCGTGTGCCCTCAACGGAGAGCAAATCTTTTTGCGGATCTATTTCGCAATTGAAATCTTTTACTACAACATTGTTCACTTTAACTTTGCCGGCGGCTATCAACTCGTCGGCCTTACGCCGAGAACAGTAACCGGTCTGAGCAAGCGCTCGGTTCAGCCGCAGGGCACCAGATACGGCGGCACGCTCCCCCCGCTCCACCGGTGGCAGTGCTGGTCCGGAGCCGGCGCGCTTGCCCTGTCCACCGAGGATCGGTCTGCGTCGACCGGCAGATTTCTTCGCATCATCTTGGCTGTTCCGACCTGGCAAAGCCAACCTCCCGTCACTCAAACAGTCTATATGCGCGCCAGCTCCTCGGCAAGCAGACAAAGGGATCGCATATAGAAAGGCGAAGCGCAGCCCGCTCGCGCGCATATAAAAAGAAATGCCGCTCATATCACAGGGCGGCATCTCTTACATTACTTTGCAGACTGACTGTCGCAGCAATCGCCATACATTACATGTGTTGCGCTGTTTCCGGCTCATGGGAAGGATCGCCAGAGCCGCCCTTGCTACCGCGGATCTCCTGAATTTTGGTCGTGAGCTGATCGCGCGTTTCTTCAAATTGCCGTGTTGCTTGCTTCAAAATCCCATCGCTTTTGGTCTGAAAATCTTGCAAAGCTTGCTCGGTGCGGTCTTTTGCATCCGAAATCTGAGTGCTGGCATTCTTGTAGATTTCGTCCGAACTATCAACCAAGTGCTTGCGCATTTCCCGTCCGGATTTAGGAGCAAAGAGCACCCCGGCAATTGCACCCAAAATACCCCCGAGAAGCAAGCCTTCAAAGAATCTACCTGAATTAGACATATTTGTTCTCCGTTGCTCGTTCGCGTTTTAACGCGGCTCTTCGTCCTTACTGGCACCAGCGAAATAAGCTTTAACACCGGCCAGCAGCCCGTGCCCCCACACCTTCGACTCCCTCTTGGCGGACGTGACCACCGTTCCGACACTCTGTGTTGCGTCTTCAACCTTGGTTCCGACGTCTACAACTCTGTCCACAGTGAGCGCTCGAAGCTGGTTAACACCATGCGCAAGCTGCCTTAGCTCCTCAGCGGTAGGAGCCACCTCCTTCTCAATGGTCTGCAAAAGAGCCTTGCATGAAGTCACAGTTGCAAGCAATTGATTGATTAAAGGTACGGCTTGCCAGAAAAGCGCCGTTACCGAAAACGCCAGAAAAGCCAGCGCGCAGGCAACAACAGTATTGATTGCAGTGTTAACGTCCACGTTTTTTCAGACCCTTAGTGGTGCTGGAATGGCAGAACCGTTGAGCTGCTGTAGTCAAGCTCTTCACGCTTCTTAGCCGCCGCCAGTTTACCAGCAGCAACGGCACGTTTGACACGCATTGATTGTTCTTCTACGGCCAATTGCGCGTAGTTCACTCCAGAGGCGTATAAATCCAGGGTGTCGTCAACCAGCTCGCTCACTCGCTCCGGCAATTGCCTGGCTTTATCTGTAATATCGCCGCGCAATTCGCGACCGGGCTTAGGAGCGGTCAGCAGTCCGATGGTCACCCCGCCGAGAGCACCAAGCAGCAGTCCCGCGAACCATGACATGAAGCCGGAACCGGAATCTTCGTTTGTGTAGGTGTAGGAATTTTTGCCCATTTGCAGTTTTCTCCCTGAGGTCGTAGCAATTCCGGGTGAACTCTGGTCCGGTATGCTCTGGACCAACATGACGCCAAGTATGGAGTATATCATTTGGCGAAGTGGAAAATCTCCACCGCGCTCCCTTAGACAGTCGCTTTCTGAACGCTTTCCAGGCGAGAAGAAAGCATGTCCAGAATGTGCTCGGCGATGGCACGTTTCGGCATGCGGGGCAGGTTCTCGCGCTGTCCTTCAGCAGTCAGGATGACAACAGCGTTGTAGTCGCTCCCGAAACCGATATCAGGCACCGAAATGTCGTTGCCGATGATCATGTCTAGATGCTTTCTCTTAAGCTTTTGCTGGGCATTGTTCAAGAGCCCTTCCGATTCCGCCGCAAAACCTACAATGATCTGGTCTTTTCTCTTTACTCGTCCAAGCAAGTCTAGGATATCCGGATTCTTAGTCAGTTCCAGAACAAGATCCTCCGACTCAGTCTTCTTTATCTTGTGATGCGATACAACGATCGGTCTATAGTCCGCCACGGCGGCAGTCATTACCAGCGCATGACAGGTATCAAATTCCGACTCGACGGCTTCTTGCATTTCGTGGGCGGTTTCCACCACCACCACTGGATAAGAGCGCTCAACATGTACGGTTGAGATCAGAGTAACGTCCGCCCCGCGGGCATGCGCAGCATCGGCAACAGCAACACCCATCTTACCGGAAGAGCGGTTGCCGATGAACCGCACAGGGTCTATAGGTTCGCGGGTGCCACCGGCGGTGACAATGATGCTCTTGCCTGTAAGATTGCTTCTCTCCATCAGGCGAGACGCAACAGTGGCCAAGATGGTCTCGATGGAGGCCATCTTTCCAGCCCCGACGTCGCCGCAAGCCATTTCACCGACATCGGGCGGAATAACTTCGTAGCGCATGCGATGTTGCAGTACACCCAGATTGAACTGAGTGGCCGGATGCTCAAGCATGTGAGGGTTCATCGCCGGTGCAAACATCACGCGGCAGGTGGCGGCCATAATGATCGTGGTCAACAGGTCGTCACAGATCCCATTGGCCAACTTGGCAATGGTGTTGGCTGTTGCCGGCGCGACCAGAATAAGATCGGCTCGTTGAGCCAACTCTATATGCTCCGGCTTCCAAGTACCCCCGTCTCCGTACTGTTCAACGTGTACGTCATTTCTGGTCAATGTCTGCAGCGTCAACGGCGTGATGAAGGCCGTAGCGTTGGGTGTCATGACGACGTGCACGTCCGCACCGGCGCGACGCAAGCCGCGAGCAAGGTCGCAGGCCTTGTAAGCAGCAATGCCGCCACACACTCCAAGAATTACCGTTCGGTTCTTAAGAGGTCCGGGTTCGGCATTTTCGGAAAAATCTTCATCCTCGTTCATTTTGCGCGCACCCTCTCAAGATTCAGCCAAAGGAGACCCCATATATTATAGTCGTTCGAAGCGGCTCCTCATCAGGTTTTGTATGCTTTGCTCCACACATTTTCAGACCGAAGTCATCATGCTCATCCAAAGATATCTATCCAAGAGTTCGCCCGACTCAGGAATTGAGGACATAGCACGGTAGAATTGCTACTCGTCTCAAATATAAAGCATTTCGGGAAACGCCACATGGAGAAATACTACGTAACGACTGCTATTGACTACGCCAATGCAGCACCGCATATCGGGCACGCATACGAGAAGATCGCGGCGGATATAGTGGCTCGTTATCAACGGCTGTGTGGAAAGAAGGTCTTTTTTCTCACCGGTACTGATGAGCACGGTTCCAAAGTGCAGAAGGCGGCAATCGCGGCCGGTTTCGATTCACCACGCGCCTTCGTCGACGAGACTTCGTCCAAATTCAAAGAAGCCTGGCGGCGGCTTTTAATCTCTAACGATTATTTCATCCGAACCACTGAAGACAGGCACAAAGAAGTGGTGCAGGAAGTATTCCGCCGCATGCGCCAAAAGGGCGACGTATATATAGGTAAGTATTCAGGTCTGTACTGCGACGGCTGCGAAGACTACCTGCGCGAAACCGATTTGGTCGACGGCAAGTGCATCAATCATCAACGCCCCCCTGTTCACTCGGAAGAAGAGAACTATTTCTTTCGCCTGACCAAGTACAAAGAACCGGTGCGTCAGTGGCTCCTGGAGCAAGAGGCGCACGTCCTGCCAGCCGGACGGAAGCAGGAAGTGCTCAATCAACTGGACGATCCGGAACTGGGCGACTTCAGTATCACACGCTCGCGTCGTTCACTCACGTGGGGGATCCCCGTGCCGGACGATCCCGAACATGTGATCTATGTTTGGATTGACGCACTGACAAACTACATTACAGGCGCTGGATTCCTGAGCGACGAAGAGGCCTGGTCCACCTGGTGGCCGGCCGATTTGCATCTGATCGGCAAAGACATTACGAAGTTCCACGCCATCTATTGGCCGGCAATGCTGTTGGCTTGCGACATTCCGCTCCCCCGGCTGGTGTTTGGCCACGGTTTCATCACGGTCGAAGGGCAAAAGATGAGCAAGAGCTTGGGCAACGTGCTCGATCCCGTTTATCTAACAGAGAAGTATGGCGCCGATGCGATTCGATACTTTCTGTTCGCCGCCAACACCTTTGATCAAGATGGTGACTTTTCGCGCGCCGAAATGATCAAAATCGCCAACAGCCACCTTGCAAACAACCTGGGCAATTTGCTCAACCGTATTGTCACGCTTATCGGAAAGAACTTCACAAACGCAGTGCCGGACATCGAGGCAGAGCAAAAGTATCTCGACCTGGCCGATGCAAAAACCGAACAGTATTGCCAGGCTATGAACGTATTCGAATTTGCAAAAGCGATTCGATGCGTACTGGACTTCGTCGATGAAGGCAATAAGTATCTGGCCGACCAAAAGCCGTGGTCAATGTTCAAGGAGTATCAAGAAACGAAGGATGAAGCGAAGCTAAGAGAAGCAGGCCGCGTTCTGGTTACCGGAATGAAACTAGTCAAAAGGGCGGCGATTCTACTGGCACCGGTGACGCCCGATTTGTCGGAAAAGATCTGGAAGTCGCTCGGCTATACCGAAAGCGTGCATTCGATCACGTTCAATTCTTCACAGTTCTCGCACGAGATAACGCCGGGGCAAGTCATCAATAATCCCGGTCCGGTCTTCCCGAGATTAGAAGAAAAAGAAACTGAATAACGCCGCCACTATATGTGGTGGTCCGGGGTAAGCGGGACAACAATGTCCCTTAAGGAGGAAAAGTAATGAAGGTTCTTCTGTGCACGGATGGCTATCCCACCGCGGACGCTGCCCTGGAAGTGGTGTTATACCGCCCCTGGGCAGAAGGTACTGAAGTACGCGTCGTCGCCGTCATAGGACCGCTGCACGATCTCCTGGGACGCCTCGTCGGTGTGCCGGGCGTTGATCAAGTAGCGCGCAAAGCTCATGCGCAGCTGGAAGAAGACACAAAGCAAGTCCTCAACAAATACGTTTCGCGCCTGGCGGCAAAATTCGGCGCGGCAAACGTAAGCTCGAATCTAGTTGCAGGACATCCCGGTGAAAAGATAGTCCACGAAGCAAAGACTTGGGACGCGGATACTATCGTGCTTGGAGCACACGGGCGCAACAGCAGCGGCGAATTTCTTTTCGGCAGCGTTCCAGAGTATGTACTCTCACACGCACCATGCCCGGTGGAAATTCTGAGAGCGACAACAACGTCCGCAATGGTCTCTGAAATCGAGAAGCAGGAACCGATTGAAGAAGACAAATACTTGATTACGCTAGATGACTCGCACGGGTCGGCCGATGTAATGTCGGAAGTGCTGGGACGGAAGTGGCCGGAGAACGCGCGCTTCAAAGTGATCACCGCAATTGAGCCACTACCGTTTCAAGCTTATTCCGGGCTCGGTCCGTGGGAAGGAAGCGGCAACGAAGAGTTCGCCGAACTTGTGCGCAAGACAGTAGAAGCTGAAAGAGA
The DNA here is from genome assembly GCA_019752635.1 of Candidatus Obscuribacterales bacterium. Lineage (GTDB taxonomy): Bacteria > Cyanobacteriota > Vampirovibrionia > Obscuribacterales > Obscuribacteraceae > JAKFUT01. The sequence goes on along the minus strand of JAIELX010000005.1, from coordinate 70,398 downwards.
AAGCGCCTCACTAATTTTGGACAGTGCCGTTGCTCGCTTGAAAGAAGCATTCCCCAGTGCAGAAGTAACCGCAGAAATGGTTGAGGGCTACGCGAAGGACCGACTCCTCGGCTATGCCAGAGAATGGCCGGCGGATCTCATCGTCATGGGCTCTCACGGCAGACGCGGATTCGTTGAGTTTGTTCTGGGCAGCGTATCCAAAGCCACAGCAATGCACGCACCATGCTCGGTGCTCGTGGTTCGCAACCCGCACTTGAAACCGACCGTGCCACCAGCGTCCACAGCAAGCGCCGGGAACACATAAGGAGCGCTGCAACTGCTAGCGAACGCTTGCCGGGAAAACCCTTACACGTCTGCCGGGTACAACCCGTCAGCGGTCTCTCCACGCGCAAACCCGCATGAACATTAGCACTCCAATGGATCTGTTGGAACAGATGCTGGTTGAATGAATTTGTGGTGTGTCGCGGGGTTGTTCTGATGAGGAAACACTTGCATCTATTGATGGGTATCGACGAAGACGCGAGCCCCCGAGAAATGAAGTTACAGTATCAACGCTTGATGGCGGCGCTTTTTGCGCTCGATGCCAACAATCCGAAGTACGAAGATCGTCTCAGCAAGGCCAGAGAGCGATTGAGTGTCGCTTATGAGTCGACAAAAAAAATTGACAGCAAAAGGGACACCGGCGTTTGCACATCTTCAGAACAGCCGACGTCGGCGGTTCCGAAGATAGGCGAATTGCTGATTGAAGCGGGAATCATCGACAACAACCAGCTTGAGGCGGCGCTGGAAGTACAACGGAGCAGCAAGCAGCCAATTCCAATCGGGCGCTTGTTTGTTCACTGGAACTTGATCACATGGGACGAATTAGCATTCTATCTGCGCATCCAGGACCTATTGAAGCTCGATCCTACGGCAAAGGAGAGATTTACCCGACAGCTCCTCGACTTAGGATTGATTTCTGCAGAGGAACTAGAGATAGTGCAGCTAGATTGTGAAACTGTGGGATGTTCGCTGGAGCATGCAATTTGTCGAAGAGGATGGCTCAAACCGGAACTCCTTAAGGAGCTCACGACCGCCACTCAGAACAAGTGCGCAGCACAGCCGAAAGTCACTGCTCGAGTGGTGCCGCATACTCCCCGGTTGAATTCTCAGAACCTGCGCAGCGCCGCTCCCTGCTGAAAACATTGAGATAGACTTTTTTGAACTTTGGTCCTTTCGCCGCTTACAGCGATGTGTTCGCGACGAGGGTCCGGAGAACTCGTTTGGAGAGAATTAGCACAATTTCCCTACCACGGAGGTAGTCAGAACAAAAGAAAGGGCTCCAACAATTACCAGGCAGCGTGAGCTGTATTCGCAACTGATCGCGAATACAGCTCATGTTTTGGCGAATGGACAGTAGCCCCCATGCTAAAATGCCCTTAACTGTCTTTTACTTGTTGCACCATCGCAATACCAACGTGTTGCAGAGCATTTTCAGTTGAAGAGAATGAACAGGTAGGACATCGCCGCGAGATAGTCGAGTGCCGGGTCGGGGGATATGATGATTGAAACTAAGCGCATTGCTACCACACTTTCGGTTGCCATTGCGTTCTGTCTGGCTTCGTTCCTTGCGAATACAGGCGACTTAGTGCCGTTCGCCCCGCAAGAGCAAACAGCTCGTGTAGCGGCTGCTCAAAGTCTGAGCATCTCACCTGCTGCGTTGTTTGAATCTGCCTACGCCAAGATACGTGACGGCTACGTTGATAGAACTTTCAACGGACAAGACTGGTCACGATGGAAAGATCGATACCAGGGGAAACTAAAAACCATGGACGATTCGCACAAGGCGATCGAAACGATGCTGGCGAGCCTGGGCGATCCATATACTCGATTTCTCAGTAAAGAAGCATTTGACGAAGAGAAGACACAAATTAACGCCAAGCTCTATGGCGTTGGCATGCAGCTCGGAATGAACAAAGAGCATAAGGTCGTCGTGATCACGCCGCTCGAGGATACTCCCGCATACCGCGCCGGTGTCAGTCCCGGCGACGAAGTGTCCGAAGTTGATGGAAAGTCGATCAAAGGTCAGGCGCTGGACGAAGTAGTTAAGCAAATACGTGGACCTTTGGGTTCGAAAGTGTCGCTGACTTTATTGAGACAGGCAAAACCAATCACGCTTAACCTGGTGCGGGCAGAGGTGCCAATTAAGGCGGTGACAAAAGCAGTCACGCTAAAAGACAACATTGGCTATATTCGACTTGATAGTTTCATTTCACAGAAAGCAACGGATGAAATGAACAATGCGCTAAACGAACTGTCGAAAACAGACGGATTGATAATCGATCTGCGCAACAATCCCGGGGGACTGCTCGCTAACGCTATCGACATATCTAATCAATTCTTACCATCAGGCGTGATTGTAAGCACTATTGACGCCGATGGTCAGAAAGCATCGCAAGTCGCATCAGGCAGACAGACCGTGCACCAGCCGCTGGTGCTGCTGGTCAATGGCGGAAGCGCCAGCGCCAGCGAAATCTTCAGCGCAGCGATGCGCGACAACGGTCGCGCAAAGATAGTCGGGCAGACAACGTTCGGCAAGGGGTTGGTGCAAGCAATCCAAAAGCTTGAAGATGGCTCCGGAATGAACATTACAATTGCAAAGTACGTCACGCCGACGGACGAGGACATTCACAAGAAAGGCATCAAGCCGGACTTCGAGGTTCTTGTTTCGGACGACGATTTTAAAGCAGGGAAGGGTCCCTGGTGGATCGATCCCAGTTTCACGAACTTCAAGCACGCACCAACCGATGGTAAAGACATTCAACTGAACAAAGCAATTGAAGTACTCACCGGCAAACCCGTTGTGACAGCTCCGACGACCAGCAGCACAACGTCCGCCAGTGCCGCAGCGGTCACCCCACCGGCAACACCACCGGTAGCACCGGCGAAGTAACGGGAAACGCGAGTCAGTTAGCAGCAGTGGCAATTAGTCGGGCATAGAAAGTTGTGATCTGTTTGAGATTATCCAGGCTCAGGTGTTCATTCGTGCCGTGGATCATGTCCAGTTCGTTGAGCGAAGAAGTGATTGCCTGAAAACGATACGTGTCCTTTGCGACGTCTTGCAAATAGCGGCTGTCACTGCCGCCTATGAACAGAGCAGGAGCTACAGGCGCACGGCTGATGTCAGCCGCGAGCAGAGACAGGATCTGCCATGCTCGTGATTTGGTTGAAGACACGGAGGACGGTTCGTCAGGAGTTCGGTTCCAACGGAGTGTAACTGGAAGGGTTCCCACCGCTCGCTGAGACTTTTTCATGATCGATTCAGATGTATCGCCGGGTGCGATTCTGTAGTTTATCCACGCTTTTGCCTTGGCGGGCAGTACATTTTCCTTGGGCGAACCTTCCAGCATCGTCGGCGCAATAGTGGTATGAATCATCGCTGCTCCCGCAGGAGTTGCAGCGATTTCTGATACCAAAAGCGGTGCAAAGAGCCAGTCGTTAGCTATCGCCATTTTCGTAGCTAGCCCCGCATGGGGAGCTATGGCTCGTAGCATGTCGGCAGTGGGGCCGGCATAATCCAGCGGATAAGGATCGTTGTAGATCGCTTCAACGGCGTTGCCCAAATTCACCACCGCATTTTCCTTCGGAGGCATAGACGTGTGCCCTCCCGCGGTTTTTGCTGTAATCTCTAATGTAGCGAACCCCTTCTCTGCAATACCAATCAGCGCCACCGGCGCTTTCGTAATCGGGTGATCGCTAATTATCTGCATGCCCTCGTCCAGGACAAACTCGGCAAGAACATTGTTGCGCTTCAAATAGGCCGCCGCTGCGCGCGCACCTTGCCCTCCGACTTCTTCGTCGTGTCCTGATACCAGATAAATCGTCCGCTTCGGAGTAAATCCCCCCGAAATCAGCGTTTCAATTGCTTCGAAGATTGCAATCAGGGACCCTTTGTCATCAATTGAACCGCGCCCCCAAACAGCTCCGTCGGCTACCTCGCCGGAAAATGGTGCGTGTTTCCATTCGGTTTCAGTTCCCGGCGTAATCGGCACCACGTCCTGGTGTGCCATCAATATGATCGGCGCCAGCCTCGAATCCGTGCCCTTCCAGCAATAGACAAGCGTGCGATCTGCGACAACTTCAAGATTCATCGCGTTGTGCGCTGCGGGGTAGGTCTTTTTCAGCCAGACATGCAATGCATCCCACTGTTTTGAATCATTGTCCGCGGCGTTTTCATGAGAAACCGTTCGAATCCGCACGGCCTCACCCAAGTGTCGTGCGGCCGACTCAACATTGATAGCAGGCGCCGAAGCAAGTGCTATGTCAGACTTGACGTCCGGCGATTGATACGTCATTGTGCGGAACGCAAGCACTGATGCCAACGGCACGATCAATCCGGCAACAGCAAGCCCTAGGGTCGTCCGGAGCTTCGCTGGTGCCCGCGGCGAGATTGGTTTGACCGAATTCGTTTGAGTGGTTGTCATTCCTGTATCTTCTCCCGCGATGTTAATCGCAGCGAAGCCCCATTCATGTGACAATCATCGCTCATTTTCGTGTCAGCGCAAGTAATACGCGGGTAATACACTCAGCTCGGGAAAGTAACATAGCCCCCCCTCACGTTGTACGCTTGTACTCCAGCTCCGCCTCGTCCCACTTCCAACTACTGCCGACATCCTCGCCCAGAACGGAATCCAGCACAGGGAACTGATCGAGAACCTGTTGCGCTGGTATGGAAACGAGCGTCTCGTTCATGTCACTTGCATAGATGCGCCATCCCGTATGGGTGGGACTACCGGACGCTCTTTCTGCAAGACAGGGCCACAGGTCGTCTGAGATAATCTTCTCAGAACAGCTTACCTCCAGACTTTCATCGAGCCACGGACCATCATCCTTTTTGACATAGAGCGCTGCGACATGCTCAGGACCGAAGATAACTTCGGTTCCTTCGCCAACGTTGGAAATAAAGTACGGTTGATTATGTAACTCACCGACGTAGTTTCCATCAGCACGGCGTTCCTTTACTTCAACCCACATGCGCTCGGCGCCTGGCAGTCCGGGCTCAGTCTCGGCGATTTCGAAAACCAGCTTAACCAGCTGTCCTGGCGGAAGGTTGACTCGCTCATCAGATCGAGGAATAGAAAATGTTCGCGGAGCTTCTTTGTGGCTCGCAACGATATCTTGAAGCGAAGTTGTCGTAAATCTGCGACGAAGCTCTTCTTCCTGATTGCGCAAACGCGCAGCAACATAACAATCGCAACAAATCAAACGGATATCGGCGAACTCTTCCGCTTCATCGTTCCACTCACCACCGGCTTCCTCGAATTTCTGTTCGCATTCATCGCACCAGGCGTCGGGAAAAGGATCGTCCGCATACTCCGGATTGATACCAATGTTGAAACCTCGATTAGCACTGTGTGCTAAGTGGTGGCACACAAAAGTAGCCACCCTTTGTCCGTGTTTACTGCAGTGAATTGTTTTATCCGGCTCGCTCAATGAACAATCCTCTTGCAAATCTTCAAAGCCTCAACCTTAAAGCACTATTCTACCAGTCGACGATTCCAGTTCCTCACAAAACTTCTTGAGCCCGCAGCCTGTAATTAGCGCAGAATGCGAACTCAAGGGGCAACTCGTGTACAATGGCACTCCAGCCAGACCCAATATCGCCGGACGTAATAAGAGAAGCAGGTGTACTCAGTGAATTCTAAAGTTTCCGAAAACGACTCAGCAAGCAAGGAAACAGATGAGGAGTTCGACGTCATCATCATCGGCTCCGGCATGGGAGCACTGTCCTGCGGCAGCTTGTTGGCTCAGCTCGCAAACAAACGCGTGTTAATTCTGGAGCGTCACTTCAAAGCAGGCGGCTACACGCACACTTTCGAACGTCAGGGTTTTCGCTGGGATGTAGGTGTTCATTACATCGGAAGAATGGCGCCGCATGAAGATAGTCGCCAGCTCTTCGATTTGATCACGCAAAAGAAACTCGATTGGGCTCGTTTGCCGGACAAGTTTGATACATTCCACTATCCGGATTTCGACTTTTCCGTTCACGCGGATCCGGTGGTGTACAAAACTGATTTGCTGGAGCGATTTCCCTCAGAAACAGCGGCTCTCCATCAATACTTTCGCGATGTAAAACTAGTCAACGAATGGTTTAGACAACAGTTGATTCAATCACTGATGCCGTCCACTATTAGATGGGCAATGCAACAACGAGATCGCGCAGCCCGCGCGTTGGCGAACCAAACGACAAGAGATTATCTGGATAAGCAATTCAAATCAACCGAACTGAAAGCGCTTCTAGCCTCACAGTGGGGCGATTGCGGTTTGCCTCCAAGCAAGAGTCCTTTCTCGCTTCACTCAATTATTGTGTGTCATTACTTTGGTGGCGCTTACTATCCGGTTGGCAGCGCAAAATCGATCGCAGACTCAACACTTCCCCTCATCAAGGCACATGGCGGCGATTGTCGTTTGAATCACACAGTCAAGCACATCATCGTAGAGGACGGGATCGCAAAAGGCGTCGAGGTCTCAATCCACCAGGGCAAAAACGTAGCAGTAAAGCAATTCTTTGCACCGGTGGTGATATCAGATGCCGGACGAGCGATTACTTTCGGCGAACTAGTTCCAGCGGCGTATCAGCAGCAGATGCCAGTCGCGGTAGCGGGTGATATTTGCAGTATGGTCACGCTCTACTTGGGGCTCAAATCGGATCCCGAATCCATGGGTTTTCACGGCGAGAACCACTGGATTTTCGAATCTTATGACCACGACAATATGTTCGCGAACACCATGGTCCAAAATGGTGGAAAATCCGGCGGCTGCTTTCTCTCTTTCCCGTCGCTAAAAGATCCTGCCGCCAAGACTCACACGGCAGAGGTTATCGGATTCATGAAACTGGACGATTTGTCTAAGTGGAGCGAAACACAGTGGAAGCATCGAGGCGACGAATACCAGGCGCTTAAAGAGCAGATATCTGACACGCTCCTTGCCGTAGTGGAGAGCAAGTTCCCTGGCTTCGGAGATCTAATTGCCTATCGCGAACTCTCAACGCCGCTGACAGTGCGCGACTTCACCGGGCACCACAGCGCGGCCATTTACGGCTATCCATCCACGACTGAAGAATTCAACAAGCGCAATTTCGATCCGAATACATCGATCAAGAATCTCTATATGACCGGCGCCGATGTCGTGAGCTTAGGAATCATGGGCGCGCTCATGGGTGGAGTCATGACCGCAAGCCATTTAATGGGCGGCTTACCGGGGTTTTTCAAGATAATGGGAAGTGCGCGCGATTTAGCAAAATCGAAACGCGGGAATGCAGATGTAGTGGCAGCAGGTGCATCTGCTCGAACGCGTTAAGGCAGCAACCGAAGTTTTGAAGTTTTCACGTTTCTCGGGTAGTGCAGAATGGGTAGAAACAGGTCAATCAGTAGCAAGGTTGAACAGTTCTGTCAGCGTTTTGATCTACGTGTCCCTGTACTGCTAGGTCCCATGGCAGGCGTACCGGCGCCACCACTGTCGATCTCGGTAATCCAAGCCGGCGGTCTGGGTTCTTGTGGCGCGGTATTGATGACACCCGAACAAATGCACGACTGGGCAGAAACAATTCGAGCAGCCACGAATGGACCTTTTCAGATGAACCTCTGGGTGCCGGATCCGGAGCCGACAAGAAATCCAGAACAAGAAAACAGGCTTCGACTTTTCCTCTCACAATTCGGACCGGAGCCGCCGACAGAAGCCGGCGATACTCGTCCACCGGATTTTCAGATGCAGTGTCAAGCGCTTCTTGCTATGCAACCACCGGTAGTTTCCTCCGTCATGGGTCTGTTTCCCGACCATTTTGTCAAGTCACTGAAAGCCGCGGGCATAGCGTGGATTGCGACGGTAACCACCGTTAGCGAAGCGGTGCTGGCGGAGGAAGCGGGCGCAGATGCGATAGTGGCGCAAGGAATGGAAGCCGGTGGGCACAGAGGCGCTTTTGACGCGCAACAAGCGGAGAAACGCATGGTCGGCTTATGCTCGCTGGTGTCGGCCGTGGTCGATGCGGTGAACGTCCCCGTCATCGCAGCTGGTGGCATAGCTGATGGACGTGGCGTAGCGGCAGCATTAATTCTAGGCGCGAGTGCGGTTCAAATCGGCACAGGATTTCTCCGTTCACCTGAAGCTCAGATTCCGCAGGCGTGGTCAAGCGCGCTTGCTTCAACCGCTCCGGAAGACACCGTGGTCAGCAGGGTGTTCAGCGGTCGCGCGGGAAGAAGCCTGGAGACGGAGTACGTGAAAGCCGCCACCGCCCCCGGGGCTCCAGAAGCTGCACCTTATCCTGTACAGCGGGGGCTAACAGCAGAGATGCGTTCACAGGCGAATTCTCTTGGACAGCTAGTTGGCATGCAGGCCTGGGCGGGACAATCAGCGAGATTGGCGCAAGCCCGACCGGCCACCGAGATTGTTAATAGCATCTGGAACGACGCCCGCGAACTACTTAATTTCGATCGCTGATGGTCTCTCGCTAGCCCTTTGTCAGCGTCAGTGATTCTTTAGCCAAGTCGCCGGCAATGCGAATTAGACTTCCAGCCATCATCAAATGGTCATAGTCGTAGTTCAAACAGTAACGGCGCATTTCTTCCAGCGCGTCGGCAGCTTGCGCGATGCAGTGTCGCATCATATGAACCGCAGGTTCAAGGGTGGGGGGCGCCTGATTCTTGGCAAATCCATCAGAAGCTTTGCGGAGCGCAGCTTCAACCTGGTCAACGTAAGCTTCAAATTCCGCTACTAGTTCGTCATCAAAAGGATCTTTCGACAACGCAGTGAGCTGACGCTTGTACATGCCCAGGACCCGGGTAATACCAGTGCGACAAGGATGAAATACTTTCGCCAGAAAGATCTCGCGCTGTTGATCTTCATGACTCGGCTGAAACTTGTATCCGGCACTGATGACAATGCGAACGCCAATCCGAATATCGTAGGCATCACGCAGCTTCTTATCCATCAGGGTCTCATACGCCTGATTGAGCCGAAGCATGTCTTCAGTTGCAGACTGCCTCTCGGAATCACTCTTCTGATAATGGCCCAAATCCGGATGCTGCTCTTTCACCAGTTTTCTATAGGCGCGCTTGATGTCAATCGTCGAGCTGGTTGGCTCGAGTCCCAGAATCTGATAGAAATTTCTCTCCGGGTTAGACAATGCAGCACCAATGGGTGACGAGACTAGACGATAATATTGTATTCCCGATTCAGGTCTAAATCGAAAGTGTACTGCCCATTCTGCAATCATAGAGAAAGCCGAGTGCTTGAATCCAGACTCTCAACCGAGAGTTCGGCAGTCCGCCGCAGGCGCGAGTGCGAGGCTTGCCACAAGCGGTTCACCACCTTCGAAAGGGTGGAAGCATTCCAGTTGCTCATTGTTAAGACATCGGGCGAACGGGAGCCTTATTCGGTGCAGAAACTCAGGGACGGTGTCAGCCGCGCCTGCGCCAAGACGACTGTAACAGCAGAACAGATTGACAGTCTGCTGGAAACTATCGAGGCTGAGCTCTTGGGAAACGGCAAGAAGGAGCTACCGTCAAAACTGCTGGGCGAAATGGTGCTCAATCGATTGAAGGATTTGAACGAAGTGGCGTACGTAAGATTTGCATCGGTTTATCGCCAGTTTCAATCGATCGAGGACTTTATATCGGAGCTTGAAAACCTTCACGAGGCCGGAGGAGTGGCTCGCCCTTGATCGAAACGCCTGGCAAGAGTGCAACAGGTTGGGATAAGAGTCCCAGCGTGTAGCGAACTCTTTGCACCAGCTCATCGCAAGAGTGATTCAGCAAAGTATTCATCGCCGCAGATTTGTCCGGGTCCAAAAAGTCCGCCTTGCGAAAGAGCAAACATTCGTCGCCCCCCTTCAGCGAATACCAGAGTGAAGGGTCAACAGTCAGGGCGAACAACGACGTATCGATGACCCAGGAAGAGAACGCATCAAGATAGGGGCCGAAGTGCAAGGCATTTCGACCCGGATGCTGATAGTTAGGATGCCCCAGTTCGTTGCTCTGGTGCCCGGCGAGCGAGGGCACGAACATTCCATCATAGTCGACGAGCACCAGTTCATTGTCGCGCACCAGGATATTGCCATGCTGCAAGTCGCCATGGGCGACACCGGCATCGTGCAGGGACTGAGTCATCCGTCGGAACAGGTGCAACAGATTCGCCATCTCACCTTGACTCACCAGAAACTCGTCGATAAATAGATTCAGAGCCATACCCTCAACCCATTCCATTTTCAGTATTGGAACTTGCGTTGAAAGGGCCTGGATACCATTGGACTGATACTCGAAATTCACAGTGTAAACAAGGTCGTCGGAGCAGATGTAATCGCTTAGTTGCTGGTATCGATATTCGCGATCATTTACCGGCGAGAGAAAGCAGCGCACCGCTCGTGCAGACGAGCCACAGTTGAATTTGTAAACCGAGGCAAATGCACCACTCGCCACGAATGGCAGCCCCAGGGCGTTTACTTCCGGTGTCCCGCTGCGAAGTTCGGCGTCGGTGAAACACAGATGTGGATTCTGCACAGCTTCGTTATAGTCTTGTGGCGCGGGCCACGGAGTAAAGCCCCCTCGCGAAACGGTTTGCAGATGTCGAACAGCAGATCCGTATTCCGAACCCGAGGCGCATTGCTGCTCCTGCGGCGGAGAGAATTGTGGCTGCGCAGTCTTCCATTGATGCAATTGCGCCTCAACCTCAGCGTTTCCAATTTTGTGTATTCGCATCGCGTCTGCGCACGCAGTTTTCCACGCCCCCCCTGAGGCGGCCATGCGACTAATCACTTCCAGGGCACGCTCCCGCAGGGTCGCATTGCTGTATGCACCGGCTTTTTGCACTACAGTGGCGTACTTCTTCCTTACAGCAAGTGTCGAAGGATGGGACGGACCGAATTTCATCTGCATGAATGTCAAATGTCGGCGCAACAACGGCTCGGCCTCGTCAAATCGGCCTCGCAAGATCAGGTCATCCGCGCGCCCGGCTAAATCCTCCTTCTTAGTCTGTGTTTCAGCAGTAGTTTTCAATCGCCAGGCGGATAACTGTTTGTTGGCATTCGCCAGCATTGCCGCATAGGACTTCTGAAGCGTAACGACTTCTCTGTTGTGATCGCCCAGGTGCTTTCTCAACACTGCCATCGAGTGTTTGAAGTACTGCTCGGCATCTTGTTCGCGATTGGCAGACATTAACAGCTGAAGACGACGATCTATCCCCAAAGTACTGCTTACTGTGCCCGGGGCACAGATAGCGGAGAAGTGCACCAGAACTCGAGAAGCGACACTGTCCAATCGGGGTGAGTCGGGTCCGTGCAGCAAAGCGATCAGAAGCATTGCACGAACGACAAACGTCTCATGGTGTTCACTTCCGTAGAACTGCTCATGTTGGTGAATTGCTCGAAAATATGTTTCCGCCGCATCTTGAAACAGACCGAGCCTGTCCTCAGCGGAAGCAGCGAGGCAGAGGTCCTGACAAACTTGAGAAGACGGTCCAAACCAATACCCCTGGTCTATGTCGCAAGCTTCACGCGCGAACGCAAGTGCTTCCTCGGCGTTACCGCGTTGCAGCGCCAGCAGAGAAAGCTGACGCAGAACATCGGTAATCTCGGGATCGACGACGGATAGCTTGCGTGCCTCTTGCAAAGCTTTGCGAAACTGGTTCTCAGCTTCGTCGAAGAGCCGTCGTGCTAACGCAGAATTTCCGGCGTTTAGATGTGCGTGCCACGTCATACCGAACTCCAGCGTAGACAGATCAAATAGTGCGATAAGAATCATCGCTATTATGTCCGCTTGACACTCCGAATCTAATTTGATATACATCTAAATAGACGCGCATCGAATTAGACAGCCGCCAAATTTAATTCGGACAAGCGCAGCTGTCTAAGCGCGGAGGCGAGGAGGCTTGCCGACGCAGCCGGAGCGCCTATAGTGAAATTCGAGGAAGTGAGGTTCCCAATGGTATTTATGGCAAATGCCCAGCTCGCAAACATGCTGTCCTACTTCAAAGCACTTTCTGACGAAAGCCGGCTGAAGATCATTGGTACGCTTGCAACCTCCGAACGAAGCGTCGAAGAAATTGCCAGTTTGCTGGACCTCAAGGCACCGACAGTCTCACACCATCTGGCTCGCCTGAAGGACCTCAAACTCGTAACCATGAGATCCGAGGGGAACACACACCTGTACAAGCTCGATATTGAACCTCTTCGCGCGCTTTCGAAACAGATGCTTTCTGTCGAGACTATCACCATGGAAGACGAGTCTATTAACTTCGAAGCATGGGAGAAAAAGATTCTGACGGACTTTTTCGAAGGTGAACGATTGAAAGAAATTCCTGCCAGTCGAAAGAAGCGAGAAGTTGTGCTTCGCTGGCTTGCAGAGCGATTCGCACACGACACTCGCTATCCGGAGAAAGAGGTCAATGCAATCATCGGGAAGCATCATCCGGACTTCGCTACTCTGCGTCGAGAACTGGTGGGAGGTAACCTGATGGAAAGGAAGGACGGCATCTATTGGCGCACGCAGCCCAAAGAGTCGAGCGAGAAAGCCAAGGCGCACCCTGGCGAGGGATTACCGCCGAAAGAGCATTGAAATCAGCCTTCCTGTTGCCGCACCATCTGTGGTGGACTTCTGACAGGACGCTTCTAATGAAGAGGGGCGCAGCCAATACTTTTGGCTGCGCCCTCTTTTGGTCTCTTTCTAGCTTTAGCGGTCTAACGTGCGCTCAAGGAGTTCACGCTGAAGCGGCAACTCGCGAGGAAGTTTATCGCCGAGCGAAGAGAAGAACTCATCGTGCAAGGCGAGCTCTTCTTTCCATGCTTTCGCGTCAACGTCCATGAGCTCGTCGAACTTGGCCTCGGTCACTTCATCGAGTCCGGTCCAATCGATATCTTCGTAACCGGGCATCCAACCGAGTTGAATTTGACGAGCACCGGCGCGGCCGCTTACGCGTTCGAAGATCCATTTGAGAACGCGCATGTTCTCGCCGAATCCGGGCCACAAGAACTCCCCCTTGTCGTTTGTTCTGAACCAGTTTACGCAGAACACGCGAGGCGGATTGTAGACTTTGTGTCCCATATCGAGCCAGTGGTCGAAGTAATCGCCCATGTGATAGCCACAGAACGGCAACATCGCCATCGGATCGCGACGAATTTGACCGACTTTGCCCGTTGCAGCAGCAGTCGTTTCGGAACCCATTGTGGCGGCCATGTACACGCCATAGCTCCAGTTGAACGCTTGCATTACCAATGGCACCGTCTTCGACCTTCTGCCACCGAATATGAAGGCGTCGACCGGTACTCCCTTTGGATCTTCCCAAGACGGATCGAGTGACGGGCACTGGCTAGCTGGAGCCGTGAAGCGGGAATTCGGGTGGGCAGCTTTGCGACCGCATCCCGGTGTCCATGCTTTGCCTTCCCAGTCTATCAATTCGGCTGGCGGCTCTTTCGTCAAGCCTTCCCACCAGACGTCGCCATCGGGAGTCAGTGCAACGTTGGTGAAGATGCAATTGGCTTTCAATGTGGCAATTGCATTGGGGTTAGTGTGTTCCGAAGTCCCCGGAGCAACACCGAAATATCCATACTCGGGATTAATAGCGTGGAAGCGACCATCTTTACCAGGCTTGATCCAGGCAATATCGTCACCAACAGTGGTGACTTTCCATCCGTCAAAGGCTTGCGGCGGAATAAGCATGGCAAGATTGGTTTTACCGCACGCAGACGGGAATGCGGCGGCAACATAGCGCTTTTCCCCTTGCGGCGATTCAAGTCCGAGAATGAGCATGTGCTCAGCGAGCCAGCCTTCGTCTTTCGCCATGTTCGATGCAATGCGCAAGGCGAAGCATTTCTTGCCCAATAGAGCATTGCCGCCGTAACCGGAGCCAAACGACCAGATTTCTCGGCTCTCGGGGAAATGGCAAATGTACTTTGTTTCATTGCAAGGCCAAGATACGTCTTTCTGGCCCGGTGCCAGCGGTGCGCCTACAGAGTGAACACAGGGTACGAATTCACCGTCAGTGCCCAGCGCAGCGACTACATCTTTGCCCATGCGTGTCATGACGCGCATGCTGACAGCAACATAAGGAGAGTCGGTGAGTTCCACACCGATATGGGAGAAGGGCGAGCCGATAGGCCCCATGCTGAACGGCACCACATACATGGTCCGTCCCTTCATGCAACCGTCGAATAGAGGGCGCAGCTCAGCGCGAGCTTTTTCGGGCTCCATCCAGTTGTTGTTCGGTCCAGCAGCTTTGGGGTCTTTGGGACACACGAACGTCCGGTCTTCCATACGAGCGACGTCGGACGAATCGGATCTCGCCAGGAAAGAGTTTGGTCTCTTTTCCGGATTTAACCGAATCAAGGTGCCGGCCGATACCATTTCGGTAATTAGCCGATCGGCTTCTTCCTGCGAACCGTCGCACCAGTGGATGCGTTCCGGTTTGCACAGACTGGCCATTTCCAGGACCCAGTTCTGCAACCGCGGATGGTTGAGGGTATAACCGACTGTAGGCAATGCAGTAGTGTTCATGATTGGAGCATTCCTCTAACTTTCGTCTTCTCCGCTCGCGCCTGACATCCAGACGGAGCTGAGATTCAAAAATTTTAGCTTTATTAGAATTAGATAGATCGCCCATCTCACCATGATGCTATATCTCTCATCAACCTTAATTTGAAGTGAATATTTCAAACGCTCAGGAGCGCAAGAAAATGGATCTCTTAAAAGAACATGAAGGTGAGCTCCATCTGCGCAAGGCTTGCGCAGAGGACATTTCCGCAATTTTCGCATTGTTGGAGCAGGTGCAGTTGCCCTTACCGCTGAGAAATGAGAGTGTTGCGTTTCTTGTTGCAGACCTGCCCGCCAAAAGCATCGCGGGATGCATCGGCTGGGAAATTCACGGCAAATGCGCGCTGCTTCGTTCGCTGGCAGTTGACGTGATCTTTCGCAATTGCGGCATGGCAACAGCACTGACAGAGGGCGCAATGGACGAACTCACAAAAGAGGGTGTCACCGAGTTTGTTCTTCTTACGGCAAGTGCTGTCAATTTCGCAGCAAGACTCGGTTTCGAAAGGGCTGACCGAAATGAGTTGCCAGCGGAAATCAAAGAATGCCTCCAGGTCACTTCAACCACCTGTCAGTCGGCGTATTGCATGCGGCGCAAGTCCTCTCCTGAGTGAAGCGTCCATCACACCGGGTCGGAACAGCCGCTGAACTGTGCGGCCGCAGGGTATAAGGTCCTCGGAGCCGCTGAGGTGTGAACGGTATGCCACAACAGAAACCGGTTGATAGCGATCTAAAAATAAGACTTCAACTGTTAGAAGACACAGTTGAAGCAGCAAAAGCCGAATTCGGCTCTCAGCACGAAAGAGTAGCCGACGCTCTCGATGCGTACGCGGATCTGCTCAATACGGCCTCAGACAAACGGCTTGAGGCAATCGCCGCGCGCGAAAAGTCGCAAGCAATACGCTACTTGCACCGGTTCGCGAAACACGGGCAGTCCCATGCCGGATTCTGGCTTCGATTCGCCGCTCGCGCAATCGATAGCATTGTGATTGGAACAGTGGCTTCGATTGCGATGATCATTGCGACCGTTGCAATTTCGCAGCTCGGTCCGGGCGTCGCCACAAACAATACGGGGCACTTCTACTACATCCTCTCGATAACGAGTGTTCTGAGCACAGAGTGGCTGTACTATGCGGGATTCGAAAGCTCGTGTTTGCAAGCCTCACCGGGAAAACTCATGCTGGGACTGAAAGTCACCACTAAGGACGGCGGACGAATGGGATTCGCAAGAGCGCTGATTCGCTCGTTAGCAAAGCTGCCCTGTACAATACCGCCCCTCTATGCGGGACTGATGATGGCGGGCTGGACGAGAAGAAAGCAAGCTTTGCACGATATGATTTGCGATACGTTGGTCGTGCGAATCAGTAGATAAGCCAACCGCGCGGCACCGGATTTGACACCACCAATCGCTCACCCTCTTGAACACACGGGAGACAACTTGTGTCAAGAAATCTACTCGTGTGTACCAAATAGTCAGTTACTGGGCGAGACAACTTATGATAGTTTTCGTCCTACCTTGCAGACCGACAAATAATGCCGCGTGATCCGGCAAGCCTGTTCCAGCTGAGATTTTGAATAGAAGAGGAAGATTATGACCGCTGAGCCGACCAAGGCATCGAGCGAATCAGCCAGAGAGCTCTACCAGAACCACGAAACTCTCAAGATGCTGCTAAATGGCGTTACGGACTACGCCATCTTCATGATTGACCCGGCGGGAATTGTACTTACCTGGAATACAGGCGCAGCACGCCTCAAGGGCTATACAGCCGATGAAATCATCGGGCAACACTTTTCACGATTCTACACTCAGGACGCAATAACCACCGGTCACCCGGAACGCGAACTTCAAATCGCCAAGGCGGAGGGACGCTACGAGGAAGAAGGATGGCGTGTCCGAAAAGACGGAACTAGCTTTTGGGCAAATGTAGTTATCAGTCCGGTCTTCGAAAACAATGTACTTATTGGTTATGCAAAAATCACTCGAGATCTCACAGAGCGACAACAAGCACAACAAGCCTCCGCCCGCCAGGAAGCGATTTTCCGTTCCCTGGTCAGTGGCGTCAAAGACTATGCCATATTCATGTTGAGTCCGGAAGGCAACGTGATGACATGGAACGAAGGTGCTCAATACATCAAAGGCTACAGTGCGCAGGAAATTATCGGCAAGCACTTTTCGATGTTCTACACTCAAGCCGACAGAGACTCGAAGCACCCGGAACATGAATTAGAGACAGCCCAAAAAGAGGGGCAGTATCAGGAAGAAGGCTGGAGGGTAAGAAAAGACGGCAACACATTCTGGGCCGGTGTTCTCATAACCCCAATCTACAACGGATCGAAACTGGTAGGCTTCTCTAAAGTCACTCGCGATCTTACCGAGCGTCGGTACGCGGAGCAATCTCGCGAAGCCGCAGCACGCGTGCTTTCTGAGACCAATGAGGAGCTGGGAAGAGCTCTTGAAGTCAAGACGCGGTTCCTATCGACAATCAGTCACGAAGTGCGCACTCCGATGGGCGGCATCATCGGCATGGCAGAACTATTGACCTTGACGGATTTGGGCAAGGACAACAACAGTATTGTTCGCGCTATTTTCGACTCATCCAATCGCTTACTTGCGCTCCTCAATGACATGCTGGACGCCGCCAGAATGGAGTCAGGGAAGCTCAAGATTGAGTTTCGGCCATTTCCCGTGCGCACTATTCTCG
Source organism: Candidatus Obscuribacterales bacterium (assembly GCA_019752635.1). Taxonomy (GTDB): domain Bacteria; phylum Cyanobacteriota; class Vampirovibrionia; order Obscuribacterales; family Obscuribacteraceae; genus JAKFUT01. The sequence goes on along the minus strand of JAIELX010000005.1, from coordinate 53,144 downwards.
GCGACGTTCAACAGTTAATCCAACCGGAAGCATCAAAGAAGAATCTGAGTATAACAGTCTCATGCGATCCCGCCTTGCCCGAGATAATTTGCGGAGACGAAATCAGACTAAGACAAGTGCTGTTGAACCTCGCGTTCAATGCCGTCAAATTCACTCAAAGTGGTGGGGTGAGTATCAATTGCACAATGACAGAACGATCCGCAAACGATGTCGGGGTGCTTTGCTTTGCGATTAGCGACACCGGCATCGGAATCGCATCGGATGCTCAGGAAAGGCTGTTCAAGCCCTTTGAACAAGGAAGCAATTCGATCAGCAGGTTGTATGGAGGCAGCGGGTTAGGTTTGAGCATAGCAAAGAACCTAGTCGAACTAATGGGTGGCACCATCGGCATGCAAAGCACCGAAGGTCAGGGTTCCGCTTTTTGGTTCAAAATTCCCTTTAACAGCGGAAATTGCCAGGCATGAACAACGGCAAGCAACTGATTCTACTAGTGGAAGATGATCCCGTTCTGCGAGACTTGACAGGTCGTCAGATCACTGTGCTCGGGTTTGAAAGCGTGTTAGTAGGCACCGGCGAAGAAGCTGTAGCGAAAACGTCGGACAACACAGACATAGCCATGATTTTCATGGACATCGGACTTCCTGGAATTGACGGCAATCATGCCACTTTGATCATTCGCGAACAGGAACTGATTGAACATCGAAAACGAATTCCTATAATAGCGTTGACCGCACACTCAGACGCCCAGCGAACCGCGCTGGCAGGCATGGACGACTTTCTCCAAAAGCCTGCGTTGCTAAATGACATAAAACGCATGACCGACAAGTGGATCAAGAGCTAACACTTTTTACTGGTTCCGCTTGCCGTTGTCTGCGACCATCATTCGAGGATCCGCAACGATCGCCATCTCAAAACCGATGAGAAAAAGCAAACGTCGCCTGATGGTCCCAGTACATTACGGTTTCATTGTTGGATCGGATAAAACGTACCCCGCCATCTTGCGAAATTACGATCGCCAGCACATCCTTCAAGACGTGGCATAAGTTGTAAGCAGAGCGATGGCGCGTCCCCACGCCGCGAGTCTGTTCAATTTTGTATTTCGTGCCTTCAAGATTGAGCGAACGGGCAATGGACGTAACCTCCGAGAGATCACAACGGATTTCGGCTCCGAATCCTAGAAGTTCAAATCGGCGAGTCATGACCACTGCGCCGTCGACGGTCGACAATGCAGCAATCAAGTGCGACATTTCGAATATGCTCTCGTCCAGGGCGGCAACAGTTGCATCCAACGATTCCTGATATTGTTGCCAGCCAATCACATGTTGCTCCTTAACACAATCTCCGTTTCCGTCACTGGCAGCAAGGGCATTCATGACCGAAATGATCAAGGTTCGAAAACGGGCGCGCGGTTCACCGTCGGCAAACGGGTAACGTATGCTCAAGTACTTGTTGGCACCAAGCAATTCGTCCGTCATTTCCGGCGGGACCATGATCAAAGTGCCACCATGCTTAAAGGCTCTGATTGCAGCAAGCACGCGCTTGACCATATGCTGATCAATGATATGGGTCAGCTCCGGATCGAGATCGTACCACGGGGCACTTGCAGCAGCTCTTGCTTGCTGGTGTATGACCATGCGCTCTGCACGTGTTTGGGCGAACATGTCTTGTAGCCACGGTGCCTGCAACACGTTCACGGAAGGACCAAAGACACGTCCCTGCCCCAGCTGCCTGATCGTTGTAGCCCCCTTGCAGACCTCAATACAACCGGGGCCTGTTATATTCACCACCAGATTAGGTGGCAACTCCGGAGCGGAACCTCGCCCGCCATGCTGAGTGTGCAACCAGCGCGGACCCGAATTTACCAGGCCCCACATCTGCAGTGCACCGTCTCGATCGAAATGTACACCAATGAGAGACCGGTGAAAACTAGCAGCAGAAGCCAACGGCTTAATCTCCTGCGGTGAAAATACTATTGGCTCGGCAAAACACAGCTGGTGCAGTCCGGTTGGGGGGCCGGCTTCCGAGGGAAATGTATCGGGCGCAGCAAGAATCAAACGAAACACAACCGGACGTTCTTCGTCTCTCAGGAGGCTGGCCTGGAAAGCAATCGAGAGCAGTGATTCCAGCACCGGTAATGGGGGCAAATCAGCTCCGGGAATGTAATCATCCCAGTGTTCATCTATGAAAGCAGCTAACTGCTGAGGATAGGCATAACCGGTTGTCATCTCACATAATCCACCGTCGCAGCACCAGGTCTAGATTGATCGGAACCAATGAGCAGTGTCAGCACCGCCGGCTGAGGCTCCGTTGTCCCTTGAGTTTCTGAGCGGCTAAAACGCCTTGAATCAAAGTCCATGGATGCGGCGGACAACCCGGGATGAAGACATCTACAGGAAGCAATGGCACCACTCCGTTTGCTTCGGTGTAAGAGTTTTTGTGAACACCACCTGATATGGCGCAAGTACCACAAGCAATTACTAGCTTCGGACCGGGCATCGCCTGGTAACAGCTCAGAAGCGGCGCGTGCATCGCTTTGGGGACCGGACCGGTGACCAGTAAGGCATCGGCAAATCGCGGCGAGGCAACAACACTTATGCCGAATCTTTCCATGTCGAAGATCGGATTAAAAGCTGCAGAAATTTCAAGATCGCAAGCCGAACATCCGGTGGAAACAACGCGTAGCGCAAGCGATTTCCGAAAAATACCAGGGTTGTCGACAGCAGGCACGCTGGTTCCTTGAGAGGATAAGATCAGTTCCTCGCGGGTATACGTGTGTGTCGCTACGGTACGGTCATTGATAATAGTGCCGGTCGGACAAAGGGCTAAACATTGTCCGCAAGCTATGCAAGCACCGCGATCGACGCTGACGGAAACATCAAGGCGTCTGATCGCCTCCGTCGGGCACGAGCCAATACAGCTTTCACAAGTAGCTTCACATGCATTGTTCGTTACCTTCGGCAATCCCGTCACTTCTTCGCCAAAGAGCTCCGGAATCACTTTGTTGGTGACTACGCCCTTGCTCAATAGATAGGTTAGTAAGCGCAACATCTAGTTAAGCCCTCAAAGATCGTGTCCGCTGTATGACAAACCGAAACTCTTGTTACACAATGGAAAATCGGCAACAAGATTATTGCGAACGGCTATCGCCAAACCGGTCCAGTTATTAACCCCCGGATCTTTGATGCAATAGCGTTTTATTGCTCCTTCTTCGTCAGTGACAATCAAGTGAATCAATTCGCCGCGATGAGATTCGATTATGCCGATGGCAGTCGCATCGGGCGGCAGGATCTGAGGTAATGGAACCCAAGATGGCCCCGAGGTGGAGGCAAGCTCATCGAATAAAGCGGAGAGCATTAGCAGGCTAACAGCCAGTTCGCCAATCCTAACTTTGGCGCGTGCATATACATCTCCGCTTTGCTCAGTGACTACTGCAAATTCTCTTGAAGGGAAAGTGGCAGAGCTCCATGACGCGCGGCAGTCGTAACCTACACCAGAGGCACGAGCACTAACACCAACCAACCCGAACTCCGCGGCTAGCTTTGGTGATACTTTGCCAACCCCTTCCATGCGATCTACTGCAACTTGGTTACTGAGAAAAATGTCGAGGACTGGTTGAAGCTGGCTTGCGAGCGCATGCAATACTTGCCTCATTTCGCTGAGAGACGCTTTTAGCCATGGTCGGCTGACGCCGCCAGGGCACACGTAACCACGCAAGAAACGATTCCCGCCGACTAACTCAGCTAATCGCAATGCCAGCCCGCGTAATCGAGCCATTGATGAAGAGACCGCGAGAAAACCAATGTCACCGGCAATTCCGCCAAGATCAGACAGGTGCATCGCCACTCGTTCAATCTCAGCGGCTACGGTGCGGAGCAGCCAGGCCGAGCGCGGAATCTCGAACTCGAACAAGGCCTCCACGGCCACGGAATGCGCACACGCATTGGCCACAGCCATATCGCTGGCGGCAGCTTCAGCCACAAATCGAGCCTTTCCCGGAGGCACCTCCGTTAGTCTCTTCTCAACGCCCCGATGCACATACCCCAACTGAATCTCCAAATTCGCTACGACTTCACCGTAGCAACTGAATCTAAAATGCCCCGGTTCAATAATGCCGGCGTGAATCGGACCGACCGGAATCTCATAGACCCCTTCACCTTCGACATTGAGGAACTCATAGGGGCGACCAACCACTTGCGTAGCGTGCTTGGCCAGCGGCGGTAGCGTAGAAACATACGGCTCGTGCAAATGAGTATGCTTGAGGCGAGGATGCCCCAGGGGCAACAATCCGAACATATCCAAAGTGGTTCTTTCGAACCAGTGTGCTTGAGGAATCACTGGCGTCATCGAATGGTACTGGCCGCCTTCCACCTCTGTTTGATAACACCGTATCTGTTTTGACTCCGGTGCCAGCAAAATCGTGAGCAGCTGCCCTCCGTCAATCGAAGTTACAAGTCCAAGACGTGCCCCGGAAGCCATGCATGATTTGATGGTAGCGGTGCGATCTTCTAGTTTGAGGGGGAGTACTTCAAGCTTCATTTCAATCTCACAGGAATAAGTTCGGCAATGCCGTCGTACCGAGAAGCAGAGTCAGTAGCACCAGCGCAGCAGGAATAACACTGGAAGCTACCGCAGGTAACACTACAGCCTGCGGACGAGGAGTACCACAAATAACATTTCCCAAGTGCATGGTCACGGAGAGAAAACTCAGGGTCAACGCAATAAGTAATACGGTCAATAAGGGCCATAGTTGCAGCCGGGTCACAAGGGCCAGCAATTGCCATTCGGCAGCAAAAGCACCAAAAGGTGGCGCACCGGTAACTGCGAATGCGCCGGCAGCCAGAATAGCGGCCCAGTATGGATTAACTACAAGCAAACCGCGAATATCTTTTAGTGATTTGGTGCCTGATGATTGAATTATGTTGCCGGTCAACAGAAACAGAGCCACCTTGGCGATACTGTGATTGAGAGAAAGGAGGAAAAACAAAGGTCCCGAGCCGAGGCCGATTGCCGTAACCATGAGTCCCACGTTCTCGATGCTCGAATACGCAAACAACCGCTTGATACCGTGTTGCCTGATCAATAGCACACTGGCCATCAACACGGTCAGCACACCGGCATAAGTCGCTGTACAGTGAACCAGCAAAATATGCCCGGAGGCAACGACGAGTTCAGAGATTCGCCACACTGCAAAAAGCGCGCAGTTGAGCAGTGAGCCGGAAAGCATCGCACAGGCCGGTGCGGGGGTTTCCGAGTAAGTATCCGGCATCCACGAATGTAGGGGAAAGATACCGGCCTTGGTGCCATAACCCAACAAACAAAACAAGAAACCCAACCGCAACAGCGGATACTGCAATTCGCTTGCGTGAACATGAAGCTCGTTTAGCAGTAGTGAGCCATCGACCACGGCGCCATACTGGCTGGAAGCGAAGATGAACATGGTGCCAAAGAGCGCAAAGGCAATCCCCACGCTGCAAATCATGAGGTACTTCCAAGCAGCCTCAATTGCGTGCTTAGTGCGACGGTAGTAAACCAGCGGAGCAGCACAGAGCGTGCTAGCTTCGACACTGATCCAGAGCAATCCAAGATTCTCGCAAAAGAAAACAAAAGTCATAGAAACGAGAAACAAAGTCGCGCATGTGTAGAACATACGTAGTTGCACACCACTTTCTGTGCCGCCGTGGGCCCCGTCGCACAAAAAATACAAATGGGCGTGTGTCATCGAGCTAGCTACGACTATCTGAGTAAGCATTGCAAACAAGGCCGCCAGGCGGTCGATCGAGAAGTCGGCCGAAAAGACCAAGCGCGACTCTTGACCACAAAGAACCGGATAAAGAACAGAAGCTACAAGGGCAGACTGAATCCAAAAGAAGGAAGCCGCCAGTACAGTCATTGTGCGTGTTTTCCTAATTGTCCAAATAGTGACGACCAGGATTAACGGAACAGCCAGCAGTTGAATTGCAGCGGTCATCTCTACTCCTTAAGCTCCGCCAGCATGGTTACATCAAGATGCTCAAAACTATTCTTGATCCGAAAAACAATCAGACCTGCGATCATCACACCGGCTAAGACGTCCAGCATGATGCCCATCTCGATGAGTAGAGGCATTCCATGCGTTTGCCCCAGACCGAACAAGTAGATACCATTTTCCATTACCAGGAACCCGATGATTTGGCTTAACGCAACACGCCGCGTAAGCATCAGCATCAAACCAGTGCAAACAAGCGAAATTGCCGCAGTCGCCATCGGCCATCCCGCAGTGCCGCTACCGGGGACGGGAAGCTGTCGCGCAAGCAGGTAGCTTATTACGAGGAATCCAATGCAAAGATGCATCGCTATTGGAGCAGGAACAAAGGTACCGCTGTCTCGTTGTACATTCACCTTCTGAATGATGAACAGGAGAAACCGAGGAACGACCACGGCTTTGAGCAGAAAGAGCACCAACGCTACCGCATATAGATGATTCTCAGCCCGCTCACGTGCGAATAATGCAGTAATGATCGAAAGTAGTATCGTCTGCCCGGAAAAAATCCAGATATTCAATCGCAGGTGGGTCGAACCGACCATTAGTATCGCAGTAAACGACGATAGCAATGCAAGCCTTTCCAGGTCCGAAATATTCATGGCATGGTTCCCGCAGCAACTATCGAGGCAACGAAAGAGAGGGTCAGGGCATACGCAATGAACTCTGGCGCTTTTCGCCAATTGAGCTTGACTGCAAGAGACTCAAATGCACCTAACAAGCAAGCCAGCAAGCAGAGAGCTATCGAGTTGACGCATCCTACAACCAGGGGATCAAGTGTGAAGACTTCCGGTACTGCGTGCAAATAGCACTGCGCAGAAATTCCGAACAAAACGCAAAGTTTGAGCGAGTTAGCATATTCGAGCAGCGCCAAGTTTTTGCCGGAAGCTTCAAGAATGAGAGCTTCATGCACCATCGTCAGCTCCAGATGTGTCGTCGGATCGTCAATGGGCATGCGCGATAACTCCACAAGGCTGGCAAGCAAAAATGCGGTACCCGAGAGCAGCCACAAGGAGAGGTGTTTGTGCTCCGTGCTGGCGAAGATCACGTTCAAATCGGAGGACTGGGCTACAATTCCCAAAGCGGCAAGACTCAATATGGCGGCAGGCTCCACCAAAAATGAAAGAGTTGCTTCTCGACTGGCTGCAATCGCTCCAAATGGAGACGCAGTGTCCATAGCCGCAAGCAAAGTAAAAAGACGCATACCGGCGAGCAAATAGAGCAAGAGAAAAAGGTCGCACGGCCCGAAATGCCCCCTCGGTGTACTCCATGGAACAACGATTGCCAAAAACAATGCCACAGAGACGCTGAGAGCAGAGGAAAAGCGGAAAACCCACGACGCCGTGTTGCTCAATGTCTCTTCTTTTCTGAACAGCTTCAGGAGGTCACAAAACGGCTGCAACAGCGGAGCACCAATACGATTTTGCAATCGGGCCTTGGTCTTACGAATAACGCCGGTCAAAAATGGTGGAACAAGCACCAGAGACAAAGAAAGAAAAGCAATGTCGAGAAAGACTCTGCTCATGATTGGATACCGAAATTCGCAATAGGGTTATTCACAACCGCGTACCCAACACAACTAATACGACAAGTGCGATGCACACATACGTAAGGTACAAATGAATGCTTCCCGCTTGAAGTTTGCCAACAAATCGAGAAAGTCGCTGAACAATTCCGACAGCCGGCCCGTAAACTTTCGTCTCCAACAGTGAAACCATGGACGGCTGCACTACTATTTTCTCGGGGAAATGACGCCGGTCTCGTCCCGATATATCTACGCTTAGATGATAGTGAAGAACCGGAGAAAAAATTCGTGCAATTGGTTGGGCAAAGCTATCGGCTGTAACTTGACTCTTAACTGAAGTTTTTCCAAAACCACAATCCCAAGTTTTGCAGCCAATGACTCTTTGTCGCAGCGCAAACGAGTAAATCGCAAGGACGAAAAGAGTAAGAAGTCCGCCCAATTGCCAGAGCGGAAGAGCAGCGAAGATGTTTGACATCGGTGGTTGTCCTGCCGCCCGCAAAATCGGTTCGAGCGGATCAACCAACCACTGCATGCCAATGCCCATCGCGACACATGCGGCAGCAAGCAACACCTGCGGCACATACATTGTGGCTGGAACCTCAGCGGCCCGGTTCGCTTGCTCTGATCGCGGTTTACCAAGCATAACAAGCGCGGTTGCCTTAGCATAACAAGCTACAGACAACGCTCCCACTCCGGAAAGTATTCCTATCGCAGCAATACAGATTGCGCGGTCAACCACGACAGGCATCGAAATAGCAGAATGAAACAACGCCTGGTAGAGACACCACTTACTAGCGAAGCCGTTCAACGGTGGTAGTGCGCAAATAGCAGCGCTTCCTATAATGAAAGTCAGTCCGGTAATCGGCATTCTCTTGTTTAAGCCACCGAGCATGGCAAACTCCCGCGAATGAGCAGCGCGATCCACCGATCCGGCACACAAAAATAGCAATGACTTAAACAACCCATGAGCAAAAGCGTGCAACAGAGCTGCCAAAAGCGCCATCTGTGCAATCGTTGCCAGTCCTGCATTCCGGGCCCACAAAGCAAGAGCTAGAGACAAGAAAATCAGTCCGACATTTTCGACGGTGCTATAAGCCAGAAGTCGTTTGACTTCTCGTTGGTTAATGGCAAACAGTACCCCCCAAAACGCTGAGACGGAGGATAATGCAAACATGGCGTATATGAGCCATGGACAAGTGAGGTTACCAAAGACGAAAAACCTCATTGCCGCATACACGGCAACTTTGACCATTACGCCGCTCATGAGCGCAGATACCGGACTTGGTGCCTGAGGGTGGGCGTAGGGTAGCCATATATGAAATGGCCAAATGCCCGATTTTATGATCAATCCGAGAGCTATCAGGCTTGCCGGAAGCCAGGAAAGAGGTTCAGAGAAACTCCATTCAGAGAAGGAGATACTGCTAAATTTGCCGTACATAATCAGAAATCCGGCAGTCAGAAAAATCGAGGCAATACGTGTTGCCACAACATAGATAAACGCCGCTCGCTGCGCCTGGTGCTGCCTATACTCCGATACGACCAACGTCGCTGAGGAGAGGGACATTAACTCCCAGGCGACAAGGAAGACTACAGCATTGGCCGAAAGCAGAACCAGGGCCATACCGACAAGGAATGTCAGAAGCGCCGACCAGTAAAGTCGCGAGCTAATTTTGCCTGACAGGTGCACCAGATAATGCGGAGAAAAAAGTGCACAACAGAACGACACGCTCCCGAGCAAAAGCAAGAAGAAGCAGCTCAACGTATCACAATGCAATGAAACCGGGTTACCTCCAACTGCGATCCAGCCTGGCGCTTGCCAATCCATCACAGTATTCCAAGACAGAACCGCACCACAAGCTAGCAAGAGTCCACTAGCAAGAAAAATCACAGAGAATACGCGATGATTCGGCTTGAAGAGCAGACTCAGAATCGCAAAAGCCGAGGGCAACACGCACCCCGCCACTAAGAGAAGCATTGCTGGTGGCATACTGATTTGTCCTTGAGTTTGCCGAATTGTTCAAAAAAACACAATAAGCACTTTGCCGCTCTGGCGATTAGATGATTAGCCCCAACCATGCCAAGCATATGCGCACTTCCGCATATGCTATTATGTTAACACTTCGAATCAGAAAAGTCGCCTGCGAATCAACAAGAGCAACAAAACAAATATGAATTTACATGGCGCGGTGGCCGCAAGCCAATACCAAAGTCGACCTAAGCTGGCGGTCAGACAACCGCCGCTGTTCTCAACAGAACCAGGGCAGTTAAGCATATAGGGATATTCTAATATGCTTAACTATCCTGATTTTAATATGTGCACACTTTTGCTAGAATTCAAATCAGACAGCTGTAACATGTTAGTAATCGTGGTCGGCAAATGACTCAAAAAGTGGTCGAGTTTAAGGCAGAATTCTTCAAGGCGCTTGGTAGTCCATTACGCATTCGAATTTTAGATGAACTGCGCAATGGTGAACTTACGGTTTCTGAACTTCGGGCGCGACTGGAGATTGAGCCGGCCAACGTATCGCAGCAGCTTGCAATCCTGCGCTCCAAGAACATAGTAGTCGGTCGCAAACAAGGCAGCAATATTTACTACAGCTGCGTTGATCCGACAATCTTCGTTCTTTTAGACGTAGCAAAAACAATATTCAACAACCACCTTATCGATATCAAAACCATGTTGGAGACAATGTAGACACACCGTGATGGTCACGGAAGGAAGAGATTCCTCAAAGCCCGTGCTTGACCAGATGAACACTGTGTCGCATACAGTTGTTTACTTGCGAACTGGTGGTCATCATCTTCTCCAACCCAACCAGAGCCACCTCTTGCCCGCGGTGCTCAAGCTCTTCCTTGAAGGACAGAAGCATACAAGTGCTCGTGTGATCTATCACACCTACCGCGGGTGAGAACTGCAGCTGAACTTTGTGACAATTGTGCGGTACTCGGTTCAATTCATTCACTACATGAGTGAGGTTAAAACAGACCAGCGGACCGTCAAATCGAACAATGTAGACGCCGTTGAAAGTGATCTGCGTGGATACCGGATCCTGAAATAGACGCAAAACTTCCTTGCAAGCCCAGTTGAAAGTCACAGGTCGATGACCGTGATACAAGTCGAAACTGTTTCGCATTGAATAAAATGCCGTGAGCACAAACTTCAAGATAGTGCCGAAAACAAGTCCCCAGAGCAGATCGGTACTTAGGGTTACAAGCACGGTCGAGCCATAAATGATTAGCTGTTCCGGTCCAATCTTGGCGACTTTGATCCACCGGTGCGGAGCGCAAAGTTTGAATCCTATGTGGATAAGCACTGCTGCCAGTGCCCCAAGCGGAATGTAGTTGATCAGATCGCGGGCAAGAAATGCATAGAGAAGCAGAAAGACTGCGTTGTAAAAATTCGCCCACAGAGTCTTACCACCGGAAACGATGCAAGTTGTGCTCTTAATGCCTCCGGGAATGATGGTCAGCCCTCCGGCCAGACTGGAGAGGATGTTACACATACCCATCGCGAACAACGTTTTGTCCTGATTCGACTTCCGCCTATACGGGTCCAACTTATCAATAGCCATAACAGTCGCCAGCGATTCACAACCGTCAACCAATGTCAAAGTCACAGCACATCCCAGCGCAGTCCACCAGATCGAAGGATCATGGAACAGTCCGGAGAAATCGGGCAACGTAATCCCGCTAAAGATGTTCTGAGGTAAATGGATCAAATTTACCGAGTCCAAATTGAGAAGTTTGGCAAGGGCTATGCCAACTCCAACAGCTATGAGCTGTGGCGGGATGACACGCAAGCGAGTCTTCTTCAACATCGCGGAGCAGGCAAGGATACCAAGACAAACCAGGGAGATGAAAAACACTTTCGGGTCGAGTCGGAGGAGCTCGGAGGGAGCTTCGAACACAACACCGAAAAATTCATGGGACCGAAAGGGATGACCGATGAAGTTTGGAATTTGCTTGGCAATGATCAGCAGTCCGATTGATGCCAGCATCCCTTCGACTGCAGAGGCAGGGAAGATGGAGCCAAGACGTGCAGCCTTCAAATAACTCAGTGCAACCTGAAGCAGTCCTGCTATGCAGATGACCGCTAAAACCAGTTTGTATCCGCTATCCATGTGTCCGTGACCAAGGTCCAGGATTGACGCGTACACCACAGGAGCCAGACCGGCGGCCGGTCCGCTTATCGTGACGAACGAACCACCGAGAAAGGGAAATACGAGACCGGCGATAATCGAGGAAATCAATCCTGTAATCGGCGGAGCGCCTGACGCGACTGCGATGCCTAGAGACAAGGGTACTGACACCAGCGAGACAATCAGTCCGGCGACTAAGTCACTCTTCCAATGCCTCAACCCGCTAACGCCATTCGCAGGCGCCAATTCCGGAACACGCATTTCTAATTCACTCCAATCCGAGGTACCAAGGTGTCTCTGCTGAACGAGAACCCGTAAAATAAGCGCATACCCGCGAACACCTTCTGCTCGGTGTTTCGGGAGATTTTCAATTGGGGAACATCCAGAAAAAAGGATGCAAATAGCGGGACACAGATCCAATACACCCAACATAACAAGCATATGTGTCGGTTTTGTGATCGCTCCGATGCCACCATTCGTAATTCCACCAGACGGGGGATATCGAGCAGGTTTCTTCCGTCATAACTTGATAGAAACTGACAACAGCTGGCGCCCTAAAGGCGCCATTTGTCAGAAGCGAACGCAAAACGTGCACGCTACTGAAGACATTTCAATTCAGCGAGCGCCCAAAAGGCTTGCCTATACTAATTGTGCATGTTTTGTGATCAAGTGCGGACTTGCTTTGCAATGAGCACCATGAGCACAAGACATTCACGGACAATCTCTTAAATCGGAAAGCGAGGCAAGGTTACAAATTGGTATCAGTACCCATTTGTCTTCCGATGAAATAGAATGGTCAGGAGGCAAAAATCGCAGTTCAATGGCCAAAATTCTTATTGTTGAAGATGAACGAGATCTTGCGCGGCTAATTGCCGGCTGGCTTACGCGCGAACGACATCTGGTGGAGGTCGTTCACGATGGCAATACGGCGTGGCACCAGATCAAGGCCAGTAGCTTTGATGTTCTTGTACTGGATTGGATGCTTCCTGAAATGTCCGGGATCGATTTATGTAGAAAGTACAGGACCGCAGGCGGCAACGGCTGCGTCATCATGTTGACTGCAAAGGATACATTGTCCGACAAAGAAGTGGGTTTCTCCGCCGGTGCCGACGACTACATCACAAAACCGTTCGAGCTAAAAGAGCTCGCCATGCGGATAAATGCTCATCTGCGCCGAGCTGAAACTACAAAACACACCATGTTTCGGATTCACGATATTGAAGTTGATATTGAAAACCACAAAGTACTAAAAGCTGGTGCCGCAGTTTCTTTGATGCCAAAGGAGTTTCGCTTGTTGGAATTCCTGATTCGGCATCCTGCAAGAGTTTTCAGCAGCGAAGATCTCATTCAGGCAGTTTGGGAGTCTGACAGTTTGGCGCAAAACGATACAGTGCGAGGTCACATCACACGCTTGCGCAAGAAACTTGACGCAGCGGACAAACCTTCCATAATCACTACAGTGCACGGAGTAGGATACAAGCTTGGAACCGATGATTAAACGAATGCGGGTCCGGTTGTCGGTTACATTCGGCTTCCTGGTCCTCGTTTTGTACTCGGTAGGAGCGCTAGTTAGCCTCGGTGTCTTTCAGCAAGGACTGCATCGATCAACCGACGCGCTGTTGGTTGATCTTCTATCTGAGGTGCGCCCTGCTGTTTCCACAAGCTCAGAGCGACCTTCGCTAAAGGATTGGGATCGAGCTGCCCGCATGGAAAATTTGCCGGTGCTCGCTACCATTCAGATTTTTGATCCGAAAGGAACGCTGCTGGAAAGCTATGGACCTCCCGGAGTTGGCGTGCTGACCAAGGGACGAGTACATGTCTCCGACGAAGCTGGAGATTTTCGCTCCGTTTACCAACCGATCATGCGCCAGGACAAGCAATGTGGATTCTTGCAAGTACAGGTCTCAACCGCGCACGACGATCGCTCGCTCAATGAGCTAACGACAGCGATCGTACTGGCGTTTCCCGGGCTGGTAGGTTTAGTGGCATTTGGTGGCTACCTGTTTGTGGGGATGGCGCTTCGCCCTGTCGAACTGACAATGGATCTACTACGACGTTTCGTTGCCGACGCAGGACACGAGCTAAAAACCCCGCTCTCCGTTATCGAAGCCGCAATTGAAACCATCGAACATGTTCACAAAGAGCACAATCTTTCGGAACTTGAAACGGACATGATCAGATCAGCCAGTAAGCGAATGAGAGGATTAACGGAAGACTTGATGTTTCTGGCACGAGTTGAAGACCCGATGCGTGCATTTGCAAAACAAGTCCTCAGTCTCAGTACCCTTGTTGAGGAAGAGGTTCAGGAGTACACACCGCTGGCGGAGTCACGCCGTCTCAAATTGGAGATAACATCGAACGAGCCCTTAGAAATAGTGGCGGAACCGGAGTCCTTTCGTCAGCTCGTCAGTAATCTTCTCAGCAATGCAATCAAGTACAACGAGCCGGGAGGCTCAGTTTTTGTCTCCCTGAAGAAAGACGGTCTGCAGGCAAGATTGACCGTGGCCGATACCGGCATTGGTATCAACGAAAGCGACATGGTCCACCTTTACGAACGATTCTACCGCGCTGATAAGTCACGCTCACGAGGGGCAGGCGGAGCCGGACTCGGGTTAGCAATCGTGAAAGCCGTTGCCGACGCGCATCAGGCATCAATTGAAGTGGTAAGCACCGCCGGCGAAGGAACCACTTTCATCATTTTAGTGCCTCTTGCTGCATCCCCGGTCTCCCGCGAGAAAAAGCCAGTGGAGCGCTCCGGGGCATAACGCAGTGAAAGAAATTTCAATCCTGTTCCACCGGAGGGGATTCAGCCTCTTCAGGCGACCCGAACGCGTACGGTGCCTCCACCGGCAGGTCCGGCGGGACTTTGGCTTCGGCGGCGATTTCGGCTGCATCGCCTTCCGACAAATAATCGCGAATATGTAACCAGACAACATTGAGCACGCAGGCTGCCGGCAGGGCGAATATGATTCCCAAAGTACCGTCGAGGCGAGCACCAACCATAATGGCAACGAAGATCAAAATCGGATGCAAACCGATGACGTTGCCAATGTAACGTGGAGCGATTACGTTATCTTTCGCCTGCTGCAAGACGGCGAACACGGCCGTCAGAATTAGAATCTGAACCAACTTGTTTCCCGGTAAGGCGCAACCATGAACGGCCACGGAGAGCACTGCAGGGAAAAAGCCAAGCGGAGGACCGATTACCGGCATAATTTCCATAGCGCCCAGAAATATGGCTAACAACAGGGCATACTCAACGCCGCAGGCCATGTAAATCGCCAGCATGACGATACCGAAAGCAATACCAAGAATAATCTGACCTCTAAAAAACGACTGCAGGCTCCGGTCCGCATCCCGCGTAAGCCTTCTGACAAAATCGTGACTGCGCTTGGGAAACAGTTTGACCATAGATTCGGTCAACGCTGAGCCTTCCAGCAGAAAATAGAAGGTCACGACGGCAATACTGATCCAGTAAAATAGCCACGTAGCGGTGCCCATGGCAACATCGGTAACCCTGAACAAAATCGCGGAAGGATCGGGCTTCGGTATTCCGGCAATCAAATTGGTCATGATGTCGACAACTTTGATTGGTATTTGATAAGCGCGAAACTTAGTCTCAAGAGGCATTAACATTTGCGTCAGATGGTTGAGCATGTTGGGCAAACTGTCGAACGTTGTTTGTACCAACTGCGTGATTTGCACAACCACCGCCGGCACCACAAGCAGTGCGGACACAACCAGGAACGCGATTAATACGACAAAAACAACAAGCACGGCCGCGCGCCTGTCGCGCAGATACTTCTGCAAGAAATCGACAAATGCAATACCCAGATAGGAAAGCAGCAGGGAGATTCCCAAAATTCGTAGAATATCAGCAAAGAAGTAGCTGATATAAATCAGCACTGCCAGCAACAAGATTGTCAGCGAAAGAACAATCAACTGGCGCTGTAACACTAAGAGTCTATCGGGATTCTTCATTGCCTCCGAAACTGCATCAGGCTAGGGTAGCTTTAGCACCTGCTTCAAATAATCGATCTTATTCTTGATGTCACCGGAATCAGTCGAGCTAGGATTAAGATCTAGTGTAGTGCGATATTCGCATAATGCAGCATCATGTTTTGCCTGCTGCAATAAACAATCGGCAAGAAGCTTATGATACTTGGATTCATTAGGCTTGAGCAAAATACCGACTTTAATCTCGTCCTCAGCATCTGCAGGCTTCTGCTGCGCCAGCAAAGTTTGAGCCAGGCGAAAATGATTCTCTGCATTCATCGTATCTTGTTTCAGAGCTTCTCTAAAACTGACTTCGGCCTCGGACTGCTTGTTCAATCGTTGCTGGATCAAACCGAGGTTGAAGTAATAATCACCGCGACCGGCGCGTAATTTGATTGCGATCAGAGCTTCCTTTTCCGCCTCTGCTAACTGATTGAGGTCCTTCAAAACAACGGCGAGGTTATTGTGCCCGGCGGCCCCCTCGGGATAAGTCCTTATAGCCTTTCGATAGCTCTCGGCGGCATTCTGGAGTTCGCCCCGGGACTGCAACTGTATGCCTTGAATGTTAAGCACTTTGGCACGCTCCTGGGCCGAGCCGCTTACAGCGGACGGAGCAGACGAGGCTCCCGTCTGCGCTACTGCCGCAAACGGGGCGAACGTTACGGCCACGACCAGCGAGGCGACAAAGCGGTGAGCAAAGCGCAATTTAAAGAATCCCGTCATCACAAAAAAATCTTACAACGAACACCTCCTCTGCGGCTGCGATAAGATACCAGCCGGCCAAAATTTCTTCGGAGAGTTTGCTTCTGAAAGTAAAATGGTTAGCGGGTCTGCTCATTGCGTCGGTGCTGCTAAACATCGCCGGCGTAGTCTTTTTCATCCTTTTCCTGGGGTCGCGAGGCAGCCTCCGCAATGCAAAGCGAGAGAAAGTGGTCCTTGAGCGACAGCTCGCAGTCATGAGGAGCTCCACGGTCATCGGCGATGCCCTGCTCTCGGACAAGATTCTCCGCAGAACCTTTGCTAGCCATGCAGATGGACAGATGGACACCTACGCGTTTCAACCGCCTTCCTTTTTGGCAGGAACCAAAGAATATCCGCTAGTGGTCTACCTTCACGGCATGGGCTCCAATTACCTGGAGCCTTTCGTCACTCCGAACGAACAGACTATCGCTGACGCTATCTCCAGGAAAGACCCCTATGTCGGTATTCTGTCCTGTAACTACCGGAAGGACGCATCTTGGGGTAGCGATGCAGCCTACTCGGACATCGCCCAAAACATTCGGCTGGTGCAGCAAGAGTTTCCATTCAACAAAATTGTGCTGGTGGGAACAAGCATGGGTGCCTGCACGGCGCTGACGTTCGCGGCGACGGCGCCGAAAGACATTCAGGAGAAGATTGCCGGCGTTGTGGCGATGGAAGGCGCAGGGGACCTGGCAAAGCTTTACTATGAGACCTCTCACAAAGGCATTGCCCCTTCAATGATTTGCGCGTTCGGTGGACGCCCGGACATGATTCCCGACGTTTACAAGCGCAAGAGCTTTCTCTTCAATTTGCAAGGTGTACCTGCCGGTATGAGGTTCTATTTGCTGGGAGCAAAGCAGGATCGGATAGTACCTTTTTCCTTTCAGGAAGAAATTCGACGACAGCTGGAAACCGCCAGACACACGGTGAGACTTGAAGCCATAGAAGGTCAGCACGGCGTTCCGCCTGTGTCCGAGTATGTCAAGGGTGTCGATTTCGTCTTAAGCAAACCGGGCGGTTAGCTCCCGGGCCAACGGACCGCGATGGTGAATCGTACGATCAGAAGCAAGTGCGAACTTGGCTGGTCAACGATTCTTGAGCGAATCGCACCAATCCTTTCACCAAGCAAACGTACTCTGCACGCTTATCGGAAGCAAGAGCCACAAGGTCCCGGGACAAACGAATTCTCTGGCCAGTGCAAGGAGGGTCCGACTGACAACCGCATTCACTTAACCCTCTCCAAAAAAGCTAGAATTGAGTTCCCGAATTAGAGTTAAGTCGGTGCCGCGTTTCGCAGCAGATTCACTTAACCCGGTTTCATCTGGAGGCCGCGCCTACCCATGCCGTCAGAACTGGTAAAGGTCACTGTTGATACTTTGGCATTTGCCGTACAACAGGGTTCGCTTGAAGTCCTTCTTGTCAAAAGAAAGAATGAGCCCTTCAAATCACTTTGGGGATTACCCGGGGGATTCCTTACTGACGGAGACGACAGTTTGGAGGCCGCCGCCGTTCGCGAGCTGTACGAAGAAACCAATGTCGCCAATGTGTACTTAGAACAGTTATACACATTTGGTGACCGCGGACGAGACCCTCGCGGTCGAGTTATTACCGCAGCCTATCTCGCACTTTTGCGCCAAGAGGGACTTGAGCTCAGGGCCAGTTCGGAGGCTTCCGGCTTAGCCTGGTGGCCGGTCAACGAGTTACCACCTCTGGCATTCGACCATGAGCGCATAATCAATTACGGTTATCAACGCATAAAGTACAAAATAGAGTATTCGCCGGCAGCATTCAGTTTGCTACCTCAAAAATTCACTCTGCGCGATCTGCAGACCGTCTACGAAGCAATTCTTGGGCGCTCGGTGGACAATCGTAACTTCAGAAAGAAATTCCTCGGTTCGGGTGTCTTGCAGGAACTTGACGAAACCAGTCAGGAAGGCTCATACCGCCCCGCAAGACTTTATACTTTCTCGGAAGAAGACTTCGAAAAACTGCCCGATCGCCCCGTATTTGTTTTTTAGGGTCACCACAATGTTTTCAAACCGCATTGTTGCAGCACTACTACTGTCACTAACGATGGTACCACCAGCCACCGCGCAGCTCGTCCAGACGTGGGATACTAAAGCTCGTGAGAGATCACAACGCCTCAACTCGGCAGGCATCACGGCACTGGATAAGGGACAAACCACACAAGCTGTTGTTCTGCTCAATCAGGCAATAGCAACAGACCCCAACGATCACATCGCGTTGAACACGTTAGGCATTGCTTTGGCAAAGCAAGGCAAATACGACGAAGCGCTTGAGCATTTGCAAAAAGCTTATGCGTTGAAGCACGACGCCGAAACACTGTTGAGTACCGGCATGGTTTACTACTTGCAACACGACTACGAAGCAGCGATTAAAACCTGGAATCGGGCGCTTGAGTTGGATGGCAAGATCACGCCATTGTACGGCGACATTGGGTTTGCGTTCCTGCGATCGGGCGATCTTCAGAATGCGGAGGACTCATTTCGCAAGCTAATTAAGCTGAAGCCAAATTCGCATCTTGCATACACGGGACTAGCGCTCACGAAGTATCTGTCCGGCGAAGTAACCGCCGCTATGAAGGCGGCCGAACAGGCAAGGACTCTCGCTCCCGGTTTCGCACCAATTTTACTGTTGCTTGCAAAACTCGAGTTTGTGCAAGGCAACACAGAAGCAGGGAAGCAACAATTGAAGTCCTGGCAGCTAGCATCCGGAAAGAAAGTTGCTCCTTTTCAAATGACGACCTTGGGATATCCGGTTCAACACGACTTTCACTGGAACATTTTTGCCGCCGATCAGTTTGATAACGGCAATTTCCTTCTTGCCCGCGCGCGACTACTCCCGAAAGAGGAAGGATCGCGTCGATCGTACGCAACCAAAGGAAAAATGGCAATCGTGCTTCCACAAGCAAAAGCAGCGGCAGAGACCGAACCGGAAGACTTTTTCATTCTGCACGAACTGGGATTGCTGGAACTTGCAAATGGCGAATACTCATCGGCGGCAGAGCACTTTGCAAAAGTGATGCAACTCTGTCCTTCTTGTAGAATTGACTGGCTCCACTTGGCGCGCGCGCAGGCTCTAGCAGGGAAACCCTCCGAGGCCGCATACGCCGCAAAAGAATTCGTTCGCCAATTACCGGACGAAAAGATCTCTCCCGTGTTTGCATCATTAGCCGCCGGTGCAAAGGACGAAGCACCGAACAAACCGCAGGAATCATCTCCGAAGAGACCAGTAGCCGATCCCGGTAACACCGGTTTTTAGTTTTGGATTTTCTGATTCAGCTTCAGCAGGGCTCCCAACAACAGGCTGGACTCGCGCTCTGTTGGATGCGCGCGCTGATAGAAGGATCTGAATTCTTTCAGAATTTTTGTGCGGTTGTAAGTCCGAGAAAAATCTGAGTGCAACAACAGGGTGTCCAATTGTTCAAAAATCTTGTCGTCTTGCTTGCCTCCGGAGTATGTCACTAACTCGCCGGTACCTGCCGAATCGGAGTTCATTTGATCGAAGAAAGAGTACACCGCAATACCTACAGCCTGAGCCATATTCAATGCGGCGAAATCCGGATTGGTCGGAATGGTGACTATGTGGTGACACCGCAACAAATCTTCCGTTGGCAACCCGTTTACCTCATCGCCAAACACGATGGCACAACGCGAGGAACGCGCGCAAGCAACCAAATCGGGCAGCAGTCTCTTTAGCGGTAAGGGCGACAAATCACGTTGCTGCCCTGAAGTCGTTCCAACTGCCAATGAGATGTCAGCGAGCGCATCAGAAAGCGACGAGAAGATTTCGCTGTTCTTAAGAACATCGAAGGCGCCCACGGACATGCGCCGTGCCTCAGACTCTTTATAATTGCGCGGCGGTTCCACCAATCGCAATCGACAGAACCCGAAGTTCTTCATTACCCTCGCAACCGAGCCAAGATTCCCTAAGAATTGAGGGCGAACAAGGACGATGAAAAAATTGTCTTCCATCAAATGAGGCGCTTTCTACATGCCGCAGACTGAGGCATTATACTCCTGCCGGTTGACGCCTGTGCTTCTTCGGCGCAGAATTTCTTTGCAACGCCCTAGGCGCTTTCGCGCCACCGGAGGCAGCCTCGGTCATCTTGTCGTAGAACTGCTGAACTTCTTTGGCGGTCGCCTTCGTGCGCGACTTCTTACGCAACGCAGTTGTGATTCTTAGTTTCGTTTTGTTCAGCCCTGATTCCAAGCCCACCGGGTAAACATCAGCATTCGACAGCTTCTTCTGTCCGGCAACAAGCTCTTGCAATCCGTTGCGCACATATTCGCGAATTTCGGTAACATTCGGCTGTTTGTAAACCAGAATGCCTCTGAGAAAAATTGGTTTCAACATATCCTGATACTCCACTGTCGCGGGATAGACCCTGCTCTGATTATCTGCCATCACTACCTTCACATCACCGGAGAGTCCACCGGCCACATCGTAGATTGCATCACCAATAGCGACACCATCTTTGTAAAATCGTCTAATTTGCTGAATTCCGGGGTTTGAAATTTTCGATTCTACCTCTGACAATTTCACCCTGTAGTTCCACTTTCCATCAGCGTCCTCGATGGCGGCCAGTTTATAAACGCCACCCAAAGCCGACTGCGTTCCCCCTGTTATCAGGTTGGTGCCAACGCCCAGAACGGAGACTTGAGCTCCGTTGCTGAACATTCTTTCAATTCGGGCCTCGTCTAAATCATCACTTGCCACAATCAGAACATTCTGGAAACCGGCTGCATCTAACATCTTCCGAGCGCTAACGCTCAACCCGGCGATGTCGCCTGAATCGAGCCTGATGCCAGTCATTTCATAGCCATACTCTCTCAGAAGGCGACCGACCTGGATCGCATTCTCGACACCGCCGATAGTATCGTAGGTATCAACAAGAAACACGCAGTTGTTAGGCATCGCTTGAGCGTAGGAAAGGAAGGACTCGAGCTCCGACTCATGGGACATAACCCACGAATGGGCATGCGTCCCTTTCACTGGAATGCCAAAAAGCTCCGACGCCAGTACATTGGAGGTAGCATCGCAGCCCCCGATGTAGGCAGCCCAGCTACCGGAGAGTGCGCCATCAATCCCCTGGGCTCGACGCAATCCGAATTCAAGAACAGTAGCGCCGCGAGCCGCCAACTTTATTCGGGCCGATTTTGTAGCTATCAAGGTTTGAAAGTTTGCTATACAAAGCAATGCTGTCTCAATGAGCTGGCACTGGATTAACGGTCCCTGAACGCGTATGAGCGGCTCGTTCGGGTAGACGATGGTGCCCTCCGGAACAGCGAATATGTCACAGGAAAACTTGAGCGCACGAAGATAGTCTAGATACCCGGACTCAAATAGCGGAGCACCATCATTGCCTTTGAGCTTTCGCAAATAAGCCAAGTCTCGATCGGTAAATCTAAAACTGCGCAGATAGTCGATAATCCACGTCAAGCCGGCAGCGACAGAGAAGCCACCACCGAATGGATTTTTGCGAAAGTACAGATTGAAGACGGTTCCAGTCTCCGCTGTTCCCGACTTCCAGTATCCGTAGCCCATGGTGAGCTGATAAAGATCAGTCAGCAAAGCCAAGTTTCGCTTGTAAATCGAACCGATCGGTTTCAAAGGAGAAACCGCCGTGCCTGCATCACCAGCAGGTTTTCGTCTAGCCATGTCAGCCCCTCAGCTTCTTGTTTTTACTTTCCCTGTTGGTGTCTGTTCAAAACGGAAAGCGAGCACCCGAGCATCCAACAACAGCACCAGAAAAATTCACACATTTGAAACATTTGAGCTATATTGTGAAACCATGTCGCTAGAAGATTTCAACGAGAATCAACACTTCCAGGAATCCACTCGATTCGAAGTGGACCTTAAAGGCGCACCGAATGCGCGCTCCGGAAAAGTTGAGCTGCCTCCCGTTTCAGTGAGCAGCTGAGGTAAACCGCATGGAATCGGCGATTCCAACATTGCAAAACCGAACGACAAAACGCCAAAGGTGCCAGATTCGACACCGGTGCGTCGACCGCTGCCGCGGCCCGTTAACAGCTGAGGGTTCGGAACTGAAGCCGGGCGCTTCAAATTACCAAACATAGAACTGGAAGAGGGCAAGAAACCTCAACCGCCAACAGATTCGACTGAAAAGAAAAGCCAAAAGCCGCTTCGAGAGAATCTGCCGCCCGAAGGCGGTTGAAGTCCTCCTGGAGCCGCCGGCGGCGGCTCAAAGTCGAAACAAGACGGACATCCACCAACGCAGGAGATCGCCCCGGCTAAGCCGCCTGAAAGTCGTCCTGGCGGGACTTGACAGTGAAGCGGAAGCGGGCTTCCGTATTGGCTTGGAAAAGACATCGAGCATCCTGGCTTCGCTAGTTGGACACCCGCCTTACCAACAGCGGATCCGTCCATCGACTCTTGCGCGAGTCTTCCGTCCTCTAAAGTTCTTGCGCTACTCTGGATTTAACCGTCGTATCGTTAGAGCAACTCACCACGCACTGTGCCTCAAGAAGAAGCCTCATCCTCTGCTCGAAACGGATAGTTCGGGAAAAGTGAGTCGGAAAGACCTAAATACGGATCGTCCAAGTCTACGTTCAACACATCTTTGAAGAGCCACTTCGTTATTTCATCTGGCTGTGAAAGCGGCGTGGCCGACAGTTTGTCGTGTATCAGGCGCCGGCTCAGCAGTTCGGACTGGCGCGTATCTTCTACCAGCAAACTCCATTTTGCTAATTCGGTCGCATCCTGCAGTGATGGCACAAACTCAGCGGAGCGAAATGTCGGACGTGGTAATCCGTCATCGACATTGGCCGGCGCTTCCTGCCACACCACCCGCCGCTTCGAATCAATGAATCGATTGCCACCGGATCGAATGAACTTTCCAGTAGTGCGACTATTCTCCAGAGCCAGAGCTCGCGTAGTATGGTACTTAATCAACTGCGTGCGCGGGTTAGACTGCTCGGCGACGAACTCGAACAACATTTGCAATTGCTCCAGCGGACAGAGCCCGTCCCTGCGGACAGAGCCCGTCCCTCTGGATTGCAGTCTTCGCCGGCATCTCGAATGACGGACTCAATCGGCGACTGCATGGCTGATTTGGACATTGATGAAGCGAGTTTCTTAAGGTCCACGCCATTCCCTCCAGCTTGCTCTTAGCAGCTTATCAAAGCTAGCGATTCGAGCACAGGCACAAACCTGCGAAGCTCCCGCATCACATGGCATAAAAAAAAATGGGTCAGTCCCATACTAGAATCATTTGTCTTTACTCTGGACCAGCCCCGTCAGAAATTAGATGCAAGCCTAGCTAAAGCTCAGGAGACCAATCGCACAGAGCTGGATCGTTTCAAGAATGACCTGGCAAAAGAACGCGAGCAGTACCGAACTAAGATCAACATGGCGATTGGTGTTTTGGGTATTATTCTAATGGTCGTCATACTACAGACCTCGGCTCTAGAACAGATGAAGAAACAGCTCGATGAAGTCACGGCACGACTAAACTCGGGAAGGGCGACACGCTCAGGTGCCACCAAGTCGTCGTCGTCATCGACCGACAGCACCGACGGTGCCTCAGTCGGGAAGTAGCGCCTAAATTTATTCCAACAGGTCTGAATGAGTTTAGAGGCTCGTTGATAGTGTGACGGAGGAACCCCAGTTGAAGCCATCTGCTAAGAATCCGAATCAAAAGCTTTGCCTGGCTTGCAACCGGCAGTTTACCAGCAACGAACTGTCACACTGTCCGCACGACAAGACGCAACTAGTGAATCTCGGTCCAGACATGCATTTGCCGTGGATTGGCAAAATAGTCATGGCCAAATACGAGATAACCAAACCGATCGGAAAGACGACAACAAACGTCATATATGAAGCCAGGGAAATCGCTACGGAGAAAGCGCTCACGTTGTATTTGCGCAGCGAGTACAACCACTTCAGCAACGAGGCAAAGGAACGTCTGGCGAAGTGGAAAGAGATCGATCATCCTAGCATCTTGAAGTTGCATGCATTCGGAAGAATAGGAGATCCGGAAGATCGTCGATCGTTCCACGTTACCGAATCATTAGAGGGTGAGCGGCTAAACAACCGGCTAAAGACGCACAATCAGAAGAACCTCTTCTGGATTCTAGGCATTGGCGAACAAATTGCTGAGGCACTATCGGCAGCGCACAAACAAAATCTGATTCACGGCGACCTCTCGCCGAGCACTATCC
Organism: Candidatus Obscuribacterales bacterium; assembly: GCA_019752635.1. GTDB lineage: Bacteria > Cyanobacteriota > Vampirovibrionia > Obscuribacterales > Obscuribacteraceae > JAKFUT01. The sequence goes on along the minus strand of JAIELX010000005.1, from coordinate 28,520 downwards.
TACTTTGCGACAAACACCGCCTGGATGGGGTCAAACTCGCGGACTTCGCTTTAGAATTCACGCACTTCACCAGCAACACAGTAGGGCTGCAAAACTTGCTCAACGCAAATATAGACTACATGTCACCAGAGGAGCTCCAGAATAAGCCCCTGACCGTAATGACTGACGTTTATAAACTCGGTGCCATATTGTATGAAATGGTGGTCGGGCATCCACCGCTTACAAGAAGAACTCCAGGCGTCACGATTTTTTCTGTTATCACCGAAACGGCGCCCATGGACGACATTGGCAATGAAAAACTGGCAAACCTTTTGTCGAAAGCGCTGCAAAAGGAGCCATCCGCTCGTTTCCCGAGCATGGCAGAGTTTCAAAGGTCCATAGCATCAGTCTAGAGCTCGTTTTCCTGAGGTTTGCACCTAACGGGAGCCACCGCATTTAGTGGCGCGACGACCTTGCGGATTAGCCGATTTTCTTCCACGAACCACGATAGTGCAGCTTCTTCCAAACGCCTTCATGCTTAACGAAAACGTCGGTTACACTCGATTTTTGCTTGACGGGGTGTTTGCCACCAAGCTCGCGATAAGCAACGAAGGTAACAACAGCAGTGTCACCGTTTACCTTGGCGTAGGGGTGATCGATGGTGAAGGATTTCAGCGGCGTTTCACCACCCGGCGCAAATCTTACAAATTTTGCCTTCAGATCCGACAACACGTTTTCTTTGCCGGTAACCAATTTGCCGGTAGACTCATCAAACGTAGTGCAGTGCTCATCCATATGCTCTTCGATCGTTTTGAGATCGCTATGAATGTAAGCCTTAGTAAGCGTCTGAAGGGTTTCAATCACCTTTTCCGACTCGGCGCAACAAGCGTGTGGATCGACACACTCAACTTTGGCGTGCCCATCGTGTGGCTCGGCATGAGTGACAGCGTCATGTTCATGCGATGACGTCGGGGGTTCAGCAGCAACGACAGGGGGTCCGGTGAACGTGACCAGCGCTGAGCACAGCGTCAACAATTGAACAATTCTCTTCATACACCTACCTCTCTATCACTTTCCCCGGGCCGTTCGGATCGGCTATCTACCTCTAAGAGCGTCATCAACGTCGCGAATTGCCTTGTCCACTTGCTTCAAGTAGCTGTCGATCCGTTGTTGTTTTTGATTGAGCAAATCAATCTGCCTGGCAGTATCGTCATAAGCACGCTGCAACTCGCGCCGTTGATCCAACAGTGCATCTCGCGATTTATTGAGATTGTTGAAAACGTAATCGGCACCGGGCGTAGGGACTGCTAATGTCCTGAAAGACGGCATCAGAAAACATAAGATAGCGACGACAGCAGCTTGGCTCAACCTAACTCTCATTCGGCCTCCGAAAGGGACTCCAGTGCGAGCTCATTGCAAGCCCACAAGAAGACTGTAAGCCCGGAAGAGCTTTTCACCCACATTTTAATGCAAAATTAGGCAAAGTTTATTAAATCGCCTACTGGCAAGCCGTTTCGGGGGCGGCGTGCTAGCGATGTGACAAATATGTGACTTTCTGGCTATTGTCGGGGTAGGTAGAGAGCGACCAGTCTCATTCAAATTTGGCCTGCGCTGCTGTTGCTATACTGGTTGAAGAGAGGTGCTAAGGATGGCTCAACGAAAACCAGAAGAACAATCTACTTTCGACCAAGTGCTCAAGCTGGTGGAAAACCTTACGCCAGACGCACAGGAACAGCTCGTTGGAGAAATGAAGCTGAAATGGCTCAGGCGGGAGCTGTCAAAGGCCGAGGAGTCAGTGGCTCAAGGAAGAGTCCTGACAGAAGAACAGCTTGAGGCGCGGCTGGATGCAAAAAGACGTGAGATTTCAGAGAGAGAGCAGCACCAGTCACGATGCAAATAATTGGCCCACCCAATCTACCTGAAATGCATCAGGCCTTTCTGACCTCGGTCAGACAACGAACGGCAGAGTGCAAAAGGCTCATAGAACAGGGCGAAAACCACTCACACGATTCTGAGATTGTGAGTGCTCTGGAAAAGAATTTTCGTTGGCTTGTAGGAATGGCTGAAACGTACCGCTACCCGAAAGAAGCGGCGAAGTATGCGCGCCAGGGACAAACCATCTGCACGGACGCTCAAAGTGGGACTCACATTCCGCATACAGAGCTACTAACAATTCTAGATCAGTACATTTCGATTGTCGAAAAGGCTATGATCTTTGCAGGAGATACACCGCAAGAAGATGGCGCGAACAAAGGAAAATCGGTAGGACTCTATAGTCTGCGGCGACTTTTGCCACCTCAGTAGCGGGAGATGCGAAATCGATGGACACAGATTTTCACGCCTTTAGAAAAACAGAAACATGCATAGTAACTGATGGCGAGAGCATAATCGATATTCGCGGAACGGACCGTGAAATGGGACTGCTAATTGCAAATGTGCCAACCGCGTTAACGTGGCCGGATGACGACGGGACCATCTCCAATTACCTAGCCCTGAGTGGTGTAACAAGGACAGACGTGAGCAAGAATCTGCGCGTTATTCGAGAAGTAGCCAATTTCGGAGTTCAAAGAAGCCTCTCATTGTGCGAACAGGTGCGTCCACTGCTGAAGCTGTTTTCACCAGGATCCTATGTTCTCGAATTTATATATGAATGTCGGGTCATGTCGCATGACGATGATTGGGAAACGGAGGAGTGTCTCCAGAAAGTCGGATGGTCCTATCCCTACTCGATGTGCACAGATGATGAGTATGATTTACTGCCCACACAAACGAAAGATCGATTGGATGAAAAGCGAATCATTCACTTTCGTAAAGAGGTTGAGCGCGGAAGGCGCCCCGTTGTATTCGCCTTAGGAATTTCAGGATCACCCTATGCATTCATAGTTGATGGGCACCATAAGCTACATGGTTATGATTACCGTGCATCAAACGATGATCGGATTATTCTTCCCTCGATTCTGCTAATTTTTCGGGTGGACCCGCAGCCTTTAACTCTTACCGATGGTTATCGCTTTCTATCTCAGGTCAAGGACTCCACATACGGTGAACACTATCAGGACTATAAGAAGCGCGTTGCCACCAAGTATGTTCGTTAGAAGAGCGAGAAGAGGCATTCGCTTCCTGGGACGAATCTATTCTCAGAAATTCTGTTAATCAATTGGTGCGCGAAGTGACAAGAGAACTCGAGCAGGCGACCAATTTGCGAACAATTGAAGATGAACAGGATTGGCTTCCTATTGTGCCTCCCGCAAAATTTCAATTGCCGGTCACGGCTTCAGCCATCTTTAGCGCGTATTGCGGTCGCATCGCCTCGACATCAGCCGCGTAATAACTATACGTCGTCGCCGGGTTAGCATGACCAATCATTTTTGAAATGAATGCCACAGGTAGACCAGCCACCAACATGTTGCTGGCGAATGAGTGTCGCAGCTCATACAAACGCCGGTGTGTGATTCCAGCTTTCTTCAGGGCATTTGTCCAGGCGCGATTAAGCGGCTTGTTGTCATTGAAAGGGTGTCCGTGCCTCGTCAGGAAAACGTGCCTGCCCATATCGACAAGGGCGGAAGAGCCTCTCAAACTCTTTAGCGCTGCCACCACTGGCGGCAGCATAGTAATAACTCTTCTACCCGCCTTCGTCTTGGGTGTTCCTTCGATTCCAAATACTCTGCCAGCATCAATCAGAATCTCATTTTTATCAAAGTCGACCGGCTTCCATTTCAGAGCATCGCCTCACACGGGCGACAACCGGTGTATGCAAGGAAACTCAAGATAGGCTGAAACTGCGCTCGGGTGCATGAGATAACGCTCTTAATCTGTTCAAGCGAAAGCGGCTTGTTCTCTCTCTTCTCGACGCGGGTGGGCTTCAGCTTTCGGAACGGGTTCGCGGATAAGTAATCAAGCCGCACAGCCTCGTCTAAGATGTTTCGCAAAACCCCAAGAATGATGGCAGCGAGTCACACGGCCCCCATTGATGCTCGACGCTAGTTGCATCGGGTCATTGCCACCCGGGCGGATACTTGGCAGAACGTAAGATGGGTTGAAGGACAAAGGCTTCACAGGGGGTGAATGCGCTCGGTTTACGATTCGTCGGTTAGATCATAATTACTCGCATCGAGGCCAAAAGTCCACGCCACTGCTTCTTTTGCTGTGTTCATGGTCGGTGGCACGCGCAGGCAATATCTCTTAAAGCTTCCGTCTGGTTCCGGCGTTGCATTGATTACTTCAACAATCTGAATTGCTTCGGCTAGATGAAACCATTTGCGATATAAAATCCCATACTCATCACGATGAACCTCGATTGCTCCTGAGTCTGCCATGTAGCGTGCCAAACCGTAAGCCTCAATCATGACCCGCCGAATTTCAACGTTCGTTTCAACTTCTATATCGTTGAGCGAATAATCGCGCCGGACAATTTTCTCAGGAACAATTACTCCATTGATCGCCCAGAGTTGCCAACGATTCTCACCAAAACTGATTGCCGGGCCAGTCTCATTGTGTGGTCTCGTGCGTTGATCAACTGATAAAGTCACAGGGCTTTCGCAGGCCAGGCAAATATCTTCAAAAGGCCACCACCAACCACCGGACTTCAGTGCTTCCATAAATGGACCAAATGGATCATTATTCATATTGCGCGGCAGGAGCAACCCGATGATCTCGTAAGCCCGGTATCGCATCAGGCTTATCGAATCTCTTACAGGCGAATGGTAGGTCAAGAGCACTTTGCTCATCCATTGATGTGCCGCGTTTCTACTACCAATTCTTGAGACAGATCGAAGTGCCGTGGAAAAAACTGCCGGAACTTCAGCCTTAAGACACCGTCCCATTGCAAGATCCACATCGAATGAGCTAAGGTGCCTAGGACGACTCCGTTGGTACCGTGTAGCCAACCCGGGGTCTATCGTTGTTAGTTCGCTTGTTATTGCATCATCCAAACTTGCAGCAATGGCCCTTAGTGGTGCAACCGTCAACGAAGGATCAATTGCTGATACCCTAACGCCTGTACCGTAGTCGTCGTTGGCTCCGCCCCACCACTCGTAGAGACTCCTCATCCTACTTCCGCAGAGTACGTTCGCCGCTACCACAGCGTCAAGCGGAGAATCCATCCAGATAATTTGGCTCGGCTCGCGAAGCTTTCTCTGACGGTAGGTCTCCTTAATTGCACGCTCAAGTCGCGGTCGGTCCGTGTGCGAGCTTAGAGCGTATTCGAGAAACTCCGCGCTTAAGTCAGCGAGTTCCCCGGAGTGTCTTTGCAAAAGCAATTCTGTGCTAGTCATGGGCCTAAAGTATCAAACAAAACGAACAACTGGTATGGAGCCTGTTGGTCCTCGTTTAAGTTACTGGATTGAACAACCTTGGCAGACTAAGAGGCCGATTATAACACCCACAAGTGAGAGGAACGAAGCTCATCCCATTCCGAAGCGCACTTGTCGCATTCCACACAATCATTGAACCGATGTAGAATATCGTATCAAAGTGATTCAGGAGTCTGCTCCTTTAGCCCCTCTGGAACAGCGCGTTGCCATGGAACTCATTGCAAACGCGCCGAAAGAGCCAAAGAGTAAACTCGTTTACGCAATAGCAGCGATATTCGTTTCCTGCGTCTTGACCGCGAGTATTTGTCAGAGCCCCGCACCACCGGGGGTGACTCTATGGCAAGATGTTCTCCTGCGTGTTATTGGTGGGGCTGGAAGTGCTTTTGTCCTGGCGGAAGCCATGCATGGTCGGGCACACGGGGGTGCAGGTCCCACCGCCTATTTCGACAAACAACCATACTGGTTTAGCATTCGCTCCGGTCTATTTCTATGTTTAGGTATAAGCTGGACAGAACGGTAGAAACATCAGACTTCTGGAAGCTTCCGGTTACGTGGCACGGCTGGTCTATTGGCATTTGTCTCCCATTGACTTGTGCTCTCTTGACGTTCATACTGGCAAGTTTTCGGCTGACAAAGGCGATTCGCTGACATTGGGCACCGCACCAAGAAAGTCTAGCTCAAGCGCGGTAATTCAAATCTACGCCTATATAGCAGAGGACAACATCGCTGCAGCAGGTCGGCACAGAGTACGGCTCCGGCAGAGATGGGAGCAACGCAGACATCCCCCCGCTTAGACCGAGCGAGAGATGGCGTGATACGAGGTTATCGGTGTATCACCGAAGGTGACTATCTCATCTCCGGCGAGAGCTTTTGGGCATCAGGCTTTTCTCCGCCTAGCGGGACAACGAGCTTCAGATTGTAAGAAGCTTCTAGAGCAGTGCTCAGGCAGTGAAATTGATTCTGAGAGTGTGAATGTTCTGGAAAAGAACTTTCGTTGGCTGGCAGGAATAGCAGAGGTATATCGCTACCCGAAGTAAGCAGCGGAGTATGCGCGCCAAGGACAAACCATCTGCATCGACGTTCAAAGCGGGGCTCACCTTCCGCAGGCAGAGCTTCGAACGATACTAGATCAGTACATGTCGATTGTCGAAAAAGCTATGATCCTTACAGGAGATACACCGCAAGAAGATGGCGCAAACAAAGAAAAATCAGCAGGGCGCTCTAGGCTGCGGCGACTTTTACCACCTCAGTAGCGGGAGATGCCAATTCGATGGACACAGATTTTCACGCCTTTCGAAAAACAGAAACATGCATAGTAACGGATGGCGAGAGCATAATCGATATTAGCGGAACGGACCGTGAAATGGGACTGCCCTTGTTTACTTTGCGGATTATCCGTAGCTGCACAGGGACCGAATGGAGCCACGCCGGATTGTGTCCGCTGCCGCTCAGATCAAGGAATGCTTATCGAGCTGAGAAGGACGTATGTGCGACCAGTTCCCCTGCACAACTCAGTGCGGACTGCATCCGAGATCTGCAACTTCTGTTACTTGCGCGTGCGGGGCACGAATTATAAATGATGACGAGTTCAAGGAAATGTTTCGCCATTACGTCTATGCTGTGGCGAAAGAACCATACTGAGTTGCAGAATTGAGCGCCGTACATGGGGTATATAGGTGGAACAGGCCCTTCAAACGAGTCGACTTAAATGACGTCCCCGGAAAAACATGAGACGCTGAAGAAAGCGACGCTAATCGATCACGAGTCCGATAGCGAGGAGGTCGCGGAAAAGATTGTCATTAAAGTGGACGAATCCCACACAGAGACCAGCGCAAATCCGCCCTCCGCAACAAATTGTTTGGCTGACACGAGCCCGGTGTTGGACTCAAAGGCGAGTTCCTCGCCGACTTCCAATCCGGTCTGGTCCACATCCGACAACGCGAACCATGAAGGTCCGGCAATGCTGCCAGTTTTCGAAAAGAACGCATTCACTAACACGATTATTTGCTGCTACCTTCCGGTGGTCTTGTATTTGCTGTTCGCTTTCGTTGTGGGAACAGACGATTCTCCGAGCCAGCTAGTTCGCTACAGCCCGCTCCTGGTGATGCTGCCGTTTGCAATGCTTCTGCCTTTGCAGTTGCGCTGGAGAAAACACGTTACAACTCTCACAAAAACATTGAATCTTCAAATGGGCGGAAAGTTTGCATTCCCCGAGCGCTACGCTAGTTGGTTGGGTTTCGGCATCGGTCCCTGGGTACTCATCACTATCTTTCTCGGCACGAAGGTCTTAAGGGGGCTGCGTAGCGATGGGATTATAGCGGGTCTTCCGCCTCTGGCAGATATAGCACTATCGCTCGGCACGGTCGCTTTGATTATTGTTGGAACTATGGTGCCATTGCTAGTTAGCGCGGTCGCATATCTCAAATTCTTTGGTGAGATAAACTCATCAGTCAAACCAGTAAACATCGCATCGGTGTCGCCGAGCCCATTTCTTTCCTCGGTTATCGTATCCGGGGGTCTGCTTCTCCCGGCGATGATGATGTGCTGGCTCAATGCACCGTTAAACCTGGTGGCGCTGCCATGTCAGATAGGTGGATGGTGGCTGGCATTTAAAGAAATTGAGAAGTATGCGGACTGGGTCAAAACCAATCGGCACAGTTAATGCCATCAGCGATTCGGATGTGTCCAAAAATGGAATCTGCGGAATATATTCAGTTCCGGTGGGAGACCGCAGATACGACACTCTGCGCGCATGAATACATGCAGGAGCCGCCGCTATGGACTCACACTACAAACCAACTGAATCGCCCCTGAACAACATCTCCGAGCGACTGAACAAGGGATTGGATAACAATACCGCTCGGGGAAGAAGCCCTTTTGTCACAAAGGAGCAGAGCGACAACGAAACTAGTCAGGAACCTATGTTCGCCCCCTATGACAAAAGTGTCAGAGAGAAACTGGACCATGACGCGAGCAAACTAGCGGAAACAATTTTGCGCACCCAAACCGTAAAAGAGCTCGACCAAAAGCTGCTGAATCCTGGATGGGAGCAGGTCTGCGATGGTCGACTGAATTATCTGATTCACAAGGTCAACAAAGCACTCCAGTCCGCAGATTCGCCGCTGAGACTCCAAAGTTCAGCCTACGATGAAGCGAAAGACAGCCAAAGTCGCAAAGTTCTCTCATACGATATAGACTCGAAAACCGAGGGCCGAAAATATCGCGAAGCGATCGCACTCGATGCCGATCCGGATCGGCAGAAACGTAGGCTCCGTGAGGCCATCACCATGCCCTCGCCAAAGTATCAAGTGGAACTCTACAACTCAAAAACGGGCACTATAGTCGACCGGGTAGTTCCGCCCCCGGCAGTATAGCTCCACAAGAGCCCTCAGCGAAACTGCTCGTCAACTGAACAAAACGTTCAGTTGACGGGCACACGGCTGCTGCAGAAGTTCTGCAATCTTAGCGTGGTAGCGCGGATAGTACCATCTTGAGACTCGGAAACAATGCGCAAATGAGATTTGATAATAAACCCTAAGCCAGCGTCTTCACGCTCAAAAGCTCCCGAATGGTTGTCACTTGAGCGTATCCGAAACTCAATGCGGACATGAACGCTGCGTGGACTGAAGGTGCATCAACTTTTAGTCCATTGAGCTCAGCGTCTTTAGCCGCGCAGGCGTCTTCAACAACAGTAACCTTGTATCCGAAGTCAGCAGCAGCGCGGACAGCCGCATCGACGCAGACGTTGCTCATAGCCCCGCAAACTACTAGCTCGCCAATCTTCCTTTCGTCCAGTACTTGCTTCAGCTCCGTTTCCCGAAACGAATTAATTTGGTTCTTTACGATTACCTGTTCATTCGCGAGAGGCGCGACTGTCGAGTGAATCCGGGCGCCGGCAGAGCCCGGACGAAAGAACGGCGCGTCGGCGGTAGGAAATTCGTGGCGAATATGTACTACCATAGTGCCTTCTTGTCGGGCGGCATGTAATACTTTCGCCGCGTTGTCAGCGACTCGGGACATCTCGAACAATGGCCAGAGTCCTGTCTCAAAGTAGTCGTTCTGAATATCAATTAACAAGAGCGCTTTGCCGACCATATGGAATCTGTCCCCCGGGTGCATGTCAAAGACAAGAGGATAGCATCAGATCGGCGCAAAGGACGTAAAATGTGTAGGCATCCTACGTGTCAACGCAGCCGAAGATCCCGTCCACATAAACGAGCGAGAGCAGCGCTTCAAATACAGAGAAGAGAATGTCCATGCTGAAGAGTAATCACAAAACGTTTGTCTCCACCACTTTCATCATCGCCAACAGTGATGAAGCAAAGGAAATTAGCAGCACCCCGCCGGCAGCGTTGTCCGGCAAATACAAACTTCTGGAATTGCGCAATGTAGACGATGCCATGCTTTCGTGGTTGTACACTTTTCTTGCGGATCGAGCATACGATCCCGACTTCATCGCAGAACAACGATTAACAGCAAACGCGCAGGACGGTCCCTGGCTGTTTCTGGTACCGCCGGACCTTCTGCAGTTAATGGACAAGCTGACCAAGCCAGACTTGATCGAACTTGCGAAACAGTGCACGGAAATGCCCCTACCCGAGTTCGAAAGCTGGAACTCAAAGGCGCTTGTGAACATGCTCTCGCAACTTTCTGCGTTCAGCAAACAATCTCTGGCTGAGAATAAAGGAGTGATCCTGGTTGTCGACGTCACGTCCGCAACCGAGGAACAGGCGCTCGACTACAAGGTTCGTCAACTGAGTCTTATCGGTGATGACCACCTCGAGAATGATCGATTCGAGAAAGCGCTGGAGACCTATAAAGCAGCATGGGACTTGTTGCCCGAACCGGAAGAAGAATGCACGGCAGCCTCCAGCATTTTAACTTCATTGGGAAATGCTAAATTCCATCTCGGCCATTTTCAGGAAGCAATAAAGGATCTTTCCAGAGCACTGGAGCTAGCGGACCAGAGTGACGCACCGTTTCTCCTGCTTCGCCTCGGGCAATGCTTTTATGAGTGTGGCGATCATGAACAAGCGACGGAAGAGCTATCCATCGCCTGCATAGCAGCGGGAACGATATTATTCGAAAATGATGATCCAAAATATCTGGAGTTTCTGCTGTCCAATCGCTCGGAACTCGCCCGTGCACAGAAATCGAAATGGAACGATGCCTCAATAAGACTGGACCTTGCCCTGGAAGAGTTTCCTGAAGCGCTCTCTAATCGCATCAGAAAATTGTGCATTGAGGCAAATAGACTCAGTGCGAAGGGAAACTATCCACCTGCATTGGAAAAGCTCTGGACGGCATTTGACCTGGTCCATGAACCGAAAGATGAGCACCTCACGGCAACATGGATCATCACGCTGATTGGCGACATAAACTATTTGAATGAAGACTTTGAAGCTGGTCGAGATAACCTCAGCACCGGCATGAATTTGCCTGGAGCCCTCGGAAACCCCTTCTCTCACTTGCGACTGGGACAGTGCGAATTCGAGCTTGGCGACATGGCCAGAGCAGGCGACGAACTCGCTCGCGCATATATAAGTGGTGGCACGGAAATTTTCGAAAGTGAGAATCCCAAATATCTTGAGTTTCTCTCTTCGATTTTGAAACCTCCAGCTGGGCAAGACCGGCTGTAGCGCCTAACCGATCACCGGCCGACTCGGACTTACAGAACGAGAAATAAGAGATTCGGTGCCACGTTAATCGGAAGCTTCCAACTTGTAGCCAACTCCGTGAATATTCTTGATCAACGACGGTTGCCCCTCAACGTCGATTTTTTCGCGAAGCTTTTTCAGGCAAGTTCGCAAGCTTTCGGGGGAGCGCTCTGCAGCATTCACCCAAAACTTTTCAAGCAGGCTGGCAGATGTGTACAACTTGCCAGGGTTGCGCATCAATTCTTCCAATAACCCGAATTCAATCTTTGTCAAATGTAAGGCCGCACCATCGCAGGTGGCTTGATGGGTTGCAGGATTCAATACAAGACGCCCGACTTTGAGAACTGAAGGCTCAACCACAGCCGGCTTTCTGAGCAGCGCTTTCACCCGCAGGGATAACTCTTTCATATGAAATGGCTTGGTCAAATAGTCATTTGCACCAGCACCAAATCCAAGTTCCTTGTCGGCCAGATCACTCTTTCCCGTAAGGAAGATAACGGGAACCTCGGCCTTACGCGCTCGAATGCGCTGACAAAGATCAATGCCATCCAATCCCGGCATTTCACAATCGAGAATGATTAAGTCGAACGGACTCTTGAGAAAAAGTTCGTATCCGTCCAAGCCGTTAGCCGCAGACTCTACAGTGAATTCTTCAAATGTGAGCCACTCGTCAACAGTGACCCGCAAGTTGTCATCATCTTCCACCAGCAGAATTCTTGTCATCGCCCCTCACCCAACCACCACTTATGTCGTTGCCGGAACAGCCCTTCGAATACGGAACCAGAACGTGCTTCCTTTTCCTACTTGGCTATCAACCCCGATTGAACCACCCAGTTGCTCGACAATTTTCTTGCACACATGCAAACCGAGACCGGTGCCACCTTTCACGGTGGAGTCCTCTCTTTCCACCTGAGTATAACGCTCAAACACGCTCTTCTGATACTCCGGCGGAATTCCGCGTCCATTATCTGAGACTCGCACTTCCACTTGCTCAGCCGATTCGTGAACTGAAACGCGAATGGTACCTTCATCATTAGAATACTTGATAGCGTTTGAAAGGAAATTGACCAGAACTTGCACCAATCGATCTTCATCAGCATAAACGTGTTCGTCCGACTTCTCAATTTCAATGTTGATTTTTCGAAGCTCCGAAATTCCTTGAACGGAGAGCAACGCTCGCTCTAATACCTTATAGACAGGAATCTCGCGAATATACATTTCCAACTTGCCGGCTTCCAGCTTTTCCACATCCAGCAAGTCATTGATGAGCCTGATGACACGAAGCAAGTCCGCCTCGGCGCCCGCAATCCGCGATGCGCCTCGCTCGGTCAAAGTACCTAGCGCACCGGCTTGCAGCAGTGAAAGCAAGCCACTGAATGAGGTAAGCGGCGTCCTCAATTCATGACTCACAACAGCTACCAATTCCTGTTTTGCCTGGCTCACTTCATTAAGATGCGCTACGACCTGATGGAAAACCGTGTCCAAATGACTCAGCTCATCATTGCCTTTCATCGGCGGAGCTAGCGATTCGCCGCGCGCCAACCTCATGGTGTTATCGGTCATTTGATTAACCCGCGAGGATATCGAGCTGCTGAAAAAACGAGCCAATGACACGGCAACCAAAATACTTACGGCGACACCTCCCCACAAAGCCAGTTGTATGTTTCTTTTGTTCGCCGCCAGTGTTTCAGGGCTTTCGCGCTCTATGAGCTTTTCATATTTGAGAAATTCGTCCATCTCAATACCGAGGCGACCAATCAGCTGGCGGGATACTTGTAGCCCTTTGGTGTTACCCAGCACGGCAAAGAGGTCATTAGCGTCGGAATTCCGAATCGCTTCCTTGTAAGCCTGCAACCTGCGTTCAAGGGCATCCATGATTACTTTCATCTGCTTAAGATGCTTGCGCTGCTGAGGAGTTGCAAACTTCGACATTTCGTCGATGTCTAAGTCTATCTGCACTAAAATCTTCTCGTACTCGTCACTGAACGCAGGGTCGCGGGTGAATGTGTATGCCCCGGCGGACATGGTGACGCTGGCGGCGCGCCGCATCAGCATATTAGCTTGTGCCACAATGGTTTTCGAGCGCAGCTGTCGTTGAGTCTCAGCCTCCGATTGATGCAAGAGATAGGACAACAGACCGACAAAGAGCAGCTCGAACACAAGCGGAACAGCTACCAGCAGAATTCCTTTAACCCCAATCGTTAAGCGCACGTTCATATCCCAACACGGCCCGCGCGTAATATACCCGCTAGGGGGCCTCCCGCCCCGCCGGCCGTCACATCGACGGCGCACTCGACCCGACATTGTGAAGCGGGATCGGTAACCCCTTCCGGGACGTACCGAATCGAAATTGCAGCAGGCATTGATTCGCTAACAGCTCGCCGATTGAAGAGAATTTTGCCCCTTACACAGCGAAGCCACGCTCCGGGTTCCAACTGCGGTCGGACTGCTCCAGGTAACTCTTGTTCGTGTCGTAAATGACTCGCACAGAACTCGATGGCGCATTTCGGCGCAGTTCCTTGAGTTCGTTCAACCGAGCAGCCATAGCGGCATCCGGCTCCATCAGCAAACGGGCAGCAGCCATCCGCGAGGCGTTGCGCGCTTTGACCGGTCGATTGCGCGCAAAATTGAGAAAGAACCTGCAAGGCGGAAACATTGCTATCACCCCGGCGTAGAACCAGAACGCCGAAGCCGTCACCAAAATGACAGGCAGTGAGCCGAACCATGGCAAGAACTGCAGCAGATAATTCAAACCGCTTATTAAGGCGAAATTGCCGTAGACCATTCCAGCCACGGGTAACGTACGAGTGACTCCGAGCCCGGAGAACTGCCAGAGTGCTTCTTCCAGACCAAGCGGCGCTTCACCTTTGAATGAATCAGCCGTGCCCTGCAATGACGGAAAACGAAAAATGATTTGCCCCTGATCGGAGCATTCGGGAATGCCGTCGAAGTGAACCACTATCTCCAGAATTTCGTTGGCCCTTTTCCGCCCACCCCGATTCATCAAAAATGGAGCAAGCTCATCCTCGCCGACAATGCCCTGGCACGAAGCAATTTTGTGAGCGAGAAACTTCCAGTTCAGTTCATCGACAGCGGTATTAGGATCTCCCGGACCAAAAACGAAGAAAAAACAAGACTCCAGAAACAACTCAAATCCCGTTACGGCTTTCAGTCTTTTCGATTTCGACCCGTAGGAACTGACAAGACCTCGCAACAACGCCAGAAGATTGAAACGACTGGAAGCAGATGAACCGCTCACTCCCGTCATTGCACCAAGAACCGCCAGACCTCCTGAGGTTATTATCTGTGTAATCGTCAAGGAAAGAACCAGCATCAGGCCGAAGGACAGGCGAAAGAGGTGCATCACCATTCCGGTCAGAACAGTGCAAACACGGTGACAGGTCTCGGCGAAGCGCCCCAGAGCAGTCTTGTCGCTGCAGGCGGCGTCAAAATGATAGAGAATGCCGCCATTCTCGGTTACCCTTAAATGACCGCCCTTTTCCCAGGCAAGCCGGTTCAGAATCAGAGTAGCTTCCAGCGTCGGTAAGCCCGTGATCGATACAACGTTGGCAACACTAACGCTATCATCGCACTGCATGATCGCGTCCATAACTTGCTGACGCACAGCACTATTGTCGCTTAGCTTTCGCATTGTGTACCCCTGGCAGCCGCAGCATTGCGGGCTTTGAGAATCTCGTCGACAACTTTGAGATCATCCTTGTTTGACTTAACATCTTGCTTCAGGAGGTCGCGATACTCTTTCATTGCCGTGGTGAATCTCTGTCGCCCCTCCGGTGACTGATTTTTGACTACGTTCATCACTCTGGCGAAAAACTTTTGAGCAAGGGGCAGGTTATGGCTGCCACGCGCAGCTCGCGCAGCAGAGACAAGAACGCCGGGAATCTCAGAATCCAAGGTTCCGCGCAGCTCATGAACGTCCAACGCTTTCTGAAATGTGGCAAGCGCTTTGGCCGGCGCCCCCCCTTTCGTCTGCACCGCCCCCAGGTCCTCGTAAGTTTCTGCCAGCGCCAGCGACTTCGGTCCGTCGATTTGCACCAGGGTTTCGCAGGCCCGGCTCAGCTGCTCCGCAGCTCGGTCGTACTGCTTCTGTCCCGCATAAACCAGTCCGAGACTCCGAAGAGTCATAACCCTATCCTGCGGCGACACGTGCTCACTTTGCTTCAAAGCTATCTTCAGCAGATTCTCGGCCTCCGCGTAGTGCTTCATTTGCAACTGCTCCAGGCCTTGCGCATACGTTCGACTCCAAAGGGAAGAACCACCGCAAGCAGTCAGCCAAACGGAACTTGTAAGAACGAGAACAAAAAGGGTAGTAAGACGAATACTGGTGAACAAAGCCACCTCTCCCCGTGCGGACATCCACGTCCATTATCAAGCACAAGCCTGGCAAAGTTGTGACTAAAATCAATACCCGGAATCTGTCCAGAAGTTTCGGGCGCGGTGTAGATACTAGTGTGCCACGCGGAACACAGCAATCATTCGTAGTGTGTGGGTATGATTGCCGACGGGAAGCGTGGCTTCGCTTTTGCGTCCCTTATCCTAGTGGATGCCGCCCATCAGCTTTCGCACTGTTGGTGTAAGGCAAACCAGGATCACCGTCGCAATTACAGCGGCGGCACCCATTCCGCCGTACAAAGTGGACAGAGAGCTCAGGTTGGCTTCGTCGAAGAAGCCGCCAAGATAGCCTGCCAGCATGTTGCCCAGGGACGCAGCCAGGAACCAGATTCCCATAATCATCCCGACCATGCGTAGCGGAGCCAGTTTTGTCACGGTGCTTAGCCCGACCGGGCTGAGACACAACTCACCGGTAACTTGTAGAAAATAACAGGCGGTGAGCCAGAGAGGGCTGACTTTTCCCCCCGCCGCGGCCAACGACGCCGGCACCATTAATGCAATACCGGCGCCAAGGAACAACAACCCATAGGCGAATTTGGCGGGGCTAGACGGCTCGCGCTCGCCCAACCGGATCCAGAGCCACGAAAAAGCAGGCGCAAGAACAATTACGAAGATTGCTTGCAAAGATTGGAACCAACTTGAAGGAAACTCCTTTCCGAACAAAGTGCAGTCAGTGAGCTTATCAGCAAACAAACTAAGGCTGGAACCCCCTTGCTCATAGATAGCCCAGAAAAGCATAGTAAAGACAAATAGTATCCCGACCGCGCCAAGGCGCTTCCACTCCGCCACCGTAAGTGGTGGCGCCTTTTCTTTAACTGCGGCTGTCGCTTCCGGCAATTTTTTCTCAGGTCTCATACCGGCGTTACCGAGTCGTTTTATCTGGAACAAGTAATGTGCCAGACCAAGCGACATCCCGACGCCCGCAGCACCGAAGCCCCAATGCCAACTGCTGGTTGGTTCCAGCCCTACAGATCCCAGCCATGCTTTGAAATCTACGCCTTGCGCCAGGTAGCCGCACACCAACGGCGACAATGCAGCGCCGATATTGATACCCATGTAGAAGATTGAGAAACCGGCATCACGGCGATGGTCATTCGCTGCATAGAGACTGCCCAACATGCTGCTGATGTTCGGCTTCAACAAGCCTGTGCCCAGAACTATTAACCCAAGCCCACCGAAGAAAAACGGCAGCGCCGGAAAGACCAACGTAAAGTGGCCGAGCGCTATGATAATGCCGCCGACCAGAACAGCAAGCCTGCCGCCCAGGATCCTGTCAGCTACGATGCCGCCGGGAATCGAAGCCATGTAGACAAGCATTGTGTAAGCACCGTATATAGTGGCAGCATACTTAATGTCAAACCCGAGACCACCTTCGGCCTTCGGCGCCACCATGTAGAGCATTAGTATTGCTCTCATTCCGTAGTAGCTAAATCGTTCCCACAACTCAGTGAAAAACAAAGTGGTGAGACCGGCGGGATGCCCTCCGAGTCCGGAGGTATCCAGCTCGGACTCACAGAGCGGTTCATCGGTGACGTTCGTTGGCATATTTTCCGTCGCTTCAGGTCGTTGCTAGCGGTTGCATTGGCGCTCTCTCGGTTCATCACGAGCAAACGAACGGCTCGGTCTTAGCCAAGACTGACAAAACGCAATTTAACCACAAAGGGTACTCATTTAAAGCAAATAGAAGGCAATGCCGAGTCAAGCAGTTTGATTTTATGTTGGCGTTGTCATTTGGCGAAACTTGTCCAGCCTTTCCTTCCTCTGCCGGTAGGCGTCTTTCAGACTCCGGTCGGAAGGTTTTTCAGGGAACGCCAGCATAAGCATTCGCTCAGCCGCGCCGAGCGGGAGTAAGGCTCGCTTGGCCCGGAAAGTTGGACCGGACCAATTAAACTCCCGATCAAAGCTGTTGATCTGGTGGTCGCAGATATCGAGGAAGATGTCGCAGAGCATGAGAGCCTCGTGTCTATTGGCAGGTCTGGCCTTCGCTTCCAGCTCGGAGGCAAACTGACTGAAACTTTCGCCTCTACTCCCCAGAACCGACTGTTGTTGCTTGGCTGCACCGAGAGCTTCGGTAAAAACATCGTTCAACGTTTCTAAGTCACCCGCAATCGTCAAGAACATGGCATATTGGAGCAAAAATCCGCAAAAACTTTCAGGATGCCCAGCCCGACGAATCTTGAGTCTTGTCTTACTGAAAAACTCACCCGTTGTTTTCACACACTTGCTGCGTTCCGCCGGGTCCGTGATCATGCGAATCTTTTGGCTATAGACTTCCCCCAGCCGGCTGTAGATGCGGACCTCGCTAGTCTCGCGCTCGAGCAGGTGAGGAGTAAGGAGCAATTCACTCTTTAGCGTTGTCTCCGCATCATCCAATCGATTCTGCTGCCGGTAGAAGTCTGCAAGACCGTTTAACTTGTTGAATTCCAACTGTGCCAAACCTGATCGCTCGCTCGAAGAACTCGTAGTTAGTCGCTTGTGCAAGCGGCCGATGTCCGCAAGAAACTGCTGTTCCTGCGCCAAAGCTTTCGCCGGTGCACTGTCAATCGGGAGCGCAGGTGGAGGCGGCCTCAAGGAAAAGAAGCATGCTGCACCAACAAAGATCATTCCAAGCACTGCAAGAATAAACACCGCCCGCCGGCGAGAGTCGACGCCAGGAGCAGCGGCATTGAGCAAAATCGCCGGTCCGGCCACTATCTCCGCGGTCCGGCCGGCAAGAATTTTCTCCATGTCGTCGGCAAAGGCTTCCATGCTGTCGTACCGATCAGCGGGATCTTTGGACATTGCCTTGAAGAGAACAGAGTCGATCGCCGCAACCACTAGCGGAGGAGCCTCAGTCAGACGCTCGGATAAAAGCGGTGGATACTCGCACACGTGCTTATGCATCAAACCGATGGGGTTATCCGCATCCAGAGGCGGCACACCGGCCAGTGCCTCATACATCGTGCAGCCAAGGGCGTAGATATCGGCGCGGCGATCGGCAGGCAAGCCTCGACACTGCTCGGGGCTCATATAGAAAACACTGCCCACCAGCTCGCCAGTGCGAGTGAGATTCTGTCCCGTAGTTGACTGTGTAGATATTTTGGCCAGTCCAAAGTCAACGACCTTCACAACATCGACTGCCTCCTCTCGCTCTACCAGCATGACATTGTCCGGCTTGAGATCGCGATGGATTACATCGTTTGCGTGAGCCACTTCCATCGCTCGCGCAATCTGCACCCCCAGAGTGAGAGCCTGATTCGGGGGTAACTGTTTGGATTCGTTCATCAGCTCGCGCATGGAGCGGCCGGCCAAAAATTCAAGCGCAATGTAATGCCATGTATTTTGCCAGATCCCGAATCTGTAGAATATTGGAAGATTAGGATGCACCAAACGTGAAAGTATTTTGCCCTCTCGCATGAACCGCATACGTGACTCTTCGTCGATCAAGTGATTCGCGTGCAAAATTTTGATAGCAACGACGCGCTCCAGTCCCAACTCCGTAGCTTTATAAACGCTACCGCAACCACCATCGCCAATATGCTCAAGAAGGCGATAATGCTCGTCAACCACAGTATCAACATTAAAGAAACTCAGGAGCGACTCCTCCTGTTTTGCAGAGCTTTCAATCGCTGCTTATACCGCTCCTCAACCTTTGCTCCGGAGTGTTCCGCCCTGTCCAGCCACTTCAAGGCGCAGGACACGCGATCGTCGAAGCCTTCCGTAAAATCGCGTCGTTCAAGTTCATCACAGACATCTATCAAGACTTTCGCGATCACCCCCTGCTCTGCTGGAGCAGGATCAAGATACTTCGTTGCGAGAATGTAGTACTTATCAAAAAATTCGCCCATACGGCGAGAAGTCTTTTCCTGAGCATCCGGCGCAGTCACTTCGGACCATGCTCGCATCAGGTCGAGAAAGCTCTGCTGCGATTCTTCGATTCTATTGGTTTCCAGCAATAGTTCGGTGCGTTGTATCCGCGATTGGATCCGCATCTTATAACTGTCGCTCAAAATTGCTTCAGCCACGGCCTGATTGGCCAGCTTGCGCGATCTTTCGTATGCAAAAGCCCTTAGGTCTCCGGCGGCTCCTCTTGCGCGATTGGCGGACAGCTCCGAGAGCAATAGGTAAAGCTCGGCAACGGCCTGATGCAATGAATCTTGCTCTCGGGCATATGGCATTGCCTGCGAATAGAGCCTTTCAGCGCCATCCAAATCCTTCAGGTGGTCGATGTAATACTTCGCTAAAGTCTTTGCTTGCTGACAGATTCGAAAAGCCAATCGCTGGCGCGTTTCCTTCGGTTCATTAGGGAACCGTCGGCACAATCGATCTATCTCTTGGTGCGCCCTCAATGTTTGCTGCCGCGAATCGCCATCGGAGGTCCCTACAGGCAGCGGTGGCTCCCCCCGTTCGGGTGCCGGCACGAACGATGCCACCACAGGAAGTACCACCGCAACGACCACGACCGCAGAAACGAC
Source organism: Candidatus Obscuribacterales bacterium (assembly GCA_019752635.1). GTDB lineage: Bacteria > Cyanobacteriota > Vampirovibrionia > Obscuribacterales > Obscuribacteraceae > JAKFUT01. Next base: position 8,705 of record JAIELX010000005.1, on the reverse strand, counting down.
CAATCGCCTTTGTCTAAGCCCAACTTTCACAGGCCGATACTTGACGTTATGAGGCGCGTCGTCGTCGGCAATACGCTCAATAAGTTCGCCAAAAGTACCGGGTCTGGAAGCCGGGTCCTTTTCCAAACATTGCATGACCAAAGACGCCAGGTCGGACTGCACAGGTCTTCCACCGGCATAGGCGTTCAGCAGCGGTGGCTTCTCATTCATCTGCTTGAACATAGTTGCCACGGCACTTGAACCCGAGAATGGAGTCGAACCGGTCAAGCATTCAAACATCACGCACCCAAGCGAATAGATGTCGGCGCGCTTGTCCACCATTGCACCCCGACACTGCTCCGGACTCATGTACAGCGGGCTTCCCAGCGCCGCCGCGGTGGCAGTGACGGTATTATTTTCGAAGTCGCCCTCAACACTACGCACGATACCAAAGTCCAATAACACGGCGTGAGTTGAATCATCAGGCTGGCTACATAAAAAAATGTTGCCAGGTTTGATGTCGCGGTGCACCAGTCCTTGATCGCAGGCATGCTCCATTGCACTGGCGATCTGAAGGAACACAGCCCGAAACTCGTCTCTTGAAAGGGCTCCACCGCCCTTTAGTCTCGACGCCAGGCTCTGCCCGACAAGATAGTCCATGATCTGATAGGGCGTTCCGTTGCCTAAGCCGAAAGAGTGCAGGCGCACAATGTGCGGATGCTTGAGGGTGGAAAGCGCCTTTGCTTCACGCAAGAAGCGGCTCTTAGACTCCTCAGTAAGTCCAATATGCCAGGAAAGGACCTTGAGGGCCACTTTGCGGTCAAGTACACGATCTTCGGCAAGAAAAACTTGGCCCATTCCCCCGGAGCCGATACGGGAGAGGATCGCGTAACGACCGTCCAACCCGAGTTCGCGGGTCAGACTGAGGTAAACTTCTTCGGGAGTATTCTTTTGCGCTTGCATTTCCCGCGATCCCCAGAACCATATTCCCCCGAGGAGTCCCCGGGAATCGAGATTCCGACAAAATGCGGCGCGGGTGTAATTATCGAGACACTTGCAGATTTATCGGCGTCGAGGTGTAACCAACGACAGCGCCCCTATTGTCCAGTCCGGCAACTCGTATCTGATAAAAGCCTGATTGCGGAAAATCGGAAGGGCGCAGCTCAAAGTTGCCCGATGCCCGCTCAAAGTCGATAGTCCGTAGTGAATGCTTCGAGAGCTCCAGGTCTTGTAGATTGCCTGAATAGTGCTCGAACCAGCAGTTTGGTCTCGATAGTTCCAACCGAGCAGTAGCGACGCCCGGAAGTGACGAACAATCAAACTGAAATTCGCAGGCCGTTCCGCTGAGCTGCTGCACACCGTCGTTCCCCCGGACGCTCTCCTTCGACCGCTGCAAGCGAGGAACAAGAGCGCTCCCGCCCCTGAAGGATATTGTAGTCAATTTCGCTGAATCAAGTCGCTGCGGCTCTCCGTTTACAGAACGACCGTTCAGCTCAACGCAGACGCGCGAAATCGTTCTCTCTTTCAGCCAGGTTTTGTACTGCGAAACCGGAAACCGATAAGTATGCGACGCGCCGTCGCAATTGAGCGATAGAGCCACAGAGTTGGCAGCCTTGAACCCTGCAGTGACGTCTCCAGTCCAGAAGAGCTGCAGGTACGCCACGCAGCCAGCGGGCAGGCGCGGCACACTGACGCTGCACTCGACAAAATCACAGCCAAGAGCGGGCAGATCAAGCCGGGGGGAGAGGAATCTGGTTGTTACCGAAGAATCACTACCAGTAGTATCTTGAAGGTTGAACGACAAATTTGTCGGAGAAATGTCCTGCTTGCTCAAAGGCAGCCGGACCATCTTGAGACTCGACATATCCCACCAATACAAGGCGTCGGACCTCGAGAGCTCCGCACGAACCCGCCAGGGGTCTACAAGATTGGAATCACCATAGTTTATCGGCTCGAAGCTCAAAACCTTATCATTGACACAAGGCTTCGTCAGTGGTGGCGACGCAAGTACAGCGAGCATAGCGCCATTGTAGATCATGTGAGCGCCCTGGATGCGATCCGGCACATTGAGCAGCAACAGCTTGCGCCCCTTCGGCAACAGTGCGCAATGGCTTTCAAGCTGGTTCCTGAAAGATTTCACCTGGTTGGCCGCACGTGACCAGGGCAGATTATTTCGCAAGGTCATAGCGATATAGATTGAAAAGACTGAGACCGAAAGCAATATCGAAACCGCCCACCAAAGTCCGGACAGCGAAAACCCGGACCGCCAGGGAATCCAGGACATGGCGGAGGATACCGGTGCGGGAGCGACGCGATCACTTTGTAACGGAACTAACAGCACGGCAAGGAGCAAGCACAACGGCGCCGTGGCTGCATAGGCAAACCTGCTGCACTGCAGCGTGTCCGTGATATTGAAGACCTGCAGTACCGGCAGCAGGGACAGTAAGAACCAACCGGCGGCAAGGAGCGGATACTTAAGACCGCTTGCCAGTCGACGGTTAAGAATGGAACGCACGACAAAACAGCCAATGGCCGAAGCGTAAATTAGTGGAAGAATCTTACGCAGCTTATCACCCGGTGAAAAAAGCTCGGCGTTGAAGGGAAAGAAGATACGCTGCAACGATCCCTGGTGAAAAAGCCGCTCAATAATCGACTGATTGAAGCCTTCGCCAACTGAACCCGAGTAGCCCCCGACCATTGTACCCAGCGCCATCCAGCGAACAATCAGATACCCGCCCAACATCAGCCAATAAGGCAATGTCGCCTGCAAAGTACGCAAACAAGTTTGCCACCATCCTAATGCAGGTTTGTCCGGCTCCGGCGTCCGAGTCAGTTCAACCAGCACCAGAAGCGGTGGCAGTATCGCCGCCGGTTCTTTAGACATGAGTGAAACGGCGAACGCAATTAAGGAGCCAGCCAGTGAGAGTACCCCTCCCGACTGCCTGTATCGCAGATACAGCCAGCTTGAACAGAGAAAGAAGCACAAACAGACGCTGTCAACCCTGCCGATCACCCAATTCACAACTTCGGAGTGCAAAGGGTAAACAGAGAAAAGCGCGCCGGCAAGGAAAGCCGCTACCGTAGCCCTCAACGGCTCGTACTGGCTGAGCAGTCGGCGACAGGTCAGAAAGAGAAATACACTGCAGCCGGTCTGATAGATTACGTTACTCAGATGGAAGAAGGACGCCCTTCCGGAGCCGAGCCAATAGTCGAGCACCAGGGTCAACGTAATGAAAGGGCGATAGAACTGCGTTCCACTGGCTTGCATCCAGTTGCCCGTAAAATTTTCCCACAAGCGTCCGAAATGACCGTTGAACACATCGAAAAGGTAACTGACGTGCACAAAGTCATCAGCAAAGAAGTAACCATGGAGGCTTTTTGCGAAGCAACAAGCGTTGAGCAAAACTATCGTAACAATCGCCAAAGCAGCAGAATGGCGAGAAAATGCCGACTGCAGGCGACTCGGACCGGAGAATTGGTCCCTTAACTTTTGGACCGCATCGCCCTCTATTCTCGAGCTGAGCGAAGATTCCACCGCCCCTGAAGAACCGGAAGAGTCTGAGGTGATAAGCAGTTCCTGTTTGAGTGCCGGTTCCGAGGGCATTTGTTGTTAAATTCAACCAATGAGAGGTAAGATGGCAATAGGTGCTGAACTCTGTGTTCAAAGACCCGTTAACTAGTTTCCGAGAGGACAGCGCCCACCATTATAGTCGGCTTTACCGCCGTCTCTTGCCTTCCTAAATAAAGGCGCTTTCATGTCGTAGTACAACATTTGAAAAGTCAGCTTCTCATCGTATCTAAACTATGATCCCACAACAAAAAAATTCTCAAGAATCAGTAAAGATAGCCTCAGAGGCAGCTCCCCCTGAACCGCGAGACGTGTTCTCGTTTCCGGAAGGATTTTTATGGGGAGTAGCAAATTCCCACTTTCAAGTCGAAGGGCATCCCGGAGAGATCACCAACAGGCTTTCTGATTGGGCGATGTGGACAACTTTGGACGGCAAGATTCTTGACCGTTCCACGGCAGACCGGGCATGCGAATTCTTTAAGCGCTATCAGGAAGACATTGAGCTCGCCCAAAAGCTAAACATGAACAGCTTTCGGATCAGCATCAATTGGCCCGCCATGTGCCCGGAGCCAGGTCATGAATATCGCAAAGACGATCCGACTCTCCTGGTTTACAAAGAGATGCTCATTCTGCTCAAAGAGCGTGGATTCAAGACTTTTCTGACTCTCTTCCACTTTTGCCTGCCGAACTGGCTGGCCGAAATTGGCGGTTGGAATAATGAAAGAACGCTTGATGAGTTTGAGCGCTTCGCCAAGTTCATAGCGGAGGAACTCGGCGAATACGTCGATTTCTGGCTGACCATCAACGAACCGTTAGCTTACGTGTATCAAGGATACATTGCCGGAACGTGGCCGCCCGGCTACAACATGAATTATCTAAAGGGCTTCGAATGCGTCCGCAACCTACTGATAGGTCACCAACGAGCACACAAAGTCATCCACGATGTGTGCCCCGAAGCCAAAGTCAGCGTTACGCACCATTGGATGAAGTTTACGCCGCGCAATAAGTTCAATCCGATGGATCGGCTTGTTTGCCACATGAGAGACGGCATTTTCAATCACTCTTTCATGCGCGCCCTTCACACCGGTGAACTGACATTCCCGCTCATATCGCTGATCGATCACCGCGTACGCAAGTTGACATGCAAGATCCCTGGCTTGAAAGATACTCTGGATTTCATTGGCGTGAACTATTACACTCGCCAGTTTTGCGAATTCGAATGCAAGTGGCCGCTGGAGTTTTTTGGTGCCAAAAGCAACATGGTCGAAAACGAAACGTCGGGACTAGGCTGGGAGTCCTATCCTGAAGGATTGTACGATTTGCTTGTGCACGAGCTTCGTCCCTACAGAACGGATCACAAAGGAGCGCTCAGAGAGATCTACATCACCGAAAACGGCCATGCCGGGATCTTCGAAGCCGACCTGGTTGAGGGAGACTGGTCGCTGGAAGACCATGGACGAGTTCGCTATTTGAAATCACATTTACTCAGCCTCTACAAAGCCATCACTCGTGGAGCCAACGTTAAAGGCTACCTGCACTGGTCGTTGACGGACAATTTTGAGTGGGCGGAGGGGCTGCGTGCTCGCTTTGGGCTGGTACGAGTGTCTTACCCGACACTGGAACGCACAATGCGCAAGAGCGCGAAAGTGTATGCTGAAATTGCCGCTCACAACGGAATCGTGAACCACCCGCCAGAGCAACGACAGTAAAGAGGCTCTCCCACAGGGGATTTCGCAGTTACGCCGAAACGATACGTCCGGATTACGGGAATCAACGCAATACCACGACGGCTCGTCGGAAACGCGCTACAAAGACGGCACAGTGAAGATTAAGCCGCGCAACGGTCCGGAGATCGTCCGTCCGGGCAGATAGCCAAAAGTTGCAATGGGGTCTCCGGTCCCGATTGTTGAAGTTCTCCCAATCTCACTCGAAATCGGTAGAATGTACAGCAGCAGGTTCACGGGGGCCCCATGCCGAAAATTGTGCGCAATCGCCGAGCAAGACTTTTCATTTCTTTGTTGAGCAGCATCATTGGTTTCTGGGTGTTGGCAGGAATACTACCTGCCAATAACACGGTCCGGGCAGAAGAATCAGCCCCGGTCCAAGGACAAGCTCTTAAGCCGCCCTACGCCCACCCGTCAATCATTGCCGACTCCTCAAACGTGGTAGCAGGCAAGCCTTTTCGACTTGGAATCGAATTGGCGATGGATAAGGGCTGGCATACGTACTATAAGGAAAGCGGCGAAGCAGGGATGCCAACAAGAGTCCAGTGGACCCTTCCAACAGGCTTCACAGCTTCCGAGCTGATGTGGCAACGTCCACACAAATTTTCCGACAGTGGTATCACCACATATGGTTACTCCGACAAAACCGTCATGGCAGCAACCATCACTCCGCCGGCAACATTGAAAACCGGCGAGACCCTCAAATTTAAAGCGAAAGTAAAGTGGCTGACTTGCCAGGACGTTTGCATACCGGGCGACAAAGAAGTCGAAATGACAATGACTGTCGCTCCGCAGGCAACGGTTATCAACGCAGACAAGTTTGCAGAAGTTAACTTCAACGGCAGCGCATCCGAAATCACGGACGATGGGGCCGCAAAACCTCCGGGGGCGGCAACAAGCTCCTCCGGAAAGAGCGTTTTGGATCAAGATTTTAAAAGCGCCAGCTCAGGCTCCCGGGTAGAAGTTCAAGGAGGAATGCTCGGAGTATTCCTCTTTGCTTTTATCGGCGGCATGATTTTGAATTTAATGCCGTGCGTGCTGCCTGTCATCTCAATCAAGATATTTGGATTGATGCAGCAAGCAGGCGATGATCCGAAAAAAGTTTTTCAACATGGAATGGTCTTCACCGCCGGAGTTCTCGCTTCGTTTCTGACACTCGGCGGCATCGTCGTTGCCATTCAGAGCGCCGGTCAGAAAGTCGGTTGGGGATTCCAATTCCAATATCCAGTCTTCGTTTTTGCCATGGCATGCATCGTCACGGTGTTCAGTCTTGCAATGTTCGGCTTGTTCTATTTTTCATTGAGCGCCGGACAATCCGAAATCGACAAGTTAGCCAGTGGCGAAGGTTTGGGCGGCACATTCTTCAAGGGCGTGCTAGCAACGACCCTGTCGACGCCCTGTTCGGCGCCCTTCTTAGGCACCGCCCTCGGTTTTGCTTTCACTCAACCGTGGTGGGTTATTCTCTCGGTTTTCCTCACCATCGGTCTGGGAATGTCTTCTCCCTATATCCTGCTCACGGCACAACCACAATGGATGAAGTACCTGCCGAAGCCAGGAACCTGGATGGAAACCTTCAAGGAATCCATGGGATTTTTATTGCTGGCCACGGTCGTCTGGCTGGTGTGGGTGTTAGGCAAGCAAGTAGGAATCGATGCGGCTATGGCAGTGGTGGCATTCCTGGTAGTGCTATCGTTTGCCGCCTGGTTGATCGGTCGGTATGTGGATCTCACAGCATCCGATACGCGCAAGATTACAGTTTGGTCCATCGCAGCGGCAATTGTAGCTGCTGGCTGGTTCGCTCTATTGAAGCCATTTCCGGCAATACTATCGACGAATCCTGCGATAGCAAAACATGCATCTTCAGAAGGGCAAAATTCGGAAGACGGCATCCAATGGAAACCGTTTAGTGTTGCGGAGCTAGACAAACAGATTGCACAGAACAAGACCGTATTTGTCGATTTCACTGCCGACTGGTGCCTGACTTGCAAAGCAAACGAAGCGACTTTCATCAACACCAGACCGGTAATCGAAAAGATGAAAGCACTAAATGTGGTACCACTGAAAGCCGATTGGACGAGCCAGGATCCCGAAATTACCAAATTACTTCAAAAATTCGGTCGCTCCGGCGTGCCGCTCTACGTTATCTTTCCTGCCGGTCGACCTTCCGAAGCCATAGTCTTACCGGATGCAATCTCATCGACAACCACAGTGACAAGCAAGCTGGACGAGGCCGGTCCTTCGAAATAGCCTCAGGCTGCGGTTCTTCCGGAGTTAATGACGCGAGGCGCTGCTCGTGCAAGAATGACACGTTCCCCTGTTCGAATTGGAGGTTTTCATGACTTCACCGCGTGAAACCACGGCAGCTCTTAAGCCCGGACAAGAGGCACCGCAATTTTCCCTTCCTTGCTACCCGTCAGGGACTGTAAGCCTGAGCGAATTTCGCGGAAAGAAGAACGTGATTCTGGCTTTCTATCCCAAAGATGATACGCCAGGCTGCACGAAAGAAATGTGTGCATTCTCCGACGATCTCAAACACTTTGAGGCAGCGGACACTGTGGTTTTCGGAATCTCGTGCGACAATGCAAGCGCACACGAAAAGTTCGCAAGTAAATACAACCTCAAGCAACAGCTCCTTGTAGACGATCAAGCGCAAGCAGGTCGAGCCTATGGTGCGGTCACAGAGGGACGTGCGACGGCAAGCCGCATGCTGTTCGTTATTGACAAGAACGGTATCATCAAACATATCCACGAGGGCATGCCTGAGAACGCAAAGCTCCTTGAGCTAATCAAGACGCTGTAGTTTTTCGGTGTAGCAGAGTTGCAGTTAAAAAAAAAATCCGGCTCCTTCGAAGCCGGATTTTTTCTTTGTACTTTGGTTCGAACTAACCTTTGACGGTCGTTTCGATTGCTTGAAGCAGACCGTCAAGGCGTTCCATTTGGCACTGGTCGACGAATACAGCCAGGATACCTACAGCCACAGCAGTGAGAACTGTGAGCTTGGTATCGGGGCTATTCGGCGACTGTCCCAGAAATACGACTTGCTGCAATTTACCTTTTTCCAGCTTCTTCGCGGCAATATCAAGGTGACTGTGAAGAGCGGAGCAAAGTGCTCCCATCATGTCTTTATCGATACCACCCTGCAACGTCGATGCGATGACGAGACCGTCGTGTCCTACGATTAGACTGCCGACAACGCCTTCGTACGTATCGATTTTGCTGAGCAAAGTCTTGATGCCTTCACCGCGAGCAGCGCTGATGACACGGGCGGTCGTGAGACCGGAACCGATTTTCTCGCGCTTTTCGCCAGCCTTGATGATGTTTTCGACGGCTTGCACGTCAATAAGTTGACGACCGATCGACTTCATCGAGCCTTGCTCTTGCCCGGAATCAGGCTTGGACATGGCATTGGCTGAAAGTTTGCCGAACTCTTTCAT